>DAMBYU010000010.1:0-101696 GCA_032051265.1 Buttiauxella sp.
GATGGTAGTGTGGGGTCTCCCCATGCGAGAGTAGGGAACTGCCAGGCTCCAAATTCAGAAGTAAGCCGGAGAAATCCGGTGGCTGTAAGCAATTCGGTGGAGCGGTAGTTCAGTCGGTTAGAATACCTGCCTGTCACGCAGGGGGTCGCGGGTTCGAGTCCCGTCCGTTCCGCCACTTATTAAGCCCTGAGTCTTAGACTCAGGGCTTTTTTCTTGTCTGAAATTCACTGATATTTGCTATTCCAGCAAATATCTTCTGCGTTTACCTCTCTTTTTCAACATAGTCATTACCCGCATAATCCTCGTATTACAAACACATATCCCCAACGAGGTCAGTTATGACAATTCCTGCATTTGGTTTAGGTACTTTTCGCTTAAAAGATGACGTTGTTATCGCATCGGTAAAAACGGCGCTGGGACTGGGTTATCGCACAATCGATACCGCACAAATCTATGATAACGAAACCGCTGTCGGACAGGCGATTGAGGAAAGTGGTGTAGCGCGCGGCGATCTTTTTATCACCACCAAGATCTGGATCGAAAACCTCAGTAAAGACAAGCTGATCCCAAGCCTGAAAGAAAGTCTGAGCAAGCTGCGTACCGATTATGTCGATCTAACTTTGATCCACTGGCCATCGCCAAACGATGCGGTTTCCGTAGCTGAATTTATGCAGGCGCTAGTGGAAGCGAAGAAAGCAGGTCTGACGCGCCAGATTGGCGTCTCTAATTTCACTATCGACCTGATGCAAAAAGCAGTTGATGCCGTTGGCGCAGAAAACATTGCCACCAACCAGATCGAGCTTTCCCCTTATCTACAGAACCGCAAAGTGGTGGAATGGGCACAGCAGCACGATATTCATATCACTTCTTACATGACGCTTGCTTATGGTAAAGCGCTGTCGGATGACGTCATTGGGCGGATTGCCGGAAAACACAGGGCAACGCCTGCCCAGGTGATTCTGGCATGGGCGATGCAGCTGGGCTATGCCGTCATTCCTTCTTCAACCAAACGCGAAAACCTGCAAAGTAACCTACAGGCACAAAGGTTAAACCTTGATGAAGAAGATATGGCTGCTATTGCTGCTCTGGATTGCAATGACCGCCTGGTCAGCCCCGAAGGTTTGGCACCGCAGTGGGATTGATATAATTACAGCCCCTTCGGGGGCTGTTTTACCTGTTCGCTCAGGAAGTCGATAAATGCCCTGATCCGCGTGCTGACGGCCCGATCGCTGTAATACACGGCACTGAAAGGCATCTCTACCGGTAAAAGTTTATCCGCCAGCAACTCAACAAATTTCCCCTCAGCAACCTCCTGATTAATCATATAGTCAGAAAGACAGGCAACCCCATTTCCCCTCAGGCAAAGCTGTTTTATCGTTTCGCCGCTGTTAGACGAAATGCCCGGCTTAATATCATAAAGTTGTCCATCGCCCTGTGCGACTGGCCAGCGGTTCAGGCTGGCGGTTTCAGAGAATCCCAGGCAGACATGATCTTTTAGATCCTCGGCACTTTCAGGTGTGCCGTACCGTGAAAGATAATCAGGCGAAGCGATAATTTTACGATAGCTTGCAAACAGGGGCCTGGCGCGCAGGCTGGAATCGGTAAGAGTGCCGGCGCGGATCGCCACATCCACTTTACGTTCAATCAGGTTGATGAACGTTTCAGAGGAGACGAGGGAGAGCGTCATCTCAGGGTAACGTTCACGAAAAGGTTTAATCAGCGGCATCAGCAGATGCAGCATAACCGGCGTTGCGGCATCAATACGCAGGAGCCCACGCGGCGTCTGGCGAGTTTCCATCAGCTCATTTTCTGCGGCGGCCATCTCCTGCAGGATCTGCTGTACGCGGCGGAAATAGCGTTCACCTTCTTCTGTCAGGCTCAATTGACGCGTGGTACGGTTCAGCAGGCTGACGCCCAGTTTCAACTCGAGTTTCTTTACCGCGCGGCTCACGGCTGAGTTTGCCTGGCCCAGTTGTTCTGCCGCCCGGCTAAAACTTCCGCTTTCCACAACGGCGACGAAGATCGCCAGTTCTTCAGAGGTTGCTTTCATTATTGCTCCTGAAGCAAAATTATATTGATATTTTGTATATTTTTGTTATTTAACCATCACGCCATACTGCGTGTCATCAAAAGACACCTGCTATGGAGTAAATTATGCCTCTGGCGTTACTGGCGCTGACCATCAGCGCGTTCGCAATCGGTACTACCGAGTTTGTTATTGTTGGCCTGGTGCCGACCATCGCTGAACAGCTTTCCATCTCACTGCCCTCGGCCGGGTTACTGGTGTCTATTTATGCCCTGGGCGTAGCCGTTGGGGCGCCAGTATTAACCGCGTTGACGGGAAAGCTGCCGCGTAAAAAGCTGCTGACAGGTTTGATGGTATTGTTTACCGCAGGTAACTTGCTGGCCTGGCTGTCGCCAAACTATGAAACGCTGGTCGTTGCCCGCCTGGTGACCGGCCTGGCGCATGGTGTGTTCTTCTCGATTGGTTCTACTATCGCCACAAGCCTTGTAGCAAAAGAAAAGGCCGCTTCTGCGATTGCCATTATGTTTGGTGGTCTGACCGTTGCGCTGGTAACAGGCGTGCCGCTAGGGACATTCATTGGGCAGCATTCGGCTGGCGTGAAACCTTCCTGGCCGTTTCTTTCATCGGTATTATCGCGCTAATAAGCAGCATGATTCTGGTGCCGAAAAATATCCCCACCCGTGCTGTTGCGAGCCTGAAAGATCAGCTTAAGGTACTGACTCATTCCCGCCTGCTGATTATTTATGCCATTACGGCTCTCGGTTATGGCGGCGTTTTTACCGCTTTTACCTTCCTGGCTCCGATGATGCAGGATCTTGCCGGATATTCACCACAGGCGGTCAGTTGGATCCTGCTGGGTTACGGCGTCTCCGTCGCCGTTGGTAATATCTGGGGCGGGAAACTGGCCGATCGACATGGCGCGGTGCCTGCGCTGAAGTTTATTTTTGCTGCCCTGGCCGTGTTGCTACTCCTCTTCCAGTTTACCGCCAGCTCACATACTGCTGCTCTGGTGACGGTGCTGGCGATGGGGATCTTCGCCTTCGGTAACGTGCCGGGCCTGCAAGGCTATGTCGTACAGAAAGCACAGGAGTACACGCCAAATGCCGTAGATGTTGCCTCTGGCCTGAACATCGCCGCGTTTAATATCGGTATCGCGTTAGGTTCCGTCATTGGCGGACAAACCGTACAACGTTTTGGTCTGGCGCAAACCCCGTGGATTGGCGCAGTTATTGTCGTGGGAGCGTTGTTGTTGATTGGCCTGAGCGGCCGCCTCGATAAGCGAGCTGAAGCAGCCACCGGCTGGTTAAAAGGGTAAGCCGATGAAATTTGTTACGCTCTGATTCATCAACAGCCTGTAATGATCATTGAAACTCTGCAATAAAGCCCCTATAAATGAAAGACCGCCCTCTGACGGAGGGCTCTTTGGTTACTGAGGTCTTTAGTCAAACGTGCGCAAAAATACTTATGCCATGCGATATGTCGCCGGTCAGCCTGCAGAACGCATCCTGCCGCCTGGCTCCTTTGCGACCATAGGGCAGGCATTACCCCCCGGTGAGCCGCTGCCGGGTGAAGGCGCGTTACGTGTGCTGGTATGGAATATCTTTAAGCAGCAGCGAGCCGACTGGCTTTCGGTGCTGCAAAATTTTGGCAAAGATGCCCATCTTGTTTTGCTGCAGGAAGCCCAGACCACGCCTGAGCTGGTGGCATTCGCAACCAGTAATTATCTGGCGGCCGATCAGGTTCCAGCCTTTGTTTTGCCGCAGCACCCCTCCGGTGTGATGACCCTCTCTGCCGCGCATCCTGTTTATTGTTGTCCCCTGCGGGAGCGGGAACCTATTCTGCGCCTGTCCAAATCCGCATTAGTGACGGTCTATCCGCTGCCGGATGGCCGTTTATTAATGGTCGTAAACATTCACGCAGTGAATTTTAGCCTGGGTGTGGATGTATACAGCAAACAGCTTGGCCCGATTGGCGATCAAATTGGTCACCATAATGGCCCGGTAATTATGGCTGGCGACTTTAACGCATGGAGTCGCCCGCGCATGAATGCCCTGTACCGCTTTGCTCGCGAAATGACTCTGCGCGAAGTACGTTTTACCGACGATCATCGCCGTAAAGCGTTCGGTCGCCCGCTGGACTTCGTTTTCTATCGTGGTTTGAATGTCACGGAAGCCTCCGTGCTGGTTACCCGTGCCTCCGATCACAATCCTCTACTAGTCGAATTCCGTCCCGGCAAGCCTGTGCTGAAGTAAGGTTAGTCAGGTCTGCCGTTGGGCAGACCTGTGGGCTGCCCTTTCTATCACTCAAAGGCAAGGACAATACGATGGCAACACAATCTCACCATGACAAAGTTGAAAGGCAGTTCGGTTCGCAGGCCAGCGCCTATCTGAGCAGCGCCGTACACGCCTCCGGGCGCGATTTAGAGCGTCTCAGCGCTCGTCTGGCTGCATTCCCTCATGCGAAGCTGCTGGATATGGGATGCGGGGCAGGGCACGCCAGTTTCATTGCCGCAGGCCAGGTGAAAGAGGTGGTTGCTTACGATCTTTCTGAGCAGATGCTGGCAGTGGTTAACGATGCGGCGCAAACACGCGCTATCGCTAACCTCACGACCCGGCATGGATATGCCGAAACCTTACCCTTTGACGATCAATCTTTTGATATTGTCATTAGCCGCTACTCAGCCCATCACTGGCATGACGTCGGTAAAGCGCTGCGTGAAGTTAAACGCGTACTGAAGCCGGGCGGCGTCGTCATCTTTATGGATGTAATGTCTCCGGGCCATCCCGTACTGGATATCTGGCTGCAAACGGTTGAAGCTCTGCGTGATACCTCGCATGTACGCAATTACTCCAGCGGCGAATGGCTGAGTTTGTTTAATGAGGCGGGACTCATCTCACAAAACCTGTTGTGCGACCGTCTGGAGCTGGAGTTTTCGAGCTGGATTGCAAGGATGAGAACTCCCGCAGTGCTGGCGGATGCGATTCGCGCGTATCAGCAAAGCGCCTCTGACGAAGTACAACGCTATTTTGAACTGCAGGAGGATGGTTCGTTTAGCAGCGACATCGTTATGCTGGAGGCGACCAGACCCTGGTAGAGTCGAGTAATAAAAAAGGCACCTCTTCAGGTGCCTTTTCTTTACTAAACAATCAGGTATCAGGTGTAGCGTTGTTGCTTACAAAAAGCGTCAACCGATCGCCAGGTTTCAGGTTGTCCGTATCATCGTTCCAGCGCAGAACATCTTTAATATTCACGCCGTGACGTTTCGCGATACTCGACAGGGAATCACCCTTGCGCACCTTATAGGTGATGCTATCGTTCTGGGCTAAACGCTCGCCGTCATTGTTGATGCTCAGCGTTTGGCCAGGCTTGATATGCGCGCCGCGTATACCGTTCCAGCTTTGCAAATCTTTCGTACTCACGCCCATGCGCGAGGCGATGCCCGAAAGGGTGTCACCCGAACGAACTTTATAAGACTTGCTGCCGCCTGCGTTGCTGCGGTTATTCGCCATCAGCGTAGGCTGTACAGCCGCGATTTCACCCGATGCCAGTGAGGCTTTTAGCTGGTCAGCATGCTTCTTCGGCACCATCACATAGCGCTGATTTTTGCCAACGGTAGAGGTTTTAACCCCGGCGTTAAACGTCTTCAGCGCGGTGAGCGGTATCCCTGCCATCTCGGCGACCTGGGTCAGCTGCACCGGGTTATTAACTTCAACCCGCGCCAGAGCCCGACTTTCGTCCGTGCTTGGCAAACGAACGCCATACTTTTGGCTGTTCTTGAGTATGTCGCTTAATGCCAGCATCTTCGGCACGTAAATCTTGGTTTCTCGTGGCAGAGAAAGCGACCAGAAGTCCGTTGCCTTGCCGCGGGCTTTGTTCGCTTTTATGGCGTTCATCACGCGGCCTTCGCCGCTGTTGTACGCTGCAACGGTGAGTAACCAATCGCCGTCAAACATTTTGTTTAAACGCTGCATCATATCCAGTGCGGCAGTGGTGGAAGCCACTACATCACGGCGTGCGTCATACGCTTTGGTCTGTTTAAGACCGTAATTGCGCCCCGTACTTGGAATAATCTGCCAAATGCCCGCTGCATTTGCGCCAGACGTCGCGTGGGGGTCAAAAGCGCTCTCCACTATGGGTAGCAGTACCAGTTCCATCGGCATGTTACGTTTCTTAACCTGCCCGGCAATCCAGTACATATACGGCTCTGCCCGTAATGTTACATCGTGGAGATAGCTCTTATTACGTAGGTACTTCTGTTTCTGTTCGCGGATCCGGGTATTCTCCGGTATCCCCATCTTTAGCTCGTCGCCGATGAAGTTCCACAGGTTCTGATCTTGCGCGAGGAACGTCCCATCGTCCATCCATCGCGCCGAGGTCGCTCGACCAGTGTACTTTCCTGCTTCACCTTGACCAGCTGCAGACAGACTCTGCGCATGCTGTTGGACGTTAGCGTCATGCTTTGACGCCTGGCATCCCACAAGCAAGACAGTGGCGAGTAATATCGCTTTTGCCTTCATGTGTGTGTCAATGGTTGCTTAAAAGACGAGCAAGGATACATTTGACCGTCAGACAACACAACCATAAAATTTAAAAGCTGTCTTTCTTTGCACGTAACCAGGCGAATATCTGCTGTGGTTGTTGCAAGTTTGTTTCTTTAGCTATTAGAGCTTTTAAATCATCATCTTGCGTTCTTAAAAAAACATTAATTTTACGTTCAGTTTGTAAAGAAGTGGGTAAGGTTGATTGGTTTTTTGCACGTAACTCCTTAACTTTTCGATAGTATCCGATTAACTCTGCGTCATTCGGTAAAACACTTAAGGAAAATTTTAGGTTGGATAAGGTGTACTCATGTGCACAACAAATTAACGTGTCTTCGGGTAAAGCATTAATCTTTTGAAAAGAATGGTACATTTGCTCAGGTGTGCCCTCGAAAAGCCTTCCACAGCCACCGGAAAACATCGTGTCCCCGCAAAAAAGATAAGGGAAATTAAAATAAGAGAGATGTCCTGAAGTGTGACCCGGTGTGGCAATTACACTAAATTCATACTTCAAAATATTGATCTTATCTCCTTCCTCAACTACCCGGTTCGTTCCCTTATCTTGTGTCTCTTCCGGGCCATATACCACAAGCCCCGGGAAGTTTTTGAGGAGTTCTTTCACGCCGCCAACGTGGTCGTTGTGATGATGAGTAAGCAAAATAGCTTCAGGCTGCCACTGGTTCTCAGCGATGGCCCTGAGCACCGGCGCCGCTTCGCCCGGATCGACAATGATACATTTGCCCTCATCATCAGTGAGAACCCAGATGTAGTTATCCTGGAAGGCGGGAATACTGTTAAGATTCATAATTCAACCTCTCGGCAAAGCGATTAGAAGGTAGTGATGAAACCGGCAAGGATACCTGACAATTTCACTTCACCGCATCATTGGGGGCAATTGCCCTGGGGGGAGTATTACCGCGAAGCGCTTGAAAGCCAGCTGCGCCCGTGGCTTGGCAAAATGTTCGGTTTTCACCTGTTGAAAATAGGCAATCTGAGCGCGGAAATCGACACCAGCGCCTGTGCTATTTCACATCAGGTGAACGTGGCGTTGCAAGGCCCGCTCTTACAGGTCAATGCCGATCCGCTTCATTTGCCTTTTGCTGCAAAATCTGTCGATGCCTGTCTGCTGGCCCATACGCTGCCCTGGTGTCAGGATCCGCATGGCCTGCTGCGTGAGGCCGATCGCGTGTTAATCGACGATGGCTGGCTTATTATCAGCAGTTTTAACCCGCTAAGTTTACTGGGCTTAGGAAAAACCATTCCTTTCCTGCGTAAACGCCTTCCCTACAGCAGCCGTATGTTCACGCCGATGCGCCAGTACGACTGGCTGGCATTGCTTAATTTCGAAGTGATGTATCAGCGAGGTTTTCAGGTTTTGCCGTGGCATAAACAAGGCGGGAAAATGCTAAGCACCCACCTTCCGGCTTTAGGGTGCATGCATGTGATTGTGGCGCGTAAGCGCACCTTACCGCTGACGTTAAACCCGCAGAAAAACCGCAAAGCTAAATCGCAAATTCGCTCGGCGGTGGGGGCCACTCGCCAGTATCGTGAAGGGGTTAAGCCTTCGCGTCCGGCAGATAGCCGACATCCTCAAGAGTAGGGTTCGACGCTGCCACGCGAGCCAGTTCGTCGCAGCGTTCGTTTTCAGGATGGCCGGCATGGCCTTTTACCCATTCCCAACTGATATTGTGCTCGTTCAGGGCCGCATCCAGGCGCTGCCACAAATCGACATTCTTCACCGGCTTTTTATCCGCCGTTTTCCAGCCGCGCTTTTTCCAGTTGTGGATCCACTGTGTGATCCCCTGGCGCACATACTGGCTGTCGGTGCTAAGCACAATGTCGCAAGGTTCGATTAGCGCCTCAAGTGCGACAATGGCCGCCATCATTTCCATTCGGTTGTTGGTGGTTAAGCGGTAGCCAACGCTGAAAATTTTTTCATGCTGCTTGTACCGTAAAATGGCACCATATCCGCCCGGACCGGGATTACCGAGGCAAGATCCATCGGTGAAAATTTCTACCTGTTTACGCATCTCTGGTAGACTTCCTGTGATTAAAAAAAACAAGTCTGACATAAACGAGCGCTATGAGCACAGCTATATGATTTCTACACCCACCAGACAGATTGTCCTCGATACAGAAACCACCGGTATGAATCAGATCGGTGCTCACTACGAAGGCCATCGCATTATTGAAATCGGTGCGGTTGAGGTGATTAACCGACGCCTGACCGGCAATAACTTCCACGTTTACCTGAAGCCAGACCGGCTGGTGGACCCGGAAGCGTTTGGCGTGCACGGCATTGCGGATGAATTCCTGGCGGACAAACCTGGCTTCGACCAGGTGGCTGATTCGTTCATGGAGTATATTCGCGGTGCGGAACTGGTTATCCACAACGCTTCGTTTGATATCGGCTTTATGGATTACGAGTTTAGCAAGCTTAAACGCGATATCCCTAAAACTGACACCTTTTGCAAAATCACCGATAGCCTGGCGCTGGCCCGTAAGATGTTCCCGGGCAAACGTAACAGCCTCGATGCGCTTTGCTCGCGCTACGAAATAGATAACAGCAAACGTACGCTACACGGGGCATTACTCGATGCCCAGATCCTGGCCGATGTCTATCTGATGATGACCGGTGGCCAGACGTCGCTGAAGTTTTCCATGGAAGGCGATATTCAGCAGAAGCAGGGCGGGGACGGCATTCAGCGCGTTGTTCGAGGGGCCACGGGCCTGCGTGTGATTCAGGCAAGCGATGAAGAGATCGCAGCGCATGAATCGCGTCTGGACTTAGTGTTGAAAAAAGGCGGAAACTGCCTGTGGCGTGCTGAAAGCTGAATTAATGGTTTAAAAAACAGCATTCAGATGATTTTTGCGGCAAACGATTCACTTTATAAGAAAAACCGTTGACGCCATGCGGGGCAATCCGTAATATCCGCTTCGTTCCCGACGGGGAACAATGCGGAGCGGTAGTTCAGTCGGTTAGAATACCTGCCTGTCACGCAGGGGGTCGCGGGTTCGAGTCCCGTCCGTTCCGCCACTATTCAAAAGGCCTGAATCAGCAATGATTCAGGCCTTTGTCGTTTCGTCGGTGATAACTTTGCGTTTCTTACGGCGTAAACCTGCAGCGCCTCCCTGCAAGAGAGGCGCTGTTCTTACAAACTAAACGGATCCGCATCCTGCCATGCCGGAAATTTCTCCCGGTAATCCTGCAGGGCAATCAACGATAAATCTGCATCCAGACGTGTGGCCTGGTGTGCTTCGGCACTTGCCAGAATCTCACCCTGCGGGCTGATAATTTTACTGTCGCCGCGATAGTGGTGCCCGTTGCCGTCCGTACCTACACGGTTGCAACCGGCGACGTAAGCCTGGTTTTCAATCGCGCGTGCAACTAGCAGGCTTTGCCAGTGCAGCGAGCGCGGCGCAGGCCAGTTGGCGACATACAGCGCTAAATCGTAATCGTTACGGTTACGCGACCATACCGGAAAACGCAGGTCGTAGCAGACCAGCGGCAGAATACGCCAGCCGCGCCATTCAACGACGACTCTTTCCTCACCCGCCTGATAATGGTGATGTTCATCCGCCATTCGGAACAGGTGACGCTTATCGTAGAAATGCACTTTGCCGTCTGGCTGCACCAGCAGGAAACGATTCACTGGCCCACGGCTGGTTTGCAGCGCAGCGCTTCCGGCAATCATGGCCTGCGTTTGCTGCGCTTTAAACTGCATCCAGTCGATGACTTCCTCTTCCGTCAGCGACTGCTTTGCTGCTTCCATCGCAAAGCCTGTGGTGAACATCTCAGGCAGAATAATCAGATCGCGCCCGTGTATGCCGTCAAGCAGCACATCGAAATGACGCAGATTCGCCGCGCCATCCATCCAGACCAGCGGCTGTTGCAGAAGGGAAATTTTTAAGCCAGACACAATCCGATTCCATAAATAACGTGGTTTCTTTCACTGTAGCATGAGTTCACGGGCTTTTGTTGGGCAATAAAAAACCCCGCGAGGCGGGGTTTTTAGCGCTAAGGCAACTTACGCGGCTTCAATTTTGCGGTGTTTTTCCGGCAGCTTTACCGGCTGTGTTGCCAGCGCCTCCGGTTCAAACTCGTCAACGTTGATACTGCGCAGGCGGCTGGCCTCAGCTTTGGTGAGGATCGCGGCTTCATCAGCGTTGATTTTCCCTTCCGCCAGCCACTGCTTAGCCTGTTCGTCCAGACGTGTGAACGGCAGGTTGCGCCCAATCTCTTTGCAGATGCGCAGATGGATTGGCTCGGCGGCCATCACATCCAGCAGCGCCTGCTCCAGCAGACCCGCAGGATTAAACTCGCTGGGTGTGAGGTATTGACCGCGGCCAATGCGTGAACGCGTCGCCGACGGCACCTGCATAATTTTCGCCAGTTTATGATCCAGCTTGTCAGAAGGAGCATCGTAACGGCGGCCAAGCGGGAAAATTGCCAGGCGTAATGCCCCTGCTACAAAGCCATTCGGGAAGTTACGCAGCAGATCGTCAATCGCCTGCTCCGCCTGGAAGAGCGCGTCCTGCACGCCCCAGTGCACCAGCGGCAGATCCGCTTCGTTACGACCTTCATCTTCATAGCGTTTGAGCACGGCGGAGGCAAGATACAGCTGGCTCAGCACATCCCCAAGGCGGGCAGAAATTCGCTCGCGACGTTTCAGGCTGCCGCCCAGCACCGCCATAGAAACATCTGACAGCAGCGCCAGGTTTGCGCTCAGACGGTTCAGGTGCTGATAGTAACGTCTGGTCGCATCACGGGTTGGTGTGGCGCTGGTTAAGCCGTTGGTCAGGCCCAGCCACAGGCTGCGCATTTTGTTGCTGCCGACGTGCCCGATATGTTTGAACAGCAGCTTATCGAAAGCATTTAAATCGTTATTCTGCGATGCCGCCATCTCTTCCAGCACATAAGGGTGGCAGCGAATCGCCCCCTGGCCGAAGATGATCATGCTGCGGGTCAGGATGTTCGCCCCTTCAACCGTGATGGCGATAGGCGCGCCCTGATAGGCACGAGCCACAAAGTTAGACTCGCCAAGCATAATGCCTTTACCGCCGACGATATCCATTGCGTCCAGGATGGCGTGCTGACCGCGGTGGGTACAGTGATATTTCACAATCGCTGACAGCACCGCCGGTTTTTCACCGAGCACAATACCGTAAGTAATTAGTGAGGCAGCGGCATCCATCACATAGGCATTACCCGCAATGCGTGCCAGCGGCTCTTCAATCCCTTCCATCTTACCGATAGAGATTCGGAACTGGCGGCGAATATGGGCGTAAGCGCCGGTTGCCATCGCAACAGATTTCAGGCTACCCGTTGAGTTAGACGGCAGAGTAATACCGCGTCCTACGGACAGACACTCCACCAGCATGCGCCAGCCCTGACCGGCCATTTTCGGGCCGCCGATGATGTAGTCGATTGGCACGAAAATATCTTTCCCACGCGTCGGGCCGTTCTGGAACGGAACGTTCAGCGGGAAGTGGCGTTTGCCGATTTCGACGCCCGGCGTGTGCGTTGGAATCAGCGCACAGGTAATGCCGGGCTCTTCTTCGTCACCCAGCAGATGATCCGGGTCAGAGAGTTTGAACGCCAGGCCGAGCACGGTCGCGATAGGAGCAAGCGTAATATAGCGCTTGTTCCATGTCAGGCGCATGCCCAGCACCTGCTGGCCCTGCCATTCGCCCATGCAAACCACGCCGACATCGGGAATTGCCCCAGCGTCGGAGCCTGCCTCCGGGCTGGTCAGCGCGAAGCAAGGAATTTCCTGCCCGCGAGCCAGACGTGGCAAGTAGTGATCTTTTTGCTCTTCGGTGCCGTAATGCTGGAGCAGCTCGCCCGGGCCTAATGAATTAGGCACGCCGACGGTGATCGCCAGAATCCCGGAAACCCCGGAGAGTTTTTGCAGTACGCGAGCCTGAGCGTAAGCCGAGAACTCAAGCCCGCCGTACTCTTTCTTAATGATCATCGCAAAGAAACGATGCTCTTTCAGGTATGCCCACAGTTCCGGCGGCAGATCGGCCAGTTCATGGGTTATCTGATAATCATTTGCCATGCGGCAGGCTTCTTCAACCGGGCCGTCGATAAAGGCCTGTTCTTCGGCGCTCAGCTTAGGCTGCGGGTAATTATGCAGCTTTTCCCAGTCCGGCTTGCCGCGGAACAGGTCGCCTTCCCACCAGGTAGTGCCTGCGTCAATCGCCTCTTTTTCAGTGCGCGACATCGGCGGCATTACTTTACGGAAGCTTTTGAACACCGGTGCGGAAATCAGCGACTTACGCATCGGTGTAAAGACAAACGGCACCAGAATAATGGCGAGCGGGAGAAGTACCCAGATGGACCAGATACCGGCAAATCCTAAAGCTGCCGTCCACGCCAGAAGGATCGCGCAGCTGAGCAGCAGATTGACCTGATGATAAAACAGCACGCCGAGCAGGAGAACGGTTGCAACAACACTCAAAATCAACATAAAGAAAACTCCCTTGCTTGTAGGAGGTCTGACCACTTGTGATGTATTGGTTTTAGTGTATGCGTGGTTTTTTAGCAATGTGTTTACAAAATAATTACAACCTTGCTCACATTGTTGCCGCACGGATCCATAAAAGCATCCGGTGATGGCGCTTCTCGCGCTATCCGGTAAACTGCTGGGGTTTACTTAACCAATAAATACTGAAGGACATCCTCATGTACCAGGATCTTATTCGTAATGAATTAAATGAAGCCGCCGAAACGCTGGCTAACTTCCTGAAAGATGACGCAAATATCCACGCGATTCAGCGCGCGGCCGTGCTGCTGGCGGATAGCTTTAAAGCTGGCGGTAAAGTGCTCTCCTGCGGCAACGGCGGTTCCCACTGCGACGCTATGCATTTTGCAGAAGAGCTGACCGGTCGCTATCGCGAAAACCGTCCGGGCTATCCGGCAATTGCGATTTCAGACGTGAGCCACATCTCGTGCGTGAGCAACGATTTTGGCTACGACTACATTTTCTCGCGCTATATCGAAGCGGTAGGGCGTGAGGGCGACGTATTGCTGGGGATCTCCACTTCCGGAAATTCTGGCAACGTCATTAAAGCTATCGAAGCCGCGCGTGCTAAGGGCATGAAAGTTATTACGCTTACGGGCAAAGACGGTGGCAAAATGGCGGGTACGGCGGATGTCGAAATTCGCGTGCCGCACTTCG
Source organism: Buttiauxella sp. (assembly GCA_032051265.1). Lineage (GTDB taxonomy): Bacteria > Pseudomonadota > Gammaproteobacteria > Enterobacterales > Enterobacteriaceae > Dryocola. Next base: position 13,749 of record DAMBYU010000010.1, read on the forward strand.
GCTATGCCGATCGCATTCAGGAAATCCATATCAAAGTGATCCATATCCTGATTCAGCTGATCGAAAAAGAGATGGTTAAGGCTTAACTCAGCCGTGTCCCTTGCTGTGTAATGTGAGGGAACAGGGTGAGGGCAACTTGTGGTGGGAGAGAATTATGTGCGAACTGCTCGGGATGAGCGCCAACGTGCCAACGGATATCTGCTTTAGTTTTACCGGTCTGGTGCAGCGTGGCGGCGGAACAGGTCCCCATAAAGATGGCTGGGGCATCACCTTCTATGAAGGCAAAGGCTGTCGCACGTTTAAAGATCCCCAGCCGAGCTTTAACTCTCCCATTGCCCGACTGGTGCAGGATTACCCCATCAAATCCTGCTCCGTCGTGGCGCATATTCGCCAGGCTAACCGTGGCAAAGTCGCGCTGGAAAACACCCATCCCTTTACCCGTGAACTATGGGGCCGTAACTGGACCTATGCTCACAACGGTCAGCTTAAGGGTCATCGCCAGCTTGAAACCGGGCCGTTTCGTCCGATTGGTGAAACCGACAGCGAACAGGCGTTTTGCTGGCTGCTGCACAAGCTGACGCAGCGCTATCCGCGCCGGCCTGGCAATATGCAGGCCGTTTTCCGCTATATTGCGGAGCTTGCGGTTCAGCTACGGGAGAAAGGCGTGTTTAACATGCTGCTTTCCGATGGGCGTTACGTGATGGCATTCTGCTCCACCAATCTTTTCTGGATAACCCGGCGGGCGCCCTTTGGCGTGGCAAAACTGTTGGACAGGGATGTGGAGATCGACTTTCAGGAAGAGACCACGCCGAACGATGTGGTCTCCGTGATTGCTACGCAGCCGCTGACCGGCAACGAAACCTGGCACAAAATCGCGCCAGGAGAGTCGGTGCTATTTTATCTCGGAGAGCGTGTAGTTTGAGGCAAGCTGAGGTTGCGTCGTTGATACCACCGGCTTGCTAATCACATAGTTACCGCTGATAACAGAGACGCCCGGCGGCTGGTGATTGGCCATGAAGTAGTCATAACCCGGCTTTAACTGTTTCCAGAAATTGATGTAATAAGAGTACTTATGGCGCTGCATATTCGCATCCGTCATGCGGAACGGATAAATGCTCACCTGAACCTTCGGCTGGCCAAACACCAGGGCGCCGGTCACAAACTGGAATATCTCATCGATGCTGCTGTCGGTCATGGCGTAACAGCCAACGGACACGCAGGCGCCGTGAATCATCAAATACTGACCCTGATAGCCATGGGAACGATCGAACTCGTTCGGGAAGCCAATATTGATCGCTTTATAGAAGCGGCTGTCAGGTTTTAGCTGCCTGCGCTCAACGCTGTAGAACCCTTCAGGGCTTTTAAAATCACCCTGGCGCTGTTTCGGACCCAGGCCGCCGGAATAGTTACAGATACGGTAGCTATCAAGCAGTTGATACTGTTCGCCCATTTTGACGTACAGTTCAAGCGTGCGCTCTTCTTTAAAGATCTGAATATAAACGGGAGATCCCATTAGCTGCTGTTTAAATTCTTTGCTGACAGGCGTGGCCGGGGCATTGCTATTGAGCAAGCTGGCAAACGACATGAACGGCATCGAGAGCATCGCAATAATGAGTGCGATTTTAGACATACTGCTTGATTCCTTGATAAACCTGTAACCAAATGCCAGGACGGCAAAGAGACCTGAAATCAGACTAATCTGTATTCGGTGCGCTCACATTAGCATCATCAATAAATTTCGCAAGCGCAGACTGGAGCCTTTCCAGAAAATGGATATTAACTATTTCACTTATAAAGCGAAAGAGTTGCTGTTTTGCGTAATAGCTCGCATTGCCGAGGTTAACTTCGAGGATTTATCCCCTTCCTGTCGTCAATAATGCTAAAATCCGCGCCGAATGATGACCCGTGGATAAGAAAGGACGCTTTCCTTAAGTCAGCTTTACCTGGCTCTCCAGGCGACTTACCCCACCAGGCGTGACGAACGGATGCACATCCTCTCTTTCTTACCAGCCACTGGCGCGTCGTTGCGGTTGAACATTGACCCGGCTCGTTCGTTGTCGGCTAGCGTTTTTGTCGGTTTTTAATAGCCTATTTTATGCGTGATAACCTTATGATTAAAATCAGAAAAGGTCTTGATTTGCCTATTGCCGGTTTACCCGAGCAGCAAATTTATGATGGCCCAGCAATACCTCAGGTGGCTCTGCTTGGAGAAGAGTACGCAGGAATGCGTCCTTCTATGTTGGTAAAAGAGGGCGATAACGTACTGAAAGGGCAGCCCCTTTTTGAAGATAAAAGAAACCCGGGCGTGGTGTTTACCGCGCCGGCCAGCGGTACCGTTATCGCCATCAATCGCGGTGAGCGTCGGGTGCTGCAATCCGTTGTTATTGAGGTTCAGGGAGACGAAGCGGTTGCTTTTGAACGTCATGATCCTCAATCACTAGCCACTGTGCCGCGTGAAATTGTCCAGGCTCAGCTTCTTTCGTCAGGTCTCTGGACCGCGTTGCGTACGCGCCCGTTCAGTAAAACGCCGCAGCCGGGTACGGTTCCTGCCGCCATTTTTGTCACCGCTATGGACACCAATCCCCTGGCGGCAGATCCGCAGCCGATCGTCCTCGCGCATCGCCAGATGTTCGACGCAGGCTTAACGCTGCTTTCGCGCCTGACGGACGGCAAAATTCATGTTTGCCAGGCCGGCGGCGGTAAGCTGGGCGGTCATCCTGTCAGCCAAATCACATTTAATGAGTTTGCCGGGCCGCACCCTGCAGGGTTAGCGGGTACTCACATTCATTTTATTGAGCCGGTTAACCTGCAAAAACAGGTATGGCATCTGAACTATCAGGATGTCATTGCCATCGGCAAAGTGTTTATCGAAGGCGAACTGTGGACCGAGCGAGTGATTTCACTGGCTGGCCCGCAGGTTAAAAACCCCCGTTTGATTCGCACGCGTCTGGGCGCCTCTGTCGATGTGCTGACGCAGGGTGAATTACTGGAAGGCGAAAACCGTGTCGTTTCCGGTTCTGTGCTCAGCGGCGTGCAGGCGACAGGCCCGCGCGCCTGGCTTGGGCGTTTCCATTTGCAGATCACCGCGCTGAAAGAAGGGCGCGAGAAAGAGCTGTTTGGCTGGGTCATGCCGGGCGCTGATAAATTCTCCATTACGCGCACCACGCTTGGCCACTTCTTAAAACGCAAACTGTTTAACTTCTCAACCGACACCAACGGCGGCGAGCGAGCAATGGTTCCTATCGGCAACTATGAGCGCGTGATGCCGCTGGATATCCTGCCGACCATGCTGTTGCGCGATTTGCTGGCGGGCGATACCGACAGTGCGCAAGCGCTGGGCTGTCTGGAACTGGATGAAGAAGATCTGGCGCTTTGTACCTATGTTTGCCCGGGGAAATACGAATATGGCCCGGTGCTACGCGAGGTGTTAACCCGCATCGAGCAGGAAGGATAACTCATGGGCCTGAAGCATTTATTTGAAAAAATAGAGCCGCACTTTACTAAGGGCGGCAAATTAGAAAAGTACTACCCGCTGTATGAAGCCACCGTCACGGTGTTCTACACGCCGGGCCTGGTTACGCCGGGCGCGTCACACGTGCGCGACGCCATCGACCTGAAGCGCATGATGATTCTGGTGTGGCTCGCCGTCTTCCCGGCCATGTTCTGGGGAATGTACAACGTCGGGCTGCAGACCATTCCTGCGCTGCACAAGCTCTACGGGCCTGAACAGTTACCGCAGATTATTGCGGCCAACTGGCATTATGCCGTTGCGCAGTGGCTGGGCGTGAGCTTTACGCCGGAGGCGGGCTGGCTAAGCATGATGACGCTGGGGGCGGTTTTCTTCCTGCCAATCTACATCACCGTATTTTTGGTGGGTGGATTCTGGGAAGTGCTGTTTTCCATCATCCGCAAACATGAAATCAACGAAGGCTTCTTTGTTACTTCCATCCTGTTTGCGCTGGTGGTTCCGCCGACGATGCCACTCTGGCAGGCGGCGTTAGGAATAAGCTTTGGCGTCGTCATCGCCAAAGAGATCTTCGGCGGAACAGGGCGCAACTTCCTTAACCCAGCGCTTGCCGGGCGTGCGTTTCTCTTCTTTGCTTATCCAGCACAAATCTCCGGCGACCTGGTCTGGACTGCGGCAGACGGCTTCTCCGGCGCAACGCCGCTCTCACAGTGGTCCCACGGCGGTGGTGAGGCCGTAGTTAACGTGGTCTCCGGCCAGCCGGTTACCTGGATGGACGCCTTCCTCGGTAATATTCCTGGTTCAATCGGTGAAGTTTCCACGCTGATGATCCTGATAGGCGGCGCCATCATCCTGTTTGGCCGCGTGGCTTCCTGGCGCATCGTCGCCGGCGTGATGATCGGCATGATCGCCACGACAGCCCTGTTTAACTTTATCGGTTCAGATACCAATCCGCTGTTCGCCATGCCGTGGTACTGGCACCTGGTGCTGGGCGGTTTCGCATTCGGCATGATGTTTATGGCCACCGACCCGGTTTCCGCCTCCTTTACCAATAAAGGCAAATGGTGGTACGGCGGGCTAATCGGCGTGATGTGCGTGCTGATTAGGGTGGTAAACCCGGCCTATCCGGAAGGGATGATGCTGGCGATCCTGTTCGCCAACCTCTTTGCGCCGCTGTTCGATTACGTGGTGGTGCAGGCCAATATTAAGCGGAGGAAATCGCGTGGCTGAAGTAAAAAGTAACGATAGCATCGGCAGAACGCTGTTGGTGGTGCTGGTGCTTTGCCTGGTGTGCTCCGTCGTCGTGGCGGGTTCCGCCGTGGGCCTGAAGTCGCGCCAGCAGGAGCAAAAAGCGCTCGATAAACAACGCAACATTCTGGATGTGGCCGGTCTGGCGACGCCGAAGATGAGCGGTGAAGAGGTAAAAGCAGTCTTCGAATCCCGCATCACCCCGCGGCTGGTGAATTTGAAAACGGGTGAAATGCTTGCTAAAGACCCGGCTGATTTTGACCATGCCGCCGCGCTGCGCGACCCGGCACAAAGCGTTGCTCTCTCGCCCGAAGAGGACCGCGCGGGTATTAAACGCCGCACCAACATCGTTGAAATTTATCTGGTGCGGGACGAAAACAATAAAGTGCAGGAAGTCGTTTTGCCGGTTTACGGCAACGGCCTGTGGTCGATGATGTATGCCTTTGTTGCGCTGCAAACCGATGGGCGCACCGTAAAAGGCATCACTTATTACGACCAGGGCGAAACACCGGGACTGGGCGGCGAAATCGAAAACCCGAACTGGCGTGCAAAGTGGATCGGCAAGAAGTTGCTTGATGATAACGGCCAGCCGGCGTTACGGGTCGTCAAAGGCGGCGCGCGTCAGGGCGATGAATATGGCGTCGATGGTTTGTCAGGCGCGACGCTGACGGCAACCGGAGTACAACACACTTTCGATTTCTGGATGGGCGAGCTGGGTTTTGGCCCGTTCCTGAAGCAGGTTCGTGAAGGAGCGCTTAGCAATGGCTGATATATCGGGCATCAAAGAAGTTAAGCGGGTACTGGTTAGCCCGCTGATAGATAACAACCCCATCGCCCTGCAAATCCTTGGGGTTTGTTCTGCGCTGGCGGTAACCACCAAACTGGAAACGGCATTCGTGATGACGATTGCCGTGACGCTGGTGACCGCGTTCTCCAGCATGTTTATCTCAATGATCCGCAACTACATTCCCAACAGCGTGCGCATCATCGTGCAGATGGCGATCATCGCCTCGCTGGTGATCGTCGTCGATCAGATCCTGCGTGCTTACGCCTATGAAATCTCAAAGCAGCTTTCCGTGTTTGTCGGGCTTATCATCACTAACTGTATCGTGATGGGGCGCGCGGAAGCCTACGCCATGAAAGCGCCGCCGCTGGCGAGCTTTATGGACGGTATCGGCAACGGTCTGGGCTACGGCGTTATTCTGCTGCTGGTCGGCTTTATTCGTGAGCTTACTGGTAGCGGCAAATTGTTTGGTGTCACCGTTCTGGAAACGGTGCAAAACGGCGGCTGGTATCAGCCAAACGGCCTGTTCCTGCTGGCGCCAAGCGCGTTCTTTATTATCGGATTGTTGATCTGGGCGCTGCGTACGTGGAAACCGGCTCAACAGGAAAAGGATTAACAGACGATGGAACATATAATTAGTCTGTTTGTGCGAGCGGTGTTTGTAGAAAACATGGCGCTCGCCTTCTTCCTCGGCATGTGTACTTTCCTTGCCGTATCGAAGAAAGTCTCAACGGCCTTTGGCCTGGGCGTTGCCGTTACGGTCGTTCTGGGCATATCGGTTCCGGCCAATAACCTGGTGTATAACCTGGTGCTGCGTGACGGCGCGCTGGTGGAAGGGGTGGATCTCAGCTTCCTGAACTTCATTACCTTCATTGGCGTTATTGCAGCCCTGGTGCAAATACTCGAAATGATCCTCGATCGTTTCTTCCCGGCGCTCTACAACGCGCTGGGCATCTTCCTGCCGCTGATTACCGTAAACTGCGCCATTTTTGGTGGCGTCTCCTTTATGGTGCAGCGTGACTACGGCTTCGGTGAATCCATCGTTTATGGTTTCGGCTCCGGTATTGGCTGGATGCTGGCGATTGTCGCGATGGCCGGTCTTCGCGAGAAGATGAAATACGCCAACGTGCCCGCAGGACTGCGCGGCTTAGGAATAACCTTTATCACCACCGGTTTGATGGCGCTGGGCTTTATGTCCTTCTCCGGCGTGCAGCTATAAGGGCGGAAAGTTATGGAAATTATTCTTGGCGTAGTGATGTTTACGCTGATCGTCCTGGCGCTGGCGCTGCTGATTTTGTTCGCAAAATCAAAACTGGTGAATTCCGGGGACGTGCTGATTGTGGTCAACAACGACGCGGACAAACAGTTCCACGCGCCTGCTGGCGACAAATTGCTTAACACGCTTTCAGGACAGGGGATCTTTATCTCCTCGGCCTGCGGCGGCGGCGGTTCATGCGGGCAATGCCGCGTAACAATCAAAGAGGGCGGTGGGGATATTCTGCCGACTGAGCTTTCGCATATCAGCAAGCGTGAGGCTAAAGAGGGCTGCCGTCTTGCCTGCCAGGTCGCCGTTAAGCAGGATATGAAAATTGAGCTGCCGGAAGAGATCTTCGGCGTCAAAAAATGGCAATGTGAAGTTATCTCCAACGATAACAAAGCGACGTTTATCAAAGAGCTGAAGCTGCGCATTCCGGATGGCGACGTGGTGCCGTTCCGCGCGGGAGGTTACATTCAGATCGAATCGCCGCCGCATCAGATCAACTATGCAGACTTTGATGTGCCGGAGGAGTACCGCGGCGACTGGAATAAATTCAATTTATTCCGTTTCCAGTCCGTGGTGAAAGAGCCGTGCGTGCGCGCTTACTCTATGGCGAACTACCCGGAAGAAGAGGGCATTATCATGCTCAACGTCCGTATCGCGACACCGCCGCCAGGCTTGCCGGATGCGCCACCGGGGATCATGTCCTCTTATATCTGGTCGCTGAAAGCGGGCGATAAAGTGACGATTTCCGGGCCGTTTGGCGAGTTCTTTGCCAAAGATACCGACGCTGAAATGATATTTATCGGCGGCGGCGCGGGCATGGCGCCGATGCGTTCGCACATCTTCGATCAGCTCAAACGTCTGCAAAGCAAACGCAAAATCAGCTTCTGGTACGGCGCGCGCTCGCTGCGTGAAATGTTCTATGAAGATGAGTTTGAGCAACTGGCGCGTGAAAACCCGAACTTCACCTTCAACGTGGCGCTTTCCGATCCGCAACCGGAAGATAACTGGACGGGCTACACGGGCTTTATCCATAACGTGCTGCTGGAAAACTACCTGCGTAATCATCCTGCGCCAGAAGATTGTGAATTCTATATGTGCGGACCGCCGATGATGAACGCCGCGGTGATCAAAATGCTTAAAGACCTCGGCGTGGAGGATGAAAACATCATGCTCGACGATTTTGGCGGCTGACGGGAGCGCTTATGTTGACGGTGTTTATCGCCACCTTTATCCTCTTTTTGCTGGTCATTTTTGGCATGTCGCTGGGCTTTATCGTCAAGCGCAAATCTATCCAGGGTAGCTGCGGCGGCATTGCCGCATTAGGGATGGAAAAAGTGTGCAACTGCCCGGAACCCTGCGACGCGCACAAAAAGCGCATGGCTCAGGCGGAGCGGCAGGCAAGCTTTAAAGAGAAGCGAATCCTGTAGTTTTTGCTGGATGACGCTGCGCTTATCTAAGCTGGGTTTATGATTCATAGGCCAGATAAGCGCAGCGTCATCCACAAATTGCCACAATCTTATTTTCACCTGTATACTTATCCAGTTAAATAACTGAGCCAGATGAGTATGCGTAAAGTCATTCATGTCGATATGGACTGCTTCTTTGCCGCCGTTGAGATGCGTGATAATCCGGCCCTGCGCGATATTCCGCTGGCGATTGGCGGCAGCGCGCAGCGGCGCGGCGTTATCAGCACCGCGAACTATCCGGCGCGCAAATATGGCGTACACAGCGCAATGTCCACGGCGATGGCGCTGAAACTCTGCCCTCATCTCACCTTATTGCCCGGCCGTTTCGACGCCTACAAAGAAGCCTCCGGGCATATCCGGGAAATCTTTTCGCGCTACACCACCTTAATCGAGCCGCTTTCGCTGGATGAGGCCTATCTGGACGTCTCCGACAGCCCGCACTGCTACGGCTCCGCTACGCTTATGGCGCGAGAAATTCGTCAGGCGATTTCTGATGAGCTAAATCTCACCGCTTCAGCAGGCATCGCGCCGGTTAAGTTCCTCGCCAAGATCGCCTCCGATCTCAACAAGCCAAACGGCCAGTACGTGATCACCCCGGATGCCGTGCCAGCCTTTCTGGCAACCCTGCCGCTGAGCAAAATTCCAGGCGTTGGCAAAGTTACCGCAGGCAAGCTCGAAAGCCTCGGACTGCGTACCTGCGCCGATGTGCAGAAAACCGATCTGGCCTCGCTGTTAAAGCGCTTCGGAAAGTTTGGCCGCGTTATCTGGGAGCGCAGCCAGGGAATAGACGAACGTCAGATCAGCAACGATCGGCAGCGAAAATCCGTCGGCGTTGAAAAAACGCTGGCGGAAGATATTCACCAGTGGGAAGCGTGCGAAGCCATTATCGAACAGCTCTATCAGGAACTGGAAAGAAGACTGAAAAAGGTGAAGCCCGATCTGCTGATCGCGCGCCAGGGCGTGAAGCTTAAATTTAATGACTTCCAGCAAACCACGCAGGAGCACGTCTGGCCTCAGCTAAACAAAGCCGATTTGATAGAGACGGCAAAGAAAACCTGGAATGAACGCCGGGAAGGGCGGGGCGTACGGCTGGTGGGATTGCACGTCACGCTGCTGGATCCGCAGCTGGAGCGGCAGCTTCTGTTGGGTTTGTGATAAATGCCCCTCGAAAGAGGGGCGATGATTTTTACTTTACAGGAATCGCTTTCAGCAGCTCGGTCAGCAGAGTCCAGTACTGGCCCACGCTTTGGATATGCACCTGCTCATCCGGGGAGTGAGGACCGGTAATGGTTGGCCCGATAGAAACCATATCCATATCCGGATAAGGTTTTTTGAACAGGCCGCACTCCAGACCCGCATGGATAACCATGATGTTCGGCGTCTTGTTGAACAGCTTCTGATAGGTTTCGCGTACCAGATCCATGACCGGCGAGTTCGCATCTGGCTGCCAGCCCGGGTAGCTGCCTTTGGCAACGGTTTGCGCCCCGGCCAGCTGGCCCAGCGCTTCCAGCATGTGCACCACGTAATCTTTACCGGTATCGATAAGAGAGCGGATCAGGCAGATGATTTCAGCGCTGTCTTCGCTCAGGGTAACCACGCCCACGTTCAGGGAGGTTTCCACCACGCCTTTCACTGCGTCAGAATTACGAATTACGCCGTTTGGCGTGGCGTTCAGCAATTTAACGAAAGTGTCGCGGCTCTTTTCGGTCAGTGCAGCCTGGCTTGTGCTGGTGGCTTCAACCAGTACGGTGGTGTTTTTCTCAACCGCGCCCAGTTCGTTTTTCAGAATCGCCAGGAATTTGTCTGCCAGCTCTTTCAGAAGCGCTGCTTTATCAGCAGGAACCGCCAGAATGGCTGAGCCTTCGCGTGGGATTGCGTTGCGCAGCGTTCCGCCATTAAGGTCGATAAGCCGTGCATCCAGCTCCGCTGCGTGAGCGAACAGGAAACGCGCCAGCAGTTTGTTGGCATTGCCTAAACCCAGGTGGATTTCTGCGCCAGAGTGGCCGCCTTTCAAGCCTTTGATAGTCAGCTTGAAGGTGTCGAAGCCAGCCGGAACGGCTTCGCGTTGCACAGGCAGCGTGGAGATAAAATCAATCCCCCCCGCGCAGCCCATATAGATCTCGCCTTCTTCTTCGGAGTCGGTGTTGATCAGGATATCTGCCTGTAACCAGCCAGCCTGCAGGCCAAACGCGCCGTCCATACCGGCTTCTTCGGTCATGGTCAGCAACACTTCCAGCGGGCCGTGGGCGACGTTATCGTCAGCAAGCACCGCCAGCGCCGAGGCCATACCGATACCGTTATCTGCGCCAAGCGTGGTGCCACGGGCTTTTACCCACTCGCCATCAATATAAGGCTGGATTGGATCTTTGGTAAAGTCGTGCACGGTATCGTTGTTTTTCTGCGGCACCATATCGAGGTGAGCCTGCAGCACGACCGCTTTGCGGTTTTCCATGCCTGCGGTGGCAGGCTTGCGAATCAGGATGTTACCGACCTGGTCACGTTCTACGTGCAGCCCTTTTTCTTTTGCCCAGGACAGAATGTGTTCCGCCAGTTGCTCTTCATGATAGGAAGGGTGCGGAATAGAACAGATTTTGGCAAAAATATCCCACAGCGGCTGCGGAGATAATTGAGACAATTCAGACACGTTAGGTCTCCTTGACATCGACTCGGCGAAGATTTTTTTGGCTCACAGGTCACAGGGTTGACCTGTCGGGTGTACATCACAAGCAGGGCTTGCGCGATGGTCTGAGAATACCACTAACTCTTCGGACATGACGACCCAATCCACGCAAAAACCGCCACTTCTGCCCGCAGCACTGGTTTTTAGTGCGTCAGATCTCTATAATCTCGCGCAACCAAAACCCCTTTGAACATTTTTAAGCCGTTAGTAATAGGCCGGGACACTTCACATGAGCGAAAAATACGTTGTCACCTGGGACATGTTGCAGATTCACGCCCGCAAACTGGCCAGCCGTCTGCTGCCTGCCGAACAGTGGAAAGGCATAATTGCCGTTAGCCGTGGTGGTCTGGTTCCGGGCGCGCTGCTGGCGCGTGAACTGGGTATTCGTCATGTTGATACCGTATGTATCTCCAGCTATGACCATGACAACCAGCGCGAGCTGACCGTCCTTAAACGTGCTGAAGGCGACGGCGAAGGTTTCATCGTTATCGACGATCTGGTTGATACCGGCGGCACCGCGGTTGCGATTCGCGAGATGTACCCGAAAGCGCATTTCGTCACTATCTTTGCAAAGCCTGCAGGCCAGCCGCTGGTGGATGATTACGTTATCGATATCCCGCAGAACACCTGGATTGAACAGCCGTGGGATATGGGCGTGGTCTTTGTACCACCATTAGCCGGACGCTAATCCCCAAAATTTGCACTGATTTACGCCCGGCACCGCCGGGCGTTTGTGTTATTTGACCAGTGACAGAGTACAATACTGCATTCCTGACGTTTTCATGGAGGCAGAAAAGCGATGTCACAGGCCAACCTTAGTGAAGTTCTTTTTAAACCCCGATTTAAACATCCGGAGACATCGACGTTAGTCCGTCGTTCTTTGCACCACGCTACCCCTGATATTCAATCCACGCTGGAAGGTAAATCCGCTCCTCACTGGTATCGCATGGTCAACCGGCTGATGTGGGTCTGGCGTGGCGTCGATCCGCGTGAAATTCTCGATGTGCAGGCGCGGATAGCCTGTTGCAATGAAGAACGCACGAACAATGAGTTGTACGACACCGTTATTGGCTATCGTAACGGTAACTGGATCTACGAGTGGTCGAAGCAGGCGATGCAGTGGCAGCAAAAAGCCAGTCAGGAAATCAGCGAGGCGAAGAGCGGCAGATACTGGCTGCAGGCGGCAAATCTCTACAGTATTGCGGCATACCCGCACCTGAAGGGCGACGTGCTGGCCGAACAGGCGCAAGTGCTTGCTAACCGGGCTTATGAAGAAGCAGCCCCGCGTCTTTCCAGTAGCCTGCGTGAACTGGAATTCCCTGTTACCGGTGGCAGGCCGGTTACCGGCTTCCTGCATATGCCAAAGGATGCGGAAGGGCCGTTCCCGACGGTACTGATGTGCGGCGGCCTGGATGCCCTGCAAAGCGACTATTACACCCTGTTTGAAAAATACCTCGCCCCTCAGGGCATCGCGATGTTGACCATCGATATGCCGTCGGTGGGATATTCTTCAAAATGGAAGCTCACCCAGGACTCCAGCTTGCTTCACCAGCACGTGTTAAAAGCGCTGCCGAATGTTCCGTGGGTCGATCATACCCGCGTTGCTGCGTTTGGTTTCCGCTTTGGTGCAAACGTTGCGGTCCGTCTCGCCTACCTTGAAGCGCCATGTCTTAAAGCTGTCGCCTGTCTTGGTCCGGTGGTGCACAGCCTGCTGAGCGATCCGCAGCGCCAGGCGCAGGTACCGGAAATGTATATTGACGTTCTCGCAAGCCGGCTTGGCATGAACAATGCGTCGGATAGCGCGCTAAGCGTCGAGCTAAATCGTTACTCGCTAAAGACGCAGGGGCTGCTGGGCCGTCGTTGCCCGACGCCAATGCTGTCGGGCTTCTGGACCAACGATCCGTTTAGCCCGCAGGAAGAGTCGCGTTTAATCACTTCGTCATCTGTCGACGGCAAGCTGCTGTCCATCTCACCAGAGCCGGTGTATAAGAATTTTGACAAGGCTCTGAAGGAAATCACCGTTTGGATCAAACAACGATTACGTTAAATATTTGCTTAATTTTATCGGTTTGGTAAAACAATGGCTTCACAAAAGGAGATCGCAATGACGTTACCGAGTGGACACCCGAAAGGTAGACTGATCAAAAAATTTGCCGCCCTTGGCCCTTATATCCGGGAAGAGCAGTGCGAAGGCAACCGCTTCTTCTTTGACTGCCTGGCGGTTTGCGTCAACGTGAAACCTGCGCCTGAGTTGCGTGAGTTCTGGGGTTGGTGGATGGAGCTGGAAGCGCAGGAAAAGCAATTTACCTACACTTATCATTTTGGTCTGTTCGATAAAGATGGCAACTGGACGACGAAAGCTTCTAAAGATAAAGAAGTGGACGATAAACTGGAACAAACGCTACGCGGATTCCACGAACGTTTACGCGATCTGTTAAAGACATTAAATATGGATTTAGTTCCCGCTAAAGATTTTTTAGATAAACCGGTCAAGCTTTCTGCATAAATTAAAAAAGCCCTTCTCATTTTGAGAAGGGCTTTTTTCTAACCGGAGGGATCAGAACTGATAAACCATGCCTAATGCCACGATATCATCGTTATTGATGCCCAGCGGATTATCGCTATCCAGCTGGTTAATTCTGTAATCGACAAACGCTGACATGTTTTTATTGAAGTAATAAGTTAGGCCAGCATCAACATATTTCACCAGATCCGCATCACCAACGCCTTCAATATCTTTTCCTTTCTGCTGCACGTAACCCAGAGATGGACGCAGACCGAAATCAAACTGATATTGTACGACAGCTTCAAAACTCTGTGTTTTATTAGCAAAGCCACCGGAAACTGGCGTCATATTACGCGTTTCGGAATACATCGAAGCGATATAAACATTATTCGCATCGTATTTCACGCCGGCGGCCCAGGCATCGGCTTTGTCGCCTTCGCCACGCGCCTGCAGCTGCTGCGCGTCTGTACGATCAGAGGTGGTGTAGGCGCCGCCAACCTGGAAGTCGCTGCCGCCGAAGTCATAAGTTAACGCCGTACCGAAGCCGTCGCCGTTCTGCTTAGCAACGTCGCGGTTTTCGTTTTTACCTTGATACTGCAAAGTCAGATTCAGACCGTCAACCGCGCCGAAGAAGTCGGTGCTGCGGAACGTGGCCAGGCCAGACGCGCGCTTGGTCATAAAGTTATCGGTTCTGGCGGACGAGTCACCGCCAAATTCCGGGAACATATCGGTCCAGGCTTCCACGTCATATAACGCGCCCAGGCTGCGGCCATAATCGAAAGAGCCGAAATTGGCATATTTAAGACCGGCGAAAGCGTAACGTGTTTTCATGGACGAATTGCTTTCGTCTTTATTACCCGCGAATTCAGCTTCCCACTGGCCGTAGCCGGTCAATTGATCGTTAATCTGAGTTTCGCCTTTAAAACCAAAACGCACATAGGTCTGGTCGCCGTCTTTACTGGCATCGTCGCTGATGTAATGCATCGCTTTGACTTTGCCGTAAAGATTAAGCTTGTTGTCGTCCTTATTATAAATTTCCGCCGCCTGAGAAGAGGCGGAAGCAACAATACCCATCACCATTAATGCCAGAGTGGTCTTTTTCATTTTTCATCCCAATGTGTTTACGCGCTAATAAACGGGCGACATCCCGTTAAAAAACGCAGAGAGTTTTATCCTCCGGAGATGAAAGATTTATGACGGTTTAAGATAAAGTTTAAATAAAGCGAATAAAGTTTTTCCGTCATAAATATGTCAAACTTTGCCGCTACGCTTGCCGATCTGTCCCGGTTTATGGCGTCTTTTCCCTTAGAGCCTGTTGGCAAGCCGTGCCAGTCCTGTTACAACGTCATCTGGCTTTTAATTTTTTCAATTTCGTTGAAATGGCAGAGAATCATGAGTGACAGCCAGACGCTGGTGGTAAAACTTGGCACCAGCGTATTAACCGGTGGCTCACGCCGCCTGAACCGCGCCCATATTGTTGAACTCGTGCGTCAGTGCGCTCAGCTTCACGCGAGCGGGCATCGCATTGTCATTGTCACCTCCGGGGCGATTGCCGCCGGGCGTGAGCATCTGGGCTATCCCGAACTTCCGGCAACCATCGCTTCCAAACAGCTGCTGGCGGCCGTCGGCCAAAGCCGTTTAATCCAGCTATGGGAACAGCTCTTTTCTATTTACGGTATCCACGTCGGGCAGATGTTGCTTACCCGCGCCGATATGGAAGACCGCGAGCGCTTCCTCAACGCCCGGGATACGCTCCGGGCGCTGCTTGATAACAATATCGTGCCGATAATTAACGAAAACGATGCGGTGGCAACCGCAGAAATCAAAGTCGGCGATAACGATAACCTCTCAGCGCTGGCCGCTATTCTGGCCGGGGCAGATAAACTGTTGCTGCTGACAGATCAGCAGGGGCTGTACACCGCCGACCCGCGCAACAACCCGGCGGCGGAACTTATCAAAGAAGTCCGCGGCATAGACGATGCGCTACGTGCGGTTGCAGGCGATAGCGTATCAGGCCTGGGGACCGGCGGCATGAGCACCAAACTGCAGGCTGCCGATGTCGCCTGTCGCGCGGGGATCGATGTGATTATCGCTGCTGGCAGCAAACCTGGCGTAATCGGCGATGTGATGGCTGGCACGCCGGTTGGCACACGTTTTCACGCACAGCTTTCTCCCCTGGAAAACCGCAAGCGTTGGATCTTCGGCGCGCCGCCTGCGGGAGAGATCACCGTTGATGACGGCGCTTTATCCGCCATTCTCGAACGCGGCAGCTCGCTGCTGCCAAAAGGAATTAAAAGCGTGAACGGCAACTTCTCCCGCGGTGAAGTTATCCGTATCCGCAGCCTTGAGGGACGCGATGTGGCTCACGGCGTCTGCCGCTATAACAGCGATGCGCTACGCCTTATCGCAGGCCATCACTCACAACAGATTGATGCGATCCTCGGCTATGAATACGGCCCGGTCGCGGTGCACCGTGACGACATGATCGTTAACTAAGGAGCTGGCAATGCTGGAACAAATGGGCAAAGACGCGAAAGCGGCTTCTTACAAAATGGCGCTGCTCTCAGGGCCTGAGAAAAATCGCGTGCTGCAACGCATGGCGGATTATCTGGAAGAGCAGGCCGAAGAAATTCTTATTGCTAACGAGCAGGACGTGCTGGAAGCTCGCCGTAACGGCCTGAGTGAAGCCATGCTTGACCGCCTGCAACTCACTCCCGTACGCCTGAAAGGCATCGCTGACGACGTGCGCCAGGTGTGCAGTCTTGCCGATCCGGTAGGGCAGGTGATCGACGGCGGCCTGTTAGACAGCGGTCTGCGCCTTGAGCGCCGCCGCGTGCCGCTGGGCGTGATTGGTGTGATCTACGAAGCGCGGCCTAACGTGACGGTAGACGTTGCCTCCCTGTGCCTGAAAACCGGCAACGCCGCTATTCTGCGCGGCGGTAAAGAGACGTGGCGCACCAATGCGGCAACCGTAAAAGTCATTCAGCAGGCGCTGGTCGAATGCGGCTTGCCAGCCGCTGCGGTGCAGGCCATTGAAAGCCCGGATCGCGCGCTGGTCAACGAGCTGCTGAAGATGGATCGCTACGTAGATATGCTGATCCCGCGTGGTGGTGCAGGGCTGCACAAACTTTGCCGTGAGCAGTCCACCATTCCGGTTATTACCGGCGGGATTGGCGTTTGCCATACCTTCGTGGACGATACGGCGGAAGTCGAACCGGCGCTGAAAATTATCGTCAACGCCAAAACTCAGCGCCCAAGTACCTGTAACACGCTGGAAACGCTGTTGGTGCATCAGGGCATCGCGGTAACTTTCCTGCCAGCGCTCAGCAAGCAGATGGCGGAATCTGGCGTCACCTTGCATGCGGACGAAAAATCCCTGCCGCTGTTGCACAACGGCCCGGCAGAAGTGCTGGCGGTAAAAGCGGAAGAGTACGACGACGAATGGCTGTCGCTGCATTTGAACGTGAAGGTTGTAGCGGACCTGGATGAGGCCATCGGCCATATTCGCGAGCATGGCACACAGCATTCCGATGCGATCCTGACCCGCACGCTACGCAACGCGGACCGCTTTGTGAATGAAGTGGATTCTTCGGCAGTGTATGTGAACGCCTCCACGCGCTTTACCGACGGCGCCCAGTTCGGCCTTGGCGCAGAAGTGGCTGTGAGCACGCAAAAACTCCACGCTCGCGGCCCGATGGGCCTGGAAGCGCTGACTACCTATAAATGGATTGGATTCGGCGACGACACGATTCGTGAGTGATTGCTAAGTAATGAAAGGGCGGATGTCAGGCTGCGGCCCGGCATCCGCTTTTTTATCGTTACTCGCCCTCTGAATCAGGGGTGATGACCTTGACGAACCCGTTCCGGCAGTGTGCGGCATAATCTGCCGGTAAAGGACGGTCGCTAATCAACACGTCAAACGCCGAAAGCGGGCCAATACTGGCGGGGGCGACTTCATCAAACAACGCATGACGCGTCAGCAGGATCTTGCGTAATCCACGCTCCATAGCTTTGCGTTTGATGGCAAGATCGTCCGGATTAAACCAGCTAACGCCAAAGTGCTCGTGCACGCCGCTTGCAGAAATAAAAACTTTCCGTGGATTGAGCGAATCCAGCGCCGACGGGTTGTTGGCATCGTAAAACGCATCGCTCTTCGCCCGATAGGTGCCGCCGCACAGCACAGCGGTGGCGTTGGGCTTTTCATTCAGCGCCATAAATACCCGGTGCGAGTAACAAATGCCGGTAAAGGTAATGTCATCCGGGATCATGCCGATCACCAGCGGCATTTCCGGCCCGTTATCAAAAAACACCAGATCGTTTTCACTCACCAGGCCTGCCGTCAGGATCGCCACGGGCAAGTCATCCCGGTGGTGGATCTTTTCGCCCGACAGTGGCGCGTTGACTGGCGAGGAAGCCGGTTTGTTCACCATTACGATATAGCCACCCAGCAGCGTGAGCGGCAGCGGTTCATCATCCTGACTAAGATCCCGGCGAATGGTCATAACCGAGACTTCCAGCATGCGGGCGGCCTCTTTGAGATGGATCCGGTCGGTCTTCTTTAAGAGCTCCATCAGACGCCGGATACGTTCTTTTTGCTTGGTTTCCATTCACCTTCTCCGCAAGTCGTGTTGCGTATGTTCCTGTAGTAACATTTTTTTCTCAAGGAACAGGATATCGTTGCATTACTATACTGCCGGACATGAAGAATTAAAAGCGCGATCGCTCGCGTTTTTACGATTATAAGTACTTTAAATTCATCGTATTGTGATGATTTTTATATTTTGCTTGCTCGTCAAAAAACGCAGGCGTGCCTATTAAACAAACAACGGTATGATCTTTTAATCGCGATCTTAGTCACAAATGATATTTAAATAACATGATAATGTTACTTAAATATCATTGTTATGTGATTGTTTCTGAGAGGAAGTAAAATGGATATCGCGGTTATCGGCTCTAACATGGTGGATCTCATCACCTACACCAACCAGATGCCCAAAGAAGGAGAAACCCTGGAAGCGCCGGCCTTTAAAATCGGCTGCGGCGGTAAAGGGGCGAACCAGGCCGTGGCGGCTGCCAAGCTTAATTCGAAAGTGCTGATGCTGACAAAAGTCGGGGACGATATTTTTGCGGATAATACCATTCGCAATCTTGAGTCCTGGGGCATTAATACCACCTATGTAGAAAAAGTGCCGTGTACCAGCAGCGGCGTGGCGCCTATATTTGTGAATGCCAACTCCAGCAACAGTATTCTGATTATTAAAGGGGCAAATAAGTTTCTCTCCCCGGAAGATATCGATCGCGCGGCAGACGATTTAAAAAAATGTAAGCTTATTGTCTTGCAGCTGGAAGTTCAGCTGGAGACGGTTTACCACGCTATTGAGTTTGGTAATAAGCACGGCATTGAGGTGCTATTAAATCCGGCGCCTGCACTGCGTGAATTTGACATGTCCTATGCCTGTAAATGTGATTTCTTTGTACCTAATGAAACCGAACTTGAAATATTAACCGGGATGCCGGTTGATAGCTATGAACGCATTCGTACCGCCGCCCGCAGCCTGGTTGATAAAGGGCTGAACAATATTATCGTGACGATGGGCGAAAAAGGGGCGTTATGGATGACGCGCGAGCAGGAAGTGCATGTTCCTGCTTTTAATGTGAATGCGGTTGATACCAGCGGGGCAGGCGACGCCTTCATTGGTTGCTTTACCCATTATTATGTCCAGAGCGGTAGCGTTGAAGCCGCCATGAAAAAAGCAGCCCTCTTCGCGGCCTTTAGCGTCACGGGGAAAGGCACGCAATCATCTTACCCGAGCATTGAACAATTTAACGAGTTCCTGACGTTAAACGAATAATCCCTTGCACTGTAAAAGGTAGCACTATGAACGATAAAAAAATAATTCAGATGCCCGATGGGTATCTGAATAAGACCCCGCTGTTCCAGTTTATTTTGTTATCCTGTTTATTCCCGTTATGGGGATGCGCAGCCGCATTAAATGATATTCTGATTACACAGTTTAAAAGTGTATTTTCACTCAGTAATTTTGCCTCGGCATTAGTACAGAGCGCATTTTACGGCGGTTATTTTTTAATAGCGATTCCGGCATCCCTTGTTATTAAGAAAACCAGTTATAAAGCGGCGATATTAACCGGCCTGACGCTGTATATCGTCGGCTGTACGCTCTTTTTCCCGGCGTCGCACATGGCAACCTACACCATGTTCCTCGCGGCTATTTTCGCCATTGCGATTGGCCTGAGCTTCCTGGAAACGGCAGCGAACACCTACAGTTCAATGATTGGGCCGAAGGCATACGCCACGTTACGCCTGAACATCAGCCAGACTTTTTATCCGATTGGCGCAGTCTCCGGCATTCTGCTGGGTAAATATCTGGTCTTTTCCGAAGGCGAAAGCCTGGAAAAACAGATGGCGGGCATGAATGCTGAGCAGATCCATAACTTCAAAGTGCTGATGCTGGAAAACACGCTCGAACCCTACAAGTACATGATTATGGTGCTGGTGGTGGTGATGGTACTGTTTCTGCTGACCCGCTTCCCGACCTGTAAAGTGGCGCAAACGGCGACCCATAAACGCCCGTCGGCGATAGATACGCTGCGTTATCTGGCCAGTAACGCCCGCTTCCGCCGCGGTATTATGGCGCAGTTTCTCTACGTTGGCATGCAGGTGGCGGTCTGGTCGTTCACTATCCGTCTGGCGCTGGAGATGGGCGATATCAACGAGCGCGATGCCTCAAACTTTATGGTCTACAGCTTTGCCTGCTTCTTCATCGGTAAGTTTATCGCCAACATACTGATGACGCGTTTTAATCCGGAAAAAGTATTGATTCTTTACTCCATCTTCGGCGCGCTGTTTCTGGCTTATGTGGCGCTGGCGCCAGGCTTTAGCGCGGTTTATGTCGCGGTGCTGGTGAGCGTGCTGTTTGGCCCCTGCTGGGCGACCATTTATGCCGGAACGCTGGACACGGTGGATAACGAACACACCGAAATGGCGGGAGCGGTGATTGTGATGGCGATTGTTGGCGCGGCGGTTGTCCCGGCGATCCAGGGCTATGTGGCGGATATGTTCCACTCGCTGCAGCTCTCGTTCCTGGTTTCTATGCTGTGCTTTATCTACGTTGGCGTTTACTTCTGGCGTGAAAGCAAAGTGCGCGGCGATCTGTCTGAAGCCATCGCATCCTGAGAGGACTTATCATGACAACACATATCGCTTTATGGCGGGAGCTCTTTGGCGAACATCCACGTACCTTGCTGAAAAATGACGATTTTACGGTAACGGCATTTCGCTATGCCAGCGGGGTTGAGGGGCTGCGGGTACAAAACAGTCGCGGCCAGCTGGTTATCCTGCCCTGGATGGGGCAGATGATCTGGGACGCCTGCTTTGACGGCAAGGATCTGACCATGCGCAATATGTTCAGCCAGCCAAAACCCGCAACGGAAGTGGTGGCGACCTACGGTTGCTTCGCCTTCCACTCTGGGCTGCTGGCGAACGGCTGCCCGGCGCCGACGGATACCCATCCGCTGCACGGCGAAATGGCCTGTGCGGCGATGGATGAGGCCTGGCTGGAGCTGGACGGCGACAGCCTGCGTGTTACCGGGCGCTATGAATATGTGATGGGATTCGGCCATCATTATCAGGCGCAGCCTGCGGTGGTGATACACAAAGCGAGCGCGCTGTTTGAGATTCAGATGACGGTGACCAACCTTGCTTCGGTGGCGATGCCGTTACAGTACATGTGCCATATGAACTATGCATATGTGCCGGATGCCACATTTAGCCAGAATATCCCGGACGAGGCGCTGAAGCTGCGAGAGTCGGTGCCGGCGCATGTGAAGCCCACCGAGCAGTGGCTGGCGTTTAACCAGCGTATCCTGCAGGGAGAAGCCTCGCTGACGACGTTAAACGAGCCCGATTTTTACGATCCGGAGATCGTCTTCTTTGCGGACAAGCTTGATGCCTGGACGGATAAACCTGAATTCAGCATGATCGCGCCGGATGGCACCACGTTCGTCACCCGCTTTGCAAGCTCTGAGCTGAACTACGTCACCCGCTGGATTTTGTATAACGGCGATCAGCAGGTTGCCGCGTTTGCTCTGCCCGCCACCTGCCGACCAGAAGGTTTCCTTGCCGCGCAGCGTAACGGCACGTTGATTCAGATAGAGCCGCAGCAAACCCGGACTTTTACCGTTACGACCGGGATCGCCTGAGGTAATCAACGCTTCGCAGCCTGCTAGCATCAGGAAGTCGGGCACCTGATGCAGATCGGTTGGCCGATCTAATGGATGTATAAAAATCCGGAAATGTCCCGCATTTCCGGATTTTTTATGCGCATCAGAGCCTGTATTTATAGTCAGTTATCAAATAAATTCGTATTTTTCATTTATATCCTCGCTTTGATTGATGATGGATATTTGCTAAATCAGCGTCATTATCCCTTAATAGAAAATACCGCCATTAATTGCTTATGGTCAAAATTTTCAACGAATTGTGATTCAGTCTTCTATCATGAACGGCAGTAGCTGTACTTAAAAAAGCATTCTCACGCAAAATTATAAAAAGCTATTAATAACATACATCGTTATCGTTATGAGGGTCCCAGATACATTCTCTTCCTGCGGCTGTGTTCCAGCCGCCGCCTGTACATACTCCTGAACCTGTTGGCGTTGAATTAACCGGACCGTAAAAGCCGCCGGGCCAGGAACAATTCTTTCCAGTTAACATTCCTACGCCGGCGCCCCATACAGTCTGGGCTCCAGTGCCCCAATCGCCGCTGCCAGCACCGCCATAAATTATTGACAGTTCTACCTTGTTAGTGATTTCTTCTAAAAGTAATTTGTGACTATGCTTCATAATCTAACTCCTTTATTAATTTAATTACTGGACTAATGTTGTTGGTCGAGTATTCCATAGTGCTAAGATGGATTACATTTTTCTTATTGAAGCCATGCGTATAAAATTGATATTTCAATCCTGGAGCACATACCAAGATTATGGCTTTTTGTTTAATGAGCTTTTCTATATCCGATTCCGTGTCGTCACGTTCGACAAGCCATTCCTGGAAATGACTTTCAACATATTCCTTCAATGCTGAAATATATCCTTCCTCAGAGCCTATACTAAACAAACGCCCCCAAATTCCAGCTCCGTTAATACCCTGGAGTGGATATCTTCCTAATAATGGGCTGGGCATATAAATAAAATAAATTTTTTTTCTCATATTTATTGCTCGTCTTCAGTTGAAATTATTTTTTTGAGGTATTCATTAGTGAGTTCAGTTTGAAATCCGCAATCGTGCACACTTAAAAGCAATTTCTTTGCGTGCTTGCGATAATTTTTTTCGTACAGATAGAAAGAGATAGCTGCATCGATGTGAAGCCCATCAGAATGTAACATATCCTCATGAAATTGATGCTTATTTTTTCGGTAGCTCACCAAGTTATGTATAATAGTGGTAGACTTAATGTGCCAGTTCAATAGTTCATATATGGCTTTATAATAAACAGAGTTACTATTGTTTGGTATTATAATATCCATTAGGTCAGTGATTAAATAAAAATCATCACGATGGCTTTTTTTCCTTAGGCATGCACGAGCCATTAAATCAAGAATAGCGAAGGTATAGGTGCCTTTTTTTAAATTTTCATATGACAGGGAGGCATTATCATGCAGCTTAATATTTCGCAAAAGAGATGAGTGTATTTCATTGGGAAGGATAAGGTAAAATAAGTCACGATAATAAAAGTAGTGCCAGCGAAGATTCTCTGGTTCAATTTTAATGTTGAGAGTGTTTAGCTTTTTGTTTCTTTCTGATTTGTTTTTTCTTTTTATTATTTCATCGACATAACCATCATGATGTAGTGTTATATCCACTGGGATCAGAAGGTAATTACTATCATCTTTTACCCGTAATTCTTCATGAATATAACCATGATAGAAAAACATACCATTGTTAGGAAGTATTCTGCCGATTGAAGATGTAGCATTTTTATTGTGATCGATAATCTTAGGGCATAGCACTATGTGATGATGAGTGTCATTTTTTTTAGCAACCTTGATTATATTAGGGATATCTTTTTTCGGTATTTCAAGGAATTCATCAGCATCTATGAAAAAAATATAATTAGATGTTGATCTTTCAATGGCTGCGTTCCTGGGATCGGAAAACGAATCACTCCACTTTATTAAATGGATTTTTATTTTAACACTGTTAAACCCTTTGATGATCCCAATGGTATTATCGTCAGACCCTGTATCAACAATGACTATTTCATCAAAAAAATCAATGATACTATTGACACATCTTGATATGCATCGCTCTTCATTTTTTACAATTATTGCGGCAGTTACCGTGAGATTTTCCATATATCATTCCGCTAAAATCATCTATAAAAAATGTTATCATCATCATTCACCTTAATGATAATGAATCTCATTCAATTGTGATAAGAGTCACTCTTAAAGCCCCATATGGCATACTTTTCAGATTATTCATCCGGTTATTAGCTACTTGTGTATGACCTATAAGCTCGTGCCTCTGAGAGGGATACGGTGGCGAGTGGCAACATCGGGCGTAAACACTTTTGTCCAGTGCTGCCCAGCTGAAACCCTTATATCTCATCAGCGCCTGCAGCATCTTTAGCGAATAAACATATATTGGGTATTTGAACCGCTGCTTTCAGAGCGTGTATCACGTTAGGGCAGGAACGCTTTAGGAAAAATTTGTGTACCTTGCTGAAAAACAGCTACCCGGCGACAGCCTGCGCGTTACCGGGCGCTACGAATATGTGATGGGATTTGGTCACCATTATCAGGCGCAGCCTGCGGTAGTAATGCGCCAAGCGAGCACGTTGTTTGAGATTCAGATGGTGGTGACCAATCTTGCTTCGGTGGCAATGCCGTTGCAGTACATGTGCCATATGAACCATGCGATAGCTGCAGTCGGTTATGTGTCAGAAGCGGATGTCGTTAATGGTTAGTGAATAAAACAGCCCGAAGAAGGAAAGGTTCGGGCTTTATTTCATGCTGTTGCTAATTTGTAGTGCGCATCAAGTTTGTCCAGAAAGGTGAACAAAGCCTTATTCATTTCACTGTAATCATGCGTACGAAGCTCTTCTGCGGTGTTGACGAAGCGATATTCTGCGGCCCGGCTCAGGTCTTTTGCTGAATTGGCAATCAGCAGTTCAACTACGTCCAGCGTAAGCTCCATATGGCACTGGAATCCGTAAACTAAATTGGAATAAGCCACGATTTGACGCGGACAACCTTCACTGTAGGCGATAATTTCAGCACTAGCCGTCAGGCCTGGCATATCGTTATGCCAGTGACCCACTTCGAGCGTTTCGCCAAAATGGGTGAACATCTCATTTTTGCTGCCCGCGTCGGTCAGGAAGATCGGGAACTTACCAATCTCTTTTTCGGGGCTATGGCCAAACGGGGCACCAAGCGCTTCACCAATCAGCTGGGAGCCTAAGCAAATACCGATGACGGCTTTACCAGACTTCACGGCAGAAGCAATTAAAGCTTGTTCACCTTTTGAGTCAAAATGGGCGCATTCTTCAACGGTAACTGCCGGATCCTGAGGCCCACCCATTACAATCAATAAATCGATGCCCTGAGCATCATTTGGAAGTTTTTCACCTGCATATACACGGGAAAAAGTGACTTCATGACCCCGTATCCTTGCCCATGTTTCATAGGCGCCTGGGGCTTCAAAACTTTCATGTACGATGAAGTGTACTCGCATTCGCATATGCTCCTGTAATACTTATGATAATCTTAATTTTTGTACGCCTCACCCGGCCAATATGGTTCCGGTCCGGGTGGTTTCAACTTCATTATCATAATGGCAGGAGCTGAATCTGAAATGCCAGGTAGCATAGATAAAGCGCCAAGACATGATGAAGCTATAGGCTGGTCAAGCACCGCTATAGGCTATCAACGCGGAGAGGCAGATCCTCCTCATCATCATATTGAAGGGCAACTACTCTTTGCCACCAGGGGAGTTATGCTGGTTGAAACGGAGGGAAAACGTTGGGTAATACCTCCTCAACGCGCATTATGGCTACCGCCTCTTCAGATCCACAGTTATAACCTGCTGTCACATACAGACCTACGGGCCATCTATTTCAGCAGCAACCTTATCGCAGAATGCACCAACTTTACGAAGAGTAACCACGTGCATGTAATTACAGCTACAGCGCTGGTGAAAGAGTTGATAGCCGGGTTATTCAGTGAGGACTATAGCGGACCGAGTCAACGGAAAATGGCCCTGTTACTTCTGGAGATCCTCAGTGAGGCAGCACCCCTAACCGCGGAGCTACCTATGCCGCATGATGAGCGCTTATTCTGCGCAACCAAAGCGCTATTGGTCAGCCAACGTTGGGAAGCGTCGCTTAGCGATCTGGCTTATATTGCCACAATGTCTGAACGCACCTTCTCGCGACTGTTCATGAAGGATACTGGTTTCAGCTTCAGAACCTGGAAGCAAAGAGCCAGGATTTGTGCTTCGTTAGATCTTCTCGCCAATGGCATTCCAGTTAAACAGGTCGCTTACCAGCTTGGTTTCTCTTGCCCGGCTGCCTTTACGGCCGCTTTTCGTTCCATTTTGGGTTCAACACCGCGCAATTTTTTGTCGTAATCCATGGACCAATGTCCTTTCTTCGCTCATAGCTGACTTGTAGACCCTTCAGCCTGGCCGCATGGCTCGTCGATCACTCTTACGCCGGCATGCGTTTGGTCAACCAGGCACCCCAGAACAGGCTGGCAAAAAACCTCACAGGTTCCTCAAAGCCCACACCGGTGAGCAGGGCTAAGACGGCTTCTTCCGATTGGGGAGGCTCTGCACCTTGCAGAATTTTGTTCATTTTGGCCTGAATCTCTTCGGGTCCCGCTCCGTTCATTCGCCAACGATTTGCCCACCCAGCCATAAATAAGGGTTGCGAAGCGTAAGCCCGATAATTTCCCGCCACGACGAAGGGTGAGCCCGGCTTAAGGCGCTTTGCAATCTCGGCCAAAACTTCGTGCTTTGCCTTATCGTCAGGCAGATGGTGCAACACTCCAGTCATAATGGCTGCATCAAAAGATGGGGCAGCATCCAAATCGGCGACAGCGCCAGCAATGGCCTCCACAATATTCCCGATATGTCCGCCATCGCGGGAATGTCATGCGCTCAATTTATTGAAGTGTTCAAGAAAACCGTCGGACAATCGCCCGGTGCTTATTTAACCAGCTGGCGTTTAGCCCTGGGGAGGGCCAAACTGCGATCTGGGCATAGTGTAAAATCTGTCGCCGCCATGGTTGGCTTCGGAAGCGCCGCAGCATTTTCTCGCGCATTTTTGCGTAAATTCGGCCACTCGCCTCGTGAGAGCAAATCGCACACAGCCTGACTTTAAAAGAACGTTTTGGTCCGCTTCTCGCTCATAGCTAACGTGACCTGTTCCCCCTCAATTAACACAACGCTATCTTATTCATGCCTTTATCATCACCCTACGCAGAATGAAGAGAAAAGCCCCTTCTGGAGCTTTGATGTAGACATGGGTTCATGGAAAGCGGGGTGATACGCTACCTGTGTATCTCCCGGATATGGTGTTCGGCTTTTGCAAAGCAGAGCCCTGGGTTTAGATCATGAACCTGCTTATCAGATTATCTTTCGCTTATTTCCACACTCGCATTGGCCGTTCAATCAGCTCGTGAGTTTTCCGGCCTGTAACGCGACATTTTCAAGCTGCTGCTGGCGAGTACGCCAATCGCTTCGCTAAACAGCATTTCCCCCTTCGCCCACGGGCGGCTCAGCGCATTAGCTAATGCGGCAGAACTTAATCCTGCTGCACGGGAAAGTGCTGCCAGAGGAGATGCCTTTTTTACGTACTGCTTCCTGGCACCGCCAATGGCGCTTAAATTTCTGTTTAATAATCATGCTATTAAAAAATTATTAACACCTCTCCAATGTCAATTACTATCCCCATTTACCAGACAAAAAATCTGTAAAAGTAGACAGTCGTCGACTTTTCATCTTAAAGTCCTGCGGTTGGCACTAGACAAAACCAGTAACCAGTTATCAAATGGTTAAATAACAATTGCTGAATGTTAAAGAGCGGCAGTCACATAGCCGCCATGCATTTCGGTGCTTGCAGGCACTTCGACACACTTCTGGAGAATTTATGCATTCCTCTGTTAATAACAACGAAAGCCGGAACTTCTTCGGCCATCCTTACCCGCTTGGCTCGCTGTTCTTCACTGAAATGTGGGAGCGATTCTCGTTTTACGGCATTCGTCCCTTACTGATCCTGTTTATGGCGGCGACCGTTTATGACGGCGGCATGGGGCTGGCGCGTGAAAACGCCTCCGCCATCGTTGGGATCTTTGCCGGCAGCATGTACCTGGCCGCACTGCCGGGCGGATGGCTGGCGGATAACTGGCTCGGTCAGCAGCGGGCCGTCTGGTACGGTTCTATTCTCATCGCGCTTGGCCACCTGTCTATTGCGCTCTCCGCGTTTATGGGCGACAACCTGTTCTTTATCGGCCTGCTGTTTATCGTCCTCGGCTCCGGCCTGTTTAAGACCTGTATTTCGGTCATGGTGGGCACGCTGTATAAAAAAGGCGATGCGCGTCGCGATGGCGGCTTCTCGCTGTTTTATATGGGCATCAATATGGGCTCGTTTATCGCGCCGCTGATCTCCGGCTGGCTGATAAAAACCCATGGCTGGCACTGGGGCTTTGGTATCGGTGGTATCGGAATGCTGGTCGCGCTGATTATCTTCCGCCTGTTCGCTGTCCCGTCGATGAAACGCTACGACAGCGAA
Organism: Buttiauxella sp.; assembly: GCA_032051265.1. Lineage (GTDB taxonomy): Bacteria > Pseudomonadota > Gammaproteobacteria > Enterobacterales > Enterobacteriaceae > Dryocola. Next base: position 41,977 of record DAMBYU010000010.1, read on the forward strand.
GTCGGCCTGGATTCAACCTGGAACAGCCCGGTGGCGAAGAAAAACGGGGTTGGCGCATGGCTGCTGGTGCTGGCGGCGGGTGTGGCGGTTATCGTTACGCTGGTAGCGCAGGGCGTGATAGTCATTAACCCTGTCGCCGTTGCCAGCGTGCTGGTCTACGTGATTGCCGCCTCGGTAGCGCTGTACTTTATTTATCTGTTTGTGTTTGCCGGCCTGAACCGCAAAGAGCGCGCCAGGCTGCTGGTCTGCTTTATCCTGCTGGTGTCCGCCGCTTTCTTCTGGTCCGCCTTTGAGCAGAAGCCGACCTCGTTCAACCTGTTCGCAAACGACTACACTAACCGCACGATCGGCGATTTTGAAATTCCTGCCGTGTGGTTCCAGTCAATCAATGCGCTGTTCATTATTCTGCTGGCGCCAATATTCAGCTGGGCATGGCCGATGCTGGCACGCAAAAACGTCCGTCCGGGCAGTATCACGAAGTTTGTCATCGGCATTTTGTGCGCCGCTGCGGGCTTTGGATTGATGATGCTGGCTGCGCAGAACGTTCTGAACAGCGGTGGGGCAGGCGTATCGCCATTCTGGCTGGTGGGCAGTATCCTGATGCTGACGCTCGGCGAACTGTGCCTGAGCCCGATTGGCCTTGCGACCATGACGCTGCTGGCGCCGGAAAGAATGCGCGGCCAGATGATGGGGCTCTGGTTCTGTGCAAGCGCGCTGGGTAACCTGGCGGCAGGCCTGATTGGCGGACATGTGAAAGCCGATCAGCTGGATATGCTGCCGGACCTCTTTGCACGCTGCTCCATTGCGCTGCTGATCTGTGCCGCAGTGCTGGTAATCCTTATCGTTCCGGTGCGTCGTATGCTGGAAAATGCCCAGGTGAAGACGGAACAAAAACCGGTGACTGATGCCTGAGTCATCTGCGACAAAGAATCGTAAGCCAGCATAACGGAATAGCAGTAAGGCCGATCTTCCGATCGGCCTTACTGCATTTAGGGTTTTTAAAAAATGATTCTACTCTTCAGAAAAAAGTACAAGGAGAAAAGACCGATGGGCGCACAAACAGAAGACGGTACAACCTGGCATAAGGGGAAATATCGGGAAAGGAAGGTAACCATTATAAAAAATGCTAAGCATAAGAAGGCGATCCATTCATGCTCAGTATCCAGAAGCGTTGTTCTTTCCCTTAACGCCGAATGACATGCTTCACGATATATTTATTCGTGTTTTGATAAATATCTGACAAATCAACAACCTTGTTATCCTGAGAGTAGCTTACCGACTGCACGCGCAGCAACAGCGAATTCGGGGGGACCTGCAACAATTCAGCTTGTTCTTTTGTGGCCTGTACCGGAGTATAGCTGCGGTGGCTTTCGAGAATGGTGATATTGCACTCCTTGCGAAAATAGTTGAATTTTGATTGCTCCATATTGCCGATGCTAAGCCAGGGAAAGAGCGCTACGGGAATGTAGCTGTTCTCAACCAGGATAGGAATGTCGTCAATAATGCGGATCCTTCGGATGTAATATACTTTTTCACCGGCTTCTATTTTCAACTGCTGGGCAATGGCTGGAGGTGCCTCGAGCATAGAAAACTCAATCACTTTGTTCACGTAGTTTGTTACGCCCACGATGTTCATCTGGTAGTTAAAACCGTCCAGCTCGCCGCCGTGATAGTTGATTTTACGCGCCACAAACGAACCGCTGCCGTGGCGTTTAACGATGAGTTTTTCATTCTCCAGCTGGGCCAGCGCCTTCCTCACCGTCATGACAGAAACCTGCAGCTCCTGTGCCAGTGCTTTTTCGCTAGGGAGGATGTCACCAATCTCATACTCCTCACTATTGATGCGAAATTTTATCTCGTCAGCAATTTTTTTGTATATCACTTCTGGATCTCTATTTTTTAGTCTGCAAACTAAAATGCACTATAACTAACTGCATTTTATGGTTTTTTTACTACCTTAAGCTTATTTTTATATAACTCATATATAAACTAGATAAAACTTATATATCTCTTTTCGATTTGATTGTATGACTCATATCACAAATACCCGCTTTTGGGCTCTGTCGGGCAATCCTCACCGCTTAGGATAATTTCAACATTCAGGTTTTGTGTAAGCAATCTGCAAGAGGTGAGGGTGTGTCAGATGGCCATATTAAAAAAACTACAGGACTTCTCTAAAGCAATGATTGGCCCGGTTCTGTATTTACCGGTGATCGGTCTTTTAATTGCTTTGTTCAGCATTGCCACCAACAAATTATGGGTATCAGAAGGCAGTGCGATTTATCTCGTTGGTAAATATGCCTCCAGCCTGTTGTGGGCAATAATGAATAACCTTGGCTTTTTCTTTTGTCTTGGCCTCGCCAGCGGGCTTGCCAAAACCAGAAAATCCGAAGCCTCATTTGTTGCCGCCATGTCATATTTTATGTATCTGGCAGGCAATAACAGCTGGCTGACGCTAACACAGCGTCTTGCGCAAGGAGCCACTAACGCAGAACTCTACGGCAGTGGGCAAATATTTATCTTTGGTTTCAAAGTTATTGATATCGGTGTCTTTCTGGGAATTATTCTTGGTGCCCTGGTGGCTTTTATCCATAACCGTTTTGTCAATAAAGAGTTCCGTGGTGCATTCTCTATTTACGGCAACAGCAAGCTGGTGCTGATTATTATGATCCCAGTGGTGGCTTTATTTGCCGTTGCTACCGTCTACATCTGGCCGGTGGTGGCGCATGGCATTTCGGCGCTGACTACATTTATGAAAACGTTCGGCTCCGTTGGCGTGTTCTTATACGGTTTCCTTAATCGATTTTTAATCCCAACGGGTTTACATCATCTGGTGTGGTCGCCTTTTGTCTTTACCTCGATTGGCGGGCAAATGCTGGTTGACGGACAGACGGTGATTGGCGCCAAACCCATATTCCTTGCAGAGATTGCGAACAACTCCAGCGCTGCCCTGAGCGATTCGGCGCGATTTTTGACCTATGGCATGGTGAAAATTTTCGGTACGGCAGGGATGGCGCTGGCGTTTTATAAAACAGCACGGCCTGAATATAAGGCCACGCTAAAAGTGGCCCTGATTCCGCTTATTGTGACTTCATTTTTAGTGGGGATCACCGAGCCGTTTGAATTCCTCTTTATTTTCACCGCACCATTGTTATGGCTGATTTATTCCTTACTCGATGGTTTCTTTCAGATGCTGGCGTGGATACTCGACGTTCGGGTCTGTGCAACGAATGGTATTATCGATTTTATCGTCTACAACATTCCGGCAGGTGCAGGAAAAACACACTGGCCTGTATTTGTTATCCTCGGGCTTATCGAAACTCTGACGATGTATGTTGTCGGTAAATTTGTTATCACGCGGTTTAATATGGCAACGCCTGGGCGGCGTATCGAGGATGAGGCGGTAATAAAAAAAGAGAGCATGGAAAGTCTCGCTGAAAATGAATTAGGTGAAAATGTTATTCGTGGACTTGGCGGGAAAGATAATATTGTTCTGGTGGATAATTGTTTTACCCGACTGCGCGTTGACGTACACAATCCGAATTTGATTGATAAAGAAGTATTGAAACGTACCGGTGGTACAGAGGTATTAATTAAAGGCAATCATGTTCAGGTTATTTATGGCTTAAGTGTAAACAGGGTCAGAAATAATGTGAATACGGCTTTGGGTATAAATGACTAACGAGGTGGATGGTGAAAGATAAATTTGTAGTGACAATTGCAGGCGGCGGCAGTACTTACACTCCGGGAATCGTTTTGATGTTGCTTGAAAACATGGACCGTTTTCCGATAAAAGAGATTCGGCTCTATGACAATAATGCCGAGCGTCAAGGCTTGCTGGGGGAAGCCTGCCAAATCATGGTCAGTGAAAGTCACCCCGAGGTTGCCTTCAGTTACACTACCGATCCGCAGGCGGCATTTACCGATGTCGATTTTGTGATGGCCCATATTCGCGTTGGCCTTTACGAAATGCGGGAAAAGGATGAAAAAATTCCGCTGAAATATGGCGTAGTGGGTCAGGAAACTTGTGGGCCAGGTGGCATCGCTTATGGCATGCGTTCAATTGCGGGCGTGCTGGAACTGGTCGATTACATGGAGCTCTACTCGCCGGACGCCTGGATGCTTAACTATTCCAACCCGGCGGCCATTGTGGCCGAAGCAACTCGGCAACTGCGACCAACTTCGAAAATCATCAATATTTGCGATATGCCTGTCGCCATTGAAGGGCTCTTCGCGGATATTCTTGGCCTGGCATCGCGTAAAGAGATGAACGTTCGCTATTACGGCCTGAACCATTTTGGTTGGTGGACCAGCATCACCGATAAGGCAGGGAAGGATTTAATGCCGGCGCTTAAAAAACATGTGGCTGAGCATGGTTACTGTAGCCAGACCGAGGATTTTCAGCACAAGGCACCCAGCTGGATCGCAACGTTTAAGAAAGCGAAAGATCTCTTCGCGCTGGATCCGCAAACGCTGCCCAACACCTATCTGAAATACTATTTTTACCCGGATTATGTGGTGGAGCACTCGGATCCGAACGTTACACGTGCTAATGAAATCGTCATCGGCAGGGAAAAAGAGGTGTTCGATATGGCCCGGCATATTGTGGAGCGGAAAAGCGCTCGCGAAGCCCACTTCCATGCGGGCGCCCACGCTACCTTTATCGTCGACCTTGCCTGTGCGATCGCTTTTAACACCCAGGAAAGGATGCTGTTGATTGTGGAAAACAACGGTGCGATCGCCAATTTTGACGAAACGGCAATGGTGGAAGTCCCCTGCCTGGTAGGTGCTAATGGACCGGAACCGTTGGCGATGGGGCGTATTCCCTCTTTCCAGAAGGGGCTTATGGAACAGCAGGTTGCGGTCGAAAAACTGGTGGTCGAAGCCTGGATAGAAGGAAGTTATCAGAAGCTCTGGCAGGCGTTAGCGCTGTCAAAAACCGTGCCCAGCGCCTCGGTAGCAAAAGCAATTCTGGATGAGTTGATTGAGGCCAACAGGGATTACTGGCCTGAGCTGCACTAGCCTTTACTGCCAGCACCTTTCAGGGTGCTGGTCTTTATTCTACGTCTCGTTAACCAGATGCTGCTGCGCTGCGGCATCAATCACCGCTTTTCGTTCCTTCAACGCTTCAAGGCTCATGGGTTTGCCGATTAAATAGCCCTGGGTTTCATCACACTCAAGCATTTTTAATTTCTGCAACTGTCCCTGGGTTTCCACGCCTTCGGCGGTAATACTTAGCGAGAAGGCTTTCCCCAGCCCGATGATGTTCTCCACGATAGTGTTGGCGCTTTCGCTTTCCGGCATGGCGGAGATAAACGATCTGTCGAGTTTAATACCATCGAACGGGAAATTGCGCAGGTAGCTCAGCGATGAATAGCCGGTGCCGAAGTCATCCATCAGCAGACGTACACCAAGATTTTTTAGCGCCTGCATTAGCTCCAGGCTATTTTCCGGATTCCAGAGCGTGGCATTTTCTGTTATTTCAATTTCCAGACGAGCGGGATCGAGCTGCGATTCACGCAGCGCATCGCTTACGCGATCGACTATTCCCCAGGACTGAAACTCCACCGCAGAAACATTGACCGAAACCGCAAGCCCTTCAAGCTTCTGCTGAGCTTCACGGCAGGCAGTTTTCAGTACCCATTCGCTGATGGAGGCGATAAGCCCGGTTTCTTCTGCCAGAGTGATAAACTGGTCAGGCATTAATAATCCGAGCTGCGGATGTTGCCAGCGGATCAGCGCTTCTGCCGCAACAATCTGCGAAGTATTCAGGCAATAGCGCGGCTGATAAACCAGGCAGAAGTGCTGCAGTTTGATGGCTTCGCGCAGGCTGTTCTCCATTTCCCGGCGCTGTACCATCTGTTGGGCCATCTCGGGCGTGTAGAACATCCACTTGTTACGGCCGGAGTTTTTCGCCTTGTAAAGCGCCATGTCGGAATAGCGCAGCAGATCTCCGGCATCCACGGCATCGTGAGGCGCCAGAGCAACGCCCAGGCTGGCGCCGATAAAGATCTCATGGCCGTTAACCGTGAACGGGCGCAACAGTTCGTTGATAATGTTTTTGCACAGGGTTTCAAGGTAGTGACGATCGGCGATATCCGGGATAATTAAAATAAATTCGTCACCTCCCTGACGAGCCACCAGATCGTTATCTCGTATGCAGTGGCGCAGCCTGGCAGAGACCTCATGCAGCACCAGATCGCCCACGCCGTGGCCAAACAGATCGTTGACCGGCTTAAACTTATCCAGATCGAGGCTGATCATCGCCAGCGGACGCTCAGGGGTGGGCTGCGCCTGCAGCTTGCCTTCCAGAAATTCGCGCATTCGCACCCGGTTTGGCAGGCCGGTCAGCTCATCATGCCTTGAGAGATACTGCACGCGCTGCTGCGCTTCAACTTCAAGGGTGACATCCGTCGCGGTACCGCGATAACCCGCAACGCCTTCCGAAGTGATGACCGGTTTGATAGCGATATGGCAGTAGCGCTGATGGTCCATCGCGGAGCGATACCTGCAGTGGAGCAGGCGGCGATGACCGGTCTGGCCCGGCTGGGCTATCCATTCCGCCAGCGAGAGATTATCGGCCTCCATAAAGGCAGTCACGGGTTGACCCAGCCATGATGAGATGCTGTGCCCGGTAATGCCGGGAAACCTGTCTGACAGCCAGGTAAAGCGCAGCTCGCTGTCTGTCTCCCATATCCAGTCCGTTGTGGCTTCGGCAACGTCCCGGAAGCGGCGTTCGCTGGTGGCTAAAGCCTGTCGACTCTGTGCGAGCAAATAGCTGTTCTCATCGTACATGCGCGCTTTTTTCAGCAGATTACGGCTCTGCACCCAGGCGAGCGCGCTGCAGCCTGCGGCCAGCAATAATAGCAGAGGCAGAATATAGTGAATCAACTGGCGGCCCGGCTCCTCGCTTTTCCATTCAAGCGTCAGCGTCTGGCCGTTTACTGGCAGCGTCAGGGTGCCGCGCCTGCTTGCAGAGCGAGGTGCGTTTTTGTCCTGAATTCGGGTTTCATGGATGCCATATTCTTCGCCCATTTGCGCCAGCTTTTTGTCATCCAGCACATCGACAAACACCAGCATGGAAGGCGAGCCGGGAATAAGGGCGACTTGTTTATCATCCCCGTTAGTTATCTTTGCCATTGCCACCAGAGCAGGGTGGCCCGCATGCAGCACCATCGTAGAGGACAGCGGCAAAGTATCGGGCCTGTTCATCGACTGCAACAGCGTAGGCAGTGGATTTGCGCCGAGCCATGCTGTAAGGCCCCTGGATGACAGCTGGCCTCTGATGACGCTGTAACGCGTTTTCTCAGCCCCATCCAGAACGAAAATACCTTCGTATTCAAAATCGCGATACAGCGAGCTACCCATATTTTGTCGGTTGTAGGCCCAGTCGGGATCGACGGCGACGTGCAGATTTTCATAGGCTTCGCCCCACCACGCATAATCTTTGATGTGGGTAGAAAGCGTATCGACACGATTATTCAGGGCCTTTTGCAGCAGCTTGCCGCTGTGCTCGTCTGCATCCTGATTAATGCTGTTGGCAATGGAGAGCAGAGAGAAAATCGCCACTACAAATAACACCGCCAGCAGCGATATCATCAGCAGGAGCGCACGTTTAATAAAGGCGGCGGTGGTGCGGTAGTCAGCGTCCGGGCTTGTGATGTCATCTTCAATCGAATAGTTTTTCATGCCTGTTTACCCAGAGTATCCGTCTATAAGGCTGGCTCGCCAGTCAGGTCTATTATCGGCCCGGTTCGCCTGGTCTTTATAACTGAGTGGATAATGAAGATAGTTTATGGCAAAAAAAATGAGCAGATTAGCGAGGGATACAGGCTTCGTTCTGCCAGCGAGTGTGATGACTGACACGTTTTTTCGGTTAAATCAGCTGGGTGTAAGGCTTGCAATTTGTGCGGGTTTTCCCCGATTACGCTGTAAAAACAAGCAGTCAAACGCCCGGGCGGTTGACGTATAAAACCGTTTTTCTTACCCTTTTGCTACGTGGTCACGTCCGTGGCTACATCCTGAAAGCCGATATAGCTCAGTTGGTAGAGCAGCGCATTCGTAATGCGAAGGTCGTAGGTTCGACTCCTATTATCGGCACCATTTCAAACTCTTCCCAAGTCTACCGAAATCAACTTAAATCCCGTATACTGCGGTTTCTGGCCCGTATTTTATCTCCTCTTATCAACTGGACTCAACCGGAATCAAGTCACAGTTGGGGGCATAAGTGGGGGCATTCTGTGTTCGGTCCAGGGAGATGCCCCCAATGAAGCTAAATGCGCGACAGGTAGATGCAGCTAAACCCAGAGAGAAAGCCTATAAGCTGGCAGATGGTGCTGGTTTGTATCTTGAAGTCGTTCCCTCTGGTTCTCGATACTGGCGAATGAAATATCGCTTCAATGGAAAAGAGAAGCGTATGGCTTTTGGTGTTTATCCAGCAGTGTCTCTCGCACAAGCGAGGGCACTACGTGATGAAGCCAAGAAAAAGCTGGCCGAGGGTATCGATCCATCCTTTGCCAAGAAAGAAGAAAAGCTGGTTCGCGATGTGCAGCTCAATAATACTTTCCAGTCTGTGGCGCTTGAGTGGCACGGTACGAAGGTGAGCAGATGGTCAGAAGGTTATGCCTCCGACATTATCGAAGCTTTCAATAAAGATATTTTCCCTTATATAGGCCAGCAGCCGGTGAATGAAATCAAACCGCTGGTTCTGCTGAATGTGCTGCGTCGAATGGAAAGCCGTGGTGCGACAGAGAAGGCTAAGAAGGTTCGCCAGCGCTGCAGCGAAGTCTTTCGCTACGCCATCGTTACTGGCCGTGCGGAATACAATCCTGCTGCAGATCTAACCAGTGCGATGTCAGGGCATGAATCGAAACATTACCCCTTCCTTACCGTTGAGGAGTTACCAGACTTCTTTAAAGCTCTCTCTGGTTATACAGGCAGCCCGCTGGTTGTTCTTGCCGCACGTTTGCTGATCCTTACGGGAGTTCGCACCGGTGAGCTTCGAGGTGCTTTCTGGAGTGAGTTTGATCTTGAAAAAGCGGTGTGGGAAATTCCTGCCGAGCGAATGAAGATGAAACGGCCTCACTTGGTGCCCCTCTCTACCCAAGCGCTGGAAATCGTACAGCAACTCAAAGTGATGTCTGGGCAATATCCTCTTGTGTTTCCAGGAAGGAATGACCCGCGTAAAACGATGAGCGAAGCGAGTATAAATCAGGTGTTCAAGCGGATTGGATACACGGGGAAGGTAACGGGACATGGTTTTCGCCACACGATGAGTACGATTTTGCACGAGGAAGGGTTCAATACAGCGTGGATTGAAACCCAGCTTGCGCATGTCGATAAGAATGCGATTCGTGGAACGTATAACCACGCCCAGTATCTTGAAGGGAGGAGGGAGATGATGCAGTGGTATGCGGATTATATTGAAGCATCTTTAACTAAGGTTATATAAGCCTGTAAATAGGGAAAACGAGTTTTTAAAGTTTTCCCTAGAGGTGCTATCTTTCAACTGTATAAAAAAACAGTATATAAAACAGTGCATTAGATCACTAAAAATGATCTTATAAATTTATTTTTTTTAATTTTCGTGATACACATCGCCTTAAATGGTTTAATTTGCATCCACATCCATCACTGGATGACGATGGAAATTTTTAGCTGTTGTAGGAGAGCAGGGTGGCTAAAAATAAAGCGGCAAACGCCGGGGTTGATGCGTTAACAGGTTTTGAGTTTCAAAGAAACTGTGCATTGTATCTTTTGTTAGATAATTTCAATGCTTTTATCAATAAAGAGTTCTTTATTTGTATCGAACATCACGATGATTTTCTATTTTGTTATAAAACTGATTGCTTAAGTTATATAAACGAGATACATGCCTATCAAGCAAAGAAGCTTAGCGGGAAAATATGGACTATCGATTCTAGGTTTTCTGAGACGGTATCTAAAATACTATTGGTAGGCGAAAACTTAAGAAATGATGCTTTTGAAAAAAGTGAAGATTATAAACACCAGCTAACATTTATATCAAATACAGAAATAGAATTAAAATACTCACCGTCAAAGGCGTTACAAAAAGAAGGTATTACTGAGCAGATATTAAGGGTTAATGAGCAAAACTCTATCTGTGTTTATGATGAATTACATAAAAACATTCAGAATAAAATTGAAAAGAAAGTTACAGATATTTGTAATGAAGAATCTTCTGTTTTTCATCGTAAAGAACTAAGTAACCTAAAAATTCAGTGGGCAGATTTCCCAAGAACGGCTGCAAAACAAAAAGAATCGCTTATTGGACTTATGTCTAGAAAGTTTTCTCATATAACTGACTCGAAAGCAGCCATTGAGGTAATACTTGCTCTATTTAGAAATGTGGAAACTGTATATAATCAAGGGCAGGAAATATGTCTACTCGATCCAACAAAAAGGGTTGAAGGCGAAGAAGTTAAGAAAGTTATGAATATAATTGATTCACAGCAAAAGACATTCGATTATTGGCGTAACTCTGCACAGCAGTTCTCAATACAATTTAGAATACCCCTGAATATACAGAAAAATCATGAGGCTTATATAATCAATTCTTTTGAGCTGCTAAAGGATATGAGTAATTTTGATTACCAGCTCATTAAAAATTTCGTTAGAAATAATGATTACACGGCTCAATATTACTCTCTTCAAGACATATTAACTGCATACATTGATGGCGTTAGAAAATCTCACTCTATAAATTTGACTAACGTCGATATGTTTTTTGCAGTTCTGTGTTCGTACGTTGAGTGCTATGATTAAGGTAAATCATGAAGACCATTATAAAGTTTGATAGATTGTTTGTCGTCTCTGAAAGTCATAATGTATATTTTGATCAGAGGTTTTCGAATGGGGTAAATATAATCAGTGGATGTAATACCTCAGGTAAGAGCACTCTGTTACAGAGTATTTTATTCACCTTTGGAATAAATGATGTTAAAGATGGATTAAACGAAATAATTCGATACAACCCTATATTTAGATTGGATTTTAGTATCACAAAAAAAGGTGTGGAGAAGAAGTATGTAATATTGAGAGAGGCTGGGGTTATATATTTAAAAGAGGACGGTGGGAGTATTGTAAGTTTTAATGGAATAGATGCTGATAGTCGATTTGAACATGTGAAGCTTAAAGAGAAATTATCTCAATTGTTTGGTTTTGGCATGCTTCTTGAACAGAAAGGTGAACTAAAAACAGCATCAATAGAATGTATTTTTCTGCCCTATTATATTTCCCAATCAGTCGGTTGGGTTTATTTAAGAGAGTCGTTCTCTAATCTCGGGTTTTATAAGGACTTCAAAGATACATATCTTGATTACTATCTTGGTATAGAAAACTCCTTTGATAAAGAGGCTTTTTATCAACTAACGAAAGAGCGACTTCAACTTCAATCGAAAATTTCTTCATTAAATAAATATAGTAATGAACCTCGTTTGGTTATTTCTAAATTGTTGGATGAGGAGTTCGGTGAAGAAGCTCAAAGGTACATTGATAGCTATATACATTCGGTGGCACTCTTAGATGAAGAACGTGATATTTATACTAATCTGAGTAATAAATTATCTTTAACAAAAAATCATATCAAGATCCTTAAAAAAACTAAAAGAAACATTAAACATCAAAATTATAATAATGTTGATCGTTGCCCTGCATGTACGCAAATATTGCCATATTCTTTAGAAGGCTTATATGGTTTTCATCAAAACATAAATGATACAGATAAATTGTTAGAACAGTTAAATATCAAGATTCAAAGTACGCAGTCCGAAATCAACTCCTCTCTTGCAAAAATTAAAAAACTAGAAATTGAAATATCGTCAAAGTACTCGTATTTTCTTGAGAAAAAATCACAAAATGTATCCGTTAATACATGGATCGATAATAAGGCAAATGTACGCTTACTGAATAACATTCACAACGAGATAGAGGAACACACGAAGAGATCTGATGAGATTAAAGAGTTGATAGGTGAGATGGGTGAGGAGCAGTCTCTTTTTGTAGAGCGATCCCACAAAGAAAAAGATTTCAAAGTTATTTTTCAAAAATATCTCAATGAGATGCAATTGTTTAATGTAAAAGAAGCAAGATATACTGATCTTTATAAAATCAATTCATTCCCTTTTCAAGGGGTTGAGCTTCACAAAACAGTAATGTCTTATCATTTTGCATTAAATGATTTGATAAACAAAAGTGAGAATATACATCGACTTCCATTTATGTTAGACGCAATTCTTAAGGAGGACATCGATGATAGGAACTTTGACCTTATACTTTCCTTTGTAGGAAAGAACCTTCCAAAGGATACTCAATCATTTATATCAATTTCTGAATATTCTGAAGATAAACTATTGAAAGATGATAAAGAGGTTAGTGCATTTCGAAGGGTTAGAGTTAAAAATATCAAGGATAGATATTTCCCAGATGATACGAACTTATTCTTTATTGGTGATGGGAAACACGAGAGAACATTTTTATCCAAACCGTTGGATCTGAATCTTGATATCTATGTTGATACTTGTCAGCTTACTGAATAAAATTTCTGAACAATATGAAACGCGAAAATGTACGCGTTTCATATTGATTTTTAATTCATGTATTTTTCTTGCGAGCAGTTTATTTTGAGGGCTGTAAATCCAATTAAGAAGTATCTATTTATCTTGTCTTTTCAGCGTTCCTATATCTTAGTGGTGGCAATTTATACTTATTAGAGAAAACTCTGGTAAAAGTCTGTTGTGAGTCAAATCCATATTTGTAAGCTATGTTTATCACTGGTTCATTAGTTTCAATAAGATCTTTCGCCGCAAGTCTGAGCTTTTTATCTTTAATATACTTTCCAAGGCTAACTTCTTTTACCTGCACAAAAATCCGCTGAAGATGCCACTTGGAATATCCTGCCGCGCAGCAACATCCTCTATCTTCAGCGGTTTATGTAAGTTTGAATCAATCCATTGGGTTATCTCATCGATGATGTCTTCTGTTCTGAACATAAATCGACGCTCACTTTAAGAGTGCTGTGACACATCCTGTTCGGGATGCTTATGATTTACTTATAGATTTCAGCAACCCCATGTAGCCTGTTATCCCTCGTTGTCGACAGGATTTTGAATGACGTTGCCCCTTGCTCATCAGCCTTACGAGAAAGAACATCCGATAATTCATCAAGCGTATAGGCATTGCTGGCTGAGACTACACCCATTTTTTCTTTCCCATCTGCATGGTTAATTTCCTGAGCGGCAGATGCGGCATTCACTGAAATGAATCCCATGACCAATGTAGTAATAAATAATGTTTTCATAGCTAGGACCTCATTTAAAAATATGTTTAAAACAGGACTTATATCAGGAGTAACTTTCTCCATCTGTGTATTCAAATATACAGACTTAAGCTGTCATGAGGCTGACCGCTATATGACAAAATTGTCAGGGTTGTAGATAAGTTAATTTTTTTGAATACAAATTCAGCTCGTTAATAATGCACTCAGGTTCTTCACGCAGAGGCATATTGTCTATGTCCAGAACCCCATCATTTTTTTGTGGATCATCAGCCTGCAGGTCTGCAAACAGTGGAGTAAGATCCTGCTGTGCTTCACCTCGCTCAGCGACCAGTTCAAACGTTTTATTTGTGGCTGCATCGTTACTCAACGCACTGACCAGAACCTGGGCGATTTGTTTTCTGGATATCACACCATCTTCCGGCGTTCCTGCATGGCGTCGATCCCCCTGAAGCATAACGATTCTGTGCTCATCATCATTGTTGTAATCAAACCAGCCGGGCCTGACGATGGTATAGGGGTGACCACTTGCTCTTACCAGACGCTCGGCACGTCTTTTCCAATCATGAACCTCAGTGCGTTGATTCCAGGTGCTGAGTCGTTCAGTCACGCCAATCGTGGTCATCAGGGCGATACGAACACGTGTATCCCTGAATATTCGTAAAATATTGCGCACTCCGCCGTAATCTATCGCCCTGGCACCAATACGCCCCTGGCCATCGGAACCGAGCGTGAAGATTATGCCATCAATTTCTTTCGGCAATTCGGTGAGTGTTTCCGGCATTGAAACATCGCCGTAAAAAACATCTGTTCCACGAGGAAGCAATTTTACTTTGCGTTTATTTCTGACCAGCGCGACGGGCTGATGGCCCATTTTAATTGCGGTATTCACGACATGAAGGCCAATGCTTCCTGTCCCCCCTGCAACGAGTATTTTCATGATAAACCTTCTGATAATTGAGACTTATTTTCGATACAGCCAGAATATCAATTATCATTATTGTCAGTAATGGGGCTAAAATGATTGTGTCTATGAACACCCTTCATGAGTGTACGATGAAGGGAATGCCTCCATAAGGAAATCGCCGATGCTCAAAGAAAACTTCAACGAACTGCAAATCTTTCTTGTGGTGGCAAGAGAGCGAAGTTTTACCAAAGCAGCGGGTAAACTGGGCGTTTCTCAGTCTGCACTCAGCCACGCGATGAAGGCCCTGGAGGAAAGGCTGAATATCCGCCTTCTGACCCGCACGACCCGAAGCGTTGCCCCTACGGAAGCCGGTGAGAGAATTATTGCCTGCCTTGAACCGCGTATTGCCGATCTTGAGCAGGAACTGGAATCGCTGGTTCAACTTAACGGCACTGCCTCCGGCAATATCCGTTTATCTGCCGGGGAGCATGCCGCGCGAAGTCTGGTATGGCCGAAGCTAAAACCCTTCCTCAGGGAATACCCGGAAATTAATCTCGAACTGGTGGTTGATAACGGCTTTGTCGATATTGTTGAGGGGCGTTTTGATGCCGGGATCCGCTTGGGCGAAAGCGTGGATAAGGACATGATTGCGGTAAGAATTGGGCCGGACATGAGAATGGCTGTGGTAGGAACGCCGTCTTATTTCGCTGCAAATCCTGCACCTGAAACGCCGCACGAGCTACAAAATCATCGGTGTATCAATATGCGCCTGCCGACAGCCGGTGGACTTTACCACTGGGAGTTTGAGAAGGATGGGAAACCGTTACGGGTCAGAGTGGAAGGGCAGCTAACGTTTAATCTGCAGGCGGAAAGGATTGATGCGGCGTTATCCGGTTTTGGCATTGCCTGTATACCTGAAGACAGGGTGCAGGATTATATAAAGTCAGGAGAGCTTATTCAGGTTCTGCAGGACTGGTGTCCGTCTTTCCCCGGATATTACCTCTACTACCCGAGCCGTAAGCAGCATCCGCCCGCTTTTGCGCTGATGATCGATGCACTTCGCTACCAGGAATAACGGGTCTGCCAATCTCAGCGGACCCGTCCGGGTATTAACGACCCACGCGAGCCTGATGTTCAGGGGAGTAACGTTCGCCGACGATTTTAATGGTTTCAAGCGCCAGGGTTATCTGACTTGAGTCATCCTGAGAAAGAATGATGTCGGCAGCCCCCAGGTTTTCCTCCAGCCGGTGCAGTTTCGTGGTACCAGGGATAGGAACAATCCACGGTTTTTGTGCCAGCAGCCATGCCAGCGCGATTTGTGCAGACGTCACGCCTTTCTCTGCCGCCAGTTCACCCAGCAATGAGACCAGCTTTTCATTGGCTTCAATCGCCTGCTCGGCGAAACGCGGCACGGTGCTGCGGTAATCATCCTTGCCAAAAGTGGTTCCTGGCTTAATCGATCCCGTCAGGAAGCCTTTGCCTAATGGACTGAAGGGTACAAAACCAATACCCAGTTCCTCCAGCAACGGCAGGATCTCCTGCTCAGGCTCGCGCCACCACATGGAGTATTCGCTCTGCAGCACCGTAACAGGTTGTACGGCATGCGCACGACGAATGGTTTGCGCACCCGCTTCGGACAGACCGAAATGTTTAACTTTGCCTTCAGCGATCAGGTCTTTCACCGTTCCCGCAACATCTTCAATCGGGACATCCGGATCGACACGGTGTTGATATAGCAGGTCAATGACATCAGTCTTAAGACGGCGTAATGAGCCTTCCACCGCTTCACGGATATGCTCCGGACGGCTGTTTAAAATCTGCTGCTTGTTGTCGTCGCCAAAAGTAAATCCAAACTTAGTGGCGATGACCACGCGGTCACGAAACGGTTTTAATGCTTCACCGACCACCTCTTCATTAAGGAAGGGGCCATACATTTCAGCGGTATCGAAGAAGGTGACGCCACGTTCAACCGCTGCGCGAATGAGCTCGATAGCCTGACGAGTATCGGTCGCCGGACCATAGCCGTGGCTTAAGCCCATGCAACCGAGCCCAAGCGCGGAGACTTCGAGTCGGGATTTACCCAGATAACGTTTTTGCATTGAATGAATACCTCTTTTATCGCGACTTAAACATCAAGTTTGCGGCCAGTCAGCCATTCCACCATCGCCGGGTCGCGGTGAGAGAAGAAGGCGCTGGTTGCGGTGTCGAGGGCAGCAATCTGCAGCATATCTTCAGAGCTGAGTTCAAAATCGAGAATGTTGATGTTCTCTTCCATGCGTTCTCTACGCACCGATTTCGCCAGCGAAACGATGCCTCGCTGGAAGATCCAACGCAGCACAACCTGACCCACGCTTTTGCCGTACTTCTGGCCAATCGCCGTTAACATGGGGTGCTGGAACAGGCCATTTTTACCCTCAGCAAACGGTGCCCAGGCTTCCGGCTGTATGCCACGGCTTTGATTCCATGGAACGGCATGCAGCTGCTGGTTGAAGGGGTTTACTTCAATCTGGTTTACCGCAGGGGCCACTTTGTTAAAAGCGATAAGGTCGGCCAGTCGGTCTGGATGGAAGTTGCTGACGCCAATGGCGCGAATTTTGCCTGCCTGCTGCAGTTCTTCCATAGCACGCCATGCCCCATGGACATCGCCGTAAGGCTGGTGAATCAGATACAGGTCGACGTAATCAAGTTGCAGCCGATTCAGGGAGCGTTCGAACTGGGCTTTAGCGCCTTCGTAATTGGTATCCTGTAGCCACAGTTTGGTCGTTACAAAAAGTTCGTTACGCGCGATACCGCTTTGTTTCAGAGCGTTCCCGACCTGGGTTTCATTCTGGTAAGACGCAGCGGTATCGATCAGGCGGTATCCCGTATCGATCGCATCAATAACCGCTCTTTCGCATTCAGCAGCATCCGTCATCTGGAAGACACCAAAGCCCAGCAGGGGCATTTCAATACCGTTGTTCAGTTTTACAGTTTGCATGACGTTATCCTTCAGCTGTTGTGTTGGAAAAGCATAACGCAAACTGATTTATTCGATTAGATGGGGTAATTAGCTAGGGTTTATTAGATGTGTTCATTAATTTAGAGGGGCCAAGGATTGGCTTTGCGCCAGGAGGGACCTTGCGGGACGTCAGATATCTAAAAAACTTATGGTCCGCTTGGATAGGATACTTACACAGGACGCGATACAGAGTTTCTATCTCTTTATGGTAGCAAACAGATATTTCTTAGGGATAATGTCCTCAATAAGTTGAAATGACATATCTCGATAAAGACTCTATACAATTACCAGGAGAGACCGCAATGGATATTGTCAGTCGGGTTGAGCGTTCAAGAACAAAAGCTTTTTATCAGTTGCTCGTGGACAGGCTTGGAACTGAGGCTTGGGCTACTCGCAAAGCTGAATATTTGAAGCGCATACGAGAGAAGGAGTCTAACTTCAACATCAATCTGCCGATAGAGCCCCAGCTCTTCTTACCAGCAGAAGATGACATCGACTGGTACATTCTGGCGTCGTATCTGTCTCATGATTTTCCATATAGTGATGCTACTTACAGCAGCAGGCGGATCTATCCCTATGCAATGGCCATAGGCGCTCTTGCAGACCAGCTTCGCAAAGTCCCATACGTCGATGATGTTCTGGACAAAATGCTAGCAAATAACAACAAACCAGAAACTCAGATTTTTGAGCTGTTGACGGCATCGTTCTACCTGAAGAACGGCTATGAGGTTGCCTTCATCCCGGAAAAGAGCATTGTCTGGCCTGATGGAAAGACCAAAAAATCACCGGATATGCTCGTCAAGTTAGGTGATTTGGAGTTCTACGTTGAGTGCAAAAGATCGGATAAGCAAACCAAGTACTCTAAGACCGAAGAGCAAGCGTGGGCCAACATCTGGCATGAATTGAGCCAACATATGCTCAAAGTCGCACCGTGGCACATTGTCGATATAATTTTCCATGAGCAGGTCGCCAGTGTGACTCCGGCAGACATAATTAAAGCGGTGAATCTCGCCATTAAAGGGGGGACGGGAAAAGCTAATGAGGGTTCAATCAGTGTGGGAATACGAGCCATCGATAAATTATGGCTCAAACGTCACTACCGAAAATTTTCAGTCAGAGCCAATAGCCCACAGCATGAATTGCTGGTATTTGGGGACCTAGACAGCAATGAGAAACGAAGCATCTCGACTATCGCTCAGCGAGTTATTCGTCCTGGCACCAATAACGACATTCTCAACATGTTTGTAAAGGATGTTGCAAAGTGCGTTGGAGCTCAGTGGCGCTGCGACCATGAGAATTCTCTCGGCCTGCGATCCAAGCATTTCAAGAGTTTGCTCAATGATGGAGTCATGCAGATTCCCCCTGATCGTGCTGGCGTGGTGCACATCTGGTACGAGACTTGCGAAGGCATAGAGATCGAGGAACTACGTAGGGATAAAAACATCGAGAATATCTCGGCCTACGATGCCTCTAAAACAACCGTGTTGGGTGCTTTCCTGCATGCCGTGAATTATTACCCGTTTGAGGAAAACTATGAGTGGGCTGAGACCGTTCAAGACTTTGCCCGCGTGCCGCATTTGATGGGGCTCTTCCCTAGACAGCCATTGATGCTCACATCTGACTCGACGCAGGGGGTTGAAGGCGTCACACATTGGGAGCAAGATAAGGCCTCAAAAATCACGCGTCGAACGTGGTTGGAGTAGGGCGATACTGGGAACATAATTCTTCACCGCGTTTCATGACCTGCTCCGCGCTGATTAACATAAGTTAAGGACCATTTCCTACGTCCGCTTCTCGCTCAGGCTGTATGAAAACTCTGAGCAAAAACTGAAGTGTGTGAGGCTAACCATTGCCGCAGGTTTTGGTCTGGCTTCACCGAACTGGGCGGGCGCTATTCTATCCTTCATTGCTTTGGGCCTCGCTTTCCTTGCGTGATAAAGTGCGCGTAAAGGTTATATTTTGCCGGTACTTGAATAAGTTACACAATATGATGAGCGCCCACTACGGGTTGGGCGCTCTTTTAAACGATTAAGGTGATCTTCTAAAACTGCTACTGCAGATTTTTTTCTTTCAAAAATTTACTCACCAAATCAGCAATCTGCACATTATTTAAATCAGAGAACGGGAAGTGGGTATTCCCTTTGATTCCCACTTCAGGCAGATGAGTCACCGTCACATCCCCGCCATGCTTATTCACCACGTCGCGCCACTCCCGAGCCATTGCAAGGCGTACGCGCCAGCTGTCCTGCGCGGGCATGGCGACAGGTTTATCCGGTATGTTATCGCCGTAAATAATCAGAATCGGGATTTTGGTCAGAGCCATAAACTGCTCCATCGGCACTGGCTCACCCTTCAGCGTGTCGAACGCGCTTGGCATAGGGGCTGGGAGTTCTTTTTCCGGGAAGACAAAGCTGCTTCCTGGCTCGAAGGCGACAATGGCTTTGACCTTGTTGTTTTTCATCGCCGTGTACCAGCCTGGTCCGCCACCCTGAGAGTGGGTGAAGAGGATAGCGGGGCCGGATTTATCCACTACTGCGGACATCGCATCAGAGATGACATTGATATCAAACGGCCCGGTATTTGGGGTCATCTGACGGAAATACTGATTCAGTGCTTCTTTGTCGTGAGAGAACTGAACACCCTTAAAATACTCTGGCCACACGCCAACGCGGAACTGGTTGAACCACATTTGTTCATCCGGTTTAGGCGAAACAGTACCTTCTATAGTCGTGCGCCCAGCGCTGCCCCGTCGTGGCTGATCGACAAGATAGGTTGAGAACCCGCGACGCAGGAATATGTTCTGGAACCCTTCGCGACCATCCGGGGTACTTTCCCAAGTACGGGAGAACTGACCCGCGCCGTGCAGCATCACAATAGGGTATTTATGCGGATTTTCCGGAATTTGGTAGAACACAGACGCATGATCGCCATGGTAGGTTTGGCCAGCAGAGTCCAGCGGCTTTTTCGCGTCGAATGTTCCTGGTGCGGTAATGATGGTGCCACCAGCAGAAAAGCTTCCTTGTTCCTGAATGACCAGCGGCTCGGCATAGACCGACTGAGCCACCAGGCCACCCGCCATTGCGCAGATGGCCAGCGTTTTTAAGATTGTCTTCAAGATTACATCCTCTGTTATGTTTGCCGTTCAATCATATCTGAGTTGTCAGCGTTAATTATTTAGCACCCCTGATTGCCCTTATTTGGCAGACTCATGAATGCGGACGATTAACTGCGTATTGTCTCTAACCAGCTGGTGACCGTTTCAGTGGTTCTTCGCTCCTGGTCGCATTCAATGACCAGCGGTTTTTCCCGACGTGCAGTCGGGGCAAGACGGGTAAGGATGTCGTCGCTGTCTCCTTTACCGTAGCCACCGTGAGTAATGAAGGGGATGATTAACATGCCCGCAAGGTTGTGGCTGCTAAGAAAGGTTTGCACTACAGGCGGCACGCTGGTCCCCCAGATCGGAAAGCCTAAATACAGGGTCTCGTAGCGTGAGATATCTGCGACGCTATTTTTCAATGCGGGTTTTACTCCCCGCTCACGCTCATTTTTCGCCTGTTCAACGGTCTGAAAATAGTCTTCCGGATAAGGCGTAGCCGGTTCGATTTCAAACAGATCGGTATTCAGGCTGCGGTGAATGACGCCCGCAATGACTCGTGTATTTCCGCTGCGGGAAAAGTACGCCACCAGAACACGGCTTTTACCCTGTACGTTTGCGGTTCCGGTCGCAGCTGAGGCAAAAGAAACGTTCGCCAGCGTGAGCCCGGCAAGTGCGGTGATTAACATTCTGCGGTTGGGATCATGTTCCATAACCCACTCCTAATTGTTTGCGAGCGCCTGCTGCAGCGCCTTTTCAACTCGCGTTGCTGCATCACTTTCGCCATGTTCACGCAGAACCTGTGCCAGCTGGCGCAGTTGCGCTGCCGTCAGGCCGACCCGCATGCTTGCTCGGGTATGCGACAGCAGTTGTGATTCAACGCCTGGTGTGGCCGCTAATGCGCCAACCGTTGCCAGCTCGCGGCTTTGCCAGTCGAGGTTATCGCGGGCGAAAATGTCGCCGAAAAGGTGCGTTTGCAAGAACTGGTTAATCACCGGGGCAAAATCAAACAGCGGGCCCTGGACGGGAGCGCCTGAGATTTTTGTCTGGTTTGCGGTACCGACACGGCGAAGCTCATCCCCGACAGGGATCGGGGCAACCGGTTCTTTACCCTCAACGTCTTTGATACCACGTTGTTTACGTGCTTCGACGACTTTCATCAGTTCATTAAGCGCATTCAGGCTACGAGGGAAGCCCGTATAGGCATAAAGCTGGACGAGAATCTCTTTGGTTTCGTTTATCGTAAGCCCGGCATCCAGTCCCTGATTCAGGGCTGCATTCAGCTTATCCATCTGACTGCTGGCCATCGATGCCGCAATCAACGGGATGGCCTGTTGGCGAGCTGACAGCGTATCTGAAACCTTTTGTTCGTGGTTCATTTCTGAGGCTCCTTTATTGACGGGCGCAGCATGTGCCGCGAGACCAAAACCAAAGGTCAGCAGTACCGCTGCCGCTAATGCTTTAATGGGCGTGGTATTGTTCATCTGTCACTTTCTCCATCCAGTTAACGCTTTTGCCATCCACAATCCCGGTTATCGCCAGATGCGTCATCGCGCTGCCGGGGGCCGCCCCGTGCCAGTGTTTGACGCCCGCCGGGCAAGAGACAACGTCACCGGCGCGGATAACCTGCACCGGCTGGCCTTCTTGTTGGGTGAGCCCAACACCAGAGGTCACAATCAGCCGCTGACCTGCCGGATGCGTATGCCAGGCGGAACGAGCGCCGGGTTCAAACGTGACATAAGCCCCGGAAACACTGATGTCGTTATCCGGTTTGAAGAGAGGATCAACCCTGACACGACCGGTAAAGTTCTCGGCTGGCCCGAACACCGCGTTCTGACTTCCTGCTGGGGCGATATGGACAGCGGGATTTTGTTCCGCTGCCCAGGATGAAAATGTGAAGAGGGGCAGTAACAGCCCGAGGTAACGTAAATGTCCGATCATGCAAAGCGTCCTTATCAATGAAGAGGGGATTGCCTGCGATGATTTTATCGAGAGGGTGATGACGTCAGGCTGACGCCCCCCTGACAATTCTGTCAGTTAATCCTGGTCCCGGCTCAGTGCCGGATTGAGCATTGCCCGCCGCTTTATCCGCTTGTATCGCAAAGGTGAGGCCAAAAGTATTGATGCCTCCTTCACTACGGGCAAAGACATCTCCCCGGTGCATAATGGCGACGGCACGCACGATCGACAGGCCCAGTCCATGATGGGTATCACTCCTGGCTCGGGAGGTGTCAACGCGATAGAACCGCTCGAAAAGCCGGTGTAAGTGTTCTGGTGCTATTGGATCGCCCGGGTTTGACACTTCAACACAGGCTTGATGACCGGTTTCGCTTAACCGCACCGTAACCGTACTGTTGGAGGGGGAGTGTCTTGCGCTGTTTTCCAGTAAATTGGCCAGTGAACGGTGGAACAGTCGTCGGTCGATGTCTGCGGTGACGTCGCCCTGAACATCGAGAGAGAGCTGTTTTTCAGCAAAAGAGGGTTCCACATACTCCGCTGTTTTTAGGGTTTCTTCGCGCAGGGACACCTGCGTAAGCTGGGAAGCATGTTCACCCGCGTGGGCATGGGACAGGAACAGCATGTCGTTAACGATAGACGTCATGCGTTCAAGTTCTTCCAGATTGGAGCCCAGTAACTCTTCCAGTTCATCATGTGAACGTCGGCGTGAGAGACCCAGTTGCGTCTGGCCGATCAGATTAGTTAGCGGAGTCCGGAGCTCATGCGCAACATCGGCATTAAAGCTTTCGAGCTGCCTCCAGGCGACCTCTTGCCGTTCCAGCACGCCATTAAAAGATGATGCTAATTGCTGTAATTCGTCAGGTAATGCTTCGGTATTCAGGCGCTGACCATGGTCCCCGGGAGCGAGTTGCCTCGCCTGTTTACTGAGCGCCCCAACGGGACGAAGACCGATCCTTGACACGACGTATCCCAGTAAGGCGACAATCACGACGCCCAGTGCGGTAATGATCAGCAATGTCCGCGTGAACGCATCGAGTGTGCCCATATACGGCGTGGAGTCGATGGCAACCACATAGCGCAGCTCAGGCCGCTCACCGTTGGCGGGGATCGTTTTCACTAACAGAAACAGCGAGCATGCACCTTCTGATGCGCCGGGCACTTTATTAAAGCCTTCCCGCAAAGAAGACCACTGAACACCTACCGGTGGTGTTCCCCCCATGCTAAAGCGTGGGTTATCGCTCACTATCCAGTAGCGAACGCGTTCACCTTCAGAATTGGTTAATACGGTAAATTTATTGGCAAGCAGTGACCAGCCGTCAGCAGAGGTTCGTGCGGTGATCCACGGACTCATTAATGATTCGCGGAACAGCAGCTCGTTGTGCATCTGCTTTTGCAAAGAGTCATGCAAGGAGCTTCTGAGCAGGATGCCGATAACGGAAACAATCAGTAGCGCGGATAAGGCAAACATCAGCGCCAGGTGAACGGAGATGGAACGCTTAAGCATGCTTATCCCCTTCATTTATTCGGACAGGACTTCGAGGACATACCCCATGCCACGAACGGTATGTAACAGCTTGATATCGAACGGCGCATCCACTTTGGCCCGAAGTCGTTTAATGGCCACTTCAACCACGTTGGCATCGCTGTCGAAATTCATGTCCCAAATCTGCTCCGCAATCATCATTTTTGACAGAATCTCTCCCTGATGCCGGGCCAAAAGGCTCAACAGGGAAAACTCTTTCGCGGTCAGCTCCAGCCGTGTTCCGGCGCGAAATACGCGACGAGCCAGCAGGTCGAGATGCAGATCGTGAATTTGCAGCTGGGTGATGTCTGCGCCATCCGTAGCGCGGCGGCGCACCAGTGCCTGAATACGCGCCACCAGCTCAATCAGCGAGAAGGGCTTGGGCAGATAATCATCCGCGCCAAGGCGAAGCCCTTTAACGCGTTCATCGACCGAACCCCGAGCCGAGAGCATCAGCACCGGCGTCTGTTTGGCTGCTCGCACACCCTCAAGTACCCGGTAACCATCCATCCCCGGCAGCATTACATCCAGTATTATCGCGTCGTAGTCGAACTCCAGCGCGTAATGAAGTCCTTCCGCGCCATCTGCAGAGACATCTACCGTAAACCCGGACTCACCCAGCGCACGGGAGAGATAGGTTGACGTTTTTTCTTCATCTTCGACTAACAACAGGCGCATAACGGGACTTCCTCTTAACTTTTCATTGGTGCTTCAACATCGGAATAAACCTGCACGGCATCCGGCAGACGTTGCCCCTGGATAGTGATCGCATCCAGTGAGCGGGTGAGCTCGGTCATCTCAGCGGAAGTCAGCGATACGCCGGTAGCCGCTGTGTTTTGCAGCAAATGGTCTTTATTGGTGGTGCCAGGGATGGGGACAATCCAGGGTTTACGCGCAAGGAGCCATGCCAGAGCAATCTGTCCCGGTGCCGCATTTTTTCGTATTGCCCAGGATTTCAGTAGTTCAACCAGCTGTAAGTTGTGTGGCAAGTTTTCAGGCGAGAAACGCGTTTCTGTCGCGCGGAAATCACCGGTAGCGAACCGGGTACTCTCATCAATCCAGCCCGTTAAAAATTGCACGCCGAGTGGGCTCCATGGCACGAACCCAATGCCCAGTTCTTCACACACCGGAAATACCTGCTTTTCAGGGCCACGCCAGAGCATGGAGTATTCACTTTGTACGGCGGTAACGGGTAATGCCGCATGAGCGTGTCTCAACGTGTTGATGCCCATTTCAGACAGACCCCAGTGCAGGACTTTCCCTTGATCCATTAAATCTTTCACCACACCGGCGACATCTTCGATCGGGATCTGTGGATCAACCCGGTGTTGATACAGTAAGTCAATACGATCGGTACGCAGGCGTTTGAGCATATTGTCGACGACCTGTCGGATATGCTCAGGTCTGCTGTTAAGGCCCGGCAGACGCTTACCCGTCTGTTGGTCAATGTTCCAGCCAAACTTGGTGGCGATAACGATTTTGTCCCTAAACGGAGCGACGCCTTCCCCGAGAATTTTTTCGACTTCAAACGGGCCGTAGGCTTCAGCAGCGTCAAAGAATGTTACCCCTTCATCAAATGCCCGGTGGATAACATTGATCATCTCGGGACGCCAGGGAACGGAGGTGTCGTATTTACGACTCATGTTCTGCACGCCCAGACCGACGGCAGAAACTTCCAGCTTCCCGAGTTTACGCTTGCCCGGAGCAGCATTGCGTTGGCTGGGTTGTCTGGATGAATCGACCTGAGAGGATTGGCTCACCGCTGATACGTGCGGAATCAGCGAGGCGGCGGCAATACCGGCCCCGGCGACTAATAGCTTGCGCCGCTCTGGCATTGTTGGGGCATTCTGTCTTTTCATTGATCGCTCCGTTTCTCAGAAAATTGAACATGAATCTCATTTAAGCGAGACCATTCTGCCTTTGGATTGCCAACATAAAGCTGACGGCTACCTGACAGCGCTGTCAGAAATGCTTTCCCATCCCAGCCTGTTTCCTGACAAAAATGTTATTTCCCTGTCACGATGCTGACAGCCCTCTCCGCCTAATCTGAGCCTGCAAATTTGATTCTGCGGGCCTGTATAACCAGGCCGACACTCATCGGGAGAGACCATGAAATTCACGCTTATCAGTGCAATGCTACTCACGGCAATGGCCGGAGTGACCTCAGTCAATGCGGCTGATTACAAAAAAAATCCATTCACACTCGTCTATGACGGTGCCATAACTGAGAACGTCAAAGGCAAGATCAACATTCATCCCGTGAAATACGATCTGCATGGCATCCAGATTGCTGCGAATGTCTATACCCCTGCTAACTACGATCCCGCCAAAAAATACCCTGCTGTAGTGGTGGCACATCCTAATGGCGGCGTAAAAGAACAGGTCGCCGGGTTGTATGCCCAGCGTCTCGCCGAACAGGGCTACATCACGATTACCGCCGACGCGGCTTATCAGGGTGCCAGCGGTGGGATGCCGCGCAGCGTGGATAAACCCGCTAATCGCATTGAGGATATCCACGGCATGGCTGACTACATCAGCCAGTATCCCGGTGTAGATACCGCCCGCCTTGGTCTGCTGGGTATTTGCGGAGGCGGCGGGTATTCACTTGTTGCGGCCGAAACTGACAAGCGGTTCAAATCGATAGCAACCATCAGCATGTTTAATTCAGGCCTTGTGCGCCGCAACGGTATGCAGGATTCACAGCTGGATACTATCCAGCAGCGTCTTCAGCAGGCTTCTGAGGCACGTGCTCAGGAAGCCGCCGGAGGAGAAGTGCTTTACTCCGGCGATGCCAACCTGACTGATGAACAGATTGCTAAATTACCTTTTGCCTTGTACCGCCAGGGCTACGAGTACTACTGGAAAACCCACGCGCATCCGAACTCCACGTTTAAATACACCACCAGCAGTCTTCTGGATTTGATGAGCTTTGACGTAACGGACCATATCAATCTCATCAATAAACCGCTGCTAATGATTGCCGGTACAAAAGCGGATACGCTCTACATGACTGAAGACGCGTTCGCGAAAGCCACCGGTACGAAGGACAAAGAACTTTTCCTGATCGATGGCGCTACCCATATCGAGACGTATTGGGTGCCCAAATACGTTGACCAGGCAATGCAAAAGTTAGACGTCTTCTTCGATAAAAATATTTAGTTAGCCTCCGATGACGCCCCAGCCGCGCAGGCTGGGGTATGTCCATCAGCTGTAGCCATTTTCCGCTTGCGTGTTCACGCGATAGGCCCAGATTAACGAAGTTGCGGTTAAAGATAATTACGCTGCTTAAATAGACGCTATGAATGGAATTCATAGACCTAATCTGGAACCGGGAATGAAAACGATGAGACTGATGTGACAGGATGGATCTGGATAGAGTGAATCATTCACTTCAAATTACTTTCAGGCGGAGAAGCAAATGAGTTTGCAAGAGCCAACATTTAGTGAGGTAGTAAAAAACAGATACTCGGCAAGAGCCTTTCTTCCATCTCCTATCCCCAGCGATATCCTCAAAGACATTTTGCTCGAAGCGCAATGCGCACCATCCAACTGCAATACACAACCCTGGTCCCTGCATATCGTCGCAGGAGATAAACTTCGTGAATTAAGCCACGCACTGACGGAAGATCTGAGGGCGGGGAACTACAGTCTTGATTTTACGTTTGATAAAGAAGCTTATCCCGAGCCATTCAGACAACGGGCTTCGGAGCAGGGGCGCTCGTACTATCAGGCACTGGGCGTTGCGCGGGGGGATAACTTAAGTCGCTCAGAAGTGGTCGAGCGTAATGTGAGATTTTTCGGCGCGCCTCATGTTGCCCTGCTATTCATTCCTGCTGTAGGGGACAACGTTCGCGTAGCCTCAGACGCCGGTATGTATGCGCAGACATTCCTGCTTTCTCTGGCAGCTCGCGGTTACGCAGGTGTTCCACAGGCAGTACTGAGTTATTTTGCCCAGACGGTGCGTCGAATATTAAATGTTCCTGAGGGCTTCAGGCTGCTTTACGGTATTTCTTTTGGGATCCCAGATAAAACGCATCCCTCCCTGAGCTACAGGGAAGGGCGGGTATCTCTGGAAGAAAGTGTCGTCTGGCATCAATAACGACGTTTTATTTTTTTATCTGAACGGTCAGTGCCATCAGGGCGCTGGCTGCTGTAAACAACGCAATTATCCAGCCCATCGTCCATGGCGTGCCATCACTGAACAGAGCGAGAAGCAGTGAAGAGATGATGCCGCTGCCGTATTGTAACGCGCCCATTAGCGCCGACGCGGAGCCAGCCACATTAGGCACTGCGTCCAGAGCGCAAGCCGTGGATGTCGCCGCGATGATGCCATTCATAGAGAAGAATACGAACACAGCGCCGACAATCACAGTAATTCCACCTATACCCAGGCCGGTGGTGACCGCCAGCACTATTGCCGCAATAGCGGCGATGAATACGGCATTCCTGAGCAACGCTTCCAGTGGATAGCGGTGAACCAGACGTCTGTTGACCATGCTCACCGCCATCAGTCCAACAATGTTTACTGCAAACAGCCAACCGTAATGCTGCGGGTCAACGCCGAAGTACGTGATGTACACAAACGGGGAACCGGTGATAAAGGCGTAGGCTGCAACGTAGTAGAACGTCAGGCACAAAGTAAACCGCATGTATCTGGCGTTGGTGAGCAAGGCATAGTAGTTGTGAAAAGCTCTGGTTACGGAGGCTTGCGAGCGTTTTTCAGCAGGTAATGTTTCTGGTAACCAGAATAAAGACATCAGCATTAATGTTCCGATAATCGCCAGCAGCCAGAAAATAGCATGCCACGAGGTGACTTTAATCATCTGCCCGCCGATCAGGGGCCCGGCAATCGGCGCGATGGCCATGATGATCATTAGTGTCGAAAGCATTTGTGCAGCACGAGTACGGCTAAACAGGTCACGGATCATTGCTCGAGCCAGCATCGGCCCGGTACAGGCACCTAACGCCTGAAAAACGCGCCAGAAGACAATTTGCACGATATCCGTTGATAACGCGCAGCCCACCGAGCCGATGATGAATAGACCTAAACCGATAAACAGCGGCAGTCGACGTCCATAACGATCGCTAATTGGTCCCCAAATCAGTTGTGCAATGCAAAAGCCGATAAGGAACCCTGTGATTGTCAGCTCTGCGTCACCCTGCAAATCGTTGGCCATCATGGGCATAGCCGGAAGATAGATGTCGGTTGATAAAGAGGTAACAGCCATCAGGGCGCTGAGAATGAGTAGAAACGAGAGACCGGTTTTTTTAGCTGTAGCCGACTGTGTTTGTGCCTGTTGATTAAGCATGGTGATCCGTTGGACATGAAGAGATAGGGGTATGTTAACGGGTTTGTGCTTATTGATAATCACAGGGGGGAGGATAGGGACTATGAATGGTATTCATTAATACTGAGAATGTGTAGATTCATGCAACTCTGACTCTCAAGGGATACTCTTGAGAGATACTAATATGGCAATAAATAAAATGAATTTTTTTGGTAAGATGATTCTATCCGCAATTTACCAGGCTGGATTATGTTCTGGATTCGCAAATGCGATAATACAACCACTCCTCAAGATCGCTTTTTAACCAACGGGAAGCTCTGCCCAGCTTAATTGGCTTCGGGAATAAGCCATCCTGTATCAGCTTGTAAAACCATTTGTCGCTCAGGCCAGTAAGTTGGGTAATGAATTTCATATCAATAAATTGATCTTCAAGCAATGTGGGCTTTGCATACATAGTGATGTGTTCCGGTTAAGGATAAATAACCAGAGCCGTTAGTAAAATTATTTACTGCCAGCTCCTCCACATCAATGGCTTCAGTTGTAAAAAAACTTTGGCTCAATGTTTACCTGCCGCTATTCCTTCCTGGGCCTGCCTCTACGGCTGCGGGGAGGTATAACGTTCATACCTGCAACAACCCCTTTTGACTTCTGCTCAGATTTGGCTAAGTAACTGATGACGTAACGTAGTTCATCAACTGCTTGCCGATTGCGGTGATCCACTATTGTTCCGGAGCTTGCAACGAAATGCTTTTTCCTGGAACACAGATGAAAGAGTCCTTCATCGTCTGTTAAGCTGCGCCATTCTTCCCCTATCGCACGCGAGGTCGGATAACATTTCCGATGCTTTTGCCCATCAAGATAAATCATGGCATGCACATGCAGCCCCTTACGTCGCCTGTATTCAATTACCCAGCAGTACCCAATAACCATTTTTCGACCAAATACCACATCCATCAGATGCTGTATCTCGCCCTCCATCTCATCCATGAGATTACGCTGCGAGCGTTCACTTCCTTGTTTCCAGCCAAAATCCATACGAAAAGCCAGTAAGCGGGAATAACGCTCAAACATTTCATCCAGATGGTGGTTTATATCTTCGAGAAGAATACGATGCATGGGGTAATTAGGGTTGGCATTGTAGGGTTCTTTCATGATCTATCCTCAAACTAAATGGGGTTCAATAGATAGATGTGTGATGTATTTTTTATACAGGATGAGTATTGATTACAAGAGGGGGGATGGTTAACTCCGGGTGATAATACTAATTAACCTTAATTCAGTAAGAACAGATGGGTTCAGGGATTCTATCGCAGGTTCGCATGGTGGCCTTACGCAGGAAGAAATGTGTGCGCGAAATCTGAAGTATTGCAGTGCGATCTGGTGTTTTACTGGCCTTTGTGATAGGTTTTTATGCATAATCAACAAAATGCATAACATTTATGATAAAGAGAATAACATTTAACACCGATGATAATTTAACGATTGATTCAATCGACAGGTATGCCGAAGTGAATGGTACGTCACGTTCTAAAGTGATATGTGAGTTATTACGGTCCACTGCACCTATTCTTGATTTTGTGACATATCAAAATAGAATTACGCAGGAAGTTGAAAGTAGGCTTTTTAGCATGTTTTATCATGAGGTTCGTCACTTCGAAACTCAAAGTGCAAAGGACGACATTACATTGAAGCACTTGCATTTACTTTCAAAGAAACTCGTTTTTAGTGTTTCTCCAAAACCAGTCATGGAGTTTTCACTGCCTCCTCGTCAAGAGTGGGAAGGGTATCGAAAGGAGTTTTGTCAAAAAGTAAACGGCCATATTGAATTGTTCGAGCCAGAATCAAAAGGAGATGTTCGATATGTGTATTTATGCGTCGAAAATGATCTTGGAAGAGTGTTTAAAAATGAATTAATACAGATTGAAATTCCCAAATTTATAGTTGATGGTTACTTATTTGATCTGCACTCCTTGTGCTATGTGAGGCTTGTTGATTTCTGCAATGACGGGATTTCGGGATATATGAAGAAAAAGAAGAAACACTTAAGTGCAGCATATCTTTCTTGGGTTCCTGCTGTGAAGTTTAGAGATGGTTATATATTTATTGCTGCTCTACAAATAAATAAAGCTTCGACAGAGCAGTTATATCCATCTGAGTCAATAGTTAACTATCCTTACGATTATTGGAAGTGATGCTATTTAATCGCACTCCAATTTTTTTGAGATATATATCATTTTCATGAATATACCAGCATAACGGCAGAACTTCACAGTTCTGCCGTTTTAGTTTTATTTATTGCAGGAGTAGTCATGAATAATGCTCAGGGCTTACAGCCATTAAACCATTCGCTTTCTGGCCTGCCGCAGTGGGTGTCTGAACGTATATTGCAGCAGATAAATCAGTTAACCCACTACGAGCCAGTGATCGGCATTATGGGTAAAACCGGGGTGGGAAAGAGCAGTCTTTGCAATGTTCTGTTTGTCGGCGAAGTATCGCCGGTCAGCGATGTGGCAGCCTGTACCCGTGAACCTTTGCGATTTCGCCTGCAGGTCGGAGAGCGCTATATGACGTTGGTGGATCTGCCCGGCGTGGGGGAGAGTGGTGTACGTGATAACGAATATACTGTGCTCTATCGAGATCAGCTTCCCCGGCTCGACCTGGTGCTGTGGCTGATTAAAGCTGATGACCGTGCGCTGGCGGTGGATGAGTATTTTTACCGACAGGTGATTGGTGAGGCATACCGACATAAGGTGCTGTTTGTTATCAGCCAGTCGGACAAGGCCGAGCCCACAAGCGGTGGAGAAAGATTGTCTACAGAGCAAAAACAAAACATCAGCCGTAAAATTTGCCTGCTGCATGAGATTTTTCAGCCTGTGCATCCGGTGTGTGCCGTGTCGGTCCGTCTTCAATGGGGATTGCGGATGATGGCTGAGAGGATGATTAAGTGTTTGCCACGTGAGGTCAGTAGCCCGGTGGTAGCGCAACTGCAGCATCCCTTTCGCACAACGGTAGTCCGGGAACAGGCCCGTGAGGATTTCGGTGAAACCGTAGGTGCCATACTCGATACGGTAAGCACCTTTCCCCTTATTCCCGCCCCGGTGCGGACCATTATTCAGGCCGTGCGTTCCTCGGTGGTGTCAGTGGCCCGCGCTGTCTGGGATTTCTTCTTCTAAGTGTTTAATTCTGCCCTGTTATTCTCCGAGCCCTGTCGCAAGTGCGGCAGGGCTTTCTTTATTTGTTTTACCCATACTGAGGAGTCTGCTTATGACCCGTCTGGCTTCGCGCTTTGGCGCATCAAACCTAATTCGTCGTGACCGTCCATTAACCCGAGAGGAATTGTTTCGTGTGGTGCCCAGCGTATTCAGCGAGGACAAACACGAATCCCGCAGTGAACGTTATACCTATATTCCGACTATATCTCTGTTGGACAGTCTACAGCGGGAAGGCTTCCAGCCATTCTTTGCCTGTCAGACCCGGGTACGTGATCCTGGCCGTCGTGAACATACGAAGCATATGCTGCGTCTGCGTAGGGAGGGGCAGATTACCGGTAAGCAGGCGCCGGAAATTATCCTGCTCAACTCCCATGATGGTACCAGCTCGTACCAGATGTTGCCGGGCTTGTTCAGGGCTGTGTGTCAGAACGGCCTCGTCTGTGGTGAGTCGTTTTGCGAGGTACGGGTGCCACACAAGGGGGACGTGGTGAGTCAGGTTATTGAGGGGGCGTATGAAGTGCTGGGGATTTTTGACCGTGTGGAAGAAAAGCGGGATGCCATGCAGTCATTGCTGTTGCCTCAACCTGCGCAGCAGGCACTGGCAAAAGCCGCGCTAACGTATCGCTTTGGTGAGGATCACCAGCCGGTTACTGAATCGCAGATACTCTCCCCGCGCCGCTGGCAGGATGAGAGCAATGACCTTTGGACCACCTATCAGCGGGTTCAGGAAAACCTGATTAAGGGCGGACTCAGCGGGCGTAATGCTAAAGGCGGACGGACGCATACCCGTGCCGTGCGTGGCATTGACGGGGACGTGAAGCTTAACCGTGCGCTGTGGGTGATGGCAGAAACACTGCTCACGCAACTGCAGTAGACGTTTCATGTTGCCACGTTGTTAATATCGGACACCACCTGTCCGCATCGCTATGTTCTCGTGTGCCTCAATCTCCCGGTTATAGCCTTTAACCCCTGTTACATCTGGCTTTTGCAGAAATAAAAAATAGTTTCTGCGGTGTCCATACCCTGTCCGCCCCCCTCTTTAAAGTAATCACATCATTTTCAGTTAGTTAACTTTCCTGGAGAACCTCCCATGACACAGGCAGAACGCCGCCATGACCGGCTGGCTGTCAGGCTGTCACTGATAATCAGCCGTCTGGTGGCGGGTGAAACGTTGAGCGTGCGCAAACTGGCCGCTGAGTTTGGCGTGTCAGTGCGCACGCTGCGGCGTGATTTTCGTGAGCGACTGATGTATCTGGATCTGGAGTATCAGTCCGGATACTGCCGCTTACGCACTGCTGGCAGTGAAATGCAGATGGTGCCCGACGTGCTTATCTTTGCCCACCGCAGCGGGCTGGCCGGACTTTTTCCCGGCCTTGACCGCCGTCTGGTGAACGCTCTGCTGATGTGCGATGAGTCTCCCTGCGTGATAGCACCAGCCAATCCGGTTCCTTCGCCTTCAGGAGCATTGTCTTTCTGGAGACTGATTCAGGCCATTACCGGGCGCAGGCGGGTGACGCTGATTGCGGAGGGGCGACGCTGTGAGCGCCTGGCTCCCTGCCGGTTACTCATCCACCAGCAGACCTGGTATCTGGTGGCTGAACACGAAGGGCATATCGCCGTATTCACACTTGATGAAATCCATCTGATTCAGCCTTTGCAGGAGACTTTTCGCCGCAATGACAGTCTGTGTCGCCTGGTTGAAGACCCGGTCTTCATTCAGGCCTTACCCCATTTTCGCTTTATCCAGCAGTCACTGCTTACGTTTGTTCCGGCTGACAGCCCACCGGAATAGCGCAGGCGTTGTTATCAACCCGGCAACAGGGAGGAGCCCAGTGCCCGTTATTGCCATTATCGCCATTGTTATCATCGTCATCATTCTGAACAAAACCGGAGTGTCCGACAGCCTCACGGCCCTGACACTTGCAACCGTTGCCGCACTACTGACGGGAGGTGGCGCAGCCGGTGCTGCCAGTGTCGCGCTGACGCCGTTCGTCGGCGTGCCGGTGGGTATTTTTGTGGGGATTTATGTCTTTGCCAAAGTGGTTCGTCTGATTTCAGGGAAAAAATAATGAAACGTAAAACACTACTTCTGCTGGCGCTGGTTGCCACCTCTCTGTTTCTGAGCGCCTGCGATGACAGGAGTGATGACCTCAAAGCTATCAGTAAATTTAAGGACCTCACGCCTCCGCGCTTCAGCGATGTGGTCAGCCGTCAGGATGATGTCAGGGAAGAATGGTCGCAGATTGCTCTTTCTGGCCCCACTTTGCAGGTCTTACGTACCCGCCAGTCGCCCGATGGTTGCGAGGGTGGCAGTTACTACTATCTGGTGGATATGGAGGAAAAAACCGTCCAGCCGCTGATGAACGCGCTGTGTATTGCCGACAACATCAGCCTGGAATACCACGAGAAAACTGACTCGCTCACTCGGGAGCGTTTCCTTGAATATTCCCATGACGGCAAACTGATGGGACGGCTGCTGATCCCCTCAAATCCTGATAACCGGGAATAAATACAAAGACAAAGGAGACAGAAATGAAAATACGTTCAATAAGCCGGTTTGTGCTGGCTGATGTACTGCTCATGAGCTTTAATGCCTCTGCGGTCCCGGGACTCTGGCAACAGGGGTACGGTCAGGGCAATGCGGAATACAGTGTGACGAATAGCAGCGGAAAGATGTTCACCATCAACTGCACGGAAAATCCGGACCAGAACGGTATTTACCAGCACTCGGTTTTTCTGACCCTCGCAGGAGATAAAACGATCAGCTCGCATGATAACAGTACCGACATCACAGTGGTGATGGACCATAAGCAATATGCCATTCCCTCAACCCTTGGCTGGCGTAACGGGGATAATGCCTGGTTTAGTTTCATCATGGATATCCGCAAGGCCAGGCAGTTCGAAGTCTACGTCAATGACCGCAAAGCAGGGACCTTCAGCGTTGACCTTACAAACGCTACGAAGGCACTGCCAACATTAGCAGACTGCACGAACGAGTGACTGTTGTGCTTTCCATCCATAACAACATACCTGGCTGCCAGAGGCAGCCAGGGCTTATTTTTTTCCTTTTTATTTCCACCGATTAGTCCAGGCACTTCCGAATAATGAGCGCAGTGGCCAGTTTTAGTTGACCATATAGAAATGATAAAATAATCACGTGTTATGTTGAGATTGTTTATTTAACGGTTGAGAGAAGCTATGGGTAAAATTTGTGATAAGTGTGCACACATGATGAGTGCATGTACTTGTGGAACTTGT
The DNA here is from genome assembly GCA_032051265.1 of Buttiauxella sp. Lineage (GTDB taxonomy): Bacteria > Pseudomonadota > Gammaproteobacteria > Enterobacterales > Enterobacteriaceae > Dryocola. The sequence goes on from DAMBYU010000010.1 coordinate 77,509, forward strand.
GAGAACTGTGACGAGAAAGAGTCGGACTGTACCTGCAAAAAATGTAGCCAGTGCAATAACCTTGAGGACTTCTGCTCTTGCAGAATTTGTGAAGAATGTAGTGAAAAAGAAGCAGAGTGCTGCTGTTAAAATGTTAACAATACTGGCTGCAGGAGCTACCTGCCTGCAGCTTCGATTGCCGACGTACCCCGATCCCAGTTGGTTAGCGTATTTCGATTCTTGCAATAATCGCTGGACTCACAGCACGAAGCGGACATACTTACTGGATTGAAGGTCCGCTGTGAGCGAAGAGCGGACATATGCGCTCAGCTCACTTCATCTCTGTATGTGCCTGCTATTCAGAGGTTGGCGGCGGCAGATTCCTTGTCGTTGATTCCTGCGTTAGTGCATCGTTTTCCACCGCACCCAACAGGACATCAAGCAGCCCGGGGAAGCGGGCATCCAGGTCTTCACGACGCAGAGACAATAAATTTTCGCGACCAAAAGGACGCTGCCAGATAACGCCACTGTCTCGTAGTACACGCCAGTGGTGAGTCAGCGTTGATTTGGGAATACCACTCAGCACGGCGCTACAGGCATGTTCACCGCCACCAGCCAGTACACGGACTACAGTCAGACGTAGCGGATTACCCAGGGCCGTCAGCACATTCTCAAGCCGTATTTGTTCCTTATCAGGATGATTAGCAAGCATTAGATTTCTCATCAGGTTAGCAACATACCGACACTCTACTTTAAATTTTATCTGTTGACTAATGTACGAGTACATACATACATTAATTGTACGTATGTACTCGTACTTTAGTTTATATGGAGATTATCAGATGGCTATTGCCTTACCGGATTCATTCACCCCTCGCTTACAGCACTGGAGCCTTGCGCTGCTTGCTTTTGCCCAGCTTATGTATTCCCTGGATAACGATAACTTTCAGAAAATGAACCCTGCCTCTCTGGGATGATCAGGATTAACTAATCATCTTATGGAATTGTAAAATCCCGTATGAAATTAAAAAATCTGTGCGGGATTGCCGTTTTATTAAGGCTGCACTGCAGTCAATTAAAGAGAGGGAGACTGAATATGCGTGTTCGCCTGACCACTGAAAACGATGCTATATCCCTGATTACTATCGACATTGTTGCCCAGAGCCAGCCAAAAGGTGCGGCGCAAATCCGCATCTGGTGTGCCTGGTCTGTCTGTTATATTGCCGAACTGCAGGGAATAGCGATGGGATATGGCGTGCTGAACTACCATTTCTTCGGCTACGGCTTTATTGAAATGCTGATGGTAGGGGAACACTACCGCCGCAGGGGTATCGGTCTGGCGTTGATTGCAGCATTGAAGTCCCGCTGCCAGCACCCGAAGCTGTTCACCTCCACCCATCGTTCTAACCTGCCAATGCAACGGCTGCTGTTGAACGCCGGATTTATCCCCAGCGGTCAGGTCGACAATCTCGATGACGGGGACCCGGAAGCGATATTTTTTATTCCAGCCTTAACGTAGCGCAGAGAGAAGGGTACACAGACACCCCTATCCAGGGTGCCAGGCTCAGCGAGGCCAGGGTTTTAGCGACCTCTGTATCTAACGGGAAGTGCCTCTCTGAGAAGATTCTGGCAGTGAATCAGGCAAAAACTGGCCGGGTGTAAGGTAAATCATCTTTCTGATAAATCGGGTCTTTACCTTCAGGCTGCGTCTGAGATTGCTGCCGATAATTGATAACTGTTTTACGCAAATATTCCCGCAACGCTACCGGCTGCTGCCGCTCGGCTTGATGCGGCATGATCCTGACCTTTTCCCGGCTGTCTTTGACCGTCATCCCCGGCCAGCATTCCTCAACGTATCCGATAAGAAACCTCCCGATTGCCTTGCTGTCGATTGCGTTACCAATCATGGCAGCTAAACTTAGTTGACACTTACCCGGTCGGGCAGCCACACCTTTCCGGCCGCAAGCAGGAGAAGATCATGAAAGCAGTTATTTACAACGGTCCCTATGATGTAAAAGTTAAAGACGTGCCGGATGCAAAAATTGCTCGCCCCACCGATGTGCTTGTCCGCATTACCACCACCAATATTTGTGGATCGGATTTGCACATGTACGAGGGTCGGACCAGCTTTGAGCAGGGACGTATTTTGGGGCACGAAAACCTGGGTGAGGTGGTTGAAATTGGCTCAGGAGTGGAGCGTGTTAAGGTCGGTGACTATGTCTGTCTGCCATTTAATGTCGGATGCGGTTTTTGCGAGAATTGTGAAAAAGGTCTGACCGGTTTTTGCCTCACCACCAATCCCGGTACTGTGGGCGCGGCCTATGGTTTTGCTGAAATGGGCTCCTGGGAGGGTGGTCAGGCGGAACTGCTTCGGGTCCCCTTTGCAGACTTTAACTGCCTGGTGCTTCCGCCTGACGCAGTAGAAAAAGAAGATGATTATGTGATGCTCTCTGACATTTTCCCTACCGGCTGGCATGCGACAGAACTCGCCGGATTAAAGCCTGGCGAAAGCGTAGCCATTTACGGCGCGGGGCCGGTGGGTCTGATGGCCGCACACTCAGCCATGATAAAAGGCGCTTCACAGGTATTTGTAGTGGATACACACCAGGACCGTTTAGCGCTGGCAGAGAAAATGGGGGCGACGGGCATCAATGCGACCGGCGATGAAGCCGTGCAACGAATTCTCGACTTAACTGACGGACGCGGCACTGACTGTGGCTGTGAATGCGTGGGCTATCAGTGCTGTAACAAACATGGCCATGAAGATAATTCGGTCACTATGAACAGCCTCGTTGCATCAACCAAAGCAACCGGGGGAATTGGTGTGGTTGGCGTGTTTATCCCGCAGGATCCGGGAGCTGCATCAGACCTTGCCAAAGAAGGTAAGATGCCGTTTGATTTCGGCAGTTTTTGGTTTAAAGGACAGTCAATCCGCACCGGCCAGGCGAACGTCAAAGCCTATAATCGTCAGCTGGCCCGTCTGATCCATCAGGGTAAAGCCAGCCCGGGCGGCATAATCTCACACCGTCTTTCACTTGCTGAGGCGCCTGAGGGATATAAGCACTTTGACGATCGCGATGAGGGATGGACGAAGGTTATCCTTAAGCCTTAACTGACGCTGATCGGTTATAAAAGTTAAATCGGAACAATTAAACCGGAACAATGTAGAAATATCGACAGGATACCATTGCGTATCCTGTCATAATATTTATCTTCTGCTGCCAGGCTCGCCCCTGTATCTATTGTGATGTTTAATGACGCATTATGAATATTATCAGGACCTGTGAATAGCGCCCGATCTTCTTCAGGCATAAACGAAATAAACGCTATTCATGTAATAACGATGAGAGTGGGTGAGAATGAAGTGCGATATTATAAGGTTTCTATGTAACGTCAGATCTGGATAGATCCAGAGTCAAAGCCACCTGAGTATTACAGGTGGCTTTTAAACGATTCTGAGCTGCGTTTTTACCTTAAGCTGGTTTTGAAAAACTGTTCAAACCTGGCAAAAGGGATCTTACCTGCAGCGTTGTCGTATAAGTCCACGTGGTTTGCGCCGGGGACGATCACAAGCTCTTTTTCAGTGCTGCCAACCGCTTTGTAGGCATCTTCTGCAAAATAGCGCGAGTGCGCTTTTTCACCTGTAACAATCAACACAGGAATAGTGATTTCATTTGCGTAGCTAAGCAGCGGCATATTCATAAACGACAAGGGCATCGTTGCATTCCATGCGCCATTAGAGTTAACAGAACGCTCATGGAAGCCGCGTGGCATTCTGTAATAATCAAAAAACTCTTTCAGTACCGGGTGTGGATTCGCGGGTAATGTTTCCGGCAGAATTCGCTCAGAAGCGCTTACGCTGCCATTCTTATCCACATTAATATCGTGACTACCGCGGGCGATAGTTCCGCTTTCAGCATCTTTCCAGCGCTGCTCGTTCAGGTACTGTAATACGGCACGGCGATCGGCTGTTGAATAACGGTCTTTGCCATCACCAACGCCATGTCCCATCGCCCGGCTCATGTCGTACATCACGCTGGTCGCAACTGCTTTTACGCGTGTATCCATCGCCGCCGCATTGAGTGCCATGCCTCCCCAGCCGCAAATACCGAGTAATCCAATACGATGGCGATCCACCTCTTTTTGTAATCCAAGGAAATCAACCGCCGCGCTAAAGTCCTCAGTGTTGATATCCGGAGAGGCGACATTACGCGGATAGCCACCACTTTCACCCGTGTAAGAAGGATCGAATGCCAGCGCAACAAATCCCTGTTCGGCCAGGGTCTGTGCATACAGGCCGCTTGATTGCTCTTTGACCGCACCGAAAGGACCACTTAATGCAATCGCAGCCAGTTTACGTTCGCCCCGGTTTTTGGGGATGTAAAGATCCCCTACTAATATGATCCCGTAACGGTTCTGGAATGCCACCTTGCGATGATCAACCTTATCGCTCTCTGCAAAGGTTTTATCCCATTTTTCTACCATTGAAACAGGCGAGTTCGGATTAGATGTGTCAGCATAACTCATTGTCGTAACTCCACTTAATGATACGCATAGCAGCATAGCGGGTAGCGCGGCTGTCAGCTTTCTGGTGAAAACATTCATTTAAATTCCCCTGAAAAAGAAAAGTGAGGTACCGGTTTCATACGGAGAGTACTGCTGTGCTTTGATGCAATGCGCTCATTATAGGTAGCAGAAATAGTGCTGATTAGAGGGTAAAAATTGCTAGGATTAATAGCATATTGTTATAAATGAAGGGCCGCAGCAGACATCATTTGCGGCCAGATATTTTGAGGACGCGCAAATGGCAAAACGGGAAAACTATAATGAGCTCTACTTGTTTATGCAGGTGGTGCGGGAGGGCAGTTTCACTGCAGCGGCACAACGTCTTGGACTTGCACAATCAGGTGTTAGTCGTTCTGTCCGTGACCTTGAAGAAAGGCTGGGTATACAGCTTCTGGTTCGCACTACGCGCAGGCTGTCGTTAACACAGGCAGGTGAGCAACTGTATCAGACAACAGAATCCGGATTTGATGCTTTAGATACGGGTCTTGCCACGCTGGCGTATTACCGGAATACCCCGTCCGGTACGGTACGCATCAATGCCAGCCAGCATGCTATTGATAAAGTTCTTTTACCGAAGCTGGCGCTATTTAAGCACCGTTACCCCGATATCAGGCTTGAACTCATCAGTGAAAGCCGGTTCGTCGATATTATCGCTGAGCGATTTGATGCCGGCGTGCGGCTGGGGCCGGAGGTAGGACAGGGCATGGTCGCGGTGCGTATTACACCTGACATGGAGATGGTTGTTGTAGCTACGCCCGAGCATTTTCGTCGCTATGGCTTTCCACAAACACCGGCTGATTTAGTGATTCATCCTTGTATAGCCTACCAGTTTGCCGATGGTAGCCTTTATCAGTGGGAACTCCTTCAGGACGGTAAAAAAATAACGCACCGACCACAAGGACAGTGGGCCTTTTCTGACAGCTACATGGAAGCAAAAGCAGCCAGACTGGGGCTGGGGCTGGCTTATGTCCCGGAGGAACTGGTCGCTGATGATTTAGAGCAAGGCAATCTTATCAGGGCGTTGCCACGTTACAGCCAGCGCCTGGAAGGTTCATTCCTGTATTATCCTCACCGCAATGTGTCGCCGGCACTGAGAGTCGTCATTGATATACTGAAAATCTGAAGTTTAGCTATTTATATTCTTCGTTGTTCCGCTCTTTGTTATCGGAATAACGTCCGCTTATGGCACAAAGCGGACTGGCGCTGGCCTTCGATCCGCTATGAGCGAGGAGCAGACGCTTTCATATCAGAGCGAAAGTTCAACAAACTAAACGTCATCATTGATATTGAGAGATCGGCCGGCGGCTATGTATGTTTAAATAGCGGGACGGAAATCAGCTTTAAGCCGTATCAAAAGGAAACTTTATGCGCACTCGCCCATCATCCCGGTTAATTATTCTTTCGCCTGAAAACAATGTCTTGCTGTTTAATTTTTCCCATAAAAATGACGCCTTAAGCGGCATGTCATACTGGGCGACGCCTGGCGGTGGGCTTGAATTGAATGAATCCTTTGAACAGGCCGCACTACGGGAGTTACAGGAAGAAACTGGGCTAAAAAGAGATTCCGCTGGAGCGGCGGCGGCATCCAGAACCTTCCCCATGCAGCTGCCTGATGGGGAGACCGTTCTTGCTGAAGAGCGTTTCTTCATAATTCATGCGGAAAAGACAGATATCGACTGCTCGGGATGGAGTGAGAACGAAAAGAGCGTTATTCAAAATCATTACTGGTGGTCATTAGAAGAGCTTAGAGATACTAACCAAACTATCTTTCCCCACGATTTGATCATCAACATACTCAGCGGAAAACTTATCTAACCTTCTGAATAAATTGAATTATAGTACACCTGACGTCGGATGGTTAAAGCCAGTAATACATTCGTGCCCGCTTCTGGCACAGAGCAGACCTGCTCACTGGGCGAGGTCCGCTGTGAGCGAAGAACGAACATCGTTCTCATGCTATTTATACACAGCAGCTTTAAGAGATCATTTTCTTAGCTCTCGCCAGCAGGAAAGCGGTAACCGAGGTGGCGTCAGTGATTTCGCCGTCACGTATTAACTGAGCAAAGGCGCTGATTTTAATTTTTTTCACCGTCAGGCCGTACTCTTCCTCCTCCAGTTGCTGGCCGGTAAATATCAGCTCCGTCGCAAGATAAATATGATAACCCTGGGCTGAATAGCCCTGCGCAAGCTTCTGATAACCGACATACATCATTTTTCCGGCGCTCAACCCGGTTTCTTCTTTAAGTTCGCCTCTGGCCACGTCTTCAGGTGCAGCATCGTGGGAACATTCCCAGCTTCCCTGAGGCAGTTCCGTGGTTCTCTGGCCCAGTGGGTAACGGTATTGCTCAACCAGGTAGACTTCATCATTCTCAACCGGAATGACGACCACAAAATCATCTTTTTCAATAACGGAATAGAGCCCCTCGCTGCCATCGGCTCTCAGAATCCGGTCTTCCTTAAGCGACATCCAGCGGTTACGGTAAATTTGTCTGGATTCCAGGGTTTCTATCTCTGTCTTCACGATTAACTCCTTATTTCTTTGCCTGGGGCTCTGCAACAATAACGTTAACGCCTTCGCCCCTGAACAGCGCAATATAGTCAGCGGGTGCATCACCATCTGTGATGATGTCACTGATTTCTCTGGGTGATGCATAAGAAAAGGGGGAATGTTTCCCCATTTTCTCTCCCGAAATAACGCACACGCTGCGCTCTGCGGCTTGTGCCAGGCCACGTTTAACCTGCGTTTCGTCATAGTCGATACTGCTGAAGCCGGTTGTGATATTCGCCGCAGCCGCACCGATAAAGCAGATATCAAAAGCCATGGTGCGTAACTCTTCACACACTTTATGGCCCGTCATATCCATCGCGGGCTTAAATAATTTACCTCCCAGCACAATGACCTCTACATCCGGATGATCGGCCAGCGCCATGGCGGCGGGCAGGTTGTTCGTTACGACGGTGCAATGCAATCCGGGCGGGATTGCCTGTGCGATGGCAAGCGTGGTGGTTCCTCCGTCCAGCCCGACGACATCATCCTGCCTGATAAGAGAGACTGCCACCGAAGCGATAGCACTTTTTGACGCGCCCGTTCTGCTCAGTCTTTCCTGATGATGAAGCGGTACCTGTGTGCGGGGGATCGCGCCGCCACGGACGCGACGCAGCATGCCTGTAGACTCAAGGCGTATCAAATCGCGGCGAACCGTGTCCTCTGATATACCCAGCTTTTCAGCCAGTGTTGAGGCCTGCAGTTCGCCATGATGGCTCAATATTTCGAGGATTTTCTGCCGTCTTGCATCAGGTAATTTCATTTTAGTGCGCTATTTTGCAATTTATATTGCGTTAATATGCAGAAATATGCAGAGTAATGCAACATTTTGACAGGGCGCGAGGCGCAGAATGAGAACTGAGTTATTCCACCTGAAGCGGAGAACAGTTGCCCCATCAGGCTGGCAACTTATGCCAGCCATAGCGTGGATAAAAACTATCGCTGATGAAACCGCAGACGGAGTATACAGTTACGAGGGCAGAAATCATGATTAAGGCATTATCTGTCCTGGGAGCAGGCGCGTTTGTTTCGCAGACAACCGAATATTTGCCAGTCGGTCTGTTAAATCAGATAGCAGAGCATCTGGGGATTAGCGGGGCGAAGGCCGGCATGCTGATTACCGTATATGCATGGGTAATAACCCTGTCTGTCATACCCGTCACGTTGCTCACACAAGGGATTGACAGAAAAAAGCTTTTCGTTTTTTTGCTCGGTCTTATCGCAATCTGTAACGGTTCAGTCATGCTGACAGACAGTTTCGTCATGCTGCTTTTACTGCGGGTTATTGCAGCACTGGGACACGGTGTGTTCTGGGCGGGGATTGCCTCTTATGCCATCAGAATGGCTGGCACCATGCCTGCAAGCAGGGCGACAGCTCTCGTCTTCTCCGGCATATCGCTGGCGATAGTTATGGGAGTGCCGCTGTCGACTGCAACGGGAAATTATTACGGATGGCAAAAGGGGTTTGGTCTGTTCGGCCTGTTTTCACTGATTATTATGTGCCTTGCTGTCAGATGGCTGCCTCGCGTTCATGAACCTGCAGCGAAAGCGGGACCATCTGGCCTGCAAAAACCTGCCTTTTCCGGATTGCTCTGTCTGCTGGCTGGCGTGACGCTTTTAATTATTACGGCACACTTCATGAGTTATACCTATGTCACTGTTCTCCTGAGGTCAATACCGGGGGTTAATGCTGATGTTCTGACAATACTGCTTTTTGTTTTCGGCGTGGGAGGAGCCTGCGGTACGCTGCTGATAAGTCGTTTTTCCCTCAGACCGCCGTTACTGACACTGGCGGGCGGAGCAGGTATCGCACTTGCCCAGACTCTTCTGCTGATAACGTTGCCGGGTCCTCTCAGCGCTGGCGTGGTGTTATTTTTCTGGGGCTGCGCCATCTCAGTAGTTATCGTCGGTCTCCAGTCCTGGGTAATCGAAGCGTCACGGGATTATCCTGAATTCGCATCTGCGCTTTATGTCATGTCGTTCAATATTGGCATCGGGTCAGGAGCTGTCGCGGGAGGCTACTTTACCGGAACAAAAGACAACAGTGGTTTATTTCTGTGCAGTATAGTTCTGTGTATCACAGGATTATTACTGGCCGGGGTTCTCGTTTTCAGAAAATCAGGCAAATATCACCGGGAAACGAGAAAGCGAGAGGTCTGAGGTAATCGTATCCGGGCCTGATAACGTCCGCTCCTGGCACAGGGCTGCTGTTGCAGCCCTTCCAGGCTAGACTTCAATTGATTCCGATATTTCCAGAGCATCATCTACTTCAATGCCAAGGTAACGTACTGTGCTTTCGAGTTTTTTGTGCCCCAAAAGTAACTGGATTACCCGAAGGTTCTTCGTTTTTTTATAGATAAGATATGGCTTGGTTCTGCGCATTGAGTGCGTACTGTAGAGCGTCTCATCGAGACCCAGCTTCCCAATCCATCCATGAAAAATACGGTTATATTGTCTGGTTGAGATGTGTCTTGAAGAACCAACGCGGGACTGGAAGAGATAGTCGCTATTACTTAGTTGAGCCATTTTGATCCACGCGGCTACAGCCTCTCTGGTTCCCTTAGTCAGTTCAAACTGAACAGGGCTGCCCGTTTTCTGCTGCAGCACTGTCGCTCTGCCCGAAACAGAGTGCCCATAGGCTATATCAGAAACTTTTAGCTTAACCAAATCACAGCCCCGAAGTTTACTATCCAGAGCCATGTTAAAAAGAGCCAGATCACGAACTTTTCCTTCCAGCTCAAGACGGATACGAATTCCCCAGATATGAGAGATCTGAAGAGGCCGTTTCTGGCCGATAATGCGGCTTTTGTTCCAGGGGGATGTTGTCATGTTCAATCTCCATTGGGTTAGGAGATGTGATTATGAGTGTCCCGTATGAGCGAGGAGCGGACGTTGAGTGAAATTATAGCTGTAAGAAAATGCAGACCTGTAGGGCGATTCAGGCTGCAATTTATGTTTATATAAATATCGAGAATCACTATTCAAGCTTTTTAAGGGGGGTATGTGCGCATTCGACCTTCATCTCGATTGATCATTCTTTCGCCTGAAAATCACGTCTTGCTCTTTAGGTTCTGTCATAAAGATGATGCTCTGAGGGGAAAAACATACTGGGCAACTCCGGGTGGAGGGCTTGAAAAAAATGAATCTTTTGAGCAGGCGGCTATACGCGAATTATTTGAAGAAACGGGTTTGATAAGAACATTGGCAGGACCACAAATAGCGTCTCGAAACTTCACAATGATGCTACCAAGTGGGGAGACCGTACTTGCTGAAGAGCGTTTCTTTATGATTAATGCAAATACAGTAGATCTCGACCATTCAGGATGGAGTAGCAATGAAAAGGAAGTCATTCGCGATCAACATTGGTGGACAATAGAAGAGCTCATACACACCAATGAGACAATTTTTCCAAGTGATTTAATCATTAACATACTTGAAAGCAAGTCAGCCGGATCTTCGACGTTAACTGCATCATGATATCCTGAACGTCCGCTTCTGACACTAAGCGTACGAGCTAATTGAGCCGAAGGTCCGCTGTGAGCGAAAAGCGGACATTGCTAACAGCATTATGTGTGAATCAGTGGGGAGCAGCTCAATTAAGCACAACAACGTCTGCTGTTGGTACAAAGCAAGCGATTGAACGACATCAGGCAGCTTTGAGCAGCAGCGGATAGCGCAACGTTTTTTCACCAGAATGAGCGGGGCTAAAAGAAGATAATAACGTAGAAATCACCAGCAGCGGCTGATCTGGATGAACTGCTTTCTGCTAATGGAATATATTCTCTATTCTTTTTTTTCCGTTTTTAATTTTGTGCCGGATGTTGAGTTTTGCTTTCAACACATAATAAAAAAAATCTTTTTCCACATCGGTAATGTGCATCCGGCGCTCAAGCGTCAGACGATCTTCAGCTACCCTGCGTCGGGAAAACTTCTTGCCGCATAAATCAATGATGGCTTTGTTGAATAAATCAGATTTCGGGTAAGTCTCCCCCGTAGCGGGTTGTGTTTTCAGGCAATACGCACGCTTTCAGGTATACCTGCTTTCGTCATTTTGTTCAGCGCTCGTACCAGGGCCATAGCCTCCGCAACCTGACCATCGTAGTCACGCAGCGTCAGTGAACCCCCGAACAGCTGTTTTACCCGGTACATCGCCGTTTCCGCTATCGAGCGACGGTTGTAATCTGTTGTCCATTTCCACCGCGCATTACTCCCGGTCATTCGCTGATTAGCCACTGCACGGTTACGGTCTGCATATTCACCGGGCCAGTAACCCGCACCTTTTCGGGGAGGGATAAGCGCGCTGATTTTCTTACGCCGCAGTTCATCGTGACATAGCCGGGTATCGTAAGCGCCATCGGCGGCGGCTGACCTGATTTTCCGGTGGGTTTGCCGGATTAACCCGGGGAAGGCCTCTGAGTCCGTAACGTTGTTCAGCGACAGGTCAGCGCAGATGATTTCATGTGTTTTACTGTCAACGGCGAGATGCAGCTTACGCCAGATACGGCGGCGTTCCTGGCCATGCTTTTTGACTTTCCACTCGCCTTCACCGAAGACCTTCAGCCCGGTGGAATCAATTACCAGGTGTGCGATTTCACCCCGGGTGGGCGTTTTGAAACTGACATTAACCGACTTTGCCCGCCTGCTGACACAGCTGTAATCCGGGCAGCGTAGCGGAACGTTCATCAGAGAAAAAATGGAATCAATAAAGCCCTGCGCAGCCCGCAGGGTCAGCCTGAATACGCGTTTAATGACCAGCACAGTAGTGATGGCAAGGTCAGAATAGCGCTGAGGTCTGCCTCGTGAAGAAGGTGTTGCTGACTCATACCAGGCCTGAATAGCTTCATCATCCAGCCAGAAAGTTATGGAGCCACGGTTGATGAGGGCTTTATTGTAGGTGGGCCAGTTGGTGATTTTGAACTTTTGCTTTGCCACGGAACGGTCTGCGTTGTCGGGAAGATACGTGATCTGATCCTTCAACTCAGCAAAAGTTCGATTTATTCAACAAAGCCACAGAGCAGTTCAAATCATGAAATTTTAGCCCGGAAAGTTTTGTTGTTACGGTCCCTCTGTTGCCGGCATGATGGCCGTGAACGTAATGACATTATCATTCACGGCTACCTGCAGATCGCCTTCATGGGCCAGCAAAATGGACCGCGTAATAGAAAGACCGAGTCCCGCGCCATCCGTATTATGCTGCCTGGATGCATCGCCCCGGTAAAAACGGTCAAACAGTCGGCCCAGACTTTCCGGTGCAATATCTTCTGTGTGATTGGAAATATGTACAAAGGCCCTGTCCGAGTTATGCTCTGCTGATACGGATATGGCAGAGCCCGGCAGAGAATATTTTATGGCGTTGGTGATCAGATTACTCAGCGCACGACGCAGCATCAGGCGATCGCCTCTGACGAGAGCATCACCTTTAAGCTTCAGCGTTTTATGACTTTCACCAGCAAGAGGCTCAAAGAAATCAATCAGTTCTTCGAGCTCTTCGTGTAATGAGACGTTCTGCTTCTCCAGTATCATCAGGCCATTTTCTGACTTCGCCAGAAAAAGCATGTCGCTGCTCATTCTTGCAAGCCGGCTCAGCTCTTCCAGATTAGAGAAAAGTACCTCCCGGTAACTGGCTGCATCACGATCCCGGGACAGGGCAACCTGCGTCTGCATCATCAGGTTACTGACAGGCGTACGCAGCTCATGGGCAATGTCCGATGAAAACTCAGAAAGGCGCCTGAAGGATTTCTCCAGCCTTTCAAGCATGCTGTTGAATTCAGCCGCGGTAGCCATCAGCTCGGCCGGCAGATGGCGCGCAGGAAGACGTTTACTGAGGTTGTTGATGGTGACAGCGGAGGCCAGACGGTTTAATTCATTCAACGGCTTGAGACCCATCCTTGTGACAAACCAGCCCAGTAATACCGAAATGAACATCAGCCCGCCATTGAACCAGAGCAGCCATTTTTTGAGCTGGCTGATAAATTCATCATGAAAGCCGGTATCATAAGCGGCTGTGATCAGGACATCATGTTGTCCGCCTGCTTTCTGCGCACTGATTTTTCTGACAATAACATTATAACGCCAGCCTTCATCCTCTACTGTCTGCATCGTATCCGGATATGCGGCTTCGCTGGCAAAACGTCCGTAAGGAAGCGGAAAACCGGGCGAGGAATAGTCGGCAAGTAACCTGTTATCCGACGTTTTAATCGACAGATACAACCCGCTGTGACCTACCATGGCATCGGCAACCTTGCGTGCAAGCGAAGCACTGTCTGGCTGCCCGGAATCAGCTTCACTTTCCAGTAGTTCGGTTGCCAGCTCAAGCTTTCCTGTCAGCAGTGCGGCATCCTGATGGCGAAAATAGCTGCTCAGGGCAGTAACAAGCAGGACGCTGGAAAGAAGCCAGGCAGACATCATTACACCGGCAAATATCACGCTCAGCCGTGTAGTCAGGGACCAGTTACGCTTCACTCTTCACGTATCTCCAGAACATAACCGATGCCCCGCACGGTATGAATGAGCTTTGGCGTAAAGTCGTCATCTACCTTGCTGCGAAGCCGCCTGACGGCAACGTCAATGACATTGGTATCGCTTTCAAAATTAATATTCCAGACCAGGGAGGAAAGCAGGTTTCTTGGCAAAACCTCTCCGGTTCGCTGTAACAACAGCTCAAGCAGCACAAACTCTTTTGTAGACAGGTGAATTTTTTTTCCCGACCGGCTCACGGTCCGGCGGGAGGCGTCCATGATCAGATCTGCAATGCTGTGGTTTCCTGAAGCCTGTGTACGGTTACGCCTGAGCAGCGTGCGGATGCGGGCCAGAAGCTCGGCAAAATCGAAAGGTTTTAGCAGGTAATCATCCGCGCCCAGATCGAGCCCTTTAATTTTTTCGCTGACGTTATCTCTGGCCGTCAGGAACAGGACGGGCTCTTCGTGGCGTGCCATGCGCATCTGCTGCAGGATATCCCAGCCATCCATCGAGGGCAGCATGACATCCAGGATTATCAGGTCATAATGCTGACGCAGAATGTGCTCCAGGCCCTGACGCCCGTCGTTCACCAGGGTCACGTCATAGCCTGCTTCCAGGAGTCCCTGCTTCAGGTAAGTACCGGTTTTCAGTTCATCCTCAACAATCAGCATGGTTGTCATGGTGCGTTTTTCCTGCAGTTAATTGTTACTCCATACCGGTGCCAGGGGACAGGGTGCCCAGCCAGGCGACAATGGCCAGTATCAGTACCGCTACGGTAAATTCTGTAATAATGCTTTTACGCATCAGTGCAATACCCGCCTTATAGTGGCCCTGAAGCAGGGCATTTTCCAGCTTTGGCGCAAGCCGGAAGCGGTTGGCAGCAGCCAGCAATAACATCAGAAAAAACAGGGCAGTCTTTATTACCAGCAGCAGGCCGTAAATGCTTCCCGGCAAAGTGCTCAGTGGCTTTTCTGTGATGAGCACGAAATTAACTACTGCCGTGATCACGATGCTTATCACAATAACCGTGCCGGCACGGGAAAACCCCGTTAATGCCCCGGACAACTGCAGTGCATAAGCCGCTTTACTGGCTTTTTTTATACTCAGCAGAACGGTAAAAGCCGTCAGGGCTCCTACCCAGGCACCGGCTGCGGAAAGATGAACAATATCGCTCAACAAATGGACGTAATAGCTCACACCGTCATTCATGGCTGCATGACCGCCCCATGCCAGGGTCGCCAGCGCAGTACCGCCTGCCAACATCAAAACATAACGTGAAAGTACGGCATTCCTAAGCCGCAGACCGAGCCCGATAAAGGCGATGGCCAGGGCAACGAGCCGGACGACCCAGCTCATGCCAACAGCGGTCTCGCCGACCACCATTTCAATAATGTGCAGAGTCAGCTCACCGGGGTCACTGACGCCGCTCATGGACTGGGCAACCAGCAGCATGTTTGCCAGTGACAACACAATCCCGGCAGAAATGAGCGTGAAAAAGAACGACCAGACGCTGAACAAAGATACCGGTTTTTTCAATACGCCTTTCAGGGCATAAAGCTCAAATAAAGGCAGGCCAAAAAGAACCATAAGATCAAGGTAAAGAAGAAACCGGATGACAATAAAAGTCTGATCGTTCATGGCATTACTTCACGCTAAAGCTGTAGTTGCCGGTACGGGGATGTGTGTCAGATGACACTGCACGCCATTCCACCTTATAAGTCCCGGCGGGCAGCGGTTTTGCCGGCGTGATAATCATGGTTTTGGGATCGCTGCCGGCCGCAACTTTAGCTGAAACAGGCATTGGCGCATGCGATGACATGCCCGGCATGGCAGTCATTATCAGACGTGCGCCAGAGAATTTGGTCACCAGATTTTCGGTGAAGTGAAGCTCTACCTTTGAAGGAGCCGCTACCTGTGCCTTGTCTGCAGGCACTGATGAAGCCAGTTCAGGATGCGCCTGGACAGCGAAAGCAGTGACAGAAGCCACAACAGCGATGAAATACTTAGCAGATGAATGTTTCATTATAATACCTGTCTTGTTTAAATTAACTGCATCAGAACCACATGCGTGCCCCGAGAAGGAAACGCACTTCGTTATCTTTTTCTTCTTCACGGGCAGCCATATCTGCGGTATTACCGTAAAGCTGGCTCCAGGAAACCCCGACGTATGGAGCAAACTCACGTTTCACCTCGTAGCGAAGGCGCAGTGAGAGTTCCGTACTGGACAGGCCCTTACCGGTTTCACGCGCTTCATCATCTTTCCCGTAAATACTGGCTTCAAAGGAAGGCTGCAGGATCAGACGGTTGGTCAGCAGCACATCGTAATCCGCCTCCAGCCTCAGCGCAGTTCGCCCCTTCTCGCCGGCAAATGCTGTCAGCTCGGTTTCAAAATTGTAAAGCGCCATTCCCTGCAGGCCGGCGGCAAGCCAGGTCTGGGGCTTTCCGGGCCTGAAATCCTGTCGGGCCCCGGCAACCACATCCCACCAGGGCGTAATGGCATGTCCCCATAGTGCCTGCACTTCCGCGGATTCAGCTTTACCGTCGCTGGTTTCGCCTTCGCTGCGGATCCAGAGCCGGTCGATGTCACCCCCAATCCAGCCGCTCACATCCCAGTTAAACCCGCCAGGATCGTTGTTTTTCTGCCATTCCAGCTGATCGGCAAGCAGAAAATAATTCACGCTGCTGTCATGAATTTTATGACCGTGGACATCCGGAAATGCCGCCTTACGGTCAGCCTCGGTAACCGGCGGGATGGGCGTTCTGCTTTCTGCTGGCGCAGCGGGTTGCATGGACTCCATACCATCCATCGGCTCCATCCCGCCCATAGCAGGATGATCCATCCCTGACATATCATGCTGCGGCATGTTATGCGCTGGCGCGGCATAGACGGGTGTAAACGTCGTTCCGGCAAGTGCAGACCAAACCAGCAATCCTGCCGCAGAACGCGACACATTCTTTTTCATATCACTCCACCCTGAAACTGACATCAGCAGTACCTCATTCAATGACCCGGACTTCACGGAACATGCCCGTTTCCATATGGAAAAGAAGATGGCAGTGATAGGCCCACCGCCCGAGCGCGTCAGCCGTGACGCGATAGCTGCGGCGGGTTCCCGGAGGCATATCAATGGTATGTTTACGTACCTGGAAGTTGCCACCCTCGTCTTCAAGATCACTCCACATACCGTGAAGATGAATGGGGTGCGTCATCATGGTGTCGTTGACCAGTACGATGCGAACGCGTTCACCATAGCGGAGCGTAACCGGTTCTGAATCTGAGAATTTGATGCCGTTGAAAGACCAGGCAAACTTTTCCATATGGCCCGTAAGGTGCAGTTCGATGGTGCGGGACGGTTCGCGGCCGTCCGGATCTTCAAACGTACTTTTCAGGTCGGCATAAGTCAGAACCTTCCTGCCGTTATTACGCAGGCCGATGCCCGGGTCATTTAATTTTGGTGCCGGCATCATCGCCTGCATATCTACCAGAGGGTTACCCGTTTCGGAAGCCGGGTGTTTCTGCATGTCACTCATGCCAGCCATGCTTGCGTGATCCATACCGCTCATAGCGCTGTGATCCATTCCCGCCATGCTGTCTGTTGGGGGGGCTGGTACAGCTGAACCATCCATACTCTGCATATCACCGCCGTCCATGCCCTGCATCTGACTGTGATCCATCCCGCCCATACTGCCATGATCCATCCCGCCCATGCCCATATCATCCATGGTCAGCCAGGGACGCGGATCGGGTTTCGGAATCGTTGCAGACAGTCCCTTCCGGACGGCAAGCGTGCCACGTGCATAGCCGCTGCGGTCCATAGACTGAGCAAAAATAGTGTAAGCGTCATCAGTCGGCTCTACGATCACATCGTAGGTTTCGGCAACGGCGATACGGAACTCATCAACGGACACGGGGGTGACATACTGCCCGTCTGCGGCCACGACCGTCATTTTCAGACCGGGAATACGAACGTCAAAATAAGACATGGCCGAGCCGTTAATGAAGCGCAGGCGTACTTTCTCGCCTTTACGGAACAGACCGGTCCAGTTTTTACCGGGTCCCTGTCCGTTCATCAGGTAGGTGTATGTGAAACCACTGACGTCGGCCAAATCTGTCGGGTTCATCTTCATTTCGGCCCACATTTTCCGGTCAGCCAGCGTATTCGCGAGGCCTTTCTCCCGCGCATCACGGAAAAAGTCGGTAGCGGTGGGTTTAGCGAAGTTGTAATAATCTGATTGTTTTTTCAGTTTTGCGAGAATGTCTGAGGCTTTTTCATCAGACCAGTCGGTCAGCAGCACAACATGCTCGCTGTCCCACTGAAACGGCTCAGGTTCAGCGGCATCGATAATAATCGGACCGTATACCCCTTCCTGCTCCTGCAGGCCGGAATGGCTGTGATACCAGTAAGTTCCGTTCTGCTTTATTTTAAAGGAGTAAACATACGTGTCGTCCGGTTCGATCCCGTGAAAACTGAGACCCGGCACGCCGTCCATATTTGCCGGCAGGATAATGCCATGCCAGTGAACAGAGGTCGGCTCTGAAAGGCGGTTTTTTACCCTTAACGTGACAGTGTCGCCTTCTTTCCAGCGCAGCAGAGGTCCCGGAAGACCCGCATTTATGGTTTTTGCATAACGGGTCTTACCGGTGATATTCAGTGGCGTTTCGCCGATAAACAGATCAAAGTCGGTCCCGGCCAGCGTACGGGACTGCATCAGGTTTACCGCCGAAAACGCATCAAACGTTCTCAGCCCCAGGCCACCCACGAGACCGGTGGCGGTTATCCCTTTAATAAAATTACGTCGTGAACTTTTAAGTTCCATGACTGAGCTCCGGCAAAATTCACAGTATCCCGGGAGAAAAAATCTCTCCGCTCCGCAAGCACAAGCCGTGCTTACCGTTCAGGAAGTTTATTTTTTGTTACCGGAAAGCTATCACAGCTGAAAGACGGGCATGATTACAATTGTGTAATGTTGGAACTTGCTGTTTTTACATTACATTTATGTCATTTTCGAGCGGAGGCATTTTTCTCCTGTACGATAAAAATGACTGAAGCCGGAGAGCGTCCGGCCCGCCATTATTTAACTTTTACTCGTAAGGACAGCCGACATGAAAAAATTAATGTTTGTTTCTCTTCTGGCCCTGTTTTCTGCCTCATCAGTATGGGCACAGCCGCATCCTGTTTCAGAGCCGGACGGTCAGGTAACTAACAACGCTGTTGCCATGATGAATGAACATGAGCGTGCCATCCTGGCGCACCAGAGTATGGATAATGCAAATTCTGCAGCACATCAGAGCATCATTGATATGCACCGAAGGATGATGCAGCAGGAAAAATAAGGGGTTGCACCGGACAGAAGATTCTCCCGGTATCTTCTGTCCGTTTCTGTCACTGCTCCGGGATGCGGTTGTGTTTTACCCTCATCGTTAATGCTTTTTCCGGTAAATCTTCTTTCAAGGCCTACGTGAGCCGGCCCGTCTTGCTGCGACGGGCTCTTTTTACCGCCTTCCCGCTTTCCGCATCGTTAAACTGCCGCCCATGCTGAATACAGCGGTATTTTGCGGCAATGAAGATTCTGTACTAGGCTTATTACGTATTCGCAAATAAGCTAAGTTAAGAGAGGAAAATATGTCAGAACAATATCGCAACTGCATTGAAGCCTGCTATATCTGTGCCGCCACCTGTGATTACTGTGCCACGTCATGCCTTAAAGAACCTCAGCTGGAGATGATGCGTGAATGCATAAGGCTGGACATGCAGTGCGCAAGCATCTGCCGGATAGCGGCAAATTTAATGTCGCTTGAAAGCGAATTTGCTCCCGAACTCTGCAGAGTTTGTGCAGAAATTTGCCAGAAATGTGGTGATGAGTGCGCCCGACATGAGCATGAACACTGTAAAAAATGCGCAGAAGCATGCCATCATTGTGCTCAGGAGTGCAGAAATATGGCAGCATAACTTTTCTGTCATCTGCGGTACGAAGCAAGGGACAGCTACTTCATGCGCCGGAAAGCTGTAAATTGGCGTCGCCAGCCCTGCCTGGCCCTTCGCGGGAAAAACGCAGTTGTAGCAGATAATGCGCAACAAAAGCCCGGCCTGCCTGAACGTGCCCTGTAAGCTGTTCTGGTGGCGAGAGTTCTGGTGCGCGCGAAAAGCGGACATTTTCTGCAGTACCCACCTGACGGGCAGCAGATCCGGCTACTTACGCAACAGGCGCAGGCCGTTTGCCACTACAAGCAGACTTGCACCCACATCCACGAACACCGCCATCCACATGGTCCCTATTCCGGCAATGGTCAGGGCCAGAAATGCTACCTTGATGCCAACTGCCATAATGATGTTCCTGACCAGCACGCCGTATGTCTCCTGGAGAGCCGGACAAAGGCCGGGATTTTACGTAAGTCATCCTCCGTCAGAGCCCCGTCGGCAGTTTCGATGGCGGTATCCGTGCCCATCGCGTCCACGGCAAAGCCGATATCGGCGCGGACCAGTGCCGTATGTACCTTGTCCGCGAACAGCATGAGCGTTCTGACGTCCAGGCTGTGCAGCTGAAGCTCGCCTCGCGACTGCTTTCTGTTACCGTATCTGCCACCGCGAACAGCCCGGGAACATGATGACTGTCACAGACCATGATAACCGCCTTAACATATATGATTAATCAAATATAAAATTGACATGCGCAGTCCTGGAAACGACACTGAACTCTGTAATTCAGGAGAATGTCATGCCACCATTTATGCCCCTGCAGCTTTTCAAAAACCTGTCTGACGAAACCCGGCTCAGCCTGGTGCTGTTACTGCGCGAAAAAGGTGAGCTCTGCGTCTGCGAGCTTTCGTCCACACTGAAGGAATCACAACCCAAAATTTCCCGTCACCTGGCTTTACTGAGAGAAAGCGGCCTGCTTATCGACCGACGAGACGGCAAGTGGATCCATTACCGTTTGTCTCCGCACATGCCAGCCTGGGCATCAGCAGTGATTGAACAGGCTTACCTGTGCCAGCGGGATGACATCCTGAAGCTCAGCCAGCAGGCTGAACGCGATAACGCAACCACCAACGGCAAGCCTGTCTGCATTTAAAAATTTACCCATACATATTCGTTTTTTTGAATGTGTCTTGTGCGGGATAATCATCAGCCCGGATTAACGGGCAATTTTATTTAAAAAGGAGAAGGTATGTTTCTGGCGGGTGCGATTTTCGTCCTGACGCTGATACTGGTTATCTGGCAGCCGAAGGGCCTCAGTATTGGCTGGAGTGCAGTCATCGGTGCGGCTCTGGCGCTGCTGACCGGCGTAGTACACCTTGGTGATATTCCGGTGGTCTGGCAGATTGTCTGGAACGCTACGGCTACCTTTATTGCCGTCATCATCATCAGCCTGCTGCTCGACGAATCCGGCTTTTTTGAGTGGGCGGCGCTGCACGTTTCCCGCTGGGGAGGCGGAAAAGGCCGGCTGCTGTTCACCTATATCGTTCTGCTGGGTGCGGCGGTAGCCGCCCTGTTCGCTAATGACGGGGCGGCGCTTATTCTGACGCCGATCGTCATCGCCATGCTGCTGGCGCTGGGCTTCAGCCCCGGCGCCACGCTGGCGTTTGTGATGGCAGCAGGTTTCATCGCCGACACCTCCAGCCTGCCGCTCATCGTGTCGAACCTGGTGAACATTGTCACGGCGGACTTCTTTAAGCTGGGTTTCAGCGAGTATGCCTCGGTGATGGTGCCGGTAAATATCGCCTCCGTGGCCGCCACGCTGGTGATGCTGCACCTGTTTTTCCGCAGGGACATCCCGGCCACCTACGACCTGACGAAACTGAAGGCGCCGCGTGAGGCCATTCGCGATGCGCGCACTTTTAGAACCGGCTGGATTGTTCTCATCCTGCTACTGGTCGGCTTCTTTGCTCTCGAACCACTCGGCGTGCCGGTAAGCCTGGTGGCAGCGGTGGCGGCGTGTATTCTCTGGCTGGTTGCCCGCAAAGGACACGTGATTGATACCGGCAAGGTGCTGAAAGGCGCGCCCTGGCAGATTGTTATCTTCTCGCTGGGCATGTATCTGGTGGTGTACGGTCTTCGTAACGCCGGCCTGACTGATTACCTTTCTGCCGCCCTGAACCGGTTTGCAGAGCACGGCGTCTGGGGCGCAACGCTCGGCACCGGTTTCCTGACGGCGGCGCTCTCTTCTGTCATGAACAACATGCCTACCGTGCTCGTTGGTGCGCTTTCGATTGACGGCAGCACCGCACAGGGCGTGGTGAAGGAAGCGATGATTTACGCCAACATCATCGGCTGCGATCTCGGCCCGAAAA
Source organism: Buttiauxella sp. (assembly GCA_032051265.1). GTDB lineage: Bacteria > Pseudomonadota > Gammaproteobacteria > Enterobacterales > Enterobacteriaceae > Dryocola. The sequence continues at coordinate 99,348 of DAMBYU010000010.1, forward strand.
TCACCCCCATCGGCAGCCTCGCTACCCTGCTGTGGCTGCACGTACTGGCGCAAAAAAACATTACTGTCAGCTGGAGCTACTACTTCCGCGTGGGCATCGTGATGACCCTGCCGGTACTTTTTGTGACGCTGGCCGCGCTGGCCCTGCGCCTGACTGTTTAACCTTAACCCCGGGGCTGCGTCTGCGCAGCTCCGTAACGGAGTACCGTTTATGACTGATATCACTATTTACCACAATCCGGCCTGCGGGACGTCGCGTAACACCCTGGCGCTTATCCGCAACAGTGGCGTGGAGCCAACAGTGATTTTGTATCTGGAGACGCCAACATCCCGCGACGAGCTGAAAAAGCTGATAGCAGATATGGGTATCAGCGCACGTGCCCTGCTGCGCAAAAATACAGAGCCCTATGAGCATCTGGGGCTGGCAGAAGACCGGTTCAGCGATGACGAATTGCTGGATGCCATGCTGGCTCACCCCATCCTCATCAACCGCCCGGTGGTTGTGACGCCGCTCGGCACAAGGCTCTGTCGTCCGTCTGAAGCGGTTCTGGATATTCTGCCTGACCCGCAGCAGAAAGCATTTACAAAAGAGGATGGCGAAAAAGTCATTGATGAACACGGAAACCGGATCAGCCACTGATTTTTCAGTACGCTGCCGGCAGGAAGGGAGACGCAAAAACAGAAGCCGGCAGATGCCGGCTTTTTTTCATATGCTGCGCTGATTAACCCGCTCAGACAGCTGCGCGGCACTCTCTTTCCTTTCGCTGTAGCGATCGGTCAGGTAGTCACTGCGACCCCGCGTCAGCAGAGTGAACTTCATCAGCTCCTCCATTACGTCCACGATGCGGTCGTAGTATGGCGAAGGCTTCATGCGACCATCTTCATCAAATTCGGCCCAGGCTTTTGCCACGGATGACTGATTCGGGATAGTGATCATACGCATCCAGCGGCCGAGGATGCGCATCTGGTTGACGGCATTAAACGACTGCGAGCCGCCACTGACCTGCATAACGGCGAGAGTTTTGCCCTGAGAAGGCCGCACCGCCCCCGACGTCAGGGGTATCCAGTCTATCTGCGCCTTCATGATGCCGGTCATGGCGCCGTGCCGTTCCGGCGAGCACCAGACCATGCCTTCAGACCAGAGAACCAGCTCGCGCAGCTCTGCAACTTTCGGATGCGTCTCCGGGGCGTCATCGGGCAGGGGCAGGCCGGACGGGTTAAAAATTTTCACTTCGGCGCCCATTGCCGTCAGCAGCCGGGCCGCCTCTTCCGTAGTTAGACGGCTGTATGAGCGTTCCCGCAGCGAGCCGTAGAGCATCAGGATGCGGGGCGGGTGCGCTACTTCTGCAGCCCTCAGCTTATCTTCAGTCAGCGGCACGTCCAGGAGTGAAGTATCAATATTTTTCAGGATATCGTTCATGTTGTTCACAATGAGGTCTCTTCATGAGTCGTCACGGTTGACAGGCTGCAGCTGCCACCTGCGCAGCATTCTTCTGTCAGAAAGGCCATCAGCTGCTCAAGCTGCGCATAGCAGGGTCTGCAGAACAGGGTACGGCTCTGCCGCTCCTGGCTGACCAGCCCGGCGGACATCAGCGCGGAAATATGATGACTGAGCGTGGAGGGCGGAATACCGAGGCGCTTCTGCAGAACACCGACCGGCAGGCCGTCATGACCCGCTCTCACCAGCTCCCGGTACACGCTGAGACGGGTCGGGTGCCCCAGCTCCCGGAGTGCATTTGCTGCTGTATTTAAATCCATGCGGCCTCCTTTAACTATATTTCCAGAATAATGGAAATATAGTCAGCGTCAAATATTTTTCCCCGGAATGGATGGCACGTTCTTATCCCGTTTCTGTCCAGCAGAGGAAGGATGGCGACGCCAGATCACTATGGAAATCGCCGTGATGAACAGGGTAAGGATGGCAGATAAAAGCAGCGTTCCGGGTATGCCGTATCGCTCCAGCAGTATGGCGTAAGCTGACGGAGCGAGCGCCGCGAGCAAAAAAGCTGGTGACAGCAGTACGCCTGTTTTACGGGCATACTGCTGCGGATCAAACAGCACAAGAGGTAGTACGGCCTTAACTACCGTACTCAGTCCGTTCACAGCTCCGTAACTCAGAATAAAGATGGCTGTAGCCACTGGGGTAACATTACCCGCAAGGCCGGCCAGAAAGCAAAATGGCAGCATAATGCCAGTAACCAGGCTCAGACGAATCGCTGAAGTACGTGCGCCAGAAGCCACGTCCAGCAGTCTGGCGCTCACCTGTCCCACTCCCCACAACATACCCGCCACGGTGGGCATACCATAAGCGGCCAGTATCTGAGGAAAATGAGCGGACACGCCGGTGGAA
>DAMBYU010000002.1:0-781964 GCA_032051265.1 Buttiauxella sp.
CTTTTTACACCAGCCACCGGATCGGTCAACCGATCCTTAAACGATCGGCATTAGGAATAGTCCGGCCTTTATTTATTACGCAGCGCGTGTCGCGGCTTTCATCGCCTGAACAAAGGTTTTCAGCTCGCTTAGCATCGCATCCGGATCGTTAAGGTTCTTCTCAATAATCTTTACGATGGCCGAACCAGAAATAGCGCCCGCAGCACCGGCTTCAATGGCGTCACGCACCTGCGAAGGCTCGGAGATACCAAAGCCCTGCAGCGAAGGGGCGGCGTGATATTCCGTCAGTTTTTCCACCAGGTGATGAAGCGGCAGCTGAGCACGCGTCTCTGCGCCAGTGACACCGGCCCGGGAAAGCAGGTAGGTGTAGCCACGACCGTGGGACGCAATCTCGCGCAGCAAATCATCATCCGCATTCGGCGGGCAGATAAAGATTGGCGCAACGTTATGGCGCATTGCCGCCTGGCGGAACGGCGCAGACTCCTCAACCGGCACATCTGCTATCAGCACCGAATCGACGCCCACTTTGGCGCACAGCGCATAAAACTCATCGATGCCGCGGCTATAGACCAGGTTTGCGTACATCAGCAGACCAATGGGAATTGCCGGATGCTTCTGACGAATAGCAGCCAGCATTTCGAAACACTGCGTTGGCGTAACGCCCGCGGCGAAAGCGCGTAATGCCGCATTCTGGATGGTCGGGCCGTCTGCCAGCGGGTCAGAGAATGGGATCCCCAGTTCCAGCGCGTCGGCACCGGCTTCAATCAGCGTATCGATAATTTTCAGCGATTGCTCAGGCGACGGGTCGCCAAGCGTTACGAAGGGAACAAAAGCGCCTTCGTGGCGAGCCTGTAATTGCTCAAATGCGTCCTGATAACGTTCCATTACATTTCCCCTCGCGCTTTTAAGATGTCGTGAACGGTGAAGATATCTTTGTCGCCGCGGCCAGAGAGGTTCACCACCAACAGCTGTTCTTTTTCAGGATTGTCATGCATCATTTTCAGCGCGTGAGCCAGCGCGTGGGAGGACTCCAGCGCCGGAATAATCCCTTCTTTACGGCACAATAGCTTAAAGGCGTCCAGCGCTTCGTCATCGGTGATCGACACGTAGTCCGCGCGACCGGTACTGTTCAGGTGCGCGTGCTGCGGGCCCACGGACGGGAAGTCCAGACCGGCGGAAATAGAGTAGGACTCTTCAATCTGGCCTTCATCGGTCTGCATCATCGGCGATTTCATACCAAAATAGATGCCTACGCGCCCATGTTTCAACGGCGCACCGTGCTCGCCGCTTTCGATGCCGTGTCCGGCTGGCTCAACGCCAATCAGCCCGACTTTGGTATCGTTAATAAAATCTGCAAACATACCGATGGCGTTTGAACCGCCGCCGACGCAGGCGATAACCGCATCCGGCAGACGGCCTTCTCTTTCGAGGATCTGTGCTTTCGTCTCTTCACCAATCATGCGCTGGAATTCACGCACAATCGTCGGGAACGGATGAGGGCCAGCCGCCGTACCGAGCATATAGTGCGCGGTGTCGTAGCTGCCGGACCAGTCACGCAGCGCTTCATTGCAGGCATCTTTTAGCGTGGCGGAACCGCTGTGGACGGGAATGACTTCTGCACCCATCAGGCGCATACGGAATACGTTTGGCGACTGACGCTCAACGTCCTTCGCGCCCATATAAATACGGCATTTCAGACCAAGCAGGGCGCTTGCCAGAGCAGAGGCCACGCCGTGCTGACCGGCACCGGTTTCGGCGATAATTTCGGTTTTACCCATTTTTTTCGCCAGCAGCGCCTGGCCGAGCACCTGGTTAGTTTTATGCGCGCCGCCGTGCAGCAGATCTTCACGCTTCAGATAAAGCGTGGTGTTGGTGCCTTTAGTAATGTTTTTACATTTCGTCAGCGCTGTTGGGCGGCCAGCGTAGTTTTTCAGCAGATCGTTAAATTCCGCCTGAAACTCAGCATCGCTTTGCGCAGCCACAAACGCTTCTTCCAGCTGGCGCAGGGCGGGCATCAGGATCTGCGGCACATACATGCCACCAAACTCACCAAAGTAGGGATTAAGTAACGTCATGATTATTTTTCCTTAGTAAGCCCGCAGCGTCTGAAACACGGCTGCCAGCTTGTTAGCATCTTTAATGCCCGGCGCGCTTTCGACGCCAGAATTGAAATCCAGTCCCGCGCAGCCGGCTTTAGCCGCTGCCACACAGTTATCGGCTCCCAGGCCGCCCGCCAGAATGACGTTATCCAGCTTCTGTCCGGCAAGCAGCGACCAGTCGAAGCTCTGACCGGTGCCGCCCTGGCCGTTGTCGAAGAGATATTTATCGACCTGGTTTAAATCGCGTGCGGGTAAAGATTCTTTCACGCTCAGGGCTTTCCAGATCTGTACGTTATCCGGCAGGGCGGCGCGTAGCTCGTCGATGTAGGCCTGGTCTTCGTCACCGTGTAGCTGTATCGCGGTAAGAGTGAACTGCGCCACCTTCTGTGCTACTTCGCTAACCGGTGTATTGCGGAATACGCCAACGTAACGCAGCGGAGCCGCAGCCATGACGGATATAGCTTGCTCATCGCTGACAAAACGAGGTGAGGACGGCACGAAAATCAGCCCGCCGTAAATCGCCCCCGCTTCATGTGCGGCTCGGGCGTCTTCCGGACGCGTCAGGCCGCAGACTTTGTTTTCACCAAGCGTCACGCGGCGTACCGCTGCGTTCAGATCGTCTTCGCCCATCAGCGCGGACCCAATCAGGAAACCGTTGGCAAAATGGCTTAACTCGCGGATCTGGCCATAAGTACTGATACCGGATTCGCTAATCACCGTTACGCCGTGGGTCAGACGCGGCGCTAGCTGACGCGTGCGGTTCAGATCGATAGAAAGATCGCGCAGGTCGCGGTTGTTGATGCCGACAACTTTCGCTTCCAGCGCAATAGCGCGCTCAAGCTCTTCTTCATTACTGACTTCCGTCAGCACGCCCATCTCCAGGCTGTGCGCGACGGCGGCAAGTTGACGATACTGCTCGTCATCCAGCACCGACAGCATCAGCAGGCAGGCGTCGGCCTGATAAAAACGCGCCAGGTAAATCTGGTAAGCGTCGATAATAAAATCTTTGCACAGCACCGGCTGGGTCACGATTTCGCTGACCACAGGCAGGAAATCAAAGCTTCCCTGGAAATATTTCTCGTCAGTCAGGACGGAAATCGCCGAGGCGTAGTGCTTATAGACACCGGCAATACGCGCCGGGTCGAAATCATCGCGAATCACGCCTTTGGACGGAGACGCCTTTTTGCATTCAAGGATAAACGCGGTACGCGCACCCTGCAGCGCGTGATAGAAGCTGCGTGTGGCGGGGGTGATTTCGTTCTGGAAACTTACCAAGGGCTGCTGCTTTTTACGCGCTTCAACCCAAATCGCCTTATCCTCGACGATTTTCGTTAATACGGTGTCCTGCATTTCTTATCCTCTTGCTGCCAGTGAGGTGACGCGGTCGTAGGCTGCGCCGCTGCGCAATACGTCCAGCACCCGTTGTGCGTTTGCCCTGAGATCTTCCTGGCCGTGCAGGCGCATCAGCATGGCTACGTTCGCCGCTACGGCTGACTCGTGGGCGATCTCTCCTTTACCTTGTAGCAGGCGGGTGAGAATGTCACGGTTTTCTTCCGGCGTGCCGCCTGCGAGCTGATCCTGATGATAGGCCGGCAGGCCAAAATCGTCGGCGTTCAGCTGATAGCTTTTGATGTCGCCATTATTAAGCTCGGCAACCTGCGTTGGGGCATGCAGGGAAACCTCATCCATTCCGCCACTGTGCACAACAGCAGCGCGTTTGTAACCCAGCACACGCAGCGTTTCGGCAATCGGCAACACCAGTTCCGCGCTATAAACGCCAATTAGCGCAAGCGGCGGATGAGCCGGATTGATCAACGGGCCTAACACGTTAAACAGCGTGCGGGTTTTCAACTGCTGACGTACCGGCATGGCGTGACGGAAACCCGTGTGATACTTCGGCGCGAAGAGGAAACATACGCCCAAATCATCCAGCGCCTGACGAGAGGTTTCCGCGCTCATCTCCAGGTTGATACCGAAGGCCGCCAGCAAATCTGAAGAGCCGGAACGGCTGGAAACGCTGCGGTTGCCGTGCTTGGCAACTTTCAGACCTACGGCGGCGGCGACAAACGCGCTGGCGGTAGAAATATTGATGCTGTTGCTGCCGTCGCCGCCGGTGCCGACGATATCAGCGAACTGATAGTCCGGGCTCGGGAATGGCGCGGCGGCTTCAAGCAGGGCTGACGCAGCCCCGGCGATTTCGTTCGGATGTTCGCCACGTACTTTCATGCTTACCAGCGCGGCAGCCAGTTGTTCCGGCTTCAGTTCGCCACGCACGATGGCAGAGAAAAGCTGGTGGCTTTCTTCGCGGCTCAGCGTCTGCGCCTGGTACAATTTGTCCAGAATCGGCTGCAGCGTATTGATTTGTTTTAACTTCAACAGCGCCCAGTCGAGGGTTTGTTCCAGCAGGCGCGCGCCCTGGGTGGTCAGAATGGATTCCGGGTGGAACTGGAAGCCGCACACGCGGTCCGCATCGTGACGCACGGCCATCACCATCCCGTCAAAATGCGCGTTAATGGTTAAACCCGCAGGAATATTGCTGCCGACCAGCGAGTGGTAACGGGCAACCGGCAGCGGATTAGGCAACCCGGCGAACATCGCTTCACCGTCGTGAGAAATGATGGACGCCTTGCCGTGCAGGATCTCGCCTGCCTGGCCGACATAGCCGCCGTAAGCTTCAACAATTGCCTGATGCCCCAGGCAGATACCGATAATCGGCAGCTTGCCGCGCAGACGAGTCAGCAGCTCTGGCATGCAGCCAGCTTCGCTTGGCGCGCCAGGACCTGGAGAAAGCATCAGCACCGGGTTATCCATGGTTGCCAGGCGCTCAATTAAAGTTTGTGCCGGAACATGGTTGCGATAGATAACCACGTTGTGCCCGTTGGCGCGTAGCTGATCTGCCAGGTTATAGGTGAAGGAATCGATGTTATCGAGCAGCAGAATATCAGCCATCAGAAAATCTCCTTTGCATGGTGCGCGGTGGCAATAGCGCGCAGGACAGCGCGGGCTTTATTACGGGTTTCGTCGGCTTCAGATTGCGGTACGGAGTCCAGCACCACGCCTGCGCCCGCCTGCACGGTGGCAATGCCGTTTTCGACATAGGCGGAGCGAATGACAATGCAGGTATCAAGATCGCCGTGAGCGGTGAAGTAACCAACGGCGCCGCCGTAGCTGCCGCGACGCACGCCTTCGGCTTTGGCAATCAACTGCATGGCGCGAACTTTTGGTGCCCCGCTAAGCGTGCCCATGTTCATGCAGGCGCGGTAGGCATGCAGCACGTCCAGGTCGTTACGCAGCTCGCCCACAACGCGTGAAACCAGATGCATGACGAAGGAATAACGATCCACTTTGGTCAGATCGGCAACGTAGCGGCTGCCCGGCGTACAAATGCGCGCCAGATCGTTACGCGCAAGGTCTACCAGCATCAGATGCTCGGACATCTCTTTATGGTCGGTGCGCATTTCCAGCTCAAAACGGCTGTCGAGATCGCGATCGAGCGAGCCATCCGCACGGCGGCCACGAGGACGGGTGCCGGCGATTGGGTATATTTCAATCTGGCGTGAAGTCGCGTCATATTTCAGCGAGCTTTCAGGCGATGCGCCGAACAGCGTAAAATCGTTGTCCTGCATAAAGAACATATAAGGGCTTGGATTGCTTTTCTTCAGGGTCTGATAAGCCGCAAGCGGAGAAGGGCAAGGCAGCGAGAAGCGGCGAGACGGCACCACCTGGAAAATTTCCCCGGCACGAATCGCTTTTTGCATATGGCGTACTACGGCGCCGTACTCTTCATCGCTCTGATTGCATGCGCAGGCCATCTGCTCAACTTTCTGCACCGGCAGCGCGGCTGGCGTTTCCTGCAGCTGGCCGCACAGTTGTTCAGCGCGCTGCAGCAGGCGTATTTTTTCTGTGGCGGATGGGGTGAAGAGGCTGGCCTGAATGCGGGTTTGCTTCTTTTGATGATCGATGACCAGCAGCGTTTCCGCCAGATAGAAGCAGTAGTCAGGGCAGCTGTTGTCCTGCTTCAGGGAGGGTAAATCTTCGAAACCGGCTACCAGGTCGTAGGCGAATAAGCCGCCGAAGAACATCGCTTCACGTTCGCTCTCCGGCACGGTGACCAGTTCCTGCATCAGGCGGAACGCGTCGAACACCGAAAGCGAACACAGGCGAGCATCTTCATCCAGCAGCTGGCTGACCGCAGGGAATTGAAGGATGCGCCCCTGGGGCAGATGCTCGTTTTGAACACCTGCCGGTAAGGCCGCATCCAGCAAAGGAAGCAGGGAAGCGCCGTTAGCGGAAAGCGCCTGAATAGTGACAGTGTCACCCATGGCGGTAATGCGTAACGCGCTATCCACCAGCAGCAGGCTTTTTAGATCGTCTTTGCTGTCGATATCAGCGGATTCAAGCAGAAGCGTGGCCGGGCGAGCGCCGCAGAGCTGATGGAATACGGCGGTGGGATTATCCCGGTACGGCGCGTCCTGGGTCAGTAATTCGAGCGCTGGTTTTTGTGTTTGCATTATTTGTTCTCAGTCATTTTGTTCAAAAAAAAGCCCGCTGCGATGGCGGGCATGGTATCCGGGCTGATTAACAGCCAAAGCGATGACACTGCCCGTTTCAGGAAGTGCGCCACCAGCTGCTGTGCATGTTGTAAATCGCTTTCATTTTCAGATACCTTTCTTGCGTGAACTTGCGTACTAGTTAACTGGTTCATGAGGGTAAAGTCAATAGCGATTTTTAGTTAGCCCTGAATATCGCTATGATGGGCGGCGTTTTTCATTTTTTTAACAGTCCCGGAGCCATTTTGAGCCAGCCTTCCCTTGCGGTGATTTACGATTTACATAGCCATACCACCGCCTCAGATGGCCTTTTAACACCCCAGGCGCTGGTGCAGCGCGCGGTGGACAATCGCGTGGGCATTCTTGCTATTACCGATCACGATACCGTCGCAGGTCTGCCTGCGGCGAGGGCGGAAATCGCTGAAAAGCAACTGCCACTACAGTTGATCAGCGGCGTGGAAATTTCAACCGTCTGGGAAAATCACGAGATCCATATTGTTGGCCTGGGCGTTGATGAATATCATCCGGCGCTGGTGGCGCTTCTGGCGGAACAAACCGTGCGCCGGACACAGCGTGCTGAAATGATTGCCGAAAGGCTCGACAAAGCTCATATTCCCGGCGCGCTTGAGGGCGTCCTGCGCCTGGCAAACGGAGGTGCCGTGACGCGCGGGCATTTCGCTCGTTTTCTGGTTGAATGCGGCAAAGCCAGGACGATGGCAGATGTCTTTAAAAAATACCTCGCAAAAGGGAAAACGGGATACGTTCCGCCGCAGTGGTGTACAATAGAACAAGCTATTGATGTGATTCATCATTCCGGCGGGCAGGCCGTACTGGCACATCCTGGCCGTTATGATCTGACCGCAAAATGGCTGAAAAGATTGCTGACGCAGTTTGCGCAAAGTGGTGGCGATGCCATGGAAGTTGCGCAGTGCCAGCAGGCTCCCAATGAAAGAACCGTACTTGCGAGCTATTCACGGCAGTTCAATCTGCTGGCCTCGCAGGGCTCTGATTTTCACCAGCCCTGCTCGTGGATAGAGCTGGGACGCAAGCTATGGTTGCCCGCAGACGTTGAGCCAGTATGGCGGGAGTGGGGAAGCAGCCTCATCGCAAAAGAGAGGACAGTATGAGTCAGTTTTTCTATATTCATCCGGACAATCCGCAGCAGCGTCTGATTAACCAGGCCGTGGAAATCGTTCGTAAAGGCGGCGTCATCGTCTATCCAACCGATTCCGGCTATGCGCTGGGCTGCAAGCTCGAAGATAAAACGGCAATGGAGCGCATTTGCCGCATCCGTAATTTACCGGACGGGCACAACTTCACGCTTATGTGTCGTGATTTGTCGGAGCTTTCAACCTACGCGTTTGTTGATAACGTGGCGTTCCGCTTAATCAAAAACAATACGCCGGGTAATTACACCTTTATCCTGAAAGGCACTAAAGATGTTCCGCGCCGCCTGTTGCAGGAAAAACGTAAAACCATCGGGCTGCGCGTGCCGTCTAATCCTATTGCGCAGGCGTTACTGGAAGTGCTCGATCAGCCGATGCTCTCTACTTCGTTGATGATGCCCGGTAGCGAATTTACCGAGTCAGATCCGGAAGAGATTAAAGATCGCCTGGAAAAAGTGGTGGACCTCGTGATTCACGGCGGTTACCTCGGTCAGCAACCCACAACGGTCATTGATTTAACGGATGACGCACCGGTTGTGGTGCGTGAAGGCGTTGGCGACGTTAAACCTTTCTTATAAATCTGGCAGCTATAGCGGCCTAAAATGGCGTGCAGCCTTTAGTAACATATTGCGTTTCGCTTACCCTTGCGTAAGGGTAAGCCGTCCAATGTAACCTGAAGAAGCATTCGTTTTGAAGTTGGTGTAATATGTCCGACCACGTTGACAGGCGTGTCTTAATTATGGCGGTTGTTATGGCATGGTTTGTGACACTCCCTGAAGCAGAAAGTATCCATATAACAGCGAGTTAAAGAAAAATTGGTTAGCGCGTTGTTTCATAAAGTATACCAGACGCCTGTGAAGGCGACACCCGAGGAAGCTCAATGAGCGATAAGAGCGAAAAGTTACAAAAAGTGCTGGCTCGCGCCGGCCACGGTTCACGCCGTGAAATCGAAACCATCATTTCCGCAGGCCGCGTCAGCGTCGATGGCAAAGTTGCCACGCTGGGCGACCGTGTCGAAGTGTCCCAGGCCCTGAAAATTCGTATCGATGGCCACCTGATCTCTATTAAAGAATCCGTAGAACAGATTTGTCGCGTGCTGGCTTATTACAAGCCGGAAGGCGAACTCTGTACCCGCAACGACCCGGAAGGCCGTCCAACGGTGTTTGACCGTCTGCCGAAGCTGCGTGGCGCACGCTGGATTGCCGTAGGGCGTCTGGACGTAAACACTTGCGGTCTGCTGTTGTTCACTACCGATGGTGAACTGGCTAACCGTCTGATGCACCCAAGCCGTGAAGTGGAACGCGAATATGCCGTGCGCGTATTTGGTGAGATCGATGACGATAAAGTGAAGCAGCTGGCGCGTGGCGTGCAGCTTGAAGATGGTCCGGCTGCATTCAAAACCATCAAATTCACCGGTGGCGAAGGCATCAACCAGTGGTACAACGTGACCCTGACCGAAGGCCGTAACCGTGAAGTCCGTCGTCTCTGGGAAGCGGTTGGCGTGCAGGTTAGCCGACTGATTCGTGTACGCTACGGCGACATCCCGCTGCCAAAAGGTTTGCCGCGTGGCGGTTATACCGAGCTGGATCTGGCGCAAACCAACTACCTGCGTACGCTGGTAGAGCTGCCGGCCGAAACGGAGAGTAAAGTGGCGGTAGAGAAAGATCGCCGTCGTATGAAGGCGAACCAGATTCGTCGCGCCGTTAAGCGCCATACGCAGGCTACGGGCGGCGGTCGTCGCTCCGGCGGGCGAAACAGCTAATACTGACAAAATTGCTATCAGGCCCCTCATTGAGGGGCTTTTTTTTGTCCTGAAGGTAGCCTGCACCGAAAAAACGACAAAAAAAAGCCCATCGTTGAGATGGGCAAAGACTACACACAGCAATTCGTTGTTTCACTCAGGGGATTTCCATGCTTATAAATCAATGTGTTGATTCATAACCGTGTGATAATAGTAGGCATCCCGGCCTGAGGAGTCTCTCAGATTCGTCTCAATAGTTAACGTCAGGTTAACGTTTAACGTCACATTACCGGGCGTAAGGGAAATCAACGGCGGGAATAAAGGGTAAAACGTTACAGACTGATTAGATTTGTTAACCAATGACTTAGAAAGAGCTCCCCCGCAGGCCGAGGGAGCGCAGCTTTACTTCACCGCTTGCTTTTCTTCATGCTCTTCAAGCCGCTCAACAACTTCATCTGGTGCGTACTGCGGCGGCGGGGCTTCATGCATCCAGACTGAAATCAGACGATAAGAGACCGCCAGCACCACCGGGCCGATAAACAGGCCGATCATGCCAAAGGCGATTAAGCCCCCGATAACGCCGGAGAGGATAAGGATCATCGGCAAATCCGCACCCATACGGATAAGCACAGGGCGGATAAAGTTATCCATGGTGCCGACAACGCAGCTCCAGAGCAGCAGCACGGTACCCCAGGTGGTATCACCGCTCCAGTAAAGCCAGATAATCGACGGAATAAGCACCAGCAGCGGACCAATCTGTACCAGACAGCACAGCAGCATCAGGACGGTGAGTAATGTCGCATTCGGAATACCGGCAAAGGCAAGGCCAACACCACCGAGTACTGACTGCACCAGCGCGGTGACCACCACGCCCAGCGCAACGGCGCGAATCGCCTGGGCTGCCAGCTGAACAGCCGCATCGCCGCGGTTGCCCGCCAGCCTGAAGGCGAAATGACGGATACCGTTACTCAGCGTTTCACCTTTCGCGTACAGCAGCACGCTAAACAGCAGCATCAGACCGCAGTGCATCAGGAAACTGCCGATATGCACCGCCTGTCCCAGAAACCAGGTGGTGGTGGTGCCGATATATGGACGAGTCTTCGCTAGAATCGCGCTGCCCCCGCTTTCCACCAGCGTGTTCCAGCCGGAATAAAGATTGTCACCGATCATGGGAATGGAATGCAGCCATTCGAACGTCGGCAACGCCAGGTCGCCTTTTGTCGCCCAGGCAATGACCGGGCCGCTGTTATCGACCAGGCTGTTAACCAGCAGCGCCACGGGAATGACAAACAGCATCAGCAGTAAAAGGGTCATGACCAGAACGGCCAGCGATCGTTTTCCCCAGAGTAAACGCTGGAATTTGAGCATGACGGGCCAGGTTGAAAGCACAACGGTACCCGCCCAGGCAAAGCCGAGAACAAAGGGCCGGACGATCCACAAACAGGCGATAATCATCACCGAGATAAACAGTACCGAAAGCAGGATTTGTAGCAGATCCTTCGGCGAACTGACTTTGACCATAGAAAAAATCACCCTAATAAAAGATAACGAGCAAATTGCCTGCGTTAAAACCGCGAACGGATAACATAATGATGATGTATTTATTTGCTTTTTGACAGCCGCAAAACAGGCGCGCTTGTCTGAAAAAAATGTGTTAAAAACAAAAGGCAGTATACGCAAACGATAACTCACAACTTAAATAACGTCAGGCAGGGTCGACAGTCAATGATCCCACAAATTTCTCAGGCGCCAGGGCTGGTTCAGCTGGTGCTCAATTTTTTGCAGGCACTGGAGCATCAGGGTTTTACCGGCGACACCGCAACCAGCTACGCTGATCGGTTAACCATGGCCACCGATAACAGTATTTATCAACTGCTGCCGGACGCCGTATTGTTTCCTCGCTCTACGGCAGATGTGGCTTTGCTTGCCCGTCTGGCTTGCGAAGAACGTTTTAAATCTTTGGTCTTTACTCCCCGAGGTGGCGGCACCGGCACCAACGGCCAGGCGCTGAACAAAGGCATCGTCGTCGACATGTCCCGCTACATGAACCGCATTATTGAAATCAACCCTGAACAGGGTTGGGTGCGCGTGGAAGCCGGGGTAATTAAAGATCAGCTTAACCAGTACCTGAAGCCTTACGGCTACTTCTTTGCTCCGGAGCTTTCCACCAGTAACCGCGCAACGCTTGGCGGAATGATAAACACCGATGCCTCCGGGCAGGGTTCGCTGGTGTACGGCAAAACCTCCGATCACGTGATGGGCGTGCGCGCCGTGCTGCTGGGCGGCGACATTCTCGACACGCATCCTATGTCCGCAGCCCTTGCTGAAGATATGGGCCGCGATGAAAGTACCATCGGTAGAATCTACCGCACGGTTTACGACCGCTGTCGCGAACAGCGCCCGTTAATTACCGACCGGTTTCCAAAGCTTAACCGTTTCCTTACCGGCTACGATCTGCGGCACGTTTTTAATGACGATCTCTCGCAGTTTGATCTGACACGCATTCTGACTGGCTCGGAAGGCACGCTGGCGTTTATCACCGAGGCGAAGCTGGACATCACCCGCCTGCCGAAAGTGCGCAGGCTGGTGAACGTGAAGTACGATTCCTTCGACTCCGCGCTGCGCAACGCGCCGTTTATGGTGGAGGCCCGCGCGCTTTCCGTCGAGACGGTAGATTCCAAAGTGCTGAACCTGGCGCGGGAGGATATTGTCTGGCATTCGGTGAGTGAACTGATTACCGACGTGCCGGACAAAGAGATGCTCGGCCTGAACATTGTTGAATTTGCCGGGGATGATGCGGAGCTTATTGAAAGCCAGGTGGCTTCTTTATGTGAACGTCTCGATGCGCTGATAGCGCAAGGCGAGGGCGGGGTCATCGGCTGGCAGATTTGTAGTGAACTCGCTGGTATCGAGCGTATCTACGGCATGCGTAAAAAAGCGGTAGGCCTGCTGGGTAACGCTAAAGGACAGGCGAAGCCTATTCCTTTTGCTGAAGACACCTGCGTACCACCGCAGCATCTGGCCGACTATATCGTTGAGTTCCGCGAGCTGCTCGACAGCCACAATCTGAGCTACGGCATGTTCGGCCACGTAGATGCGGGCGTGCTGCACGTACGTCCGGCGCTGGATATGTGCGATCCGCATCAGGAAGTGCTGATGAAACGCATTTCTGACGATGTGGTGGCGCTCACCGCAAAATATGGCGGCCTGCTGTGGGGCGAACACGGCAAAGGTTTCCGCGCGCAATACAGTCCGGCGTTCTTTGGCGAGACGCTGTTTGAAGAATTAAGACGTATTAAAGCCGCCTTCGATCCTGACAACCGTCTCAATCCTGGCAAAATCTGCCCGCCGCTCGGCGTGGACGATCCGATGATGCAGGTGGATGCGGTGAAGCGCGGCACTTTCGACAGGCAAATCCCTATCGCAGTACGCACCTCCTGGCGCGGGGCGATGGAGTGTAACGGCAACGGTCTGTGCTTTAACTTCGACGTGAAGAGTCCGATGTGTCCGTCGATGAAAATTACCAGCAACCGTATCCATTCCCCGAAAGGACGTGCCACGCTAACCCGTGAATGGCTGCGCCTGCTGGCCGATCGTGGCGTTGATCCGGAAGCGCTTGAGAAACAGTTGCCGGAGCAACGCGCCAGCCTGCGGGGACTTATCGAGCGGAGCCGCAATACCTGGCATGCGCGTAAAGGCGAATACGACTTCTCACATGAAGTAAAAGAGGCGATGTCCGGCTGCCTGGCCTGTAAAGCGTGCTCCACGCAATGTCCGATTAAAATCGACGTACCGGAATTTCGCTCGCGGTTCCTGCAGCTTTATCACACCCGCTATCTGCGCCCAATGCGCGATCATCTTGTGGCAACGGTCGAAAGCTATGCACCGCTAATGGCGCGCGCGCCGAAAACGTTCAACTTCTTTATGAGCCAACCGTGGGTGCGCAATCTGTCGCAAAAACACATCGGTATGGTCGATCTGCCTGCGCTCTCCACGCCAACGCTGCAACAGCAACTGGTGGGACACCGTTCAGCGAATACCACACTTGAGCAACTGGAGAAATACAGCGCAGAACAGCGCGCAAAAACAGTGCTGATAGTGCAGGATCCGTTTACCAGTTACTACGATGCGCAGGTGGTTGCAGATTTTGTGCGGCTGGTGGAGAAACTAGGCCTGGAGCCTGTGATTCTGCCGTTCTCACCGAATGGTAAAGCGCAGCACATTAAAGGTTTTCTGCAGAAATTTGCCCGCACGGCGCGTAAAACCTCCGAGTTCCTGAACCGCATTGCGGCATTAGGCATGCCGATGGTTGGCGTTGACCCGGCGCTGGTGCTCTGTTATCGCGATGAATACAAGCAAACGCTGGGCGAAGAGCGTGGGGATTTTCACGTGCAGCTAGTGCATGAGTGGCTGCCGGGCGTGCTGGCGGAGCGTGAAATCACTCCCGTCGGAGGCGAATCTTGGTATTTATTCGGCCACTGTACCGAAGTAACGGCGCTGCCAACCGCGCCAGGCCAGTGGGCTGCAATTTTTGCGCGCTTTGGGGCGAAGCTGGAAAACGTCAGCGTCGGTTGCTGCGGCATGGCCGGGACCTACGGGCATGAGGTAAAAAATCACGCCAATTCGCTCGGCATTTATGAACTGTCATGGCATCAGGCGATGCAGCGCCTGCCGCGTCAACGCTGCCTGGCAACAGGCTATTCCTGCCGCAGCCAGGTCAAACGTATTGAGGGCAACGGCGTGCGCCATCCACTGCAGGCCCTGCTGGAGATTCTGGGATGATCTGGCGACGTGAAACCACGCTTGAAGCGCTCAATGCCATGAGCGCCGGCAATATGGTCGAGCATGTTGGCATCGTCTTTACCCGTCTTGGCGATAACGAACTGGAAGCCACTATGCCGATCGATAATCGTACCCGTCAGCCGTTCGGCCTGCTGCACGGCGGTGCGTCTGTGGTACTCGCAGAAACGCTGGGTTCAGTTGCAGGGTATCTGTGTACCGAAGGCGAGCAGAAGATCGTTGGTCTGGAAGTGAACGCTAACCATCTGCGCTCTGCGCGTGAAGGTAACGTGCGCGGCGTCTGTAAGGCGGTGCACGTTGGCCGCCGTCATCAGGTCTGGCAGATTGAAATCAGCGACGAGCAGGGGCGGCTTTGCTGTACGTCCCGGCTGACGACGGCGGTGGTTTAAATTAGGGTTGGCAAACGACAGGGCGAATAAACCTTGCGTTTAACAGCCTTATAAATGGTTCAGAGCAGCTGTTCTTCAGGGCCTAAGATCGCGGCGTTAAATCATCCACCAGCGTATTGACCCGCCGCATCAGCAGCCCGCTAAAAATGACATCAGGAGGTCATATGCGACAAAGAATGATTGTTTGCCCCATTATTGAAAATGACGGTGAAATCTTGCTTTGTAAAATGGCGAGCGATCGCGGCGTTTTCCCGGGACAGTGGGCACTTTCCGGCGGCGGTATGGAAGCTGGTGAGCATCTTAACGAGGCGTTATTGCGGGAGATTCGTGAGGAGCTGGGCGATGCTTTGCAAATAACCAGCATCACGCCCTGGACCTTCTCAGATGACGTGCGTATTAAAACTTACGCGGACGGCACGAAAGAAGAGATCTACATGATCTATCTGCTGTTCAACTGCGTCAGCGCCAACCGCGAAGTCACTTTCAATGAAGAGTTTCAGGAGATTGCCTGGGTTAAGCCGGTCGATCTGCATCAATATGATTTGAACGAGGCGACCAGAATAACCTTCAGTAAGAAAGGGTGGTTATAGTTTTTTGTGTGGTGGATGGCGCGGGCGTCATTCACCCTGCGCTAAAAGTTGGGACGAGTGCCTCTGCCTCTCATATAAATAGGTATTTTCTATACATCTTTCGCTTTCCATCGCTCATACCCTTCTGCTGTCGTCAAATTCTCGTTATTTCAGCGGTTTAAACAGCTCTTTTCGCGCTCTGCAAGAGTTTCAGCAGGGTCTATCCTTAGTAAGGATGCCCAAAAAAACGGCGTTTTCGCAATACCCCTGTTATCAGGATGTTGTATTGATAATAGTTATCATTAACATGGGGTATTAGCCTTTGGGCGGCAAAACAGAAGAGGTGAACTATGGATGTGCAAACAGGTAGCTTCGATCCCCATGAATTCGCCTGGCAGGGAGTGACGCTAACCCCTGAGGCGGCCACGCATATACGTAAGCTGGTAAGCCAGCAGCCGGGGATGCTCGGCGTGCGCCTTGGCATAAAGCAGACCGGATGCGCGGGTTTTGGCTACGTGCTCGATACCGTAAAAGAACCCCACAAAGACGACCTTCTTTTTGAAGCTGAAGGGGCAAAGCTGTGGGTTCCGCTATCGGCCATGCCGTTTATTGACGGCACCGAGGTCGACTACGTGCACGAAGGCTTAAACGAAATTTTCAAATTCAACAACCCGAAAGCGCAGCACGAATGTGGCTGCGGTGAAAGCTTTGGGGTGTAGGCGGGATTATGTCACGTAACACTGAAACGACCGACGACGTACAAACCTGGGCTGGCGGCCATCACTATAAAGAAGGCTTCTTTACTCAGCTAAAAACTGAAGAAATGGCGCACGGCATCAACGAAGAGGTGGTGCGGGCGATTTCTGCGCGGCGCAATGAGCCGGAGTGGATGCTTGAGTTTCGCCTGAACGCTTACCGCGCCTGGCTTGAGATGGAAGAGCCGCACTGGCTGAAGGCGAACTATGAAAAGCTCAACTATCAGGATTACAGCTATTACTCCGCGCCGTCCTGCGGTAACTGTGATGATAACTGTGAATCCCAGCCAGGCGCGGTGCAACAGCCCGGCAGCAACGCTTATCTGACGGGCGAAGTAGAAGAGGCGTTTAAACAGCTCGGCGTGCCGGTACGTGAAGGCTCAGAAGTGGCCGTGGATGCGATTTTTGACTCGGTCTCTGTGGCCACGACCTACCGTGAAAAGCTTTCAGAGCAGGGTATTATTTTCTGCTCCTTCGGTGAGGCGATACACGAATATCCTGAGCTGGTGAAAAAGTATCTCGGTACGGTTGTGCCGAGTAACGATAACTTTTTTGCCGCGCTGAATGCCGCTGTGGCTTCCGACGGCACGTTTATCTACGTGCCGAAAGGCGTGCGCTGCCCGATGGAGCTTTCTACCTATTTCCGTATCAACGCTGAAAAAACCGGCCAGTTCGAGCGAACCATTCTTGTGGCAGATGAAGGCAGCTACGTGAGCTACATCGAAGGGTGCTCGGCCCCGGTGCGTGACAGCTATCAGCTTCACGCGGCGGTAGTGGAAGTTATCATCCATAAAGATGCCGAGGTGAAATATTCCACGGTGCAGAACTGGTTCCCGGGCGATGGCAGTACCGGCGGGATACTCAACTTCGTAACCAAGCGTGCCCTGTGCGAAGGGGCAAACAGCAAAATGTCCTGGACCCAGTCGGAAACGGGTTCTGCCATTACCTGGAAATACCCAAGCGTGATTTTGCGCGGCGATAACTCCATCGGCGAATTTTTCTCCGTGGCGCTGACCGCCGGGAATCAGCAGGCCGATACCGGGACTAAAATGATCCACATCGGCAAAAACACCAAATCGACGATTATCTCGAAGGGTATTTCCGCCGGGCACAGTCAGAACAGCTATCGCGGCCTGGTAAAAATCATGCCGACTGCAACCAACGCCCGTAACTTCACCCAGTGTGACTCAATGCTCATCGGGCCGGATAGCGGGGCGCATACCTTCCCGTACGTGGAGTGCCGCAACAACACCGCGCAACTGGAGCACGAAGCGACAACTTCGCGTATTGGTGAAGACCAGCTGTTTTACTGCCTGCAACGCGGGATCGCGCAGGACGATGCGATATCAATGATCGTCAATGGATTCTGTAAAGATGTGTTCTCTGAATTGCCGCTCGAATTCGCGGTGGAAGCACAAAAACTATTAGCGATAAGCCTCGAACACAGTGTCGGTTAAGCATTAAGGGAAAACTATGTTAAGCATTAAAGATTTACAGGTAAGCGTTGAGGATAAAGAAATCCTGCGTGGCTTAAGCCTGGAAGTTAAACCGGGGGAAGTGCACGCCATTATGGGGCCGAACGGCTCCGGGAAAAGCACGCTTTCCGCCACGCTTGCCGGGCGTGACGATTATGAAGTCACCGGTGGAGAGGTGCATTTTAAAGGCAAAGATCTGCTGGAGCTGTCGCCGGAGGAGCGCGCGGGCGAAGGCATCTTTATGGCCTTCCAGTACCCGGTGGAGATCCCCGGCGTCAGTAATCAGTTTTTCCTGCAAACCGCTCTTAACGCGACGCGCGAATACCGCGGACTGGAAGAGCTTGACCGTTTTGATTTCCAGGATTTGATGGAAGAGAAAATCAAGCTGCTGAAAATGCCGGAAGATTTGCTGACCCGCTCGGTAAACGTCGGCTTCTCCGGCGGTGAGAAAAAGCGTAACGATATTCTGCAAATGGCGGTGCTGGAGCCGGAGCTGTGCATTCTTGATGAAACGGATTCAGGTCTGGATATTGATGCCCTTAAAATCGTCGCCGAAGGGGTTAACGCCCTGCGTGACGGCAACCGCTCGTTTATTATCGTCACGCACTACCAGCGTATTCTTGACCACATCAAGCCTGATTACGTTCACGTGTTATATCAGGGTAAGATCGTGAAATCGGGTGATTTTAGCCTGGTGAAACAACTGGAGGAGCAGGGTTATGGCTGGCTTACCGAACAGCAGTAACGGCAATGCCCTGCAGCAGTGGCATCACCTGTTTGAAGCGCACGGCAGACAACGCACCAAAGAGGCTCAGGAGCATATGCAGCAGATGCTGCGTCTGGGCCTGCCGACCCGCAAGCATGAAAACTGGAAATACACGCCGCTGGAAGGGCTGCTAAACCACCAGTTTGCGGTGCCTGCACCGGAAGTGTTGACCACAATTCAGCGTGACGCGTTAGCTTTACCTGTTGATGCCTGGCGTTTAGTGTTTGTCGACGGGCGATTTAATGCTGAATTAAGCGACGATCTTACCAATAGCGGTTTTGAAGTAGCGGTGGATGACCAGCGCCAGGCATTGCCTGCTGCGGTACAGGGCGAAGTTTTCCTGCATCTTACGGAAAGCCTGGCTGAAACGGTTACGCATATCCGCGTGGCACGTAATCACAGCCCGGCAAAACCGCTGTTATTGCTGCACGTCAGTCGTGGCAGCGAGCGGGTTGAAATGAATACCGCGCATTATCGCCACCATCTCACGCTTGACGAAAGCGCCAGGGCGACGGTGATTGAGCATTACGTCAGTTTCGATGAGCATGCGCATTTTACAGGTGCTCGTTTTACTGCGGACGTGGCGGCGAACAGTCAGCTGCACCATTACAAACTGGCCTTTGAAAACGCCCAGAGTTATCACTTCGCACATAACGATTTAGCCTTAGGCCAGGATGCCACGGTTGAGAGTAACAGCTTCCTGCTCGGCGCGGCGGTGTTACGCCATAACACCAGCACGCAGCTTAACGGCGAAAATACTACGTTGCGAATGAACAGCCTTGCGCTGCCGGTCAATAACGAAGTTTGCGATACCCGAACCTGGCTTGAGCACAACAAAGGCTACTGTAACAGCCGCCAGCTGCATAAAACCATCGTGCGGGATAAAGGCCGCGCGGTGTTTAACGGCATGATTAAGGTGGTGCAGCACGCGATCAAAACCGACGGACAGATGACCAATAACAACCTGTTGCTGGGTCGTCTGGCGGAAGTGGACACCAAGCCGCAGCTCGAAATCTATGCTGACGACGTGAAATGCAGCCACGGCGCAACCATTGGTCGTATCGACGATGAACAGATGTTCTACCTGCGTTCACGGGGTATTGATGAGCAGGCGGCGCAACAGATGATTATCTATGCTTTTGCCGCTGAGCTTACGGAAAGCATCAGTGACGAGGCGCTAAAACAGCAGGTGCTGGCGAGGATTGGTCAGCGCTTTGCAGGAGGCGAAGCATGAGTTTTTCCATAGAACAGGTGCGCGCGGACTTTCCGATTTTAAGCCGTGAAATAAACGGGCAGCCGCTGGTGTATCTCGACAGCGCCGCCAGCGCGCAAAAGCCGCAGATGGTGATTGACGCCGAACTGGATTTTTACAGCCATGGCTACGCGGCAGTGCATCGAGGTATCCATACGCTCAGCGCCGAAGCCACCCAGGTTATGGAGAATGTGCGTAACCAGGTTTCGCGCTTTATTAATGCGCGCTCGCCGGAAGAAATTGTCTTTGTTCGCGGTACGACAGAAGGAATTAACCTGGTCGCCAACAGTTGGGGGCGCGCCAGTATCCAGGCCGGGGATAATATTATTATCTCCGCGATGGAACACCACGCGAATATCGTGCCCTGGCAAATCCTTTGCGAACATACCGGGGCCACGCTGCGGGTTATCCCGCTTAACGAAGATGGCACGTTGCAGCTTGATGTTTTCCCGACGCTTATCGACGAGCATACAAAACTGCTGGCGATCACCCAGGTTTCGAACGTGCTTGGCACGGAAAACCCGGTGCAGGAGATGATTGCCACGGCGCATCAGGCTGGCGTGAAAGTGCTGGTGGATGGCGCGCAGGCAATCATGCATCACACCATTGACGTACAGGCTCTGGATTGTGATTTCTATCTTTTCTCTGGCCATAAGATCTACGGCCCAACGGGCATCGGCGTGCTTTACGCTCGAGAAGAGATTTTGCAGAGTATGCCGCCCTGGGAAGGGGGCGGGTCAATGATCGCCACCGTGAGTCTGACGGAGGGAACAACCTATGCGGCGGCGCCGTGGCGTTTCGAAGCAGGTACGCCTAATACAGCCGGGATTGTCGGGCTGGGCGCCGCGTTACGCTACGTTGAGAGCCTCGACCTTGCACAGGTGAGTGAATATGAACATTCGCTTATGCGCTACGCTCAGCAGGCGTTGCAGGCCGTACCTGACCTGACGGTCTATGGCCCGGAATATCGTCTGGGTGTGATCGCCTTTAACTTAGGCAAACATCACGCTTACGACGTGGGGAGCTTTCTTGATAATTATGGGATTGCTGTGCGTACGGGCCATCACTGTGCCATGCCGCTGATGGCGTTCTATAAGGTTCCGGCAATGTGTCGCGCCTCTTTTGCCATGTACAATACCGAAGAAGAGGTGGATCGCCTGGTAGCAGGCTTGCAGCGCATCCATCGTCTTTTGGGCTAACAGGGAGAACGTTATGGCCACGTTGCCAGATAAAGAAAAATTACTGAAAAATTTCAGCCGTTGCGCCAACTGGGAAGAGAAATATCTCTACATTATCGAGCTGGGCGGGCGGCTGCCTGCGTTGCCTGAGGCGGAGCATAAGCCGGAAAATACTATCCAGGGCTGTCAAAGCCAGGTGTGGATCGTGATGCAGCAGCAGCCGGACGGGGTAATAGCGCTTGAAGGTGACAGCGATGCCGCGATTGTAAAAGGGCTTATTGCGGTGGTCTTTATTCTCTACCAGCAGATGACCGCGCAGGATATTGTTGCTTTTGATGTACGCCCCTGGTTTGAGAAACTCTCACTGGCTCAGCATCTTACGCCTTCCCGCTCGCAAGGGCTTGAAGCAATGATCCGCTCTATCCGCACCAAAGCCGCCAATATTAGCTAAACTAGAAGAACAGCTTTCATCCTGTTAACGCGAGGTAATTTAATTACCTCGCCGGGCTTTCAGCATTCCGGCGTTCTGCCGGTGAATACAGGAATACAATATGAAATGCGCGTTCTCTAAAATAACTCTTCTTTTTATCAGTGCTCTGGCTGCAAGCCAGTCGGCGTGGGCAGTTGACTATTTATTACCGCCGCCGGGCAGCCGGATAATTGGCGAAAATAAAACGTATATTGTCCCGAATGACGGTAAAAATCTTGAAGCGGTAGCCGCTAAATACGATACCGGCGTGCTTTTACTGCTTGAGGCGAACAATACCGTCGATCCTTTTTTGCCAAAACCGGGCAGCGAATTAATTATTCCGACACAAATGATCCTGCCGGATACGCCGCGCGAGGGAATTGTTATCAATCTGGCCGAGCTACGGCTGTATTACTACCCGCCAGGGCAAAACCGTGTGGAAGTCTATCCGTTAGGTATTGGGCAACTGGGGCGTGAAACTCCCGTCATGTTGACGCGTATCAGTCAGAAAATCCCGAACCCAACCTGGACGCCAACCGCAAATATTCGTGCCCGTTCTGCGGCTCAAGGTATTAATTTGCCTGCCGTCATTCCCGCCGGGCCAAATAACCCGCTGGGACGTTATGCGCTGCGTCTTGAGAAAGGAGGCGGCGAGTATCTTATTCACGGCACCAACGCGCGTAACAGTATCGGGCTGCGCGTCAGTTCCGGATGTATGAGGATGCGTGCACCGGATATCAAAGCGTTGTTTAGTCAGGCGGCATGGGGAACGCGAGTTGAAATTATTAATGAGCCAGTGAAGTATGCCGTTGAACCGGATGGAAAACGTTATGTGGAAGTACATCAACCCTTATCGCGTAATGACTGGGAAAACCCGCAAACTGTACCCATTGCCATTTCCGCTTCGTTTGGTTCATTTATCGATGATCCGTTGAGTGATAAAGTGCAGATCGACCGTGCCATCACCCGTCGTGCGGGTTATCCGGTCTTAATTAACGAACCACCGGGCATGCCGTTGCAGTCGCCAACTATTACCCCCCTACAGAGCGTCAGAGCGGCTCCAGGAGCAGCGCCAGTCTCTGAGGCGACCGGAACACTGGTTAGCGGACAAAATAGCGTGGTGATGCGTTAGGGAAGGATTCAGGAAGGGCTCTGTTTCAGGTAAAAAAAATGGCGCACAATGTGCGCCATTTTATTCCAGTTACTCTTACTTACGGTAAGAGTGAGCCTGGTTGTCCAGACGCTGGTTAGCGCGAGCTGCGTCATCTTTAGCAGCCTGAACGTCAGAACGCATTGCGTTCACGTCGTTGCTCAGCTGATCAACTTTAGCGTTCAGAGTCTGAACGTCAGAAGACAGTTGATCAATTTTAGCGTTAGAAGAACAACCTGCCAGCATAGTAGAAGCCAGGATTACCGCGCCCAGTACCAGTTTAGTACGATTCATTATTAATACCCTCTAGATTGAGTTAATCTCCATGTAGCGCTACAAGTATTACACAAAGTTTTTTGAGTTGAGAATAAATTTTTGATGGGAATGCACTTAAATTTGATCGTTCGCTCAAAGAAACACCGAACCGGGGCAAGAAGTTAAAAAAAACTGAGAAAACAGGGCGCTTTCATCGGATTCATCTTAATAAAGTTTCGCTTAAATAGTTTAAGCCGATTTGCTTTTTTATTAATACGGTCTATTAACACAATAAAAAAAGCGCCCGCAGGCGCTTTTTAACAAAATATTCGTTCGCAATGTAAAAATTACAGAACGTGAACGGATGCAGTATTGGTTGTACCGCTTGGAACCAGGGCGCCGGAAACCATCACTACGATGTCGCCTTTACGAGCCAGGCCACTTTCCAGAGCCACTTCTTTACCCAGACGGTAGAAATCATCAGTCGAAGCGATTTCTTTTACCAGCTGCGGCACTATACCTTTGCTCAGTACCAGCTGACGTGCAGTGACTTCGTTCGTAGTCAGCGCCAGAATGGTAGCGTTCGGGAAGTATTTACGTACGGCTTTAGCAGATTTACCGCCCTGAGTTGCCACAACGATCAGCGGCGCTTCCAGTTTCTCGGCGGTTTCTACCGCACCGCGGCAAACCGCTTCGGTGATGCGCAGCTTGCGGCTGTCGTGGTTGTTATCCAGACGGCTGGTCATTACGCGGTCGGTACGTTCGCAGATGGTGGCCATGATGGTCACCGCTTCCAACGGGTATTTACCCTTAGCGGATTCGCCAGAGAGCATAACTGCATCGGTGCCGTCGATAATGGCGTTAGCCACGTCGCCTGCTTCAGCGCGGGTAGGGCGCGGGTTTTTGATCATGGAGTCAAGCATCTGCGTCGCGGTGATAACCACTTTACGAGCGCGAACGCATTTCTCGATCATCATCTTCTGCGCGAAGATAACTTCTTCAACAGGGATTTCTACGCCAAGGTCACCACGAGCAACCATGATGCCGTCAGAAGCTTCGAGAATTTCGTCGAAGTTGTTCAGGCCTTCCTGGTTTTCGATTTTAGAGATGATCTGGATCTTTTCGCCGCCGTGGGCTTTTAAGTGCTCACGGATTTCAACCACGTCTGAACGCTTACGGATGAAGGATGCAGCAACGAAGTCAACGCCTTGCTCACAGCCAAAGATCAGATCCTGTTTATCTTTCTCAGCAAGGGCAGGCAGAGCGATAGAAACGCCCGGCAGGTTAACGCCTTTGTTTTCGCCCAGGTCGCCGTTGTTCAGCACCTTACAAACAACGTTCTTGCCTTCGATTGCGGTGACTTCCATACCGATCAGGCCATCGTCAACCAGTACGGTGTTACCCACGCTCAGATCGCTGGTAAAGCCTTCGTAGGTCACGGCAACGATATCGTTGTTGCCTACAACCGTTTTGTCGGTGGTGAAGGTAAAAGTCTGGCCTGCTTTCAGAGAGACGTCGTTGCCGCCTTCCAGTTTGATGGTACGAATTTCCGGACCTTTGGTGTCCAACAGAATGGCAGCTTTCTTGCCGCTTTTGCTGACAACGTTGCGCAGATTTTTAATGCGCTGGCCATGCTCTTCGTAATCACCGTGAGAAAAGTTCAGACGCATAACGTTCATGCCCGCGTCGAGCATTTTGGTCAGCATCTCTTCGGATTCGGTTTTCGGACCGATGGTGCAAACAATTTTAGTCTTTTTCATGACAGTCTTATCTGTAAGTTGAAAGGATCGTTAAAACTCGGTTCCGGCTGACACAGCCGCCGGAGCGGAAACTAAAGCTGGTATTGTAAAAGTGACACCTGGTAAGGATAGGTGACAGAGATAAAGCGTGCAGAGGAAAGTATGCTTGCGGTTCAGCCAGCCGGGGGAAAGGGCATAATTGTCTATTATAAAGGCAGTCCAATGCGCTGAAACCATTCAAGTTAGGAACGCGCGTATTATAAGGGCAAGTTGTCGGGAAAGGAATTAAAAACGGCGTTTCAGCTAGCGGAACGTACAGTTTTACAGCGACTGTTATCGGCGCGTCAGCAGAATGTTAGAAGGTATAACAGGAAGAAAACAGCGAAAAATGGTGCGTTCAATTGGACTCGAACCAACGACCCCCACCATGTCAAGGTGGTGCTCTAACCAACTGAGCTATGAACGCATCGAAAAGGCTTTTATAAAAATAATTTAACGCCTTGATAATTAAGCTTTTTACTTATTTAGTACCCGGTTAATCTACAGGCTAACGCCGCCGGTGTCAATCAGGGATACGCACAGCACCCTGGCCTGCAAATAATGCAGATCAGGGTGCAAGTGTTGCTGTTGGAAAACGACGGTTTAACAGCGCATGCTGGCCGTTGGTTATTTACGGCCGAGAAGATAGCCGATAACAATGCCGACGGCGCCAGCTATCGCCAGACCACCGATGGGATTGGCTGAAACCTGATCTCTGAGCGTGTCGGTAGCATCCCGGGTTGCGTGGCTCGCCTGGGATGCATATTTTTGCGCCATGCCTTTTACCGTGTCGTCCGGGCGATTAGTGGTGCGGCCAAATAATTCCTGCGCTTTGCCCGTAGCTTCATTGACCTTATCTTCTGCTTTCTCAAACATGTCATGCTCCTTTGATGCGAATGTAATCATAAGTATAGACAAGATGCGTGGTCTGGTTAAAAACCTGGCCGGTCGCTAGCCGTTTGCCTTGCGGCCTATTGTGAATCTGGCCCTGCTGGTAATACGCGCAATGCTTTAACGTCAATTTCTGTATCAGCTTTTGCAAGGCGTTGCGTTAACGAAAGCAAATCGTTGAACTGGGCCAGCAGCAGCTCCGTATCGCTTTTTAAAAGATTATCTGAGGCCTCAAGCACCGTGTTAATGGCCTTTTTAACGCTTTCGACAATCTGCTCCAGGCCGCCATCTTTGCCTACCGCGAGCAACATAGCGCTCAGCAGGAGCGACTGGGCCTCCACCTGAGCGGTCAGCAATTTTGATTCTGCGTCCATCTTCGAAATCTTGGCAATCATACTGATGATGATGTTTTTCATACCTGACCCTCGCTTGAAATCCAGCCGCTACTCTATCCAAATCAGCCGCCTTTATATTCAGGCGAGGTCGCACATTTAACTAATACCAGTCGTTACCACAGAAACTGGCTTAGCGGGGAGGCAAAGCATAGGCAACCAGGGCGTCGCCTGATTTGGTTCCCAGACCTCCGTGCCCGCCTGCGGCAATCACCACAAACTGTCGACCGTCTGTTCCCATATAGGTCATTGGCGTTGCCTGTCCGCCAGCCGGCAGACGCGCGCGCCAGAGCTCTTTGCCGTTCATTTCATCAAAGGCTCGCAGGTAGTTATCAGCAGTAGCGCCCATAAAAATCAAACCGCTGCGCGTCACAATATTGCCCCCGATCATGAAAATGCCTGTAGGCAAAGGCGCGTTGGTGTGCGTCCCGAATACATTCATATCCCGGGTTGTACCCGCAGGCCGTTCCCAGGCAATTTTGCGCGTTGTCAGGTCTATGGCAACCAGTTTGCCCCACGGCGGCGCGCTGCAGGGTGCGCCTAAAGCCGTCAACCAGGGTTTCACTACCGCAGCCCATGGCGTGCCGTACTGTGGACCGACGGCAAACTCTTTAGGCTTTGGATACGCCTCTTTGCTTCCCCATCCCGCCCAGTTCTTCATTAAACCTTTTTTAATCGCTTCACTGGATTTCAGCAGCTGCATCGTGAAGGGGATGTAGCTGGTATTGGCAATAAGCAGATGGCGAAGCGGATCGACCGAAGCACCGTACCAGTCCATCACGCCATCGAACGCCGGATAGGCAATCGAGGTGCCTTCTGCGGGCGGCGTAAATCTCCCCTGGTAGCGGAAACGGTGAAACTGGATACGGCACCAGAGCTGATCGATGGGCGTGGCGCCCCACATATCCGTCTCTTTAAGATCCGGCGGAGCAAGGTTTGGCATGCCCACTGAATCCGGCTGCGTTGGGGAAAGATGTTCGCCAGGCAGAGCAGGGGTTGTGGGAACGGGTTTCTCCACTACCGGGGCAAGAGGTTTACCGGTGCGCCTGTCCAGCATAAAAAGTTGCCCCATTTTGGTCGTCTGAACCAAAGCCGGCACGGAGTGGCCTTGCCCGTCAGGTAAATTTATAAGCGTCGGTCCGATGGGGAGATCATAGTCCCAGACATCGTGATGGACGGTCTGAAAATGCCAGCGTTCACGTCCCGTGTGGATATCCAGCGCCACCAGCGCGCTGGAATATTTATCATCAAATGGACGCCTTTTAGCTCCGTAATAGTCCGGCGTGGCGTTGCCCAGCGGAATGTAAACCAGGCCCAGCTCGGGGTCGGCAGTATAGGTTCCCCAGCCGTTAGGCGTGCCGCGCGTATATTCTTCTCCAGGTTTTAGCGGCGCATTTTGAGGGTTTCTTCCCATATCCCAACTCCACGCTAGCTTGCCCGTGCTGACGTCATAGGCCCGCACCACGCCGGAGGGTTCCCCGGTCGCCTGGTTATCATATATCCAGCCGCCAAGAACGATTTTGTTGTCCATCACCAAAGGCTGGGAAGTGATGTAATGAAAACCTGGCGGTACTTCACCCATACGATCGGTCAGGCTGACAAAACCCTGCTCGCCGAATGAGGCGCAGGGTTTACCCGTTTGCGCATTCAGCGCGACCATTCGCGCATTGCTGGTGGTGGTAATTATTTTTTCCGGGCAGCTTTTATCTTCAATCGTCTTACCGTACGCCACGCCGCGGCAGGCAAGGTATTCATTAGCAGACGTGTCCGCATGAGGATCGAACCGCCAGCGCTGCTTGCCGGTCGTGGCATCAAGCGCAATCACCTGACGGTGCGGCGTGCAAATGTAAAGGGTGTTATTTACCTTGATGGGCGTTACTTCAAAATTGAACTCCCGCCCGGCTTTATCTTCCCCCTCACGCAGCACGTCTCCGGTGTGATACTCCCAGGCAGGTTTTAGCTGGCTGACATTGGCGGGAGTCAGCTGTACCAGCGGTGAAAAACGCTGGCCGGCGGCGTTACGACCGTAGAAATGCCAGTCGCCAGCTTCTTTATCCGCGACAGGCTCAGCATTAGCTTTTATCTCGGGCAGCGGCTGATGCTGTACAAAGCGTGCATCGGTGACCTGCCAGCCGGAATAGAGGATGCCCGCAATGGACGCGAGATAGAAGCAACCCGTAAGCAAGCCTGTAAGCCGGGGCTTGCTCTGCGGCATAAGAGGGCGGGTAATCCAGGGCATACTCACCCAGACGCCGAGCAGGGCAAGGCCAAACAAACGTGGCATAAGCTGCCAGCCATCAAGCCCAACCTCGCTGAGCGACCACACAGCACAGGCGATAAAAGTAAGCAGATAGAACCCTGGCCCCAGGATCCGATAACGCACAAGGTAGATGCCGCTCAATAAAAAACCGACGCCAAAAAGCATGTACCACGGTGTGCCGCCCAGCGCGGCTAGCCAGCCCCCTAAAGCAAGATAAGCCACACCAAGCAGGCCGATAGCCATCCCCGTTAATGAAACTAAAGAAAACCAGGATTTTTTCATTATGTTATGTCACTGATTAAGAAAAGAGTAATAAAGCATATAAAGGAAATCAGGAAAAAGGGCGGGTTAAGAAAAGCGATACGCGCTGCTTTATAAAATACCTTGCGAATCAATGCATAAAAGCGTCGAAAAGAGTGTCGCTAAATTTTACAGAAGATATATTCAGGTTACTTTTTTCATACCAAAGTATTAAGGGCGGGGTCAGATAAAAGAGGATTTTCGTTGTTAAAGGCGTGGGTGATATTTAGTACGGCATAATAAAATTAGCCCGGCATTATAAGCCGGGCGTGAGGTCAGCTTTTTTGCTTCGCGTTTTGATTAATTCCTGATTCTGCGAGGGTGGTTAATTTGTTGTCGGCTGATTTTTCCTCTTCAAGGGTTTGTCCAAGAAGCGTTTTAGCCTCTGCGTAACCCAACAT
The DNA here is from genome assembly GCA_032051265.1 of Buttiauxella sp. Lineage (GTDB taxonomy): Bacteria > Pseudomonadota > Gammaproteobacteria > Enterobacterales > Enterobacteriaceae > Dryocola. Next base: position 28,637 of record DAMBYU010000002.1, read on the forward strand.
GTCCGCCAGAGTGCACAATGTGCCATAAGCCGCTATTTCATAGTGCTCAACTTTTTGTGCCGCAGCAATTAAACCTGCGTCACGCACTGCACCTTTCTCAATGCTATCAATTACTTCCTGGCCTTCTTCAATTAACCCTTCCATCGCCACGCATTTCATGCGTTTTAAGCGAAACTCAGGAATACTCTCTACAACCTGATCGATGCGTTCCACGTGGCCCCGGGTCTCTTCCAGGTGGCTGGTGAAGGCTTCGCTGAGCTTAGGGTTTTCAGAGGCACGGGCAAGCTTGGGAAGGGCCCGCGTTAACTGTTTTTCAGCACTATATGTATCTGATAAAAGGTGAACAAAAAGGTCTTCAATGGTTTTGATCTGCATGATCGCTCCAGAATTCGCTCTTTATTTCATACCAGGGAGCATGAGAAGATTTGTCAGAAGAAACCCGCTCACACTGACTAAGTTTTTGCCGGTCAGGCCAGATTACGACTCGGATTTACGTCCGCCCCCGCGGCTATTTTCGCCGCCTTTGCGCCCGGCCTCTGAGGCGCGTTGGGGATCGTTTTTAAAATTCCCGCCGCTGTGCTGGCCGCCTTTCTTACCGGCTTCTGATGCCTTATCACGATCTTCAGCAAAATTACCTGAACCGCCTCGATGTTGAGTCATAATTTACTCCTCACTTAGGGATGAATGGTAATACCTTACGGGACAAGGTTGTCACGTAACTAAAAATTGTAGTAGAGGACTTATCCATTGCAAGTGAGAAAAAGATCGCGCAGCCTTATAAAATGCAGCACTAAGAATAATCTTAAAGCATTACTTTTATTTTGTCTTCATTCGTTAACTCATTATATTTACTCTTTGTTGTGCCTTAATAGTCAGGAGATAATTATGGTGTGGTATAGACATTCTCGAGGAAATGTTGAAGGTGTATTTATGCCATTTTTATTCAAAAATACCGTTTGTCTATTGTTGAAAAACGGCGGGGCACTTTACCGTCCGCGTGACTGGCTAAAAATTGAACATAAGCATCTAAAAATCGTGCAGAAACCACAGTAAGCGAAACCAGGGCTGATGGCGAAATCTGCTTCGCAGATGTTGATTTATCGGCCTCCCAGGCCAGAGCATAAAGTGTTTTTCCAGGCACTTTTAAGCTGGCTAAATGAAGTTCCGACTGGAGATAATTATGCAATTTATTGAAAAAGACGATCCGAGCGAAGCGCCAGAGTCCGGGGATAAGCAACCGAAACCCGAGCAAAAGTAACCATTGAAGGCCGCAGAAGCGGCCTTTTTGCTTTTCTGGCGGCCTTTTATGACATACGGGAGGATATTATGGCTGTTGTTGTGATTACAGGGGGCACGGCCGGTGTCGGTAGAGCTACCGCGTTGCGTTTTGCGCAAGAAGGTTATGACGTTGCGGTAATAGCTCGCGGTAAAGAGGGCCTCAGAGAAACGGTGGCGGAGCTGCAGGCAGAGGGCGTACGCGCGGCCGCTTTCAGTGCCGACGTGGCTGATGCGGCGCAGATGAGGCTAACGGCGGACAGCATAGAGGCCGAGCTTGGCCCGGTTAGCGTCTGGATCAACTCAGCCATGTGCACCATTATGTCGCCTTTCGAGGATATCGGCCCCAATGAATATAAACGCGTTACGGATGTGACCTATCTGGGCGCCGTTAACGGCACAAGAGAAGCGCTGCGTATAATGCAGCCTCGCAACGAGGGAACCATAGTTCAGATTGGCTCCGCCCTGGCTTACCGTTCCATTCCGTTGCAGTCTGCTTATTGCGGCGCAAAAGCGGCTATCCGGGGCTTTACGGATGCCTTGCGCTGCGAACTTATCCATCAACGCAGTGCGATTCGCCTGACCATGGTTCACCTCCCCGGGACCAATACACCGCAATTTAGCTGGGCTCGTAACAAGCTGGGGCATCCCGCACGCCCGGTAGCGCCTGTTTACCAACCGGAAGCGATAGCAAAAGCTATTTTTAATGCGACCGGCAAAGCGCCCCGGGAAATGTGGGTCGGGAAAGCCACCGTGCAGTCTATTCTGGGAAATTACGTGTTCCCGCAGTGGCTGGACAACATGCTGGCTAAGAAAGCCTGGTCCGGTCAAATGGAAGATTCTGCATATCCCGAACCTCACCCGGACAACCTTTTTACTCCCGTGGCTGGCTTTCATCAGAGCAGGGGGCGTTTCAGCGATGAGGCAAAAGAAAGCGTAATCAGCCTTAATTCTGCCACGCCGGTGAGAGTCGCTTTCGCCGTGGCAAGTTTAGGTGCGCTGATGTTGTTAAAAAAATACCGGCCGCGCCGTAAGGAAAAGTAAGCACCAGGCAGCCTGCGGTTGGCTACTTTAGCTGCGCTTTTTAATAATGGTAAACCAGCGATAGCCATAGCCATTCATCTTCAGTGAAAAGGGCGGCGTTAAGGAGCCGGATTCCTTATATTCCTTATCAGCCAGGCATTCCGTTAGTCCGGCTATATCAGACTCGGTTATGTCCGCCGTTACTTTTCTGCTGCAAAAATTGGCCAGCAGCAGCAGGCCCTTAGTGCCATAGTCATATCTCACGGCAAAGATTGCCGGATTCGGGATTTTAATAACCTGATAACTACCTGAACCAATCGCATTAAGGCCCAGCCGCGCCCTGGCTATTTTACTTACGCGATGCAATAAAGAATCGTCTTTTATTAGCGAGGCGTTAACGTTAACTTTTTGATATTTAAAGGGGCCCGTATCGATGACCGGCGCAATAAATTTTTCTGGCTCAGCCTCAGAGAAACCGGCACCCGCAAGGTCGGACCACTGCATCGGCGTTCTGACGGCGTTACGCTCTTCAAGCTGCAGATCGTCACCCATCCCTATTTCATCGCCATAGCGTAATACCGGCGTGCCGGGCAAGGAAAAGAGAACCGCGTGCGCCATTGCAAGGCGCCTTATATTGCCCTTCAGCATAGGGGCGAGCCTGCGCCGCAACCCCCTTTGATAAACATGCATATTTTTATCCGGGCCAAAACTCTTCATGACGTCTCGCTTTTCGGCTTTCGACAGGCCATCTAAATCAAGTTCATCATGGTTGCGCAGCCAGTTAGCAAAGCAGGCCCGGAAAGGCGGGGCGGGCAGTTCTTCGATGGCCTGCAATAAAGCGGTGGCGTCTTTGCGGGCGAGGGATACATAAAATTTTTTATTCAGGTTAAAACTGAGCAGCATCGAGAGACGGTTATTATCGCCGAAATAATGGCGGTATTGACTGGCCTCGACGTCCACTTCGCCTAATAGCAGGGTCTCCGGGCGGCGGCGAGAAATAAAATCACGCAGGTGGGTCAGTAAATTAAAGCCGTGCTCTTCGTTGCCTTCTCCCGCTTGTTTGACCATATGAGAAGCAGCATCAAAACGAAAGCCTGACACGCCCATTCTTAGCCAGAAAACGATCACTCGTTCTATTTCTTTGATAACCTCCGGGCAGGAGAGATTTAAATCCGGCTCGTGACGATAAAACATATGACGATAATACTGCTGGGCTTCTTCATCCCAGCTCCACACGCTTTTTTCAACGCCCGGAAACATAGGCGCATCGTCTTTTTTCGGTGGCTTGTCGGCCCAGATATAGTAGTCGCGGTAAGGGGATTTTCTGTCGCGCCGGGCCTGCTGGAACCAGAAATGCTCGCTCGAAGTATGCTGAAGAACAAGTTCGATAATAACGTGAAGGCCCAGCTCCTCGGCCCGCTCGATTAGCATAACCATATCGGCAATATCACCGAAGCGAGGATCAACGCGCAGGTGATCGCGGACATCATATCCACCGTCGCGAAAAGGGGTGAGATAAAAAGGGCTAAGCCAGACGGAGGTGGCGCCGATGCCGCGAATATAATCGAGTCGTTGCGTTACCCCCTGCAGGTCGCCGCAGCCATCATTGTTTGCGTCAAAAAAAAGTGCCGTATCAATCTGATAAATTATCGCATTTTTATACCAGTCGCTTTTCATCTAAGTCCCTCATTGAACATCTTATTTTGTTTCTTATTATGGCGAGCTAATTTTTGGAGCAGGGCCTGCAAATCAGCGTGTGCTGATGATTTATAACCATAATATCTTAGCGGCAACTTTTTCTTTCTGCTCGCTTAACCACATATTTCGGCTACTTTTAAGAGAAAATATAAGAGGAAAAACAGCGTGGTTTAGCTTGCTGGTTCACGGGCATTTGCGCTGAACAGCAAAGGTTATTCGCTATGGAGACTGGTAATGACTGATGCCGAATGGGTCCTGTTTCTTTCTCGCGGGCAATTTGCGCTGACGATGGGGATGCACATCACGCTTGCCGCCCTGACGCTCGGGCTGGCGCCCTTTCTGGTCTGGTTTGAAGCCCGCTGGCTGTGGGGGCGGCAGAGTGGAGCGCGGGAAGCGCTGCATTTCTGGATAAAAATTTTTGCGCTTACGGTGGCGATTGGCGCCGTGACGGGCGTGGTGATGGAGTTTCAGTTTGGCACTAACTGGGCACCCTTTTCAAAAAAGGTGGGCGGTTTTATCGGACCGCTACTCTTTTTTGAAGTGCTGGTGGCCTTTTTTCTGGAATCGGCCTTAACCGGGGTCATGCTATTTGGCATGGGGAAAGTTCGGCCAGGGGTTCATTTTGCCGTCACTTGCCTTGTGGCAATTGGCGCGTTGATCAGCGCTTTTTGGATACTGGCGGCAAATTCATGGATGCAAACGCCGGTGAATTATAGCCGTGATGGCAACGGCATCTTTTCCCCTGTTAACTGGCAGGCGCTCATTTCGGCGCCTTCGTTCCCATTGCGTTTTGCTCATATGGTGCTGGCTGCGTATATCGCGGTAGCGGTGATGATTGCGGGGGTCGCAGCCTGGCGTATTTTACATCGTCCGGGCGAAAGCGCCGCGCGTTGTATGTCTGTTTGTGCAATTTGGGTTGCCGTTGTGGCGCTGCCAATACAATTTGTAGTGGGCGATCGGCATGGCGAAAAAACGCTTCAGTATCAGCCTGCAAAAATTGCGGCCGTCGAGGCGAGCTGGCAGCCGCCGGCCCCCGGAGAAGGAGAGCCGCTGCGTCTCTTTGCTATACCCGACGGGCGTGCCGAGCGTAATCATTTTGAACTGGCCATTCCTGACATCGGCTCGCTCTATTTGCGCCATAATTTGACGGGCCATATAAAAAGCCTGAGTGAATTTCCCGTTGACGAGCGTCCTCCGGTCCTGCCCGTTTTCTTTGCTTTTCGTATTATGGTCGGGCTGGGACTGCTGATGTTTGTTACGCAGCTCGCCGCTGTTATTCAACATCTTCGCGGCAGGCTTTACACATCCCGACGTTTACTCTGGCTGCTGGTTATTCTCTCGCCGGCAGGTTTTATCGCGATGCTTTCAGGCTGGGTGGTCACCGAGATGGGAAGACAGCCCTGGATCGTACAAGGCCTGTTACGCACCGCTGAGAGCGTTTCAGCATTGCCCCTGAGCTGGCTGATTATCTCCTGTTGCAGCGTAGTGGTGATCTATACATTGGTCTTCAGTTACGGCATGCGCCACTTCCTACGCTATGTTGCCGCACCGCTGCCATCGGGAGACGGGGTGGTGAGTACGAAGATTGTCACAAGACCGGGAGGAGCCTCATGGAAGGGTTAGCGAGTTTATCGGCGGCGACGCTGCTCTTTTCCCTGCTGATGTATCTGATGCTTGACGGCACAGATCTTGGCGTCGGTATGCTTTTCTTCTGGATTAAGGGGGAGGAGCCCAGGCGACGTCTGGCGCATTCCATGCTGCCCATCTGGGATGCGAATGAAACCTGGCTTGTTCTGCTGGCCGGGGGAACGCTGGCGTTATTTCCGGGCGTGTATGCCGGGGCGTTAAGCCTGCTGTATATTCCCGTTTTCCTGATGCTGCTCAGCCTTATTTTACGGGCGATGGCGCTGGAATACCGCGACAAAGCCAGCGGGCGCGTGCGAGCATTCCTCGACCTTGTGTTGCCGCTGGCCTCTTGCCTGGCGGCGTTCAGCCAGGGTTTCTGTGCTGGCACGCTGGTAAACCATCTGCTGTCAAACGACGCCGTGAAGGGGAGCGGTATTTTCCCCATCCTGTGTGGCCTGGGCTTAATGTCGATTTATCTGCTGCTCGGCTGCGGCTGGATACGCTGGCGTATCGGTGAGCCAGTTGGAAAGCAGGCAGGGCATCTTAGCGGTTATTTTTTTATACTTTGCGGCGTGCTGTGCATTGCCGTCATGCTTCTTGCACCGCTTCCCTGGCGTCTGGCATGGCAATCTGCGGCAGGAAAAGCGCTGTCGTTGATAATTTTACTGCTTTTGCTTGCGATGATAATCGTGCTTAAACGTGGGGGAGGCCTGCTACAACTGATTGTCACGCTGGCCTTAATGACAGCAATAGTGCTTTTGCTTGCGACAGGGTTTTATTGGTTGTCGGCTAATAACCTGATAAGCCTCGCTGATGCTGCATCATCAAAAACGACGCAATCAGTAATGCTTGTCGGCAGCGCGGTGGTAATTCCGCTCACGCTTGCTTATCACTCGTGGGTGTTCTGGCTTTTTCGCGGCAAGGTGCTGTAGCGGGATAACTAAAGCAGCAAAAATCTCTGCAAAAGGGGAGAGTTAAACAGGAATAGATAAGAAATGGTGCGTCCGAGTGGACTCGAACCACCGACCCCCACCATGTCAAGGTGGTGCTCTAACCAACTGAGCTACGGACGCACTGGGTGAAGCGTAAAATGGTGCGTTCAATTGGACTCGAACCAACGACCCCCACCATGTCAAGGTGGTGCTCTAACCAACTGAGCTATGAACGCATCTGGCTGTCTGGTGACAACGGGGACGAATATTAGCGGCAGCCCGTGAGCCTTGCAAGCGGAAAACCGCAGTTTTCTCTAAGATTTCACGCAATTGCTGAGCATCTGCGCAGTACGTTGAAAAAGTAGCCGCCGCGCAGGCGGCTACTGATGGTTTATCGCGCAGCGCGCTGCAAGATAGTCACTGAAGGCTGACGTTGTAGCCAGCGCATGCGCAGCATCATCATAATGGCCGCAGAGGTGAGGCCGATGATAAAGCCCATCCAGAATCCTGCAGGCCCCATGCGGTCAACCACCAGGTCGGTGAGCGCCAGCACATAACCGCTCGGCAATCCCAGCACCCAATAGGCAATAAAGGTGATAAAGAAAATGGAGCGTGTATCTTTATAACCACGCAGAATACCGCTGCCAATAACCTGCACAGAGTCAGAAATCTGGTAGACCGCGGCCAGTAACATCAGGTGCGCGGCAAGCGCCACTACCGCCGGGTTATCGTTATAAAGCAGGGCAATATGCTCACGCAGCATGACGGTAAACAAAGCGGTGCACATCGCCATGCAAATGCCGACCATGATACCGGTGCGGGCAGCGGTCTGCGCATCGAGCGTGGAGCCCTGTCCCAGACAGAACCCTACGCGAATGGTAACCGCTGCGGCCACGGACAGGGGGATGACGAACATCAGCGAGCTGAAATTCAGCGCAATCTGGTGACCGGCGACATCAACAATACCCAGCGGCGAAACGAGCAGGGCGACGACGGCGAATAGCGTCACTTCAAAGAACAGAGCCAGCGCAATCGGCAGGCCGAGCTGAATTAATCGCCTTACCACGCTCCAGTCCGGCGCGTTAAACCCGGCAGGGCTGCGGATATCGCGCATAGAACCCGCTTTACGCACGTATGAAATCATGCACAAGAACATCACCCAGAATACCGCAGCGGTCGCCACGCCGCAGCCTACGCCGCCCAACTCCGGCATGCCAAAATGGCCGTAAATAAATATGTAGTTCACCGGAATATTCACCAGCAGGCCGATGAAGCCCATCACCATACCCGGTTTGGTTTTTGCCAGGCCTTCACACTGGTTACGCGCGACCTGGAAGAACAGGTAGCCCGGAGTGCCCCACAGCAGCGCACGCAGATAGCCCACGGCTTTCTCGGCCAGCAGCGGGTCGATGTTATCCATTGAATCAATGATATAGCCCGCGTTCCACAGCACTATCATGATAAGCACCGACACCATGCCCGCAAGCCAGTAACCCTGGCGAATCTGATGGGCGATGCGCTCGCGTCGGCCTGAGCCGTTCATCTGCGCGACAACTGGCGTTAACGCCAGCAGCAGGCCGTGACCAAATAAAATGGCAGGGAGCCAGATGGAGGTACCGATAGCCACCGCCGCCATATCTGTGGCGCTGTAGCCGCCGGCCATCACGGTATCCACAAAACCCATGGCGGTTTGTGCTATCTGGGCCAGAATCACGGGTATCGCCAGCGCCAGCAACTGGCGGGCTTCGGTAAAGTACTTCTGCATACGTGCACCTGATTATTATTAGTTATAAGCAATACAAAGACGCCGCCATGTATGGCAGCAAGAAGAAATTGCAGGGGAATGAGCCAGACTATTGTAGCGAGAGTTAATTAAATCGCCAGCCAAATAATAGCGGGGCAGTGATGATGACTGGCAAGCTTTTTTTCCAACTGATAAAGTGCCGCACAAGGATGCAGACATGCCCCGGCGGGGATGCTATCGCCACTTATTAAATCGCCAGGAGTTTTAGGATGTTTACAGGTATTGTGCAGGGCACCGCGACCCTGGTCTCCATTGATGAAAAACCCAATTTCCGCACCCACGTTATCGAGCTGCCGGAGACTATGCTGCCCGGCCTTGAAACGGGCGCCTCCGTGGCGCACAACGGCTGCTGCCTTACGGTCACCGAAATCGATGGAAATCGCGTCAGCTTTGATCTTATGAAAGAGACGTTGCGCATCACCAACCTTGGGGAATTAGTCGTTGGTGACAGCGTGAATGTAGAACGCGCCGCGAAATTTAATGACGAAATCGGCGGACATTTAATGTCGGGCCATATTATGACCACCGCCGAAGTGGCAAAGATCCTCACTTCAGAAAATAATCGCCAGATCTGGTTTAAAATCCGGGATAAATCCCTGATGAAATATATTCTGCACAAGGGCTATATCGGTATCGACGGAATTAGTCTGACGGTAGGAGAGGTGACGGCGAGTCGTTTTTGTGTGCATTTAATTCCGGAAACGTTGCAGCGCACCACGCTTGGCAACAAAAAGCTCGGCAGCCGCATCAATATTGAAATTGATCCGCAAACCCAGGCGATAGTGGATACCGTTGAGCGCGTGCTGGCACAGCGCGAAGCGACGCTGGCAGCAGTATTGCCGAAGGAATAACCTGCAAGGGTGGATGACGCACGAGCTTATCCACCCTACAAATCAGGCAATCAACAAACTGCCACGTACTAAATCACCGTTTAGGCGTTCGCCTAACAATAACTCCACCGCACGGCGGGCAATATTTTCCAGCGGGTATTCAATGGCTGGAATAGTACTGGCGCCGGGCAGGCGCGTAGAACCATCCAGACTGAACACCATCACTTTTTCCGGCACCGATAGCTGATACTGGTTAAGCATCATCACCGCTTCCTGCGCCTGGCTGTCGTCGGTCACCAGCAGGGCCGTAAACTTCACGCCGCTGTTAATCAGCTTTTGCAAGGCAATGCGCAGCGACGGCTCGTTCTCAATGACTAACTGGCGATTAAAGGGCACCACATAGTTGTGTAGCGCCTGCCGGTAACCATCCATAGTCAGCGCTGCTGCTTCACCGCCCGGAAAATTGACCAGCGCGATGTTCCTGCGCTGCTGCGAGCATAAATAATGTACGGCGGTTTCCGCGGCAAAGATGCGATCGCATTGCACGCTGTTTGTGCTCGCCGGGTTCAGACAGTCGATCAGCACAATCTCTTTGGGGAGTTCAGGCAGCGGGAAGCGTGCGCCGACCACGACAAGCGCGTCGCACATACCGTTTGAAAGCTCCTCAATGGCGTGCATAAGGCTTTTATCATCGTTGGCAAAGCGCAGCAGCAGATGCTTACGGTGCCGGCTGAGCTGTTTTTCCAGCGCCTGCAGGTAACCGGTGGATTGCTGAATATGCTCCGTGGCGCAGATGACCCCGATGCAATTTGTAGACTGGCTGCTGAGCGATTGGGCGATGGCGTTGGGTTTGTAGTTAAGGATTTCAGCGGCGCGCAGAACGGCCAGGCGGCTTTCTTCCTTGACGCCGCGACTACCGCTCAACACCCGGGATACGGTGGCTTTCGAGACCTGCGCAAGACGCGCAACATCATTGATATTCGACATGGTGATTTCCTGCACTACCAAATGCGGGCCATAATGGCCCGCATGATTCTGTTGACAAAGCCCTCAGGAGTTGAGGTTGCTTTGCCGGGGCTTTCAAAAACAAAGAATTATCTCTTCTGGTCTACCCCAAACAGCCAAAAACCACGCTTTTGGGCTGTTTGTCATCAAACTTATGCGGGCCTGATGGCCCGCATGATTTTCTTAACGCTGGTCGTCAAAACCGTTTTTTGCTGCCGTCTCGCGGAACCATTCGCCGCTTTTCTTGATGGTACGTTTTTGCGTGGCCAAATCCAGCGAAACGAAACCATAGCGGTTTTTATAGGCGTTACACCACGACCAGTTATCGATAAATGTCCACATATGATAACCGAGGCAGTTGCTGCCTTCGCTGATGCCTTTATGCAGCCATTTCAGATGATCGCTGACGAAATCGATACGATAATCGTCCTGAATCTGTCCGTTTTCATCGAAACGCTGTTCGTTTTCCACGCCCATGCCGTTCTCAGAAATATAACAGCGCGGGTTGTTATAGTTCTCGCGCAGGTTGGTGAGAATATCGTAAACGCCCTGCTCGTAGATTTCCCAGCCGCGGTACGGGTTCATTTTACGACCCGGCATTTCATAGGCTTCAAAGAACCATTCCGGCATAAACGGGCTGTCCGGGTTAACCTGCGAGTCGCGACATTTAATACGACGCGGTTGATAGTAATTGATACCGAGCAAATCTACCACGCCTGATGCGAGCAGGGCTTTATCTTCCGGCTGGCATGTTGGCAACTGGTCATGCTCCCGCAGCAGGGCCACCAGCTCTTCGGGATACTCGCCACGTAACGCCGGGTCGAGGAAGCTGCGGTTGAACATCAGATCCGCAATATTAGCCGCCTTCACGTCGGCCGGGTTTTGCGAGCGAGGGTAGGACGGCGTGAGGTTGAGGATAATCCCGATTTCACCGCCATCATTACGCTCGCGATAAGCCTTCACCGCCAGCGAGTGTGCCAGCATGGTGTGATAAGCCACGGTTGCCGCACGCCTGAAATCCACCACGTTTGGATAGTGGAAGTCGTACAGATAGCCGCCTTCTACCGGAACCACCGGCTCGTTGAAGGTAAACCAGTGCTTTACGCGCTCGCCAAACAGGTCGAAACAGGTTTTTGCATATTCCGCATAAGCGGTGACAACGTCACGGCTTTCCCAGCCGCCAAGCTCCTGCATCACCATCGGCATATCAAAGTGGAACAGGTTAATAAATGGCGTAATACCCTGGGCATGCAGTTCGTCAAATACCTGATTGTAGAACTTCACCGCCTGCTGATTGACTTCGCCACGGCCCTGCGGCATCAGGCGCGCCCAGGAGATGGAGGTGCGGAAGGTATTGTGATTCAGCTCCTTGAGTAGCGCGATATCCTGCTTCCAGTTCTGATAGAAGGTGGAGGTGTGCTCCGGGCCGACGCCGTGATGGAAACGCGTTGGCTGCTCTTCAAACCACTTATCCCAGATGGTGGCTGATTTGCCAAAAGCCAGCGTTTCGCCTTCGGTTTGCGGTGCGGAACTGGCGCTGCCCCACCAGAAATTATCAGGGAATGCGTATTTCATTCTTTTTCCTTGGTTGACGTGCCTGCCATGCAGGCAGGCAATAAATATTCAATTCACGGTAACCGGGTTTTCATTTTCCCGCGCGTCACGCTCTTCGTCCTGCTTGAGTAAAGTCCGCTCGTAAGCCTTCAGGAAGGGGTAATACATCACAGCCGACATCACCATACAAATCACGCACATAATGACGGGACTTACCGCCCAGTTTGCAGCCCAGGAGGCGCCGATAGGCGCAGGCGTGGTCCACGGAGTCAGCGACACGACCTGCGCAATCCAGCCAAGTTTAGTGGCAATATAGGCAAGCGTTGCGTTAATCATTGGCACAAGCGTGAACGGCAGGAAAAACACCGGATTCATGATAATCGGCGTGCCAAACAGAATCGGTTCGTTGATGTTAAAGAAGCTCGGCACCACGCCCATTTTGCCGATCGTGCGTAAATGTACGGCCCGGCTACGCAGCAGCAGGAAGGCCAGCGGCAGCGTACTGCCCACGCCGCCAATCAGCAGATAGTGATCCCAGAAACCCTGCAGATAGATATGCGGCAGCTCAGCGCCCGCGGCCAGAGCAGTCTGGTTGGCGGAAAGGTTTGCCATCCAGAACGGGTTCATGATGCCGGTGACGATAAGCGCCCCGTGAATACCGGCGAACCACAAAATCTGGCAGATAAAGACGGAGATGAGGATGGCCGGCAATGAATCCGATGCGGAAACCAGCGGCGCCAGCAGATGCATAATGGCTTCAGGCAGAATCATCCCCGTGGCGGACTCAATCAGTAGGTTAAGCGGATGAAGCGTTAAAACAATTACCACCACCGGAATGAGGATTTCAAAAGAGCGGGCAACGCCGGTTGGCACTTCTTTCGGCAGGCGAATGGTTATATTGCGGCGTTTCAAAAACGCGTACATTTCGCTGGCGTAAATAGCCGTAATCAGCGCGGTGAAAATGCCCTGGCCGGAGAAATACTGCGTAGAGATTTGCCCGTCTTTATAAGGGGCGGCCACCAGCAAAAAGGCCATGAAGGCCAGCAGCCCGGTCATAATCGGGTCAAGCTTGTAGTGCTTGCCAAGGCTTGCGCCAATGCCGACAGAGATAAAGAAAGTCATCACGCCCATGCTGAGATTAAACGGCAGCATCAGCTGTTCACGGTAGTTCAGCGAAAAGCTGAGCCACGCGCGGGCAAATCCCCAGCTGCTGTCTGGTGAAAACGGCGGGAAAATGAAAACTAACATGAAAGAACCGATGATCATAAACGGCAGGGCGGCGATAAAACCGTCACGGATGGCGATAACATGGCGCTGAGAACCCATCGTGCCCGCTATTGGCGTTACTTTTTGCTCAATCACATTGACCATTTTTTGGTACATGCTCATGGCGATATCCTTGCTGTTGTCCCGAAAAGTAAGCCAATTGTGAAACAGTATGGAAACCGGTTTCCAATGGTAAATTGTATAACTGTTACCGGGATCAAAATCGTGACGGGAACTCAGTCGTAAACGTGAAGGAGATCACTTTTTGTTAAGCGGGCACGACAAAAAGAGAGGGGCGTTATTACCCCGGCAAAAACCGGGGCAGGGAGTTAGCGAGGAACGCGCAGACCGTTTTCAACCCCACGGCTAAAAACAACCTGCCAGAGCTGAATATCACGGGCGCGAAACGCCCCGGCACAGGCATTAAGGTAATAACTGAACATGCGTTTGAAACGCTCGGAATAGTTATCAGCAATCTCCGGCCAGCAGGCGAGGAAACGTTCGTGCCAGGCCATCAGGGTTTTGTCGTAATCGGCACCAAAATTGTGCCAGTCCTCCATCACGAAATGGCTCTCACTGGCATCGGCAATCTGCCGAATGGACGGCAGGCAGCCGTTGGGGAAGATATATTTATCTATCCACGGGTCCACGCTATTGTCGGTTTTATTCGAGCCGATAGTGTGCAGAAGGAAAATTCCCTCGGGCTTCAGATTGCGATCGGCCACGTCAAAATAGGTGGCGTAGTTTTTCGGGCCGACGTGTTCGAACATGCCAACCGAAGCGATGCGGTCAAACTGCATGTCCAGATCGCGATAATCCTGCAGCAGAATGGTAACGTCCAGCCCTGTGCAGCGCTCCTGGGCCATTTTCTGCTGTTCGGCAGAAATAGTAACGCCGTGCACGGATACGCCATAATTACGTGCGGCATATTCCGCAAGCCCGCCCCAGCCGCAGCCGATATCAAGCAGCGTCATGCCCGGTTCCATATGCAGCTTATCGCAGATCATCCTGAGTTTGGCATCCTGCGCCTCGCTAAGCGTGGTCGCCTCTTTCCAGTAACCGCAGGAGTACTGCATATGCTCGTCAAGCATACGGCTGAACAGATCGTTACCCAGGTCGTAATGTTCTTTGCCCACAATCCAGGCGCGTTTTTTACTTTGCAGATTAACGAGCCGGGCGGCCGCGATACGGAGTGTGTCTTTTAAATGATGCGGGAGCTGCTTTTCCAGCCCGGCGCGAATAACTTTGTTGAAAAAGATATCCAGACGTTCGCAATCCCACCACCCGTCCATAAAGCTTTCACCGAGACCCAGCGAGCCTTCCTGCAGAACGCGTTTAAAAAAATCGGGATGCTTGACCTGAATATCAAAAGGGTGAGAGCCGTTAACGGCAATTCCCGCCCGGTTGAGCATTTCGTTCGCGATACGATACCATTCATTGTCTCGTATGCTGACTTCTTCTATACACGATGAACTCATAGCTTCTCCATCACAGAGTGACCAGAACCTTAAAACAGCGTAGACGCTATTTTGAGGTATGTGAGAAATCACACGGAAAAATCCGTATGCCTGATATCCGACGCAGAACAGAGGAAAGGGCTAACGCCCGTAAAACTGGCGATCCAAATAAAAACGGGAGCGCAGAGGCTCCCGGTAACACATTCATTATAGTGATAATAATCGAGCCGCTGATGAGTATAGGCCTGTGAATCAAATGATTCAATGGTTTATCGTTAGCAAGCTAATTACGTTTTTTTTACATTATCGTCCAGGTTACTGAAACGACTAAGAGGAAGCTTTTCCCGTTTGCCATTGCTGTAGGCTGCAGCGGCGCTGGAGCAGATATCCCAGCATCGCCAGTACAACGGTGGCTAACATTACGCTGGCGGTGGTGAATAGCGGTGTGGCAACAAGCCATGACACCAGCAGGCTTGCGAAGAAGCACAGACCCAGCTGCAGCGTGTTTTGCAGCGCAGCGGCTTTACCGGTGGCCTGCGGGAAGGGCAGCAGCGCTGCGGCAACCACAATCGGGTAAATCGCGCCGTTCGCCATCGCCATCAGGCAGAACGGGATAAGCAGCAGAGTCAGGTTTGCATGCCCGCTGACCGCAACGGCCCAGGTGCCGAAAATGCTTAGCGTGTAGAGCGCCAGCAGCCAGGGCAGCATCTGTTTACCCTGCCATTTTTGCAGCGCGCTGCGGCAGCCGTAGCCACCAATCAGGAAAGCGATGGTTTGTGGCATATAACTCAGGCCAATGGCTGCCGGGCTGTAACCCATATCATTCAGGATAAACGGCGAGCCGGTAAGCCAGGCGAAGAAGCTTGCCGAGCAGGCAGCGTAAATCAGCACGTTGCCGCTATAAACGCGTGAGCGCAGCAGCGACAGGAAGCTTACCCGGTTATCTTCGGTTTGTGGGTGATGCTGGGTGCGCGGTTTCAGGCGTAGCGTTGGCACCATCAGGATCAGGGTAATGATGAAAAGCGTGACGAAAATAGCCTGCCAGTCGAAATGATTGAGGATCCAACTGCCCAGCAGGGGAGCCAGCGCCGGGGAAAGCCCGACCAGCGGCATAATAGTCGCAAATATTCGGTTTGCACGGCTTGCCGGATAGTAATCGGTGACCAGGGCCTGCCAGCTTACCGCTGCGGAACATACGCCCACCGCCTGAATAAAGCGCAGCACGAGCAGCGCTGTCGCGCTTTCAACCCACAGCATACCGATGCAGCTTGCCGCGAAGATAGTTAACCCTGCTAACAGGACCGGTTTGCGTCCGAAACGATCGGACATCGGCCCCCACATTAACTGTGCAAAGGCGAAACCGGCGAGGAACAGGCTGAGGCTTGCGCTGACGGCGGAGGCCTCGGTGTTTAAATCCTGTTGGATAGCAGCGAAGGCCGGCAGGTACATATCGGTGGCAAGGAAGCCCAGCACGCTCAGGCCAGCCAGCCAGATAAGAAATCCTTTTGATGGTTGCATAGTTATCTCTTGAATTAGTTGCAGGTTACAGCGGCGAGAGTGTACGGAGTGCAAAGTGGCTTGTGAAACGCTAATATTTGTAGATTGCATTCAAAATTTTTGCAGGCAGAAATATGTGGTCTGAATATTCGCTGGAAGTGATAGACGCGGTGGCGCGCAACGGGAGTTTCAGCGGCGCGGCTCAGGAGCTGCACCGGGTTCCTTCCGCCATCAGCTATACGGTGCGGCAACTTGAAGACTGGCTGGCGGTTCCGCTGTTTGAACGCCGCCACAGGGACGTTGAGTTAACGCCAGCCGGCGCCTTCTTTTTAAAAGAAGGCCGTTCTGTTATCAAAAAAATGATGACGACACGGCAACAGTGTCAGCAGATCGCCAACGGGTGGCGTGGGCATCTGGCGATCGCCGTCGATAACATCGTTAAACCCGAGCGAACCCGGCAGCTGGTGCTGGATTTCTATCGCCATTTCCCGGACATCGAACTGCGCATTTTTCAGGAAGTTTTTAATGGCGTATGGGACGCGCTGGCTGACGGGCGAGTAGAGGTGGCGATCGGAGCCACGCAGGCCATTCCTGTCGGGGGACGCTATGCCTTTCGCGATATGGGCGTGCTGAGCTGGCGTTGTGTGGTTGCCGCAGCGCACCCGCTGGCGCAGCGTGACGGAGCGCTTAGCGATGACGAATTACGTGCCTGGCCTTCGCTGGTGCTGGAAGATACGTCCCGTTCGCTGCCTAAACGTATTACCTGGCTGCTGGACAATCAGCATCGCGTGGTGGTGCCGGACTGGCAGTCAGCCGCGGATTGCCTGAGCGCGGGGCTGTGTATAGGCATGGTGCCTTCACATATTGCCAAACCCTGGCTTGCAAGCGGCGCATGGCGTGAACTGAGGCTGGAAAATCCGTTCCCCGACGCGGCCTGCTGCCTGACGTGGCGGCAAAACGATGCCTCGCCGGCATTAAGCTGGCTGCTGGAGTATCTGGGGGATAGCGAGACGATGAATCAGGAGTGGTTAAGAGAGCCTGAAAAAAACCTTCAGGCTCAGGATAACCCTTAACGGCGATAGTCGCGGAAAGGGCCGTCTGCGACTGAACGGCGTTCAATCAGTCGCGGATGCACTTCAATGGTCTGTGACTCTTCGCGCTTATTGACGATGCGGTCAAGCAGCATGCTAAACGCGGTTTCGCCCAGCGAGTCTTTCGGCTGGTGAATAGTGGTCAGCGCAGGTGAGAAGTAGCGGGCGTTGCGCACGTTATCATAGCCGATAATAGAGATATCCTGCGGCACACGCAGCCCCATCTCATCCGCAGCGCAAATCGCCCCCATCGCCATGATATCCCCGCCGCAGAAGACGGCGGTTGGGCGATGCGGCTGATTCAGGATCTGCTGCATGGCGCGGTAGCCGGATTCCGGCTCGAAATCACCCTGTACGATCCAGTTTTCCGCAATGGAGATGTTCGCCTCTTCCAGCGCTTTCATAAAGCCTGCATGACGGCCACCGCCGGTGTTGCGCTCCATTTGCCCCGGGATTGCGCCAATCTCGCGATGTCCGCGTTCAATCAGATAGCGTCCGGCGAGGTATCCGCCGCGGAAAGCGTTGTCTATTACTGAATCGGTGAAGTCGGCCCGTGCTTCGCCCCAGTCCATCACAACCATCGGAATATGGCGGTATTCTTCCAGCATGGTCAGTAACGTGTCCGGGTATTCGGAACACATCACCAACAGCCCGTCGACGCGCTTTTGCGCCATCATCGACAAATAAGCCCGCTGCTTTTCAAAGTTGTTGTGCGCATTGGCAAGAATAAGGGTATAGCCTTTTTCAAAGCAGCTATTTTCCACCGCTTCGATAATTTCGGCGAAATAGGGCGCTTCACTGGAGGTGGCAAGCAGGCCAATCGTTTTGGTGTGATTAACTTTCAGGCTGCGCGCAACGGCGCTTGGCGAATAGTGTAATTCTTTGATTGCCGCCCAGACCGCGTTACGGGTTTCTTCTGCCACAAAGCGGGTTTTGTTAATAACATGTGACACGGTTGTAGTGGAAACGTTTGCGCGCTTCGCTACGTCCTTAATTGTTGCCATTAGATGTCACTCCAGGCCATATCGTAAGCTCCTGATAATTAGTCTGTTAAACGTTTGCGTGCCCTGACTCCTGGGGCGCCTTTTGGGCTGCTGCATGTCGGGAATGCGACATAAAACGGGAGGAGGGCGTTGAATTGATAACAAGCAGTAAATTAGCGAGGGATTTTGGCTTATCTTTTAGCAAAGTGGAAGAGGGAAAACCGATATCATCATAAATCGGACAGGATTTTTGCTGTCGATTGTGGGAAAATCATCCGCACATACTCTTTGTAGGGTAATGTTTGTAGCGTAATAAAAGGAGGTTGCCGATGAGTACCGATCTGAAATTTTCCGTCGTCACGACGATTATTGTTCTGAGCCTGATAGTTGCAGGTGCTTTAACAGCAGTAATGCACTGATGAAAAGGGGCCCCCAATCGCGGCCCCTTTATCTTTTACGCTGCCGGAACCGCGTTAACGAATGGTTTTCGAGGTCATCACGCGTTTAGCGCCGACATAATGACGCTGCCAGTAATCTTCGCTAAGCGAGGTAATCTGGATATCGCGACCGCTGCGGGGCGACTGGATAAACTTACCGTTTCCTACGTATACGCCAACGTGATCGGCAGTACCGCGCCCGCGGGTGCGGAAGAAGACCAGATCGCCGTTTTCCAGCTCCCCACGATCGACAGAAGCGGCATCACGCAGGTGATACATCTCATTTGCCGTGCGTGGGATGCGGAACTTGACCAGATCTTTATAGGCATAATAAACCAGGCCGCTACAATCAAAACCGGTGCGCGGTGAAGTACCGCCCCAACGATACGGCTTGCCAATCTGCCCCATGAGCTTATTCATCGCCGTCTTCTGCGCCTTTTGCACACGAATTTTGTGTGCCTGGGCAATGGTCAGGCTTTTGTTCCCTTTCACCGACGTGCATTTTGCTTTGTGCCCTTTACGAGCTTTAGTGCAATGCGGAACGGATGCGGTATTTTGAACTTTAGACGCCAGACTGGCTTTCAGAGAAGATTTTTTGCCGGTGTTTTTTGCGAGGGTTTTACTTTTAACGGCTGACGTTGTTTTCTTTTTAACTGGCGCCGTTGCTTTCTTGCTGGACCGCTTTGCAGAGATGGAACCGATCTTTGTTTTATGCTTGCTGCTTTTTGCCGTGCTTTTCGTTGGGCTTTTCGCCGTCTGGGCTTTAAGCGTGGCAACTTGATGCGCCTGCCCGGAAGCCTGCGTCAAGGGTATATAAGGCAAGGTAAAAAGCAGAGCACAGAGCGTGATAGAGATTTTTGTTATCCGCGCCACTCGACAATCCCCTGATAAAATGAAAACACGATGAAGTACATCATGCCCGCGTGTGATTTTCCAAAACCAGCCGATTCTAATCCATAAGAAGCCATAAAGTTAATAACCTTTTACTGCCGAAGATAAGGTTTCGTTATCGGACGCAAAAAAATTGACCAGTTAACGGCTGATAAGACGATTTATTGATCGAGATTGGGGTATTTTGCAGATTGGCGATACTATGAAAAGTGTTAATCTTAAAGCATGTGTAGCCTCCTCCGCGTAGCGGGAGAATAACCCTGCAAAATTTGGTGTTTTCTGGTGGGGGCGCAACTCGCTACAATGGCAGGCTACTGCCGTAAAAAGGTTTGAGGAAGCAAGACAATGAGCACAATCGAAAAAATTCAACGCCAGATCTCAGAGAACCCGATCCTTCTCTATATGAAAGGCTCACCGAAACTGCCTAGCTGCGGTTTCTCAGCCCAGGCGGTACAGGCGCTGTCCGCATGCGGCGAGCGTTTTGCCTATGTGGACATCCTGCAGAATCCGGATATCCGTGCGGAAATGCCAAAATACGCAAACTGGCCAACCTTCCCGCAGCTGTGGGTTGATGGTGAACTGGTTGGCGGCTGTGACATCATCATTGAAATGTACCAGCGCGGCGAACTGCAGACGCTTATCAAAGAAACTGCTGAGAAATACAAGTCAGAAACGCCTGACGCGGAATAAGTCTCGCGAACTGCTTAAAAACCAGCCCTTCAACAGGGCTGGTTTTTTTATGCGCTTTTCCCCGCCTTGCCACTGCTGTCATCAAGTGTTAAAAGGTGCCCCCTCGATAGTAAGACACAGGAGAAGGGCGTGAATAACACGTCAACTACGGCCAGGAGTCCAAATCTTGACGCCGCGCCGGAAAGTGAACAAACGCTAAAACGGGGTCTGCAGAACCGTCATATTCAACTCATCGCGCTGGGCGGCGCGATTGGCACCGGCTTATTTCTGGGCATTGGCCCGGCAATTCAGATGGCCGGACCCGCGGTATTACTGGGCTACGCTATCGCCGGGATCGTTGCCTTTCTGATTATGCGCCAGCTTGGTGAGATGGTCGTGGAGGAACCGGTATCCGGTTCGTTCGCCCACTTTGCCTACAAATACTGGGGGCCGTTCGCCGGTTTCCTTTCGGGCTGGAATTACTGGGTAATGTTTGTGCTGGTTGGCATGGCAGAGCTCACCGCCGCCGGTATTTATATGCAGTACTGGTTTCCGGATATACCCGGATGGACATGGGTGGCGCTGTTCTTTGTCATTATTAACGCCGTGAACCTTGTCAACGTGCGTCTTTACGGTGAAATGGAATTCTGGTTTGCTCTCATTAAAGTGCTGGCGATTATCGGAATGATTGGCTTTGGCGTATGGCTGCTGGCTTCAGGCAGCGGCGGTGAACGCGCCACTATTCATAACCTCTGGCAGCACGGCGGCTTTCTGGCAACCGGCTGGCACGGGCTTATTTTATCGCTGGCGGTGATCATGTTCTCCTTTGGCGGCCTGGAGCTTATTGGCATTACCGCGGCGGAGGCCAGCTCGCCGCAGACCACGATTCCTAAAGCCATCAACCAGGTTGTGTACCGCATTCTGCTGTTCTATATCGGCTCGCTGGTTGTGCTGCTGTCGCTTTATCCATGGCTGGACATCAACTCCAGCAGCAGCCCCTTTGTGATGATCTTCCACGAACTGAACAGCAACGTTGTCGCCTCGGCGCTCAACTTTGTGATTCTGGTTGCCTCTCTGTCGGTCTATAACAGCGGTGTTTATTCCAACAGCCGCATGCTGTTCGGGCTTTCGCTTCAGCGCAACGCGCCGGCTTTCCTTGCCAGAGTCAACCGCGGCGGGGTTCCGGTCAACTCTCTGATCCTCTCAGGGGCTATCACCTCCCTGGTTGTCCTGCTTAATTATCTATTGCCGCACGCAGCCTTTAGCCTGCTGATGGCGTTAGTGGTGGCAACCCTGCTGCTGAACTGGATCATGATTTCACTGGCCCATCTGAAGTTCCGCGCGGCCATGCGGCGTGACGGGCGCGAGACTCAATTTAAGGCGCTGCTATATCCGTTTGCCAACTATCTGTGCATCGCCTTTATGCTGATGATTCTGGCGCTAATGTGCAGCATTGCCGATATGCGTCTTTCGGCAATGTTATTACCCGTGTGGATCCTCTTCTTGTTTTGCGCATTCAAATTACTGCGCCGCAAAGCGATATAGTGTTTTCACTCTACCTCCTGTACTTATTAAGTACAGGAGGTGGTATGCCACTATAATAAATTGCACGTATTAATTTGTGTTAGGTAAATATCTTATCGTTACGGCTTAATTTATTATCACAGTTATTTTACAAATAACTATTAAGCTTATGACAACTCCAAAATTTACCCTCTCCTGAATAAATATCTCTTTCCAGAACGCTGCAATTAGAAGAATATACCGCCATGCGCGGCCTGTCTGGCCCGGCTAAATACAATAAAGATCTTTATTTGCCACTTACCGTGGTTTTACATCCTCCTTTAACCGCACGGGATTCGTATGAGAGTAAATAACCCGGTTTCCGGGTATGAGCAGCTCCTCAAAGAAGGAGAGGCTTTAATGTCGACTACCAATACAGACAGCCATATTACTTATGCTAATTCTGCCTTTATTAAGGCATCCGGATTCACGGAGGAAGAGTTAATTGGCGAGCCGCATAATCTTATTCGCCATCCGGATATGCCTTCTGAAGCCTTTGCTGATATGTGGTCCACCTTACATGAGGGAGAGAGCTGGACGGGGATGGTAAAAAACCGTTGCAAAAATGGCGATTATTATTGGGTTCGCGCAAACGTGACGCCCGTTTATCACGACGGCAGGCTGACGGGTTATATTTCCGTGCGTACCGTGCCGGGCAGAGAAGAGGTGCAGGCCAGTGATGAGTTGTACAAGGCCGTGCGGGAAAAGCGCGCCGGGCACCTGCGGTTTTACAAAGGCCTGCTTATCCGTCGCGGCTGGAAGAGCGGGCTTTCGCTGCTGCAGAGGATTTCGCTTTCGAAGCGTCTGGCCGGGGCGATAATGCTCCCAACGCTTAGCATGCTTGTGCTGCCTTTTTCGGGGCTGGGGCCGGTTGCGCAGGCGGCGATAGCGGTTGGGTTGTTTATCTGCCTCAATGCCCTGTTGCAGCAGCAGATAGCTAAACCGGTGAAAACTATCGTGCAGCAAATGCAGAAGATTGTCTCCGGTCAGAAAGCGGATCTGTTTCATGTTAATCGGGTGGATGATATCGGCCTGATGATGCGCCTGGTAAACCAGTCGGGCCTGAATTTGCGATCGCTGGTAGATGACGTTGGCACGCAGATCGGCGGTATCAGCGATATTAGCCAAAAGCTTGGCGCCAGTAATAAAGCAATGAGCGAGCGCACCGATGAAACTTACGCGCAGCTGCAGCAAACTGCGGCAGCCATCGAAGAAATCTCCGGGGCGGTTGAGCAAACCGCCGACACTGCAGCACAAACCACGCACATGGCCGTGCAGGCGAGCGCAAGGGCGGTTGAAGGCGAGGAGATGATGAAGAAAACGCTGACCATGATGGAATCTATGGCGCAGGCGAGTCAGCATATCGTCGAGATAATCAGCGTCATTGACCGAATTGCCTTCCAGACCAATATCCTTGCGCTTAACGCAGCGGTTGAAGCCGCGCGAGCGGGCGTTTCAGGACGAGGTTTTGCGGTAGTGGCCGCAGAAGTTCGTAGCCTGGCGCAGCATTCGGCAACGGCTGCGAAAGAGATAAAAAATCTCATCGACAATAACGTGGCGAGCGTCGGCTCGGGCGTTGGCATGGTGAAAAAAGCCGAGAAGCACATCAGCGAGATGGCGGCGGAAATTTTGCGCATGACCGCCCTTATCCGTGAGATAAGCGATGCAACCCGTGAACAGACCAGTGCGCTGGTGCTTATCAACAGCTCCGTCGAGCGCATCGGCACCATGACGCAAAATAATACCGATATGGTTGTCAATGCCGGAGCGGTAGTGGATAACCTCAATCAGCGTTCGGTGCGTCTGAGCCGCGCGATCGACGTCTACGGCAGTTAATCTCGCTACGCCGGACGTAACGCTTAGTGGTGTCCGGCAGCTAATCCGGCTGGATTTACGTTATTATGTCGCCCTGGAAATCAGTTGTTAAAGGGCAGGGGAAATGAGCGTTAGTCGGAAAGGGATGTGGTATGTGTTATTCGCGGCGGTATTGTGGGGGAGTTCAGGCGTGTGCGCTCAGTACATCATGGAACGAAGCCATATTTCTTCGGAATCGCTCACCATGTTGCGCCTGCTGTTTTCTGGTTTAATCCTGCTGATCCTCTCTTTCATGCACGGCGATAACATCTTTGGGATAGTTAAACATCGTCAGGATGTCATCTCCCTGCTGGTCTTTACCTTATTTGGCGCGTTAACCGTACAGCTCACTTTTCTGCTTACTATTGAAAAATCAAACGCAGCCACGGCGACGATTTTGCAGTTCCTTTCACCCACGCTCATTGTTGTCTGGTTTGCTCTGATGAGAAAAAAGCGCTCCGGGAGGCTGGTTTTTGCCGCCGTGGCCACCTCGCTGGTGGGTACTTTTCTATTGGTAACGCATGGCGATCCTACCTCGATTACTATTTCGACGGGTGCGCTGTGCTGGGGGATTGCTTCAGCCTTTGCCGCCGCGTTTTACACTACCTACCCGTCGGCGTTAATTGCCCGCTACGGCACGCTGCCAATTGTTGGCTGGAGTATGCTGATGGGAGGCGTAATGTTAGCGCCCTTTTATGCAAACCAGATCGGCAGTTTTAGTGCCAGCGGCGGGACAATAGTTGCCTTTTTCTATCTTGTGGTGGTGGGAACAGCGATGACCTTCAGCCTTTATCTGACTGGCGCGCAGATGATTGGTGGGCCTAAAGCAAGTATTCTGAGCTGTGCAGAACCGCTGAGCAGCGCCCTGTTATCGCTGTTGCTGCTGGGCATTACGTTTACCCTGCCGGACTGGCTCGGTACGCTGCTTATTCTCTCTTCGGTGATCCTGATTTCGCTGGATTCACGTGGGAAACTTCACGCAAGCTGATTTACAGGGTGGATAGCGCCACCCTGTGAAGCAAAAGGGCTTACGCTTCGGATACCATCGGCGGCAACGGCCAGCCGCCCAGACGTTTCCAGCGGTTGACGATTTCACAAAACAGCAGGGCGGTTTGTTCGGTGTCGTACAGCGCGGAGTGCGCCTGGCTGCTGTCAAAGGGCATACCCGCAGCAATACAGGCTTTAGCCAGCACGGTCTGGCCTAATGCCAGGCCGCTAAGCGCCGCTGTATCAAAGGTGACGAACGGGTGGAACGGATTGCGTTTCAGGGAGGCGCGCTCGGCGGCGGCCATCATAAAGCTGTGATCGAACGTGGCGTTATGCGCCACCATAATCGCCCGGTTACACCCGCTCTCTTTTATGCCTTTGCGCACCATTTTAAAAATGGCGTGCAGGGCGTCGTATTCACTGACTGCGCCACGCAATGGATTGTGCGGGTCGATACCATTGAAAGCTAGCGCTTCCGGTTCGAGGTTTGAGCCTTCAAAAGGTTCGATATGGAATTGCAGCTTTTCATCAGGCGTTAACCAGCCGTCTGCATCCATCTTTAGCGTGATGGCAGCAACTTCCAGTAAAGCGTCAGTTTTGGCATTAAAACCAGCGGTTTCAACGTCGATGACTACCGGATAAAAGCCGCGAAAACGGTCGCACAGGCCAGGCAATTGCGTGTTGTCAGACATCAGAATCTCTTAATACGGGGAAAATGCAGCGCGCATTATGGCAAATTTCAGGAAGGGAAGCTAACGGGCGCAAAGCACGCCCGCTAACGGAACATTAATTGCCCAGGCCTTTGCCCGCGTCTTTGCTTTCAATCAACTCGATTTTGTAACCGTCTGGATCTTCAACAAAAGCGATAACGGTACTGCCGCCTTTTACCGGACCAGCTTCGCGGGTGACATTGCCGCCGTTATTGCGAATACGTTCACAGGCCTCGGCTGCGTTATCCACGCTCAGGGCGATATGACCGTAGGCATTGCCCAACTCGTAGCTCTCCACGCCCCAGTTGTAAGTCAGCTCGATCACCGCTTCGTCGGTTTCCGGGCCGTAACCGACAAACGCCAGCGAGTATTTATATTCCGGGTTTTCGCTGGTGCGCAGCAGGGTCATGCCCAGGACGTTAGTGTAAAATTCGATGGAGCGTTGCAGATCGCCAACACGCAGCATGGTATGAAGTAAGCGCATAAAATCCTCAGGGAATTAAACCGTTAACGGCAAGAAGCGTTGTTAAAAGTGGGATAAGTATAGCGGCGATTGCGCGCCGCTATCAATGCAGGGGATTATAAAGTTGGATAGTCGGTATAACCTTCCGCGTCGCCGCCGTAGAAAGATTCAGGGCGTTGCGGGTTGAGTTCGGCTTTGCGATGCAGGCGTTCAACCAGATCCGGGTTGGCGATGTAATCACGGCCAAAGGCTACCGCGTCGATTAACCCTTTGACGATCAGCTCTTCAGCTTTTTCAGGCGAATAGGCACCCGCCCCGATGATAACGCCGCTGAAGCGCTCGCGCACTTGCTGACGGAACGCTTCGCTATAGGGTTTGCCGCCAGCCCAGTCAGGCTCGGACATATGCAGGTAAGCGATGCCGCGCTTGCTCAGCTCTTCAATCAGATAAAGCGCATCAGCTTCTTCGTCCGGGCCGTTGTCGACGTTCTGGAAAGTCCCGACTGGCGAGACGCGAATGCCAATGCGATCGGCGCTCCACTCTTTGCTCACGGCATCCACCACTTCCAGCACCAGACGAGCGCGGTTTTCGCGGCTGCCGCCATATTGATCGGTACGATGGTTAGAGGATGGAGAAAGGAACTGGTGCAACAGGTAGCCGTGCGCGGAGTGCAGTTCAACAAGGTCAAATCCCGCGTCGCGAGCGTTGCCCACAGCCTGACGGAAATCGTTCACGATGCCCGGGATCTCTTCCAGCTCCAGCGCTCGAGGCATGGAGGTATCGACACGGATCGCGTTGCCATTTTCGTCACGCAGCGAGGTGCGGGTGCCAGCAGAAATCGCGGACGGCGCTACTGGCGCCTGGCCATCTGGCTGAATGCTGGCGTGGGAAATACGCCCGGTGTGCCAAAGCTGCACGGCAATACGACCATTTTCAGCATGCACGCCCGCGGTGATTTTTTTCCATGCTTCGACCTGTTCGGCACTGTGCAGACCAGGCGCGCCTTCGTAGCCTTTAGCCTGAGCGGAAATCTGGGTCGCTTCGCTGATGATAAGCCCGGAGCTTGCGCGCTGGCGGTAGTATTCAGCCATCAGCGCGGTCGGGATGTCGCCTGGCACAATGCTGCGCAGGCGCGTCAGCGGAGCCATGAAAACCCGGTTTGGTGTAGTAATCGCACCCACTTTCAGTGGAGTAAATAATTTATCTGCTGACATGGCGTATCCTTGAGTAGACCGGTCGTCTAGTGATGCGTTAAATAAAAAGCCAGACTGCTGATAAAGCCCGGCGCTGTTAAAATTCAGTAACTTCCCCCGCGCTTAGCAGAGAGGCTGCGCGATTAAGCGATTCACATAGATCAACGCGCTTTCCAGCGGCACTGCGCTACGAGAAATCTTCGCCTGCAGGCTGGCACCCAGCCACAGAGCGTAAATGGTTTGCGCGAGGCTCAGCGTATCGCCTTCAATAATGAGGCTTTTTTCCGCCTGGCCTTTTTCCAGCGCCTTTGCCAGCTGGCTGATTATCTGCGCCGCGCCTTTGTCCAGCGCGCCACGCATATCTTCGGAAAGATCGCAGACCTCCGCCGACAGCTTTACCGTCAGACAGCTAATCAAGCGGCTGTGCTGGCAGAAATACGTAAGGGCTTCCTGATACCAGCCCAACAGTTTTTCACGGTAGTTGCCGCTGCCCTGACAGAAATGCTGTTGCAGCCGCTGGTTATAGCCTTCGTAATAGCGCTCCAGCATCACCACGCCAAAGGCCTCTTTCGAGCGGAAGTAGTGATAGAAGGAGCCTTTCGGCACTTCGGCGGTGCGCAGCAGTTCGCTTAATCCCATGCCGGTAAAGCCGCGCTGCAGGCAAAGCTGCTCGCCGGTGGCAAGGAGATGTTCACGAGTATCATGTGCAGGGTTTCTGTTCATGGCGATCACTGTAATAGACCAATCAGTCTAGCGCAAGCTGCAGGCGACCGATTTTCATCGACCGCCTGCTAATCATGCTTTGCGGCAACCGGCGAGAATATCCATATTTGGTTGATATACCGAACTTTTAATATCCATCATCCCAAGCAGAGTAGAAAAAAGATTATCCTGAGATATTTCGCTGCTGGCGGCTTTCTTCGTCAGGCAGTCCGCGCTGACCGCGAAGTTTTGCTGATAATCCTTCGACAGCCAGAACAGGAAGGGAATATGCGTCTGTTGAGAAGGCGCCAGCATATACGGCGTGCCGTGCAGATAAATGCCGCTTTCTCCGAGTGATTCACCGTGATCCGAAAGATAAACCAGGGCGGTGTTGAATTTATCTGCATGCGCTTTAAGCATATCGATGGTGCGGCTAACCACGTCGTCGGTATACAGGATGGTATTGTCATAGGTATTGATCAGCGACTGGCGGTCACAATCCTGAATCTGGTTGCTGTCACAGGTGGGCGTGAAATGACGGAATTTGTCCGGATAACGCTGGTAATAGGCTGGACCGTGGCTGCCCATCAGGTGCAGTACAATTACCGAATCCTGCTGCATGCCGTCCAGCACATTATCCAGACGGTGCAGCACCGCATCATCAATGCAGGATTTATTCCTGCACAGGCTGCTCAGTTTCCACTGTGTCATATCGGTGTGCGGAATACGGTTGCAGGCGCCTTTGCAGCCGCCGTCGTTATCGCGCCACAGAAGATTTATCCCGGCATGCGCCATCACGTCCAGCAGCCCTTCCTGATGGTGAGCGAGATCGGCATCGTACTGTTTTCTGGGCATGCCTGAGAACATGCAGGGCACAGAAACGGCGGTTTCAGTGCCGCAGGAAGAGGCGTGCGGGAAGTAAAGCACGCCTTGTTTTTTCATTTCCGGATTCGTTTCGCGGGCATAGCCGCCCAGGGAATAGTTTTCCGCGCGGGAGGCTTCTCCCACGACAAGCACCACGAGCGTTTTCTTTTGCTGCTGGCTGATTAGCGGGCCTTTTCTGGCGTCTTCGCCAATGCGAATCAGCGTCTGATTGCCCGCAAACCAGCGTTCTTTGCCGTAGCGGCTAATGGCGCTGATGTAGTTGGCTGGCGTCACCATTTTCACCACGCCTTTGTTATTGCGAAACAGCGAGGCATAGTCCTTATAAAAGACAGAGGCAACCAGAATAATCACCAGCAGCCCGGCTAAAATCCCTACCAGACGGGTCAGAAACAGGTGCCACCAGCGCGCAGGCTTAATTTTTATCGTCGCCAGAATAAGCGCGGGAATTAATCCGGCCAGGGATAACCACATCAACATCTGTGGCGTAATGAGCGCCGTGGCTTCCTGCGAATCGGTTTCGAATACGTTGACCATCATACTTTTATCGATGACGGCACCGTAGGTGTACATAAAATAGTTACTTGCCGCGCAGCCGAGGACAAGCAGCACCAGCATCGGTTTGCGCAGCCAAGGAATATTGATCGCGCTAAAAATAGTCAGCCAGGCGCAGAAAAGCACGACGGGCACAGAAGCCGCAAACAACCAGCTGTGCCATGAATCGGGAGCGATAATTTGCCAGCTGCGATGAATAAAGAGCGCGTTGATAACCGTGAAGAAAAATGCGCAGCAAAGATTAAAGCCCGCATCGTTACACTGTAACTTTTTAGTGAGTGTCATAGCCGTGATTACTGGTTCTGAAGATTGCCACAGCTTAGTGTGCGAAGATTAGGGGAACCTTAATTTGTCAGGCGGCATAAATGTTTCTGCGTGGTACGCGGCGTTGCAATAATCCTCCTTACCCGCTTGCAACCCTGCGAATGTCAGGCTTCAATTGTAGGAAGGTCGATAACGGGGGATATGAGTGCCAGAACAGCTTGAGTTTTTTCCAGTTCAGAGCCCTTGCCGTGGCATCTGCCAGTCGGACGAGCGCGGTTTTTGCCGTGGCTGTATGCGCAGCCGCGATGAGAGATTTAACTGGCAAACAATGAGCGATGCGCAGAAACAGGACGTGCTGCGTCTTTGTCGCCAGCGCTTTTTGCGCAAGTTACGAGCAAACAATCACTCTGAGCCCGAAGAACCGCAGCAACCCTCACTTTTTTAATCGCTTAACCTCGTTATACTCCCTCGCAGAATTTATCCATCAATGAGGTTATGCTTTTATGGTACAGCGCATTACGATTTCCCCGCAGGGCCCGGAGTTTTCACGTCTGGTGATGGGGTACTGGCGTTTGATGGAGTGGAATATGTCGCCACGCCAGCTCGCAAGCTTTATTGAAGAGCATGTCGGCCTTGGGATCACCACGGCAGATCACGCAGACATTTATGGCGGCTATCAGTGCGAAGCGGCCTTTGGCGACGCGATGCGTCTGGTGCCTCATCTGCGCGAGAAAATGGAGATCGTGACGAAATGCGGCATTGCGACCACGGCTAATCCGCATCATGCCCTGGGCCACTATATTACTGACCGCAGCCACATCATCAGCAGCGCCGAATCCTCGCTGCAAAAACTGGCGACGGATTATCTGGATCTGCTGTTAATTCATCGCCCGGATCCGCTAATGGACGCTGACGAAGTGGCCGAAGCTTTCACCGCGCTGCACCAGAGCGGTAAAGTGCGCCACTTTGGCGTATCCAACTTTACGCCTGCCCAGTTCGCCTTGTTGCAGTCACGTCTGCCGTTTACGCTGGCAACAAACCAGGTGGAGATTTCTCCGGTGCACCAGCCAGCGATCCTTGATGGCACCCTGGATCAGTGCCAGCAGTTGCGCATTCGTCCGATGGCCTGGTCTTGTCTGGGCGGCGGTAGCTTGTTTAGCGATGAAGCCTACCAGCCGCTGCGTGACGAACTGCAGGCCGTGGCGGATGAAATCGGTGCGCAAACTATCGAGCAGGTGGTGTATGCGTGGGTGATGCGCCTGCCATCGCAGCCGCTGCCGATTATCGGCTCCGGCAAAATTGAACGCGTGCGTTCGGCTATTCACGCGCTTTCTCTGGATATGAGCCGTCAGCAGTGGTTCCGCATTCGTAAAGCGGCGCTGGGTTACGACGTGCCTTAATCCTGAAAACGCTCGCCTCCCGGTGGAAACTGCGCTTGTGGCCTATGCTTAACAGGCGAAAAGATAACCCGGGAGGTAATATGAAGCGTTTTAGTCTGGCTCTGTTAGCACTGCTTACCTGCACTGCGGCGCAGGCGGCAAGTGAAAAAGTAGAAATGAACCTCGTCACTCCGCAGGGTATTGGCGACTCCGTGGGCGAGGTCACCATCAACGAAACTGACAAAGGTCTGGAATTTGTTCCTGACCTGCGTACTCTCCCGCCTGGGGAACATGGTTTTCATATTCACGCCAACGGCACCTGTGAACCCGCATTAAAAGAGGGCAAACCTGCTGCCGCAGAAGCGGCTGGCGGACACCTCGATCCTGAACATACCGGTAAACATCTGGGGCCAGAAGGCGCAGGGCACCTTGGGGATTTACCTGTGCTGCAGGTGAACAATGACGGTAAAGCAACGCTGCCCGTCACGGCGCCGCGTCTGAAAAAACTTGATGAGGTGAAGGGTAAGGCTCTGATGGTGCACGTCGGCGGCGATAATATGTCCGATCAGCCAAAACCCCTTGGTGGTGGAGGCGAACGCTACGCATGTGGCGTGATTAAATAAATCAGCGGCCGCCTGTCAGCGTACCGGCAGGTGGCGCCTGCTCCAGCTGCGATAGCGAGCAGTAAAGTCGCCAGATGATGCCGGCCAGATCGCGTGCCGCCGGATTGTGATGATGGGACAGGCTGTCGCATATTCTTTGTAATTCACGCAGTGCCTCTCCAAGCGGGCGCTGCTGCACGCCTCTTTCGCTCATCACATCACGCAGTGTATGTATGCAAACATCCCGCACGTTCGAGAGCGGATCCGAACGCGATTGCCAGCCGCGTAGCTGCCACACCACGTGAGAACAGTTCAACAGCACCACGCCCCAGCGTAACAGCCAGCGCCGCGCCGTCTCATCCTTGCTGTTGCTCAACTGACTAATATGATGGTAAACCAGCGATTCAAACTGGTTTTCGTCGCGCTGCGGCCTGCTGCTTAACTGGTCGACAAAACCGCGCCGCAAAGAGCGAATATGCCGACGGCTTTTGCGCGTGTCGGAGCTTGGGCGCAGAACGGAAAAAGCGACCCACGACAAACCCACGCCGATGACTTTTGCCAGGTTATCGTTCAGGAAATCAGCGAAGTCGTAAACGGGCGGATTGGTTACGGCGATAAACGAGCCCATAAACACAATCAGCTGCCCCCACAGCCCGGCAAGCTTCGGCTGCTGTAGCTTCATAAGCTGCATGGTGGCGAGCAATGGGAATAAGAAGAGCAGGAACTGCCACAGATCCGTTATCTGCACCATCAGGCCGAATTTGACCAGAAAACTGAACAAGGACAGCCAAAGCAGAGTGCGCATCAGCAGAGTCAAAGAGCCAAGCGGCGAGGCCACCGAGGAGTAAAGCACGCAGCTGATAGCCGCCAGGGAAAGGGCGCCGCCTGCGGATTCCCACTGGGTGCTGACCCCCCAGGCGCCGGTTACCGTAATCACGCAGAACGTGCGCAATGCGCTCCATGTAGCTTCGGCGTTATCGGTATGGCGCGCCAGAGAAGGCGTTTTAGGCGGCGTTAAAACGGAAACCGGCGTGGCGTTCTCCAGCTCCCGCAGCCAGCGGCTGCTGTCGAGGTAGAGCCAGCAGAAATAGCGCAGGCGGTGCCAGAAAGCCTGATGGCGATAATCGTTCCGATCGCCCGGCGCAAGCTGCTGCAGAAGGCGTGCAACATCATATTTATGCGCGTCAGGGCGAGCCAACTCTTTAAGCAGCGTTTCAAGCAGCGGCCAGAGTTGCGCTGGAGGATCGGGCCAGTTTAACAACATCCGGCGCAGGCCAGAAATAACGCTGGTCAGACGCAGCTGCTGGTGGAGAAGGTAGTTGAGTAAATTGTTCTGGCGGCGAAAACGGTAGTGGCTCCAGAACGCCTGTATACGCAGCAGGTTCATCGTCAGGATCTGGCTGATTACCCCTTCATGGGCGGTACGAATCGCCTCCGTGGTTTCCGGCTTCCACAGCAGACTGGCGTGCTCCAGCAGCCGGGCGTGCATGTTTTTAAGGGCCGTCAGCAGCGCGGTGCCGTCGGAGGTGCTGGGCAGCACCATCATCATAAAACCGCCGCACAATATCCCGACCACCACTTCGCAAACGCGCGCCTGGGCTATATCCCACAGCTCGGTGGACTCAACGGTATTGATCATCGGGAAGGCAATGATGGCGGCGGTATAGCCCGCCAGCATAAACGCGTAGGCGGCGTTATTCTGGAAATGGCTGGAAACCCAGGTGCACAGCGCAAGCCAGGCCGCCATCGCAAAGATGAACAGCCAGGGATCGTTTAACGTGTTGCCGGCAATAATCAGCGCTGCCGTTGCGCCGATAAAGCTGCCTGCGATGCGGCCGAGGCTTTTGCTGACCACGCCGCCGACGGTCGGGAAACTGACCACCGCAGCGGAGGTCATCGCCCAGTAGGGTTCATCCAGGTTCAGGCAGTAGGCGATAGTTAATGCCAGACACATCGCAATAGCGTTACGCAGCGCATAGCGCCACTGGCCGCCGGTTGCCTTTCCCCACGGAGTGTTGTGCCATTCAAGCCAGCTAAGTTTCATGGCCCGCTCAGTGCGCAATGGTCACGGTGCAGGTGGTACCGGAAACCAGCGTCACACCCTGTGGAATATCATTGAGTTTGATTCGTACCGGCACGCGCTGGGCCAGGCGCACCCAGGGCACGTTAGGTTTTATATCCGGCACGAGATCGCTTTCGCTCTCAATACTCTGGTCGTAAATCGCGCGGCCAATGCTTTCTACTTTGCCGGATAGCGGCTGATGTCCGCTATAAAGGATGATCTTTGCCAGATTGCCGGGCTGAATATGCCGCAGCTTAGTCTCTTCGAAATAGCCAACCACGTAAAAAGAATGGCTATCCACAAGCGCAAACACGGGCTGGCCTGTGGTGGCGTAGTTGCCGGTACGGGTTGAAAGGTTGGTTATCCAGCCATCCACCGGTGCTTTAACCGTAGTCTGGCTAATTTGCCACTGCGCCTGCTCAAGCGTTGCCTGCGCGGCTTTTACCGCAGCCTGCGAGGCTTTGACGTTGATATTCGCGGTATCCATATCTTCCGCTGAGATGTAGTTGCGCGGCAGATTATGGCGACGACGCGCTTCATTGCTGGTTTTTGCCAGCTCTGACTGAGCCTGAGCAAGCTGCGCCTGGGCGTTCAGTTCGGCAATATGATACGGCGTAGCATCAATGGTAAACAACACGGTGCCCGCTTTGACGAACTGGTTGTCGACCACATTGAGCTTCGTGATGGTCCCGGAGACCTGCGGCGTGATGCTGACCTGCTCGGCGCGAACCTTGCCGTCTCGCGTCCAGGGGGATTGCATGTAATAATTCCACAGTAGCCAGCCAACCACCAGCGCAACGGCGAAAACCAGCAGGGTAGAAAAGTACTTTAAAGTTTTAAAATTCATTTTTTTACCCAGCAACCAGAATGACAAGAGCTGCGCTCACCGACAGGGAAAAAAGCGATAAATCCATAAGCGTGGGATGCCAAATCTCGCCCGAATACATCCAGTCGCGTAAAAGACGATGCAAAACGAGCCAGATAAAAAAGCCCAGCATTACCGCTTTAAACAGAGGGGGAAAGTAAATGGATGCGCCTACTATTAAATCCTGGACGCCCAGGCCTGATGCGGTAAATGTGAAGCTCACGTCGGATAATCCTTTAAACAGCGGGGAGGGATGCCGTTTCCCCTGACTTTGTTATATGCAAGTGTAGCTGGTTGCATAACATCAGCAAAAGTAAGGAATTTGTTTTTAGAAATTAAAGCCTGCACAATAGTCTAAAATCAGTATAATAAGTTAGCAAGCTAATTATAAGGAGATGAAATTGGAAACGCCATTAGGATCAGATCTGGCCCGCCTGGTACGTATCTGGCGTGCTCTGATTGACCATCGCCTGAAACCTCTGGAATTGACACAGACACACTGGGTTACGCTGCATAACATCCATCAGCTGCCGCCCGAACAGTCACAGATTCAGTTGGCCAAAGCGATTGGCATCGAGCAGCCTTCACTGGTCAGAACGCTCGATCAACTTGAAGAGAAAGGATTAATATCACGGCAAACCTGCGCAAACGATCGCCGGGCAAAACGGATCAAGCTTACCGAACGCGCCACGCCGATCATTACCGAGATGGAAAATGTAATCGATAAAACGCGTGGGGAAATTTTATCCGGCATTAGCGCGGATGAACTAAGCCTGCTGATTAATCTTATTAGTCGCCTTGAGCAGAATATTATCGAGCTTCAAACGCGCGACTGAACTAATTAAAAAGGCCTGCTGAGCAGGCCTTTTTATAAAACTCCCTTAACGTGGAGAAACGGTCAACTGGTTACCGCTACCGGCAATCGCTACGCGCTGGCCTGCGGAGAATCGGCTGCTGCCTTGTTTTTGCACCACCATAATGCTGTTACCGTCATCTTTACGGATTTCGAGCTCAACACCCTGGCTTTTGTTTACCGCACCCTGAACGCCCTGGCCTGCAACGCCACCCGCAACAGCGCCGGCCGCTGTTGCCAGCGAACGACCGGTGCCGCCGCCTACGGTATTACCCAGGAAACCGCCCAACACCGCACCACCGATGGCGCCAATCACGTTGGAGTCATCGCCCCCCTGAATCTGCACCGGACGAACGTTGACCACGGTGCCGTAGGTTACGCTCTGTACCTGTTTTGCATCAGAAGCTTTATAGACATCGCCGGATAGCGAGCTGTCATTGACACAAGCAGTTAACGATAAGCCAACTAACGAAACAATCATTACGCGTGAAATCATTTATGAATCTCCTGTTCATCTGGAAACGCCCAAGCGAGCATCCTTCATGGGTAAATTATATGGTATTTAGGTGCGAGATTTCATTTTAGTTCAGCACAAGGAGGGTAAAAATATAAATCAACGTCTCTTAACTGACAGTAAACGACGTCCTCATCAGGCTTTATCAGAAAACAAGTAAGAGTTAATGTTGCGGCAATGATTAAAATTTTAATAAATCATCGTATTGAGTGTTAGTTTATGGTGGAGTAATTCTTCTAATCGGCGCGCTTTACAGGAGTAACAGATGAAATCTGGTCGTTATATCGGCGTGATGTCGGGCACCAGTCTCGATGCCATAGATGTGGTTTTAGCGGCCATTGATGAACACCTGGTCGTTCAGCTTGCCAGTTACAGTCATCCCATTCCGCTGGAGATAAAAAATGCCGTTCTGGCCATCTGCCAGGGGCAACAGCTAACGCTCTCCCGGCTCGGCCAGCTTGATCATCGTCTTGGCAAACTCTTTGCGCAGGCGGTGCAAATCCTGATGGATCAGCAAAGCCTGACGTACGCCGATGTGACAGCCATCGGCTGCCACGGACAAACCGTCTGGCATGAGCCACAGGGAGAGGCGGCACACAGCCTGCAGATTGGCGATAACAATCAGATAGTGGCGCTAACGGGTGTCACGGTGGTGGGTGATTTCCGTCGCCGGGATATGGCGCTGGGCGGGCAGGGCGCGCCGCTGGTACCAGCGTTCCATCATGCGCTGCTTGCCCATCCTACAGAACGCCGCATGGTACTGAACATTGGCGGTATCGCTAATCTCTCGCTACTCATTCCAGGTCATGCGGTAAAGGGTTACGACACCGGCCCTGGCAATATGCTGATGGATGCCTGGATTTGGCGTCAAAAAGGCAAACCCTACGACAGCGATGCCGAGTGGGCAAGCAGCGGTAAAGTCATTCTGCCGCTGCTCCAGCAAATGCTGAGCGATCCTTATTTTGCCGCCCCGGCGCCAAAAAGTACCGGGCGCGAATATTTCAACCTTGGCTGGCTTGAGCGTCAGCTTAGCGCCTTCCCGGGGCTTGCCAGCGAGGATGTCCAGGCGACGCTTACCGAACTCACCGCCGTTACAATTTCCGAACAGGTGTTGTTGAGCGGCGGCTGTGAACGCCTGATGGTCTGCGGCGGCGGCAGCCGTAACCCGCTGTTGATGGCGCGTCTGGCTGGTTTATTACCGGGTACAGAAGTCGGCACCACCGACGATGCGGGTATCAGCGGTGACGATATGGAAGCGCTGGCATTTGCGTGGCTAGCCTTCCGAACCCTGTCCGGTTTGCCGGGTAATTTACCTTCCGTCACCGGCGCATCTGAGGCGAGCGTGCTGGGCGCGATTTTTCCCGCCAACCCCCTGCATAATCAGAGTTAACTGAAATTATCTTTGTCGCATAGTCTTTACACTGAAGAAGAAAGGGAGGGTCCGGCCCTCCCAGGGATAAAGATCTTCAGGATACACAGATGAAAAAATTACTTGTTGCCACGATTCCGATGCTGCTTGCCGGCTGCAGCTATTACAACTCCTTCGTTGAACGGATGCAAACCGACACGCTGCAATACCAGTGTGACGATAAGCCGCTCACCGTAAAGCTTAATAACGATAAGCAGATGGTTAACTTTGTCTACGACAACGAATATCTCTCTCTGACACAAGGGTTGTCAGCATCGGGCGTGCGTTACACCGACGGCGTGTATGTTTTCTGGTCCAAAGGCGACAGCGCTACCGTGTACCGCAAAGATACCGTTGTGCTCAATTGCCAGCTACAAAATCCCAAGCGTTGAGATTTATTAAGGTGGAGCGCACAATAGTTCCACCCGATCCTAGCCTGACGTAACGCCATGTCTGATAACGACTCTTTGCAACAGATTGCGCATCTGCGCCGCGAATACACCAAAGGTGGCCTGCGCCGCCGCGATCTTACCGATAAGCCTCTCGACCTCTTTGAACGCTGGCTTGGCCAGGCCTGCGAAGCAAAGCTTGCCGACCCAACGGCGATGGTGGTGGCAACCGTCGATGAAAACGGCCAGCCGTATCAGCGTATTGTGCTGCTCAAACATTTCGACGAACGCGGCCTGGTGTTCTATACCAATCTTGGCTCGCGCAAAGCGCAGCAGCTGGAAAACAATCCGCGCATCAGCCTGCATTTTCCCTGGCATATGCTTGACCGCCAGGTGATGGTGCAGGGCAGCGCGGAGCGCTTATCAACGCTTGAAGTGATGAAATACTTTCACAGCCGCCCGCGCGACAGCCAGATTGGCGCATGGGTCTCTAAGCAATCCAGCCGTATCTCCGCGCGTGGAATACTCGAAAGCAAATTCCTCGAACTGAAACAAAAATTCCAGCAGGGCGATATTCCGCTGCCGAGCTTCTGGGGCGGCTTCCGCGTTTCCATTGACCAGATGGAATTCTGGCAGGGCGGCGAACATCGCCTGCACGATCGCTTTTTATACCAGCGTGAAGGGGATGCCTGGAAAATAGACCGCCTCGCCCCATAACGCTCAGGATTTATTACGTTAAGCGCTGGCACTCCGTGGGCTGGCGCTTTATTCTATGTCCCCTCAAGAAATTAACTTCTTTTGCCACAAGGCGAAAAGCCGTGTACCGGCAAAGGTGCAGTCGTAAATACATGGAGAATTTGATGGCAAGCATCAATCTGATAAAACAATTGCAAGAGCGTGGCCTGGTGGCTCAGGTAACGGATGAGGAAGCGTTAGCGCAGCGCCTGGCGCAAGGGCCAATCGCGCTCTATTGCGGCTTCGATCCTACCGCTGACAGCTTGCATTTGGGCCATCTGGTTCCACTGCTGTGTCTGAAACGTTTCCAGGAAGCCGGCCATAAGCCAGTGGCTCTGGTGGGGGGTGCAACGGGTCTGATCGGCGATCCAAGTTTTAAAGCCGTTGAGCGCAAACTCAATACCGAAGATACGGTCCACGAGTGGGTAGAAAAAATTCGCCGCCAGGTCGCGCCTTTCCTCGATTTCGACTGCGGTGAAAACTCGGCCATAGCGGCCAACAACTACGACTGGTTTGGCGGCATGAACGTGCTGACTTTCCTGCGTGATATCGGCAAGCACTTCTCCGTTAACCAGATGATTAACAAAGAAGCGGTAAAACAGCGTCTGAACCGCGACGACGTGGGCATCTCCTTTACCGAGTTCTCCTATAACCTGCTGCAGGGCTACGATTTTGCCTGCCTGAACAAACTGCACGGCGTTGTGCTGCAAATCGGCGGTTCTGACCAGTGGGGCAACATCACCTCCGGTATCGACCTGACCCGCCGTCTGCATCAGCAGCAGGCGTTTGGCCTGACCGTGCCTTTGATCACCAAATCTGACGGCACCAAATTTGGCAAAACCGAAGGCGGCGCGGTATGGCTGGATCCGAAGAAAACCAGTCCGTACAAGTTCTACCAGTTCTGGATCAACACCGCCGACGCGGACGTCTACCGCTTCCTGAAGTTCTTCACCTTCATGAGCCTTGAAGAGATCAACGCTCTGGAAGAAGAGGACAAAAACAGCGGTTCTGCGCCTCGCGCTCAGTACGTGCTGGCGGAGCAGGTGACCCGTCTGGTACATGGTGAAGAAGGGCTGGTTGCGGCTAAACGTATTACCAGCAGCCTGTTTAACGGTAACCTGAGCGATTTGACAGAAGCCGACTTTGCGCAACTGGCGCAGGATGGCGTGCCGATGGTTGAACTGGAACGCGGCGCAGATCTGCAGCAGGCGCTGGTTGACTCCGAACTTCAGCCGTCACGCGGACAGGCCCGTAAAACCATCGCGCAGAACGCTATCACCATCAATGGTGAAAAGCAGGCCGACCCGGAATATACCTTTGCCGACAGTGATATTCTGTTTGGTCGCTACACCTTACTGCGTCGGGGTAAGAAAAATTACTGCCTCGTTTGCTGGAAGTAATTAAGAAAGACCGGAAAGGCAAGTGCTGACAAAGTGCTCCGATGTTAAAAGGCCTTTTACGCTACTTTTAAATTAAAGAATGATGCCTTTTGGTTTACCCCAAACACCCGGAAACCAAACTTTTCGGGTGTTTGTCATCGATCTGAAGGGCGCTGGATTGCAATCCACGCCCTTTATTTTTTGCCACAAACACAACAGCTGTTGATGCGGATTAGAAATGAAAAACATCCTTGCCATCCAGTCACATGTGGTATTCGGTCACGCGGGCAACAGTGCCGCCGAATTCCCGATGCGCCGGCTGGGCGCTAATGTCTGGCCGTTAAATACGGTGCAGTTTTCCAATCATACCCAATACGGGAAATGGACCGGCAGCGTTATGCCTGCCAGCCACCTCAGCGATATCGTGCAGGGCATTGCGGATATCGGCCAGCTTCAGCGCTGCGACGCGGTACTGAGCGGCTATCTGGGTTCAGCCGAGCAGGGAGAGCATATCCTTTCTGTTGTTCGTCAGGTGAAAGCGGCAAATCCGCAGGCGAAATACTTCTGCGATCCCGTAATGGGGCACCCGGAGAAAGGCTGTATCGTGGCACCGGGCGTGGCAGAATTCCATACACGCAGCGCCATGCCCGCAAGCGACATTATCGCGCCTAACCTGCTGGAGCTTGAAATCCTGAGCGGCCATGCCGTGAACTCTGTTGCAGAAGCGGTGAGCACCGCACGCGAGCTTATCGCGCAGGGGCCGCAAATTGTGCTGGTGAAACACCTGGCGCGGGCGGGTTACCAGCAGGATCGTTTTGAAATGCTTCTGGTAACGGCGCAAGAGGCCTGGCATATCCATCGTCCGCTGGTGGATTTTGGCGAACGTCAGCCGGTCGGCGTGGGCGATGTCACCAGCGGTCTGCTGTTGGTTAAACTGTTACAGGGCGCCACGCTGCGTGAAGCGCTCGAACACGTTACCGCCGCGGTTTATGACGTGATGGTGGTAACTAAAAAAATGGCAGAGTACGAACTGCAACTGGTGGCAGCACAGGATGGCATTGCGAAACCTGAGCACTATTTCACCGCCGTTAAGCTATAAAAATTACGCCCTCACAACGAGGGCGCTTTCCGTTTAAATCCCTTCAGCAGCCAGCGCCGCTTCGACAGCCGGACGCGCCTTCATGCGCTCCATAAAGGCCTCGATGTTGCTCAGGCCATTCATCTCAAGCTTCACGGCATACGCCCAGCGCAGCACGGTAAACAGATAGGCGTCCGCCACGCTAAAACGCAGCCCCATCAGCCACTGTTTGTCATTCAGCTCTTCATTTACGTACTGCAGTTTTTTCTCCAGCGCTTTGCGGGTAAGCGCCCTGAACTCATCCGGCGTCGCCGGGTTGAACAGCGGGCTAAAGCCCTTATGCAGCTCGGTGGCGATATAATTCAGCCATTCCAGCGTATGGTAGCGCGTCATGCTGCCAGCGGGTGCAAGAAGCTGGCGATCGGGAACTTTGTCGGCCAGGAATTGTACGATGGCGACGCCTTCGGTCAGCAGTGAACCGTCATCAAGCACCAGCGCCGGGACCTGGCCTTTAGCATTAACCTCAAGGTAATCATCCCCCGTTTCCGTTTTCTTGCTCGCTAAATCAACTTTAACCAGCGAGAAGTCAACGCCGGTTTCGCGCAGAATAATATGAGGGGAGAGAGAACAGGCACCAGCTTTATAATACAGTTTCATTACTAAACTCCTGTGGGCGCTAAGATACTTTATGTTAGTCCTCATACAGGCAAAAAAAAAGCCGTTGAGCATGCGCTAACGGCTTAAAATCAAATGTTTCCCGCTACATCATGCGGTGGCGGTTTTCTTAGCGGATTCGGCTTCGTCACTGAGCGTCATGCGGTTCAGTTTCGGTGCGATGGCAAACATCAGCACGGCGATAACTGCGGTAGCAATACCAATCTGCATGAAGACATGACCGTACACCACCAGGGATTGCAGCGGATCGGTCACATTCTCTGGCACGGCCATCAGGTTCGCCACTTTACCGGCGATGATCGCAGCGCCTGCGGTAGTCAGGAACCAGCTGCCCATAATAAAGCCCATCAGACGCTGTGGCACCAGTTGGGCAACCATGGCCAGACCCAGACCGGAAATCATCAGCTCACCGATGCTCTGTAACGCATAGCTCAGGATCAACCAGCTCACGGAGACGATACCCGCATCAGAGGCAAACTTCGCGCCCACAGGGAGTACGAGGAACGCAAGGGAGCACAGCGCCATACCGATTGCGAATTTGTGCGGCATCGGCAGACGGTCGCCCATCTTGTTGTAGATAGCAGCCAGAATCGGGCTACCAATCATGATCCAGAATGGGTTCAGCGCCTGGAACTGCTCCGGCTGGAAGGTGATACCCAAAATCGCATGCTCAACGTTACGGATAGCGAAGAAGTTCAGCGAAGTCGGCATCTGGCTGTAGAGCACGAAGAACACGATAGCCTGCACCATCAGCACGAAAGCGACGATCATTTTACGACGCGCGGAACCTTTCATCGCCACGGCTTCTTTAGCGAAGATAATCACGATGCCCAGCGCAACCAGGCCCAGGACCATGCGTGCGATACCCTGGTTATGCAGCAGCCAGGTGGCGATAACTGCCAGCACCACAACGCCCGCGATAGTCGCTATCAGCTTACCGAAGTGAACCGGTTCAAAGTCAGGTTTGGAACCGTAGTCTTTAACCCACTTCTTGCAGAACATGAAATTCACAAGCGTTATCAGCATACCCACAAAGCTTAGTGAGAAAGCCACGCTCCAGCCAAACTTCGCGGCAAGCCACGGCGTTGCCAGCATCGAGAAGAAGGAGCCGATGTTGATGGACATGTAGTACATGGTAAATGCGCCATCAAGACGCGGGTCATCTTTCTCATAGCAGGTAGAAAGCAGGGCAGACGGGTTAGCCTTAAACAGGCCGTTACCGACGGCGATAGTCGCCATGCCCATATAAACGACAGCCGCATCGTGTCCGGAGTACGCGACAAGCGCATAGCCGATAGCCAGTACGATAGTACCGAGCATAATGACACGTTTGGTGCCGAGGACTTTATCACCCAGCCAGCCGCCGATAGCCACGAGGCCATAGACCAGGGCGCTGAATGAGGAGAACAGCGTGATGGAGTCCGCTTCGGACATCCCGAGCATTTTGACCAGATAGACGGCCATAATGCCTTGTAGGCCGTAGTAACCAAAACGCTCCCACAGTTCGATGGAGAAGATCAGATAGAACGATTTCGGTTGTTTGAAAGCGTTCAGGCTGACGCTTTCTGCTGGTTTATTGTTTGCAGTCGACACATATACCTCTTTTTTTACATCCCACTTTAACAGGAGTTTTACCGGCGTGATGCCCGATGACATTCACTTTATTTTTATTAAGGGAGGGGGAAACGGCGGGTAATGTTCACTATCTGGAAGCATCAGGCAAGAGGTTTGCAATACTCTGTTACATATATCCGCAGTGGAATAATGCGCTTTAAGATGAATTGTTATTCAGCGTTAAATTTTGATAATACAGACTTTACCGAGCAAATATTTTTTACGGCAGGCAAATTTATCTCATTAAGAGATATGTTCTGCTACAAAGGCGATATTATAGTGATATGGACCAGTCATTGATAAACATCCAGTTTAATCTATTGTGCCAGATCCCGTATAAATAACGATCGCCAGGCGTTGCTGACAATAAAATGACCAAAAATTAACAGCGTGTTATCAAAGTGATCTACGTCACAAATTTATAGAAAATTCTCATCGTAAAAAAATGATTAACCTGGTTAGTCGGTTAACAACCGCAGGATGTGTTCGTTATTAGCGGGATTGGCGGAACAAACCGTTGATAAAAGACATATTGTTGACAGGCATATACAAATGAAGAGACAACCCGTCAGTCCCCCGACGGGAAGGCGGGGAATCAGACGTCGGTTTTATCTTTATATTCACAAAGATCTTCAATAATACATGAGCCACAGCGCGGCTT
Source organism: Buttiauxella sp. (assembly GCA_032051265.1). GTDB lineage: Bacteria > Pseudomonadota > Gammaproteobacteria > Enterobacterales > Enterobacteriaceae > Dryocola. The sequence goes on from DAMBYU010000002.1 coordinate 72,062, forward strand.
GCGGGCAACACAGGTATAACGGCCATGCAAAATCAACCAGTGGTGGCAGTCAACTTTAAATGCTGCCGGAACGACGTTAAGCAGCTTTTCTTCCACCTGCTCAACGTTTTTGCCCGGGGCAAAGTTCGTGCGGTTACAGACGCGGAAAATATGGGTATCTACGGCGATAGTTGGCCACCCGAAAGCGGTGTTCAGCACTACGTTGGCAGTTTTGCGGCCTACGCCCGGCAGCGCTTCCAGCGCCGCCCGGTCTTCCGGCACTTCACCCTGGTGAAGCTCCAGTAATCTGCGGCAGGTTTTAATCACGTTTTCCGCTTTGCTGTTAAACAGGCCAATGGTTTTGATGTAAGCCTTCACGCCTTCCACCCCCAAATCAAGTATCGCCTGCGGCGTATTAGCTACAGGATAAAGCTTCGCGGTAGCCTTATTGACGCTCACATCCGTTGCCTGCGCGGAAAGCAGTACGGCGATCAACAACTCGAAAGGAGAGCTGAACTGTAATTCAGTAGTGGGATGAGGATTGTTATCACGCAGACGCGTGAGGATTTCCAGCCGCTTAGCTTTATTCATTTTGTTTCCTTATGCTTGCTCTGTATTTCCTTTCACAGCCACGCTTTTAGCGGCTCGACGGGCTTTCATCTTTTCATCGATAAGATATTTTACCGCCAGCATTAGGCCGAGGCCAATAAAGGCGCCCGGCGGCAACATAGCCAGCAGAAAAGGCGTATCCGTATGGAAAACCTCAATGCGCAGGACCTTAGCCCAGCTGCCGAGTAAACTGTCCGCGCCATCAAACAGCGTGCCGTTACCAAGAATTTCACGCAGGGAACCCAGCACGAACATTGCGCTGGTCGCCCCGAGGCCAATAGCAAAGCCGTCAAGGGCGGCCAGCGGTACGCTATTCTTTGCGGCAAAGGCTTCCGCACGCCCAATCACGATGCAGTTGGTAACAATCAGCGGGATAAAGATGCCAAGCGACTGATAGAGCCCAAACGCATAGGCGTTGATAAGCATCTGCACGGTGCTGACCACCGAGGCGATAATCATCACATACACAGGAATACGTATTTCTGCAGGCACCCAGCGGCGCAGAGCAGAAACGGCAACGTTGGTTAAGGTCAGTACCAGCGTGGTTGCCAGACCTAGGCCCAGGGCATTCGTCGCCGTAGACGTGACGGCAAGCAGTGGGCAAAGCCCCAGTAGCTGTACGAGGGCCGAGTTATTCTTCCACAGGCCCTGCACCAGAATATCTTTTACATCACTCATGGTTGCGCTCCACAGGATGATAATTGCGCCAGACGCGGCGGCAGCGTTTCAGCGAAAAGCCCCGCGCGCTTGACCGCGTTAACCACCGCACGCGGCGTTATGGTCGCGCCGGTAAACTGATCGAACTGCCCGCCATCTTTCTTCACCGCCCAGCTGGCGTCATCCATACCCTGAATGGTTTTACCGGAGAAGTGGGTGATCCAGTCGCTCAGGCGGAGCTCGATTTTATCGCCAAGACCCGGCGTCTCATGATGTTCAGTGACGCGGGTGCCCAGCACTTTTCCGTGGAAATCCGCGCCAACCAGCAGTTGAATAGCGCCGGAATAGCCGTCAGGGGCCGTCGTTTCCATTACAACAGCCACCGGCTTATCATCCTTGCGTGCAACATACACACGGCGCTCGCCCGCGCCTGACTGCGGATCGTTGACAAGAAGACAGCTCTGCTGAATGTCGTTATCGTACATGTCGGCAGGTAAAACCTGGTCAAAAAGTATTTTTTGCTGCAGCGCCGCCTGACGAGCGATAGTCGGTTTCGTCAGCTCGTTAACTACCGCAGTCAGGCCGGTTGCCAGAGCGGCAAAAATAGCCAGCGTGACGCCATGTTTTTGCATTGTTTTCAGCATGACGACTCCTTAACGATGGCCGTAGACGCGCGGACGGGTGTAGTAATCAATCAGCGGCACGGTAATATTCGCCAGCAGCACCGCAAACGCCACCCCGTCCGGGTAGCCGCCCCAGGTACGAATCAGCCACACCAGCAGGCCTGCCAGCGCGCCAAAGAGCAAACGTCCACGGTTGGTTGTCGAGGCGGTAACCGGATCGGTAAGAATAAAGAATGCCCCGAACATCGTCGCGCCTGAGAAAAGATGAATGACAGGCGAAACGCATTTCTCCGGTGAAAATATCCAGCCGAGAGTCGCGCAAACGGCCAGCGCCAGCAGGAAACTGACCGGGATATGCCAGCGGATCGTACCGCGCCAGAGCAGGAACGCGCCACCCGCCAGAAACGCCACGTTAATCCACTGCCAGCCAAGCCCGGCCAGCACGCCGCTATAAATTGGCGTATTGAGCAAATCCGCAGCCGGATGGCCGGCGCGAACGCCCGTTTTAAAGGTATCAAGCGGCGTAGCCTGGCTTATACCGTCCACGCCGATGCGCAGCTGCGTCATGGTATCGCCCAGCGCCGTGCTGCCGGTGAAGATAACATGCAGAACTTCGCTGATACCCGGGATCGTCGCGGCAATAGACTGCGGCGGCAACCACGATGTCATTTGCACCGGAAAGGCAATTAGCAGGACAACATAGCCAATCATCGCCGGATTAAAGGGGTTGTGGCCCAGACCGCCATAAAGCTGCTTGGCGATAATCACCGCAAAAACTGTCCCGAGGATCACCATCCACCACGGGGCGAGAGGGGGAATACTGATCCCCAGCAACAGGCCGGTCAGCGCGGCTGAGTTATCACTAAGCGTCAGACGCAGCGACTGTTTGCGCAGCTTCACCACCAGAGCTTCAGCGGCAACCGCGCTGAGCATGCCAAGCGCAATCTGAATCAGGCTGCCCCAGCCAAACCAGAAGCACAGCGCCGCGATGCCCGGCAAGGCGGCACAGCAAACCTGCAGCATGATCCTGGAGGTGCTGCGCTGGTTATGGGTATAAGGAGAGCTTGCGATTTTAAAAACCATTTAATCCTCTGGCGCCATCTGCTGAGCGGCTTTACGAGCCTGTACGCGGGCAATGGCCGCAGCGACAGCCGCTTTTCTTGGGTCTTGTTCTTCTGTGGAATCCGCCTCGTTGGCTTTTTCCTGTTGCGCAAGCTTGCGTGCTTTGGCGCGAGCGATAGCGGCTTCGACGGCGGCTTTGCGCGGATCGACCGGCTCGGCTGACACAGCTTCTTCGGCTGGCGCACCGTTTGCCTGAGCAAGCTTGCGTGCTTTGGCACGAGCGATAGCGGCTTCGACGGCGGCTTTACGCGGATCGGCAGCTACCGTTTCAGCGGCTTCCTTCTGCTGCGCTTTTTCAGCCTGTTTCGCGCGCGCCTGGGCTTTACGGGCTTCGCGTGCGGCGATCGTCTCGCTGTTATCCGGTTTGCTTCCGGCTTGTACAATTATCGGTTCGTTGCTGTGGGCTTTCTTGCTTTTCACGCGGGCGAGCGCAGCCTGAATCGCATCGTTATCTTTGCCCGTGGGCTGGACTGCCGCCTGCTTGTGGCGCTCAAGGCGCGCTGCTTTTTCACGTTCCAGACGGGCCTGGCGCGCTTCAAAGCGTGCTTTGGCTTCTGCTGTGCGTTTCGCTTCCAGCGCAATCTCGCGGATCTCTGCTTTTTCCTGGCGGAAATACTGCACCAGCGGAATATTACTTGGGCAAACGTAAGCGCAGGCGCCGCACTCAATACAGTCTTTAAGGTTGTGCGCGGTGGCTTTGTCGTGCTGCTGGCCTTTGCTGAACCAGTACAGCTGCTGCGGAAGCAGGTCCGCCGGACAGGCGTCCGCACAGGCGCTACAGCGAATGCAGCTTTGCTCTTCCTGCGCCTCGCCCATTTCGTTTGCCGAAGGGGCCAGCAGGCAGTTGGTAATTTTCACCACCGGAACGTCAAGCCAGGGCAGGCAAAAGCCCATCAGCGGACCGCCCATAATGACCTGCTGGTCGTGAGCTGGACGGAAGCCGGCGAAATCTAACAGATGGCGAACCGGTGTTCCCAGACGCGCCCAGACGTTGCCAGGCTGAGCAACGGCTTCACCCGTTAAGGTCACCACGCGTTCGGTCAGCGGCTCGCCGTCAATAATCGCGCGTTTTACCGCATAAGCCGTACCGACGTTCTGCATCAGTACGCCGATATCTGAAGAGCGCCCGCCGTGCGGAACCTGTTTGCCCGTGAGGATTTGCGTCAGCTGTTTTGCGCCGCCAGAAGGATATTTAGTTGGAACCACGCGTAGCTGAATATCGTGAGTGTCGACCAGCACCGCGCGCAGCATGGAAATCGCCTGCGGCTTGTTATCTTCAATCCCGATTAACACGCGCTGCGGTTGCAAAATATGGGCAAGAATGCGAATGCCTTCGACAATCTGCGCCGCGCAGTCCTGCATCAGGCGGTCGTCCGCGGTGATGTACGGCTCGCATTCGGCGGCGTTAATAATCAGCGTATCGATTTTATCGCTGCCGCCCAGCAATTTATTCCCGGTCGGGAAGCCTGCGCCGCCCAGGCCCGCAACGCCGTACTGGTGAATGCGTTCGATTAAGTCCTCGCGGCTGCGGCTGCGGTAATCAGCCCAGCCGTCCCGGTCAATCCAGCTATCTTCACCGTCGGCGTCGATAATAACGCTCAGCTCGGCAAGCGCAGAAGGGTGCGCCGTGGAATGCGGCGCTATTGCCGTAACCGTACCTGACGTTGGCGCATGCACCGGCAGCATTCTGCCGCGTCCTTTGGTCAACGGCTGGCCACGCAACACAAAGTCACCGGCTTTCACGCACAGCTCGCCCTCAGCGCCGATATGCTGCTTGAGAGGAAGAACAAGCTGTTTAGGCAAGGGGACCTGGCGCAACGGCGTGCCGTTAGACTGGCTTTTCATCTCCGGTGGATGAATACCGCCGTCGAAGTCCCAGATCCGCTCTTTATTAAAACGTTTGAAGAAATTAAGCATGTTGCTCCACCGGAATATTACGTACCGGAATGGTCTGGAGATCCCATTTCCAACTCTCAGTGGTGGTGGCGACCGGGACAAGATCGATACAGCTTGTCGGGCAAGGGTCCACACACAGGTTGCAGCCGGTGCAAAGGTCGCTCATCACGGTGTGCATAGCGCGCGTTGCGCCCACGATGGCATCGACAGGGCAGGCCTGGATGCATTTCGTGCAGCCGATGCAGTTGGCTTCGTCAATTACCGCCAGCATGCGCACGGGAGCAAGCGCCGCTTCATCGCCTTCGATAGGCTGTGGTTCGACGTTCAGCAGGGTAGCAATTTTTTGCATCACCGCTTCGCCGCCGGGGGCGCAGAGGTTTATTTTTGCGCCGTTATTTCCCACCGCCTCTGCATACGGGCGGCAGCCGGGATAACCACATTGTCCGCACTGGCTTTGCGGCAGCAATTCTTCGATTTTCTCGACAACAGGGTCTTCTTCAACGGCGAAGCGGCGCGAGGCATACCCCAGTATCAGGCCAAAGGCCAGACCCAGCAGGGCAATCGCGATAACAGCAATCCATACGGTACTCATCAGAACTTCACCAGCCCGCTAAAGCCCATAAAGGCCAGAGACATTAAACCGGCGGTAACCAGGGCAATAGCATTACCTTTGAACGGCGCCGGCACGTCAGAGACGGCGAGGCGTTCACGAATCGCCGCGAACAGCACCATCACCAGCGAAAAACCAATCGCCGCGGAGAAACCATACAACGCAGACTGCAGAAAGTTATGGCCGAGGTTGATGTTTAACAGCGCCACGCCCAGCACCGCGCAGTTGGTGGTGATAAGCGGTAAAAATATGCCTAATAAGCGATAAAGCGCAGGGCTGGTTTTTCTGACCACCATCTCAGTAAACTGCACCACGACGGCGATAACCAGAATAAAAGCAAGGGTGCGCAGATAGACCAAATCCAGAGGGATCAGGATCAGGTCATTAATAACCCAGGCGCAAATGGAGGCCAGGGTTAATACGAAGGTGGTCGCAAGCCCCATGCCGATAGCCGTCTCCAGTTTTTTGGAAACGCCCATAAACGGGCACAGCCCCAGAAATTTCACCAGCACGAAGTTGTTGACCAGCACCGTACCAACAAAGAGCAGCAAATAATCTGTCATTTTCAAACCTGAAACAAAAAAAGCCGTACATTATCGGCGAAAAAACAAGCGACGACAACAGGATATTTAAGGACGATCACGAATTAATAAAAGTTTGCTTTACGCGCTGCGAGCGTCTGAGGTAAGGCACCAGTAAGGAAGCTGCGAGCAGCGGGAACAAAAGCTGGCGCAGGGCGAGCTCGTCGCTGACCGGAGAGAAGGCAAAGGCTTTAAGGGCCAACAGCACCGAAATCAGCAGCCAAAGAATATAATGACGCACAACTTTTTTGCGGCGTTTGAAAAATGCCACGGTCAGCCAGACGGTATAACCCCACATGGCAATGGCGCAGGCCACTGAGAAGTACCAGAACAGCACCATATTGTGCCCCTGGGCATACATTAAGCGATGGCTTTCAGGAGAGATAAGCATCATTAAATAGATGACCAGCGCGATGGAGCTGCTGAGCAAAGTCAGCAGAAGCCAGGCGAGAGGGGCAATAAGCCAGCCTGCAATACGCGGCGCTTGCGTGGTAGTCATGTAGCCTCCCGAATGCAAAATAACGAAATGCGTTTCTTATGTGCGACATAAGGCGGGGGGATTATAAGACTTTTTACGCGTAATGCTACCCGCAAGCGGTTACACAACGTAACGCCAGGCGGATTTCGGTACAGGGCAGAGATAAAAGGCGGCCGCCTGAAACCAGTTCGGCACGGCGATAATAAGCCGCCTGATTTATCATGATTTACTTATCTCTTTTCACCGCGACTGGCGATCAGCTGCTGATACCAGAAGAAGCTTTTCTTACGTTTGCGCGCAAGCCCGTTTTGATGGTCAACGTAAACGAAGCCGTACTGCTTCTGGTAACCGTTGAGCCAGCTCAGCAAATCGATAAACGACCAGGGATAGTAGCCTCGTACGTCGGCACCTTGCCGCATGGCGGCTTCAATGGCGTCGATATGTATTTTTAAATAGTCGATGCGCGGATCGTCAACAACTTCACCGTCGATAATGGGGTCTTTCGCGCCAAGCCCATTTTCGGTGATATACATTGGAATATCGCCGTAGCGCGCTTTGATCTGCAATATACCCTCGGTTAATCCCTGCGGGTAAATTTCCCAGTCCCAGTCGGTATAGACGCCGGTGGGATTACGGACAAATTTAAATAAATCTTTAAACCCGAACTCATGACCGCTATTACGCTCGCCGCTGTGATTGGCCTGCAAATGCGTTTGCTGATTATTGGCGGCGACGGTTTCGCGTTTGTAATAGTTAAGCCCGATAAAGTCGCAGATATTTTCTTTAAGCAATCGCTCATCGCCTGCGGCAAATCGCGGCACGTTCCACAGCGCCTGCGTTTTGGCCAACAGCTCAGCCGGGTATTCGCCTTTTAATACCGGATCGTACAGCCAGTGGGTCCAGATCCCATCGGCAAACGCGGCGGCCTGCTTATCTTCCAGCGAATCCGTTAACGGCGTATGGGTCTGTAAGACATTCACAAAACCGATTGTCCCGGCAATCTGGCTTGCGCGAAACGCTTTAACCGCCGCGGCATGGGCAACAAACACATGGTGACAGGCCTGAATTGCGCGGGCAGGATCGCGCACCGAAGGCGGGTGGCTGCCGGTGATGTAGCCGTGACCAATAAATACCACGGTTTCGTTAAACGTTGACCAGAGCTTTACGCGGTCGCCAAAACGGGCATAGCACAGGCGGGCATAATCAACGAAGGCCTCGGCGGTGGCTCGGTTCTCCCAGCCGCCTTCATCCTGTAAAGCCTGCGGCAGATCCCAGTGATAAAGGGTGATCATGGGTTCAATATTGTTTTCAACCAGGCAATCTATTAAATCACTGTAGAACTTCACCCCGGCTTCGTTGATTTCGCCGCGCCCCTGTGGAAACAGACGTGGCCAGGAAATTGAAAATCGATAGCTCTGCAATCCCTGTTCGGCCATTAAAGCTACATCTTCACGGAAGCGGTGATAGTGGTCGACGGCGACATCACCGTTGGTGCCCTGCCAGGTATTACCGGACTGATGGGCAAAGAGATCCCAGATTGACGGGCCTTTGCCATCGGCATTGTGGCCACCCTCAACCTGATACGCCGCGGTTGCGGCACCCCAAAGAAAGTGTTGCGGAAAAGCTGACATGGCTACGCTCCTTGAGTTGACTCGACCCGGGCAGTGTAGGCAAGGCCAGCGAGAGGCTGCAACCGGTTTCCGAAACCGGTTTCATATTTGCGAAGTGAATCACCCTTGCACGCTTAGCCACGATGGCGGGCAAGTATCCAACCAGCACGCTACAACTAAACTTCCTGTTGTTACACTCCAGGGGATGGTGTCAAATAGGAGCGCCCATAAAAGTGAGGAATACAAATGAGTGATAATATTCGTGTCGGTCTAATCGGTTACGGTTATGCCAGTAAGACTTTTCATGCGCCACTCATCGTTGGCACCCCGGGGATGGAGCTTGCGGCGGTATCCAGCAGCGACGAATCTAAAGTCCATGCGGACTGGCCCGCAATGCCGGTCGTCTCCGACCCGCATCATCTGTTTAACGATCCTGATATCGATCTCATTGTGGTGCCTACCCCCAACGATACTCACTTTCCGCTGGCGAAAGCTGCGCTGGAGGCGGGCAAACATGTGGTGGTCGATAAGCCGTTCACCGTGACGTTGTCACAGGCCCGCGAACTGGATGCGCTGGCGAAAAGCCGCGGCCTACTGTTATCCGTCTTCCATAACCGCCGCTGGGACAGCGATTTCCTGACGCTGAAAAGTTTGCTTGCTGACGGCACGCTGGGGGAAGTGGCTTACTTCGAGTCGCATTTCGATCGCTTCCGTCCGCAGGTGCGTAACCGCTGGCGAGAGCAGGCGGGCGTGGGCAGCGGTATCTGGTACGATCTCGCACCGCATCTTATCGACCAGGCCCTTAATCTCTTCGGTCTGCCGGTGAGTTTAACCGTCGATCTGGCTCAGCTTCGTCCGGGTGCTCAGGCAACGGATTATTTCCACGCCGTGCTGGCCTACCCGCAACGCCGCGTTGTGCTGCACGGCTCGCTACTGGCGGCAGCTGAATCTGCGCGTTACATCGTGCACGGCACCCGTGGCAGCTACATTAAATATGGCCTTGATCCGCAGGAGGATCGTCTGAAATCAGGCGAGCGCCTGCCGCAGGAAGACTGGGGCTACGATATGCGTGACGGCGTGCTGACCCTGGCGCAGGGGGAGATAATGGCGGAACAAACGCTGCTGACCGTGCCGGGCAATTACCCGGCTTACTACGCCGCGATCCGCGATGCGTTGACGGGCCACGGTGAAAATCCGGTGCCGGCCGCGCAGGCGATTCAGGTGATGGAGCTGATTGAGCTGGGCATTGAGTCGGCGAAAAAACGCGCGACGCTGAATCTGGCTTAAGCGATCTAACCCTCGGCTGGCTAAGGCGAGGGTCAGATTTTAACGCAGATTATTAAAGTTCCAGGTAAACGTCAGGCTAAAACGCCAGTCACGCTTATTGCTGTCGCTCGGCCTGTCGGCCAAAGGCCGGGCGCCTTCAACGGTCACCGTATAATGTTTATTATCACCCAGCATCACGCCCGCCGCGGCGGATGCCAGCCGCTGGTGACGATACTGCTGATTAAACCAGGTCTGCGCGCTGTCCAGCAGGACGTAAGGCTGAACGCTTTTCAGCCACTGCGCTTCTTTGCGTGCGTGGAGATAGCGCAACTCAATTTGTCCGCCGTAACCGTAATCGCCGCTTGCTTCACCGTCCGGATAGCCACGCCCAAAGCGCTGCGCGCCAAAAGCGACACGCTCAGCTTCAGGCAGATCGTTATCTGACCAGTCGCCTTCCAGCGAAGCGCTGAGCCGCCAGTTTTTGCTAAATATCCAGGCGGCCTCGGCGTTTCCTTTCCAGCGGGTAAAGCTGAGATCGGTTCCCTGGGCGGGCGAAGCATCGGCACCCAACGCATCGACTCCCTGACGCAACGTCAGGCGCGAACCTAAGCTTGCGGTAGCAAACTCCCGGTAACCGTTAACGGAAATCTCTGCAGCCGGATAACGCGCGTGCTGGTGCACCGAGGGCAAATCAAGCGTGTTGCCAAAACCTTGCGCCCGCAGACGGTAATCGTTGCGCTTATCGACATAATCCAGCCCGGCGTTGACGCTCAGCTGTTTTTTACGTTCAAGAATTAGCGGGTAACTCAGCGCCATTCCGCCGGTATACTGCGTCGCTTTTTGCCGTACATCTACAGCGATACCCTGCGGCAGATAGAGCAGCGGGGTGTAATCGCGAGGATCTTCCCGATAAAAACTGCCCTTAAGCTGCAATAGCAGGCCGTTATCCGTCAGATACTGCTGATAGTTGGCGCCAAAGTAAGTTTTGCGCGTCTCCTTGTCTAACGGGACGAGCGTTGCCAGCCCGAGCTGATCGCCGTAGCTGGTCAGATTGCTCAGCGTCCCGTTGACCATCGCAAGGTTTTGCCCCTTACGAAAATCCACGGTTGAGGAGAGATCCCAGACGTGCGGCTGTTTAGCATCAACCTGCATGGTGGCTGCGCCATAGATGTTATCGGGTAAGCTGGCATTGGCCTCAACCTGCGTGGCGGGCGTGCGGGCCATCAGCAAACTGTAACGATCGAAGGTTGCCTGCCGGAGCGGTTTTTCCGCCATCATACGTTGCGCAAGACGGCTCAGGCGCAGGCCGGTATTGTCGTTTTCACTCTTTATATTGCTATGGGCAATATAACCCTCGACCAGCACGACACGCACCGTGTCATGCTGAAAATTCTCACGCGGCAAAAAAGCATATGACAGGGGATAACCGTCCCGCCTGTAGCGTTCGGTGATGGAGTTTGTCAGGGCGATAATTTCTGCAAGCGCCACTTTCTTACCCACCAGGGGACGAAAAGGGGCGACCAGGCTCGGCAGAGAATAACGCGTGCCGCCAATGAACTGGATATGCTTCACCGTGACGAGCGTTTGTGGCGTCAGGTTAGTTTGTGGGGCCGCAATATTAACCTGTGGTGCCGCGCGCTCTGCATTGGGAGCGTTAGGGATATTCCGCGAAGGCTTCGCCGGGTTTTCAGGATCGATAAGCGTTGGCGCCATACCAGCATAGCTAACGCCCAGAGCAGCAGCATAAAGCAGCGCGGCGCTAATTCCGTGATTCATTGTCAAACCCTTTATCACGCACTCAGGCAGAGTGCAAAAGCATGCTCCCGCAGGTATCCCGAAAGCATGCGTGCCATGCGCTATTTTTTCGGCGTTAAAATATTACCGAGTGAACTGGTCAGGCCGCTTACCGGGCCCGTTGTGCCATTGGCTGTGGTGTTAGTACTGTTCGTGTTGTTAGTCGTCAGGGCGGCAGACAGACCGGTGGTGACGCCGTTTACGGTGGCGCCAACGTTCGCAGCCAGTCCTTTTGCACCGACATCTACGGTGCCGGAAGCGTCAGCTGAGAGACCGCTGCTCCCGGATGCCTGCGCTGGTTTAACCAGACCCCCGACATCGGTTACAACCTGCCCGACATTACTGACCAGCTGTCCCGCGCCGTTAAGCGCAGGCGCGCTGCTGCTCACCTGAGTGCCTGCACCGCTAACGCCTGTGCCAACCGTTGTCAGCAGGTTGTTAACCGGAGTACCAAGGCCTGTCGCACCCCCGACCGCCTGGGTGGTTTTCTGTGTATCCGCCAGCGCGGTATTCACCACGCCGGTGGTGGCCGTGGTAAGTTTCGTGACACCGTCACTTTGTATCGTTGAGGTCAGCGCGTTACCCGTGGAGGTGACCGCCTTACCGGTTGCATTGACTAAGTTGCCAGCCGTGCCAGTTACGCCATTAAGCGGAGAAGTAGCTGTGGTGCTGGCAAGGTTAGTGCCGATAGACGAAACCGTCGTCCCCAGCCCCGAGACGGTGTTTGTCGTACCGGTTAATGTCGTACCAAGGCCATTCTGGTTATTGGCATTGCCCAGGCCCTGCGTGATGCCATTGCTGACGGTGGTGACGGCGGCTCCGCTACCTTCGACAGCCAGAGAGACGGTTGAGGTAACGGGATTATTGCTCAGGGGGATCTGGCTGCCAACGCTTGTCAGCGTTGAGCCAAGGCTGCTGCCGGCGTTTCCGGTATCCTCGAGAATATTGTTGACGGCCGTATTGCTCGAAACGGTACTGGTGCCGCCGCCATCGCTTCCGCTGCCGGTGCCATTTCCACCGCCAGAGTTTCCACCGCCGCTCCCGTTACCCCCGCCCGAACCTGTGCCGCCGGAACCTGAACCTGTACCGCCGGAACCCGAACCTGTGCCGCCGGTACCCGAACCTGAGCCGCCGGTACCCGGACCTGAGTCTGCGCCGCCATTGCCTGCGGTTGAGCCATCGCTGCCGCCGCTCGCTCCTCCATCCGAACCCGTGTCCGTTCCGGCGTTATTTCCGGTGGTTGGATTATTTTTCGCCGTATTATGCGAGCCACCGCCGCCGCCGCTACAGGCGGAAAGGGAAATTGCAAGCAGGACTGTCACCGCAATAGCGCTGAGGTGGTTTACGTTATTTGAATTCATAATCATACTCCACTGAATAAAACGCCGGACGGCGTAATAATTAGTGTAAGTTAACTTTTCTCATCTACCAGAAAATAAGGGTTTTTTATATTGCTGAGCGGCGGGAAATAGTCCGCGGGATATTAAAGTGATAATTTTGGTTTTGTCGACATTATATTTCATGTATATATTTTTATTTAATACAGCATGTTAAGGCTGTTTTTGCGGATATTTTGTTTTAAGCATGCTTGCATGCAGGAATTATGTATCAGGATTCCGCCCGGGTAAGATTAATCTGAAGCTCAATTACCTGGCGTTAATAACAACCAAAGACCGCTTTAATTAAAAGGAATTAAGAAGCGATCAGCGTCATAACCTTAGGTAATTAAAATGGATCTTTAAGCGGCTAAATCCGGCTCGCAAGTTATAAAAAATTGATGCAAAGTAGGGAAATAAAGTCATAGGTAAGAAGCAAGGGTATGGAATGGGCTGGTTGCAGCGTCTGAAAATTGATAATTTTTTACTGGTGATGATCGCCGTTGTGGTGGCGGCCTCGCTGTTTCCCTGTGAAGGGATAGTCAAAACGGGTTTTGAATACCTGACCACGGCTGCCATTGCGCTGCTGTTTTTTATGCACGGCGCGAAGCTTTCCCGCGTGGCGATAGTGGCCGGGATGGGGCACTGGAAACTCCATCTGGTGGTATTTCTCAGTACTTTTGTCCTGTTTCCCCTGCTTGGCCTGGCAATGGGTTTTCTGACGCCGACTCTTCTCAACCAGCCGCTCTACATGGGCTTCCTTTATCTCTGCGCGCTGCCGGCGACGGTTCAGTCGGCCATTGCCTTTACTTCTGTTGCCGGCGGTAACGTGGCGGCGGCGATTTGCAGCGCCTCGGCATCCAGCATTCTGGGTATTTTCCTGTCGCCGGTCCTGGTTGGCGCCCTGATGAATACCCAGGAAGGTACGACGGATACGCTGCATGCGATCGGCAAAATCATCATGCAGCTGATGGTGCCCTTTGTCATCGGTCATCTGTCGCGCCCGCTGATAAGCCGCTGGGTGGAAAAACATAAAAAGCTCGTCAACCTGACGGATCGCTCATCTATTCTGCTGGTGGTGTACGTCGCGTTCAGCGAAGCGGTGGTGGAGGGGATCTGGCATCAGGTTAATGGCATTGCCCTGTTAGCGATTCTGGGATGTTCGATTGTGCTGCTGGCGATTGTGCTGGTGGTGAATACCTGGGCGGCAAGGCTGCTGGGCTTTAATACCGCCGATGAGATCACCATCGTATTTTGCGGCTCGAAGAAAAGCCTCGCCAACGGCGTGCCGATGGCAAACGTGCTGTTTCCTGCAAGCGCGGTAGGGATGATGGTGCTGCCGCTGATGATTTTCCACCAGATCCAGCTGATGGTCTGTGCGGTACTGGCGCAGCGTTATGCGCGCAAAACGGCAAAAGAAAAACGGCAGCTTAAGTCAGCATCCTGACCCGCCGCCGTGGGTAAGGTTAAGCTGCGCGTACTTTAGCGAGTAACGCCTGCTTTTCAGCCTCGCTCAGGAAGGCGATTTTTAAACCATTCTCCTGCGCGGTACGAATCTGTGCCGCGCTCAGGCCCGCACGCGGTGCCGCAACGTTATATTCATGCACGATATCGATACCCTGAACCGCAGGGTCGTCGGTGTTAATCGTTGCCAGCACGCCGCGATCGAGGAATTTGATCAGCGGATGCTTATCCAGAGACGGCACGGTGCTGGTCTGAATATTGGAGGTCAGGCAGGATTCAATACCAATGCCTTGCTCCGCCAGGAAATCCATCAGCGCAGGGTCCTCAATCGCCTTAACGCCGTGGCCGATACGCTCGGCGCCCAGCTCGCGAATTGCCTGCCAGATGCTTTCCGGTCCGGCCGCTTCGCCTGCGTGCACGGTGATATGCCAGCCTGCATCGCGTGCGCGATTAAAATGGCTCAGGAACAGGCTGCCGGGGAACCCGAGTTCGTCGCCAGCCAGATCCAGGGCTGTAATCTGGTCGCGGTGGGCGAGCAGGGCTTCCAGCTCGGCCTGACAGGCAGCTTCCCCGAAGGTACGGCTCATAATGCCTATCAAACGGGCTTCGACGCCAAAATCACGGCAGCCTTCACGCACCCCTTCGATAACGGCTTCAACGACGCCCGCAACCGGAAGATTGTGGGTCATCGCCATATAACCCGGCGAGAAACGCAGCTCGACATAATGCAGGCCGTTACGGGCGGCATCTTCAATATTTTCCCAGGCCACGCGGCGGCAGGCGTCAAGGGTGGCAAGCACCTTTACCCCCCAATCCAACTTTGACAGGAAGCTCACCAAATCCGGTGCGGATTCAACGACCTGTACGTGCGGGATTAAGTCTTCTATGGAGGTTGCCGGAAGCGGCAAATTATACTGGCGGCCCAGATCGAGGATGGTTTGCGCACGAATATTGCCATCAAGGTGGCGGTGCAAATCGGTTAACGGCAGGGTGGTATCAATCATGGTCGCACTCTTTTTTGATTAAAGTGCGTAATAGTATAAAAACATTCACCAGTAAATTGCTATTGGCCAGCAATAATAAGTTGCGCAAATAAATGGGGAGTCGCCTCCCCATAAACTTATGACAGCGATTTAATGGCGGCTATCAACCGTTTTACCCCTTCCTCAAGCTTAACCCGCGGACAACCGGCGTTGAGGCGGATAAACCCTTTTCCCTCTTCCCCATAGGTATATCCCGGCATGATGGCGACTTTTTGCTCCTCAATCAGCGCTTTTTGCAACAGCCGATCGTCAAGAGCTAGCGGGCGCAGATCAATCCACGCCAGATAGGTTGCTTGCGGCGGCTGCCAGCTGAGTTGCGCAAACTCGCCGTTCAGGGCATCGGCGACGTACTCAAGATTGCTTTGCAAACAGGCGCGCAGGGCGTCGAGCCACGGCTCGCCTTCACGATAGGCGGCGATATGCGCAACCAGCGCCAGCACCGCAGGAGAGGAAAGCCCGTCCTGACCTTTCAGTACGCTCAGGTAGTCCTGACGGTCCCGTTCATCGTTAATCAGTCCATAAGCGCCGGTCAACGCCGGGATATTGAAGCTCTTCGAACCGGAGGTGAATAGCGCCCAGGCGCCTTTACCCACTTCGCACCAGGGCGTGTGTTGATGGCCTTCCCAGATCATATCCATATGGATTTCATCGCTGATAACGCGCACGTTGTGTCGGCCACACAGCTCCGCCATCGTTTCCAGTTCTGCACGCGTCCAGACTTTGCCCGTCGGGTTGTGCGGGCTGCACAGCAGCATTATTTTGCATTCAGGTTTTGCGAGCTGAGCCTCAAGAGCCGCCATATCGCACAGCCAGCCTGCGGCGGTATTTTGCAGCGGCGCGCTCAATACCTGACGTTTGTTGCCCGCAATCGCTTTATAAAAGGCGTCATAGGCGGGCGTATGGATAAGTACCGCGTCTCCGGGTTCTGACCACAGGCGTATCAGCTGCGAAACCATATAAATAACGGACGGGCCATAGACCAGGCTTTCAGGATCGATTGCGCTGTTAAAGCGCTGCTGATACCAGTGCGTAACGGCGCCGATAAAGTCGTCATTCTTCCAGCGGCTGTAGCCGAGCACCCCGTGCGCGAGGCGTTGTTGCAGCGCCGAGAGAATAACCGGGGCGGTCGGGAAATCCATATCGGAGATGGTGAAGGGGAGCAAATCAGCCGCGCCAAAACGGTCTGCCACGTAATCCCACTGGGTGCACCACGTGCCGTGGCGATCGACCGGAACAGAAAAATCGAACATAGAACCTCACAGCGAAAGGGCGCCTCAGCGCCCTTTCTGGTTTACGCCTGTGCCGTACTCATCAGGCTTGCCATTTCATCTTTAACCGACTGTACCTGCGGCCCGATGACCACCTGCAGGTTGTGCTGGTTTAGCTGCACAACGCCGATAGCGCGGAGATTTTTCAGCGCGGCGCTGTCAATCAGCGACATATCTTTCACCGTCATACGCAGGCGGGTAATGCAGTTATCCAGCGTGACGACGTTTTCAGCCCCGCCAAGCGCTGCAAGCATCGCCGGAACATTGTAGCCGGATTTACCCACCTGACCCGCAAGCGCTTTTTCCGCGCTGCTGGTGGTGTCGATATCGCGGCCCGGCGTTTTGATGTTAAAGCGGGTAATGGCGAAGCGGAAGATACCGTAGTACACCGCAAACCAGACAGCCCCGACAACCGGCACCATGTACCACCTGGTAGACAGGCCATGCAGAATGCCGAACACCACGAAGTCGATAACGTTACCGTCGGTATTGCCGATAGTCACACCCAGCACCGCCATCATGGTAAAGCCAAGCCCGGTCAGCAGGGCATGAATGAGGTACAGCATCGGCGCTACGAACAAGAACAGGAACTCCAGCGGCTCTGTGGTGCCGCCCACAACGCAGGCAATCACGCCGGAAATCAGCAGGCCTTTAATTTTGTGGCGGTTTTCCGGGCGCGCGCAGTGATACATCGCCAGCGCCGCACCGGGCAGGCCGCCCAGGAAGGCAGGCATTTTACCCTGCGAAAGGAAGCGGGTCGCGCTTTCAGAGAAACCGTGAACCGTAGGGCAGCTCAGCTGCGCCTGGAAGATAGTCAGCGCGCCGCTGACGCTATGGCCGCAAACGTCCATCGTGCCGCCAGCCTCGGTAAAGCGGATCAGCGCCACCAGAATATGCTGCAGACCAAACGGCAGCAGCAGACGTTCGCCGGTGCCGAAAATCATCGGACCGAACACGCCGGCGCTGTTAATCAGATTGCCAATGCCGGTGATGCCCGCAGCGAATACCGGCCAGATCAGGGGAATAACCAGCCCGACCAGACCCATCACTACGGTTGTGATAATGGGGACAAAGCGGGTGCCGCCGAAGAAGGCCAGCGCGTCCGGCAGGCGGATATTGTGGAAGCGTTTATGCAGCATCGCTACAATCACGCCGGCGATAACGGCGCCAAGAATGCCGGTATCGATAGACTGAATGCCCAGCACGCTCTGTACGTTGTTCGCTTTCAGAATCGCGGCATCGGTCGTGGGCAGAATACCTTTGGCGGTGAGCCAGAAGTTAACCCCGAGGTTCATCACCACGTAACCAACAAATCCGGCAAAGGCGGCAACGCCTTTATTTTCACTCGCCAGACCCAGCGGAATAGCGATACAGAACATGACCGGCAGGAAGCTGAAGGCGAACGAGCCAACCTTGCTCATCCAGATAAAGATCGGTTGCAGCACCGGATTACCCAGCGCAGGCAGTAAGGTGATAACGTCATGGCTGCTTAACGAGCTGCCGATACCGAGCATGATGCCGCAGAATGACAGCAGCGCCACCGGTAGCATGAAGGTTTTGCCGAGGTTTTGAAAAAACTCCCAAAGCGTAACTTTTTGTGATGTATTAGCCGCCATAACGACTCCTGTACCCTGAGTGATAAAAGAGAGTGAAGTACGAAACCAGCCGGATGATAAAACGTTTTACCAAAGTATATTGCGTGATAGTTCACAGATTAAAAAGGTAACAAAGCGCTTAATATACGCACTTGGATAAAACGTTTTATCTTACGGAAAACCTGATACACGGGAGCAGTTCCGTTTATGACCACGATGGCAAAAAAAATCACTATTAACGACGTTGCCGATGCCGCAGGCGTATCGGTGACGACGGTCTCGCTCGTGCTCAGTGGCAAAGGCAGAATCTCCGCGGCTACCGGCACGCGCGTAAATGAAGCTATCGAAAAACTCGGTTTTGTGCGCAACCGGCAGGCGGCATCGCTGCGCGGAGGGCAAAGCGGCGTTATTGGTCTGATAGTCCGCGATCTGTGCAATCCTTTTTATGCGGAGCTAACAGCGGGGCTGACGGATGAACTGGAAAAGCAGGGCAAATTGCTTTTCCTCACCCAAAGCGGCGCGCAAGGCCAGCATATGCAGCGCTGCTTCGAGACGCTTATCGCCCAGGGGGTGGACGGCATTATTATCGCTGGCGCTGCGGGACAGGGCGCGGAACTCAGGGAGTTAGCCGAACAAAAAAACATGCCGCTGCTCTTTGCCTCCCGCGCCAGCTATCTCGACGAAGTGGACATCATCCGCCCGGATAATATGCAGGCCGCGCAGCTGGTGACGGAACATTTAATTAAACGGGGGCACCAGCGAATTGCCTGGATCGGCGGCCGGGGCTCGTCACTGACGCGTGCAGAACGCCTCGGTGGCTATTGTTCAACGCTGTTAAAGTTTGGGCTGCCGTTCCATAGCGAATGGATTATCGAATGCGAGTCCAGCCAGAAGCAGGCGGCGGATGCGATTACCACCCTGCTGCACCAGAATCCAACCATTACGGCCGTGCTGTGCCATAACAACACCATCGCCATGGGGGCCTGGTTTGGCCTGCTGCGTGCCGGACGGCAAAGCGGAGAAGGGAGCCTGGACAGCTATTATGACCGTCACGTCGCTCTGGCCGCTTTCGCGGAAGTAATGGATGAAGAGCTGGACGATCTACCCCTGACCTGGGTATCCACGCCAGCAAGAGAAATCGGCCGCAGCGCAGGACAGCGTATCCTGGCCCGGGCAAAAAACGGCGATGATGAAGTGCGTAACCAGATAATGCCCGCGCGGCTGGTGGCGTGGAAGAGTTGAAGATATTAAAAAGCCTCCCGAAGGAGGCTGGTAAGACTTACTGCTGAGGCGCAGCCGGAGCAGGCGCTTCAAGCTCCGGCGCCGGAGGCGGTACGTCAGTACCCGGCAGGCCAAACATGCCAATCAGATCGCTCAGGGACATTTTCTGGCCGTTAAGCGTTGCCTGGCCGTTGGCGTATTGCAGGCTGGAGACGATGTTGTTGTTTTCCATAGTGGTGACGCGGAACATCTGGCCCATCGCCGCCAGGCCTTTGATCTGCTGGCTTGCCAGCTTCGCGGCGTCATCCTCTTTATAGCCTTCAAGCTGCGCGACCTGGGTCATTAACCGCGTCGCCATATCCATTGGGATCACAAGCTTGCTGTCGAGGGATTTCAACACGCGGTCCAGCTGCTTTTCAGGCGTGGCTGCTTCACCTGTGGCTGCGGCCGGATCTTTTAAGAACAGCGAAAGGTTGAAGGTGCTTTCGCCTTTGTCGTTTTTCCAGCTCAGCGGCGCAACGGTAACGACCGGGTTGCCTTTGAGCAGCAGCGGGAAGTTGGCGGCAAAGACCTCAATCACTTTCTGCTGATAAATTTCCGGGTTTTCCACCACGGCCGGATCGGCCAGCAGCTTCTGGGATTCGGCGTTATAAATCTTGCTGAACTCATGCATCGCGGCGCCGTCGATATTGCCGACTTTCAGCGTCAGTTTGCCGCTGCCCATATTTTGGTTCTGTACTTTCAACGCGTCGATGGAGTAATCGATCTGCCCGGAAAGGTGCTTTTTATCTGCCTGCACGTCTGATTTAGCGTTAAGCGTGAGGCCTTCTAAGACCGCCATTTCTTTGCCTTCAACGGCAATCGCCAGTTTTTCGATTGCGACTTTTTGCTCGCCTACGCGCTCGTCGAATTCGCTGCGTTGGGTGCTGCCGTCGGTTTTCACGTTGTTGAATGTCATCTGCACGTGCTGGCCGTACTGATTAACCGTGTTCACGAGGCCGCTTTGAGCTTCGCCGGAAAGAGCGATTTTATTGCCTTCACCGTCTACGTCAGCCGTAAACTGGCCGCCGCTGAAGGCTACTTTCTCGTCGCCGTTTGCATAGTTCAGCGGAAGAAGTTCGATATCAGAAGACGTAGCACCGCTGTAGCCCACACGGGTTTGCGCATCGACAAAAGAGTGGCCTTTAGTGATGTCAAACAGCGGCTTAGTGGTTGGGTTATTAACCAGCACGGTACGGATGGAAGCCATGCTCGGGATCAGGTTGAATTTTTTTAACTGGGCAAACGGGAAAGGACCGTGGTCGATGTTTTCTGCAAACACAACGCTTTGATCCGGTTTCAGAAACGCGCTTTGCTTGCCCGCCGTCGGTTTAATGACCAACTGCATGCTGCTGTGGAACAGGCCACGGTGATAGTCCTGGTAGCTCAGCGTCAAACCGGCTTCAGGAGAGGCCCTGTTTAATTCGCTGTTCGCATTGCCGATCATTTCAGCCATGCGTCCTTCAAGCTGTTTGCCGGTGTACCAGGCCGCACCCGTCCACACCACGCCCAGCGCAACAATTACACCTACCGCAACCAGAGATTTTTTCATCTTGTCCTGTCCATTTTGAAGCGGCGGTCAGATATCCCCTGACCGTCGAATGAAAAACGCCCGCAGGCGTTTCCTGTTGGTATCAACCACCCGAAAAACGTGGTTTTCGGGTGGTTAGGTCAAACCAGAAGACATAATTCTTTGTTTTTATGAGCTCGAATTTCAGATCTGTTCAAACAGGAAAATTTGTCAGTGGTCTTAAACGCCCGCAGGCGTTTTGAAAACTATCGCTTTAAGCTTAGCAATCCACACATAAAAGATCAGTAAGTTACTTAAATTCAGCGTTTGTTATAGACGCGAGCGATACGACCTACGCCGCTTGCTAAAACCGGTGATTCGTTTGACGCGATAAAAGCGGACTCGCCAGGCTTAAGCACCAGCTGCTGCTCGCCTTTGCTGAGCACGGTTTCACCTTCCACGCAGAACACGATGGCCGCGCTATTTTGTGCCAGAGCGGCTGGCGTTGCGTTCAACTCATGTAAGGAGAAAGCAAAATCTTCTACCGGAATAGGGAAGTCCAGTTCGCAGCCGTTTTGCTGCGGCTGAGTCAGCAGCTCATCCGCGGCTTTCGGCTCAAACTTCACGTTGGCGACCAGTTCAGGGATGTCGATATATTTTGGCGTCAGGCCCGCGCGCAGCACGTTGTCTGAGTTAGCCATCACCTCGAGCGCTACGCCTTTCAGGTAAGCGTGCGGGGTTTCTGCAAACAGGAACATGGCCTCACCCGGCTCCAGTTTAACCACGTTGAGCAACAGGGGAGAGAACAGACCGCTATCGTCCGGGTAGAATTCAGAAATTACGCGGATGGTTTCCCACGGCTCGCCCTGCTGGCTGTTCAGCGCGGCTTTCAGCACGGCTAACGCACGGGATTTTTCTTCGCCCTGCATATTCAGCAGGCTGGCAAACAGCTGCGCCAGGCGTTCGGCACCGGGCTCCTGCAGAAAGTGGGCGATAGCGTTATGCGCGCCAGAAACCGGCTGCAGCAAAGAGACGATTTCAGCGAACTCGCGGAAGGCATTCATGGCAAGGAACGGCGTCAGCGCAAAAACCAGCTCAGGCTTGTGGTTAGGGTCTTTGTAATTACGCTCGGCGGCGTCAAGCGGGATGCCAGCCGCATTTTCCTTCGCAAAGCCAATTTCAGACGCTTTTTTGTTTGGGTGCACCTGAATAGAAAGGGGCTGATCGGCGCAGAGCACTTTGAAAAGGAACGGCAGTTCGCCAAATCGCTGTGCAACGGCCTCGCCCAGGGCGGCATTTTTATCGGCGTCAATCACTTCCCGTAACGCGCATGGCTGGCCGTTTTTCAGCACTTTAGAACTGCTTTTCGGGTGCGCACCCATCCACAGTTCCGCCATTGGCAGGTTGTCCGGGTTCTGCATGCCGTAGAGTTCCGTTAAGGCAGTTTTACTTCCCCATGCGTAGTTCTGCACCGAGTTGATTAATTTTTGCATTATCAAGCCCTGTTGTAATGTAGATAAGATTGCGACTATTAAAGCAATTATCCGTCGGGAAGTAACCAGGGGAGCAAAAAGTCGTATTAGTCTCAGTTTTTGTTAAAAATTTGTGTAGCATGTTGTGATTAAATTTTTAGCCTGGCACAGCCTCCCGTGCCCGCCGCCAGCATAATTAACGTATCTGATGTCGCAAGTGAGAGAACAATGTCGAGTAAAGCCTTTCATTATCAAGAGCCGTTCCCGTTAAAAAAAGATGAAACCGAATACTATCTGCTAAGTAAGGATTACGTTTCAGTCTCCGAATTCGAAGGGCAGGAAGTCCTCAAAGTTGACCCGAAAGCCCTGACCCTTGTTGCCCAACACGCCTTCCACGATGCCTCTTTTATGCTGCGCCCGGCCCATCAGCAGCAGGTGGCCGATATCCTTAACGATCCCGAAGCCAGTGAAAACGACAAATATGTCGCGCTGCAGTTCCTGCGCAACTCGGAGATTGCCGCTAAAGGCATTCTGCCGACCTGCCAGGACACGGGCACCGCGATTATCGTTGGCAAAAAAGGCCAGCGCGTCTGGACCGGTGGCGGCGATGAAGCCGCGCTGTCGCAGGGCGTGTATAACACCTATATTGAAGATAATCTGCGCTATTCCCAGAACGCCGCGCTGGATATGTACAAAGAGGTGAACACCGGCACGAACCTGCCTGCGCAAATCGATCTCTACAGCGTGGACGGAGCCGAGTATAAGTTCCTCTGTATCGCTAAAGGCGGCGGCTCAGCGAACAAAACCTATCTTTATCAGGAAACCAAAGCGTTGCTCAGCCCAGGCAAGCTGAAAGATTATCTGGTCGAGAAAATGCGCAGCCTCGGCACAGCGGCCTGCCCGCCGTATCACGTGGCTTTTGTTATAGGGGGCACTTCTGCGGAGTCCACCCTTAAGACGGTAAAACTCGCTTCCACTAAATATTATGACGGTCTGCCGACGGAAGGTAACGAGCACGGCCAGGCGTTCCGCGATATTCAACTGGAAGAAGAGTTGCTCAAAGAGGCGCAGAATCTCGGTCTTGGCGCGCAGTTTGGCGGCAAATACTTTGCTCACGATGTTCGCGTTGTGCGCCTGCCGCGCCACGGCGCATCCTGCCCGGTTGGCATGGGCGTATCCTGCTCTGCGGACAGAAACATTAAAGCGAAGATCAACCGTGACGGCATCTGGCTGGAAAAACTGGAGCACAATCCGGGCAAATTCATTCCCCAGCAGCTGCGTCAGGCGGGCGAGGGCGAAGCAGTCAAAGTCGATCTTAACCGCCCGATGAGCGAAATCCTTAAACAGCTTTCTCAGTACCCTGTTTCTACGCGTCTTTCCCTGAGTGGGACTATTATTGTGGCACGCGATATAGCGCACGCTAAGCTCAAAGAGCGTATCGACAGCGGCGAAGGCTTGCCGCAGTACGTGAAAGATCACCCGATTTACTATGCAGGCCCGGCCAAAACGCCGGACGGCTACGCCTCGGGTTCGCTTGGCCCAACCACGGCAGGGCGCATGGATTCCTATGTGGATCTGCTCCAGGCCAACGGCGGCAGCATGGTGATGCTGGCGAAAGGCAACCGTAGCAAGCCAGTCACGGAGGCCTGCCATAAACACGGCGGCTTCTATCTGGGCAGCATTGGTGGCCCGGCGGCGGTACTGGCGCAGCAGAGTATCAAGAGCCTGACCTGCGTTGAATATCCCGAGCTGGGAATGGAAGCTATCTGGAAAATCGAGGTAGAGGACTTCCCGGCCTTTATTCTGGTCGATGACAAGGGCAACGACTTCTTCCAGAATATTCACGCCTCACAATGCAGTCGATGCGTGAAATAGAAACCTGAAGCCGCCCGCATGGGCGGCTTTTTTATAGCGCAAAAGGAGAGAGAAATGGCATCCAGTCGTATCGAAAAAGATTCTATGGGCCCCATTGATGTTCCGGAAGATAAGCTCTGGGGGGCGCAAACGCAGCGCTCGCTTGAGCATTTCCGCATCTCCACGGAAAAAATGCCGGTGGCGCTGATTCAGGCGCTGGCGTTGACCAAGCGTGCGGCGGCGAAAGTGAACATGGATCTCGGCTTACTCCCGGCAGAGCGCGGTAAAGCGATACTGGCCGCCGCAGACGAAGTGCTGGATGGCAAACATCCTGATGAGTTTCCGCTTGCTATCTGGCAGACGGGGTCGGGCACGCAAAGCAATATGAACATGAACGAAGTGCTGGCGAACCGGGCGAGCGAACTGCTCGGCGGTGTGCGCGGCATGGACCGCGTGGTTCATCCCAACGATGATGTGAACAAGAGCCAGAGCTCTAACGATGTTTTCCCGACGGCGATGCATGTCGCGGCGGTAAAAGCGTTACGTGAAGCGCTTATTCCGCAGCTCAACGTGCTGAAAGGTACGCTGCAAGCCAAAGCGGAAGCTTTCCGCGATATCGTCAAAATCGGCCGCACGCACCTTCAGGATGCCACGCCGCTGACGCTTGGACAGGAAATTTCCGGCTGGGTGGCGATGCTTGAGCACAACCTTAAGCATATCGAACACAGCGTGCCGCACGTGGCGGAGCTTGCTCTGGGTGGCACAGCCGTAGGTACCGGATTAAATACGCATCCTGAATACGCGGTGCGAGTGGCAAAAGAACTGGCTGACATCACCGGACAACCTTTCGTTACCGCGCCTAATAAATTCGAGGCGCTGGCGACCTGCGATGCCCTGGTTCACGCGCACGGGGCGCTAAAAGGCCTGGCTGCATCGCTGATGAAAATCGCCAACGATGTGCGCTGGTTATCCTCCGGCCCGCGCTGCGGTATTGGCGAAATCGCCATTCCGGAAAACGAGCCGGGCAGCTCCATCATGCCGGGAAAAGTGAACCCGACGCAGTGCGAAGCCATGACTATGCTGTGCTGCCAGGTGATGGGGAATGATGTGGCGGTGAATATCGGCGGCGCCTCCGGCAATTTTGAGCTGAACGTCTACCGCCCGATGGTGATCCACAACGTCCTGCAGTCGATTCGCCTGCTGGCGGACGGCATGGAAAGCTTTAACGAGCACTGCGCCGTTGGCATCGAGCCAAACCGCGACCGCATCAGCCAGTTGCTGAATGAATCGCTGATGCTGGTGACCGCGCTGAATACGCACATCGGCTACGACAAAGCGGCGGAGATCGCCAAAAAAGCGCACAAAGAAGGGCTGACGCTGAAAGCCTCTGCGCTGAAGCTGGGTTACCTCACTGAAGAGGAGTTTGACGCCTGGGTGCGGCCAGAGGAGATGGTCGGCAGCATGAGGTCTTGACTTCTGCGCGCCTCCACGGAGGCGCTTTTTACTCTTCGCAATACAGATGTAAACGTGGGATCAGCAGCCGCAACGCCTGAGCTTCGGGCTTGTAGCGGTGACGGATATTATCCGCATCGTAGTTCAGCAGCTCGCCAATCTCCGGTGGCGTCTCGCCGAGATCCTGCTGGCAGAGCACAATCAAAGGCGAAGGGCAGGCGAGCTGCACCTGCTTTTGCTGCTCCTGATACCATACCCGCGCAACCGGCTGCACTTTTACAGGACGCTTAATCTTCAGTTTCACGCTGTCGGAGAGCATGGCCACGTTATTCAGCTCCCGTTCGATTTGCTCCGCCCACTGTTCGCGCGTCCAGGGCGGCACGGCGCGGTTTGCCTTCAGGCTTTTCTCAAGCATCGCCATCACCTCATGGCGAGTCAGATTTTTGATTATCTGCTTATTCGCCCAGCCAAAACGCAGCGTGGAGGGATTATCGACAAGCGCGATCGCGCGGTAGGCGTTGAGCGTAATCAGACCCGGAACATGACGATGCACCCATTCAAAGCGCTGCACGCTCGGCAGGCCAGAATCAACGCTGATAATCTTTTCCAGCGTGAGTTTGCGTTGATTAATGCACGCGATCAGCTCATGTAGCTGCCGGTACTCTTCGGCGCTTACAGCATAACAAACGGCGCCGGGAAGGCGCACCGCAGCCTTGCTGCTGATTTTTTCTGACTGCTGCTGGATGAAGAGGCGAGTGAAGTGAGCAAGCGTCGTCTCGTGCGCCTCTTTACCAATCCGCTGAGTCACCTCAATATGCGTTAGCGGCTCGTGCTCCCGGCCTTTTTCTATTCCCGGCAGAGTAAACACGCGCCCAACCAGCAGACGGCAGGTATCCAGCTGTTCCCGAAGCGTGCGCAGATCCTGCTCAAGCTCGCGAAACGTTGTGGTCAGTCTTTCAATCAGGTCGTAATCAGCCATCGCGCCATCCACTTTAGTTACAACATACTTATGATTTATAACACAACAAAGCACACCTGACCAGTTGCGTCACCATTGGTCAGGCAGCAAAGAAGGTTTTATGCGGCAGGGAGGGTCTGAGGTGCGAAAGTATTAACCGGCCAGCTAAAGCGGATGCAGGCTCCCCCAAGCGCGCTGCTGTCCACGCTAACGGCGCCGCCCATTGCTACCGCAACAGAATGTACAATCGCCAATCCCAGGCCACAGCCGCCGGTGGCTCTGTCACGGCTGGGGTCAAGGCGAACAAACGGCTGGAAAACGTGCTCGCGTTCTTGCTCAGGAATGCCCGGGCCATCGTCATCAACCTGCAGCACGGCCGTTTGTCCCGCAAGGCTCAGGCTGATGCGCAGCTTTTGCTGACTGTAACGAAGGGCGTTATTGATCAAATTGTCGATGACTCGCTCCATAAGGCGTAAATCAAGCTGCCCGTATACGCCGCCGGCAAAGCATTCAAGCTCGATATCACGGTGAGGATGGATGAGACGCACATCGGCAATATGGCTTTGCAGCCAGTCCGGCAGGTCGACTGGCGAAAGGTGCAGATCGGTTTGCGGGCGGTCGAGGCGGGCATAGGTCAGCAGCTCATCGATAAGCCCTTCGAGCTGGCCGATATCACGGTTCAGCGCCTGTGACTCTTGCACGGTAAGGTTATCGCTCATTTCCAGCCGGTAACGCAGGCGAACCAGCGGCGTGCGCAATTCGTGGGCAATGCCGTCAATCAGCAGCTTTTTACTGGCGATTAGCGCGTTAATATTATCCGCCATCTGGTTAAAAGCGACCCCCAGGCGTTCAAAGCTTGAAGCGCTATCGAAGTGAAGCCGCTCGTCCAGATGTCCTTTGCCGAGCCGCTGTGCTGCGGTTTCCAGTTTCAGCATGTCCTGCCAGTGCGGACGCATCCAGATGAATACGGGGAAGGCGAGGGAAAAGGCGATAAACGCCATCAGCGCTACGTCAAGCAGGCGCATCTGGTGCAGGAAAAACAGATACGGTATGGGGCCAACGGCCAGGACGTAGTGGCTGCGAGGAATACGCTGGATAAACGTATATTCATCATCGAGGGCGACGATTTCGCCTTCGCGCAGATGACGGGCGGTGATCTCATCGAGCTTAAATTTGTTCATCGGCTCGATGTTTAACTTAAAGGATAAGTTGAGATCGAGGTCGTTGATGGTTTTGTTCCAGTCGCGGGGTGGGATTTCCCGCAGCTCGCTGCGCATCAGATACAGCGAACTTTTCATCAGGTCATCCAGCGACTGTCGACCCGCGCGTTCGGCGGTAAATTTATAGACCAGCCCGACCAGCATAGTCATCACGAG
This sequence comes from Buttiauxella sp., assembly GCA_032051265.1. GTDB lineage: Bacteria > Pseudomonadota > Gammaproteobacteria > Enterobacterales > Enterobacteriaceae > Dryocola. The sequence continues at coordinate 99,915 of DAMBYU010000002.1, forward strand.
GAAGCAGACAAACAGCAGGAGATAAAACTGAATAAACAGCTTTTTCATTAAAAATTACCGATCTATCAATTAACTGGTTCTGCCTCCTGTCATTCAGGGGCGTTATGGAACACAAGTATGCTCGCGTTCTCGCAGGCTGGCTAGAGAGCTTTCGTTACGTCATGTTGTTATGTTATAACATGTCATAAAGCTCGATTGACCATAAGGGAGAAAGTAACAAACATGAAGAACGCCGCTATTTTACTGGGACTGGGAGCCTTACTGAGCAGCTCATACGCTTTTGCCCATGCACATCATCATGGTGCGCCCTTAACGGAGACAGAACAAAAAGCCAGTGAAGGGGTATTTGATGATAAAAACGTTAAAGCTCGTGCGTTAAGTGACTGGGATGGCATCTGGCAGTCGCTGAATCCCTATCTGCTGAAAGACGACCTGACCCCGGTGCTGGAACAAAAAGCGAAGAAAAGCGGCAAATCGCTTGCTGAGATAGAGGCCTATTACAAAACAGGCTACGCAACCGACGTCGATACTATTGGTATTGAGAATAACGTCATGGAATTTCATATCGGAAAAGAGGTGAAGTCCTGTGAATACCGCTACGCCGGTTTTAAAATCCTGAACTACGTCTCGGGGAAGAAGGGCGTGCGTTATCTGTTTGAATGTCAGGATAGTCAATCTGCGGCACCGAAATATGTTCAGTTCAGCGATCATACTATCGGCCCGCGTAAATCCCAGCATTACCATATATTTATGGGCAATGAGTCGCAGGAAGCGCTGCTGAAGGAAATGGATAACTGGCCTACTTTCTATCCTTACAACATGACTACCGCGCAGGTAGTGGATGAAATGCTGCACCACTGACTGACAGATGCCGCTTTCACGCGGCATCGCTTTCATCACGCTTTGCTTTCCCAGGCATGCGGCGCAAAAAGATAGCCTTTATTGCGTATGGTTTTAATACGAAACGGTTCCGTGGCGCTGTCGTACAATTTTTTGCGCAGCCGGGAAATGGCAACGTCCACGCTTCTGTCCATGCCGTCGTAGCTTACGCCACGCAAATTTTTCAGTAACGCGTCCCTGTCCATAATCTGTCCGGCGTGCGTGGCCAGCTCCCACAGCAAATCAAAATCTGCGGTTGAAAGCGCGATATCCTCATCGCCAAGGGTGACCTGCCGGTTCAGCGGGTCGATACAGAGTGTGCCAAAGCGCATAGCTTTATGCGGCTTGAGCGTGGCGGGCGTGGTTTCAACGGTGTGTTGGGCAGAAATACGCTGGCGTAAATGCAGGCGCAGACGCGCCAGGAGTACGGCGGGAGGCGTGGTTTTCAGAATATAATCGTTAGCGCCCATCTCCAGCGACAGAATATGGTTCATATCGCTGTCAAGCGAGGTCAGCAGAACAATGGGGCCGTCCCACTGCGGACGCAGATCGCGACATAGCGTCATGCCGTCTTTGCCGGGCAACATGACATCCAGAAGCACCAGATCGGGCTGTTGCTCTTTGATCACCGCTTCGGCGCAATCGCCGCGGTTTTCGACAATCACATCAATGTCGTGTTTCCCCAGGTAAGCGGCAATCAGCGCGCCCACTTCTGGATCATCTTCTACGTATACGATTTTGTTCATAACCCGGCACGTCAGGTAAAGGTGGCAACATACACCGGGTGAATCTTTTACGCCATCAATGACTGGTAAACAGATTTATCGAAGCGGACGACCGCCGTCTACCGCGTGGGAGCGTCCGGTAACGTACCTGCTTTCCAGCAGAAAATTTACCAGTGAAACGATCTCTTTTTCGCCCGGCGCTACCTGCATCAATGATTTTTTCAGCGCTTCTTTGCGGTACTGCGCATCGTCATGCTCGTTAAATAAGATCATTGCCGGGGCGATAGCGTTTACTTTCACTTCAGGTGCCAGTTTACGGGCAAAAGAGCGCGTCAGGTTATCTAACGCGGCTTTACTGGCGGCATAGGCGATGTGTTTGTCGCTGCCGCGCTCAACCACATAATCGGTGAAGTGAATAATGTCCGAACCGGCGTGACCGTGCCCGCGCAGCAAAGGTTCGAGCAAGTGGTTCAGCAGATAGGGAGCATTGACGTGTATTTGCAGCATGGCCGCAAGGGTGTCGCTATGCGCAACCGTGTGAGATTCGGCCTGCCAGGCGCTGGCGTTATGAATAATGGCGCGCAGACTACTGCAGTGCTGCATCACGCTATCCGCGAATGCCTTAATGCCGTCGTCCGTAGAAAAATCGCCGGGCAGGCAAAGCGCACCCGCCTGTTCGAGTTCATCAATAGAAGGGTAGCGAGTCCTGAAGCTAATAATGACCGGCTGCTTACGCGCCAGAAAATCTTTCGCCAACGCAAGGCCAATACGGCGGCCAGCGCCGGTAATCAGCACCGGCCTGGCAGAAAACAATTTATCCACTGGTTAGTTCTCCACAATTGCGGGCCAGGCGTTATCTCACCAGCATCCATGTCGCCGGGAAAGAGGCAAACAACATCGCTACGATAATCGTTTTTTCCCGCATATTCAGATTGATTTCATGAGTATGCGTGCTGCGGGCGTACATAAAGACAAGCAATCCTGGGGCATACAATACCACCGACAGAAGCAGGTGCATCGGGCCTGATGCATAAAGTAACCACAGGCCATAAAGGCATGCGCCAAGGCCGATGGCTTTATGCAGGGGACGCGTAGCTATTTTTAATAAATAAGCGCCCACGAGGAAATAAGGCACGAGGATCATCTCTGAAGCGATAGTCAACAGAGTGTTGTAATCAGAGCCCGTCAGCCAGATAAGCACCAGGCAAAGCTGTACGCTGATATTAGTCAGCCACAGCGATGCCGCAGGGGCGTTATTTTTATTCTGGCGCGCAAAAATTTTCGGAAACGCTTTATACGTAGCGGCAAGCAAAGGTACTTCTGCGGCCATAATAGTCCAGCTCAGATAGGCGCCGCACACGGAAACGATAAGCCCTGCGGCGATGATGACTTCGCCCCATGGGCCCATCATATCTACCATGATGCCAGCCATCGACGGGTTGCGCATCGTCGCCAGTTCAGGACGAGCCACCACGCCAAGAGAAAGCAGCGTCACCAGCAGATAGACACCCAGCGCGGCAATGACGGCGAGCAGGGTTGCGCGTCCTACATCTTTTTTATTGCGCGCACGGGCGGAAACTACCACGGCGCCCTCAACGCCAATAAACACCCACAGCGTAATCAGCATGGTGTTTTTAACCTGCTCCCAGACCGGCACGCCTAGCGCCAGCCCGGAAAAGTCGAGGTTAAAGGTCCGGAGCTGGAAGGCCATGGCTGCGAGTACGATAAACATGCCGAGCGGGAGAAGTTTAGCGAGCGTTGCCACCAGATTGATACTCGCTGCGGTTTGCACGCCGCGCAGCACCAGCCAGTGAACCATCCATAATAAGACAGAGGCGCCAACAATGGCTTGCCAGGTATTACCATCGCCAAACAGGCGCAGCTGAGGCGTATCCGTAAAGAAGCTTAACGCCGAGAAGACGATAACGAGATAGGAAACGTTAGCGATAACCGCACACAGCCAGTAGCCCCAGGCGGAGCAGAAACCGATTAATTCGCCAAAGCCTTCACGCGCATAGGTGAATATTCCGCCATCTAACTCCGGGCGCAGGCGGGTCAGCACCAGCATGGCGAGCGCCAGCAGCAGAATGCCCGCTCCGGTAATTGCCCAGCCGATCAAAAGCGCTGCGGGGCTTGCCACGCTTGCCATATTTTGCGGCAGGCTAAATACCCCCGCGCCGAGCATCGAGCTGAGGACCAGCGCGGTTAACGCGGCGAGGCCAAGTTTCTTTTCCATAGATGTCCAGTAAAAGTGAGGCAGTAACCAGCATAATTATTATGCTTTTACGCATAAAAATGGTGGATCACGCTAAGGCGCGGAATTTTACGGAGTGTAGGCACTGCTTGCAATGGCATGCGCCATAAATTGGACTAATCGCGCAAAAAGAGGGCGCAAAAAAGGGCAGCCAGGGCTGCCCTGAGGGTATGGCTGAATTATTTGTAGAGGTCTGCGCTGACGGTCAGGTTGCCGCCACGCTCCTGCCACTGGCGGGTCACATGGTAGAACTTCGCCCCTTTCTTCGCTGCACGTTTCGCCACCTGGTATGACACTTCCGTCATGCCGCTGTAGTGGCCGGTGAATTTGATGCTGTCGAAAGGCACCATCTGGGCCGCGGTGACTTTATTGATCTCTTCTACCCTGGTACCGTCCGGCAGGGTGACAGTGTAACGCCCGCCTTTTGATGATTGGGTTTCAAAGAAACGGCCCACGTCGGAACTTGGAGTAGCAGAAGAGGCAACGCCTGGAATTTCAACTTTTTTCGCTGCAGCACCGCCAGCAGCCAGCGCGGCTTTACCCGCTTCTGAATTTGCAGGGATGGCATCCGGGTTCTGCACAACGCGTTTTTTGGCATCCGCTTTATAGATAAACGCGGTGATACGCTGGTTGCCGCCCTGGTTTGCATCGACCTGACGCACGATGAAGAAAGAAGCCGCACCTTTATCTTTAGCGGCTTTGGTAATGGCGTCGTTAACTTCCGGCTGGTTGCGATAGAAGCCCTGAATAGTAACGGTATCGAACGGTTCGAGCAGGTAAGCCTGGGTTTTCGGTAATTCCATCACGCCATTGATGACGCGATTGCCTTTTTCTTCGGCTTTCTGCGCATCCGCATGGAAAATATCGGCAACCACACGCCAGTTGCCGCTATTGCCGGTGTCGTTCAGATCCTGAATATAGAAAGAAGCGGCGCCGGCGTCATCAGCACGGCGAGAAACGGCTTTGGCCGCGTCGCTGATGGCGGTAAAACGCCCCGTCACAACGATGCGATCAAAAGGTTTAAGAGAGGCCGCTTGCTCTGGCGTCAATTCCTGTGCTGCCTGAGCAGACAGCGTGGTCAGGGAGATAAGTGCTGACGCCAGAAGGGTGTTCTTGAGCTTCATAAAAATAATCCTTCGCCTTGCGCAAAATGAATACTAATACCGCATTCTCTGAAAATTACCTGTAGGCCGCAGATTATTGCATTGAATGAGCATCACTGTCTGCGGCATTTTTTAAAGCGACGCCCGGCAAGTGCAGAATTTTCATAACCAAAGATTATATGTGCTGAATTTGCCCGCTTGACCAGTTAAAACGATAAAGCTTACGACTTCTTTAGTTAATACAATGTTAAAACCGGCTTTTGGCGCGGCGCAGAATCGTGTTTTACCGCTTCGCTTAAGCGTATTATCAGGCATCAGCGATGAATTTTAGTTAAAAAGAACTGCCTGGGCGCCTTGACCCTTAGATTTTGCGGTAAAGATACAAATACTGCGATCAGGATGTGGATCACAGGCGTTATTTTCAGTAGGTTATAAAAAGTTTGTTACAGATGTATTTTTTGTTGAAGTGGTAACGGAGATGACGTTTGTCAGGGGTACAGGCAACGGCATGTGGTTGGCTACGGCAACGTCTGACAAACCATCATAATAAACAGATGGAAGGGAATACTATGCGTATTGGTGTACCAAGAGAGCGGTGGGCAGGTGAATCCCGCGTGGCTGCCACACCGAAAACCGTGGAACAACTGCTGAAGCTGGGATTTACTGTCGCCATTGAAAGTGGCGCAGGCAACCTGGCAAGCTTCGATGATGAAGCTTTTATGCAGGTGGGTGCCACCGTTACCGACACTCAGGATGTCTGGCAATCAGACATCATTTTGAAAGTAAATGCCCCGCAGGAGAGCGAAATTGAGCTGCTGCGCGAAGGCTCAACTCTGGTTAGCTTCATCTGGCCTGCACAAAATGCAGAGCTGCTTGAAAAACTCGCTGCGCGCAACGTCACCGTAATGGCAATGGACTCGGTGCCGCGTATTTCGCGTGCTCAGTCGCTCGATGCGTTAAGCTCCATGGCCAACATTGCGGGCTATCGCGCTATCGTTGAGGCCGCTCATGAATTTGGTCGTTTCTTTACGGGGCAGATAACCGCCGCAGGTAAAGTACCGCCGGCGAAAGTGATGGTAATAGGCGCGGGCGTAGCAGGCCTTGCGGCAATCGGTGCGGCAAACAGCCTTGGCGCCATCGTGCGTGCTTTTGATACTCGTCCTGAAGTCAAAGAACAGGTCCAGAGTATGGGCGCCGAGTTCCTGGAACTCGACTTTAAAGAGGACGCGGGCAGCGGCGATGGCTATGCCAAAGTGATGTCCGAAGCCTTTATTAAAGCGGAGATGGAACTGTTTGCCGCGCAGGCGAAAGAAGTCGACATTATCGTTACCACAGCGCTGATCCCCGGTAAACCGGCCCCGAAACTCATCACCCGTGAAATGGTCGATTCCATGCAGGCGGGCAGCGTTATTGTCGATCTGGCGGCGCAAAACGGCGGTAACTGCGAATACACGGTGGCCGACAAAATTACCGTTACGCCAAACGGCGTACGCGTAATTGGTTATACCGATCTGCCGGGACGCCTGCCGACTCAGTCTTCACAGCTGTACGGCACCAACCTGGTAAACCTGCTGAAGCTGCTCTGTAAAGAGAAAGACGGCAATATTAACGTCGATTTTGAAGACGTGGTCGTTCGTGGCGTAACGGTTATCCGCGAAGGCGAAGTCACCTGGCCTGCGCCGCCAATTCAGGTTTCCGCCCAGCCTCAGGCGGCTCAGCCAAAAGCTGCCGCTCCGGTAGAAGAGAAAAAACCGGCTTCGCCATGGCGCAAATACGCGTTTATGGCGCTGGCGATTATTCTCTTCGGCTGGCTTGCTGACGTCGCGCCAAAAGAGTTCCTCGGCCACTTTACGGTGTTTGCCCTGGCCTGCGTAGTGGGATATTACGTGGTATGGAACGTTTCACATGCGCTGCATACGCCGTTGATGTCGGTCACTAACGCTATCTCCGGCATCATTGTGGTTGGCGCGCTTTTACAGATTGGTCACGGCGGCTGGGTCAGTTTCCTGAGTTTTATCGCCGTGCTGATTGCCAGTATCAATATTTTTGGTGGTTTCACCGTCACTCAGCGCATGCTGAAAATGTTCCGGAAGAACTAAGGGGTAACAAATGTCTGGTGGATTAGTTACAGCTGCATACATTGTTGCCGCGATCCTGTTTATTTTCAGTCTGGCTGGGCTGTCAAAACACGAAACGTCAAAGCAGGGCAACCTGTTCGGCATGGCCGGTATGGCGATTGCGCTGGTTGCGACCATCTTTGGGCCGGAAACCGGTAACGTCGTATGGATAATCGTGGCGATGGTTATCGGTGGTGCTATCGGTATGCACCTTGCGAAGAAAGTCGAAATGACGGAGATGCCGGAGCTGGTGGCGATTCTGCATAGCTTCGTGGGTCTGGCGGCGGTTCTGGTTGGCTTTAACAGCTACCTGGATCATGCGCCGGGTCTTGAACCGGTGATGGAAAACATCCATTTAACGGAAGTTTTCCTCGGCATCTTTATCGGCGCAGTAACCTTCACGGGCTCTATTGTGGCCTTTGGCAAACTGCGCGGCAAGATTTCTTCTAAACCGCTGATGCTGCCGCATCGTCACAAGCTGAACCTGGCGGCGTTAGTCGTCTCTTTTGCGCTGCTGATTGTGTTCGTTCGTACCGAAAGCGTTGGTCTGCAGGTGCTGGCCGTGCTGGTGATGACCATTATCGCGCTGGCGGTCGGCTGGCATCTGGTGGCGTCTATCGGCGGTGCGGATATGCCGGTAGTGGTGTCCATGCTGAACTCCTACTCTGGCTGGGCGGCGGCGGCGGCAGGCTTTATGCTCAGTAACGATCTGCTGATCGTTACCGGTGCGCTGGTCGGCTCTTCGGGTGCCATCCTGTCGTACATCATGTGTAAAGCGATGAACCGCTCGTTCATTAGCGTTATCGCCGGTGGTTTCGGTACGGATGGTTCCTCTACCGGTGAAACCGATGACGCCGGGGAGCATCGTGAAATTACAGCGGAAGAAACAGCAGAAATGCTGAAAAACTCCAGCTCTGTAATCATCACCCCAGGCTATGGCATGGCGGTGGCGCAAGCGCAGTATCCGGTTGCAGAAATTACCGAGAAACTGCGTGCTCGTGGGATCAAAGTGCGCTTTGGTATTCACCCGGTGGCGGGCCGTTTGCCAGGTCATATGAACGTCTTGCTGGCTGAAGCTCGCGTGCCGTATGACGTGGTGCTGGAAATGGATGAAATCAACGACGATTTCAGCGATACCGACACCGTGCTGGTTATCGGCGCTAACGATACGGTTAACCCGGCCGCACAGGAAGATCCGCGTAGCCCAATCGCCGGCATGCCGGTACTGGAAGTGTGGAAAGCGCAAAACGTTATCGTCTTTAAGCGTTCAATGAATACCGGCTATGCCGGGGTGCAAAACCCGCTGTTCTTTAAAGAGAACACGCAGATGCTGTTTGGCGACGCCAAAGCCAGCGTGGAAGCAATTCTCAAAGCTCTCTGATGGCAGGATGTTGAGTAAAACCGCCTTTCGGGGCGGTTTTTTTTGCTTAAATGGTGGAAGCATCCGCACTAAGGCCCGGCACAAGGATAACCTTACGGCAGTCTTCCTGACGCTTCTCAAAAATTTCATAGCCGCGGGCGGCATCTTCGAGAGGAAGGTGATGCGTCACAATTTCCTCCGGATGCAGATGCCCGCTTTCTATCAGTTTAAGTAGTTCTGGCAGATACGCGTGAACGTGCGTCTGACCCATTCTGAAGGTCAAACCTTTATCAAAGGCATCGCCAAACAGGAAAGCATGAATAAAGCCCGCGTATACCCCCGGCACGCTGACAATCCCGCCGCGACGCACGGCAGCAATACACTGTCTTAGTGCCTTGCCGCTGCTTCCTTCAAGTTTAAGGTTACTGAGCACTGTTTCGGTTATGCTGCCTTTGGCTTCAAAACCGACCGCATCAATAACCGCGTCCACGCCGCGGTTCCCGGCAGTATTTTCAATAATCCAGGCGGCAGCGTCGTCGTTTTCGTCGAAATTGATCGGTATCGCACCATAGCGCTGCTGGGCGAAAGCGAGCCGGTAAGGATGATGATCGATAATAAATATTTTCTCGGCGCCTGACAGGCGGGCGCAGGCTGCGCAGAGTAATCCTACAGGCCCGGCACCGAAAATGGCCACGCTGGAACCTTGTTTAATCTCAGCGTTTTTCACCGCCTGCCAGGCAGTCGGTAGAATATCAGAGAGGAATAAAACTTTTTCATCAGCAAGAGTGGAGGGGACTTTAAACGGGCCAGCGTTAGCTTTTGGCACCCGTACATATTCAGCCTGGCCGCCCGGTATTCCGCCATAAAGATCGCTGTAACCAAATAAAGCGGCAGGAGGAGAAATCGATTTGCGGTTAAGCGCCGAACCTTTACCCGTGTTGGTCGTTTCACAGGCCGCATACTGATGCAGATGGCAGAAAAAACAGTCTCCGCAGGCGATAACAAAAGGAATAACAACCCTGTCACCTTTATTCACCGCCGTTACGCCAGAACCTGCTTCAACAACTTCGCCCATAAACTCATGACCAAAAATATCACCGTGATGGGTGCCCGGAATTTTTCCGTGGTAGAGATGTAAATCTGAACCACAAATCGCCGTAGCGGTGACTTTGAGAATAATATCGTCAGGCGCTTCGATAATGGGGTCGGGCATGTTATCGACACTGACATGCTTAGGTCCATGATAAGTAAGTGCTTTCATAAGTTAGCTCCATCCTCGCGATCGTAAGTGATTAACTGAACGACCTTAAAAAGGTAGCCTGGATTTTATGGGCGCGGGTGCCATAAAGCTTATTGTTGAGAATAAAGAAGCATTTCCGGCAAAACGGGTGGGGATGGCTTTTCAGGACCAAGTCCCGGCAGGAAAGGTATTATTGAAAGGTGCGGCGAGCCCGTCGGTGTTGCACCAGCGGGCTTTTAGTTAATTTAACGAAGCATTAATCGTCTTCATCATCGTCTAATTCGACGGGCGTCTGATATTCATCAGGCTTGATGACCAGAAGGTCGCAGCGTAAATGATCGATAACCTGCTCAACGGTATTGCCGAGAAACGCGGCGGAAAGGCCGGTGCGTCCTACTGTTCCCAGCACAACAATTCCCGCCTGGAGATGTTCGGCCAGATCCGGAATAACCTCCTCCGGCAAGCCTTTTTCAACATGCGTCATTTTCTCATCGATGCCAAACCGCTGACGGATGGCTTTCATGGCCACCAGGTGCTGGCCACGGATGGCGTCGTTATAAACGCTTGGGTCAAAATCAGGCAGTTCGATGGCAATATTGATAGGCGTAACGGGGTAGGCACCCACCAGATGAACTTCCGTGTGGTTGATATCATCCGCCAGGCGAAGGGTCTCCTTAACTAACTTATCATTAAGGGCGTTGTGATATTGCTCTTCGCTTGCAAGGTTTACGGCAACCAGCGCTTTACCGCCTTCCGGCCAGGGTTTCTCGTTCACCATCCAGACCGGGCAAGGGCATTTGCGCAGCAGATGCCAGTCGGTTGGAGTGAAAATCACCGCTTCAAGTCTATCGTGCTGGTGGGTCATTTTTAACAGCAGATCGTGACCGCCGCCGATCACTTCCTGGATAATCGCCTCAAATGGCCGGTTATGCCAGACCACTTTAATTTCAATGGGGACGCCGGCTTCGATGTAATACTGCGCCTGTTCTTTAATCCAGGCCGCGCGCTGGCTGATAACGCCTTTACGCATAGCGGTGCGTTCATCCGGTGACAGAAGGGTGGTCATTTCATAAGAAAAGTCGTAGATCGGCAAAAACGCCTTAATTCTGCCGCCAATCCGTTGATGCAAATAAACAGCACGCCGCAGGGCAGGTTGATCGTCCTGATTGGGATCAATCGCGACTAGCATGTTTTGATACTTTGCCATACAGGTCTCCTTACAACTGCTTAACCACAGTCTGTTAAGTAAGATTAACCTATAAGGAGAGAATGAAACAGGCGAGAAGCCGTTGCCGGATCAAAAACATAGAAAAAAATTAGCGATCCGGCAAAGGTTAGTCTTTATCAGGCGACGTTACGCGATTGCCCGGCGAGTTCGGCAAGAAGGTCGATATTTTCAATAGTAATGTACTTGCCCTTAACGGCCAGCATACCGCTTTTCTGGAAACGACCCAGCAGGCGGCTGATGGTTTCTACAGTCAGGCCCAGGTAGTTACCGATGTCGCCACGGGTCATGGTCAGGCGGAATTCCCGAGGCGAGAATCCGCGCTGTGCGAAACGACGCGAAAGATTATAGACAAACGCGGCCAGACGCTCTTCAGCATTCTTTTTCGAAAGCAGTAGAATCATGTCCTGATCGCCTTTGATTTCACCGCTCATTAAACGCATCATCTGCTGGCGCAGACTCGGCATTTTACCGGATAAATCATCCAGCGTTTCGAACGGAATTTCGCACACCATGGATGTTTCGAGCGCCTGGGCAAAGCTCGGGTGATGCCCGGTGCCGATGGCGTCAAAACCGACCAGATCGCCCGCCAGATGGAAGCCGGTTATCTGTTCGTCACCCTGTTCGGTGATGGTGTAGCTTTTGATGGTCCCTGAACGAATGGCGTACAGCGATTTCAGTTCGTCACCCGCTTTAAACAGGGTCTGTCCCTTCTGGATAGGCTTTTTGCGCTCGATGATATTATCAAGCTGATCAAGCTCATGCTCGTTGAGCGTAAAAGGGATGCATAATTGGCTGATGCTGCAGTCCTGACAATGGATAGCACAACCGCCAGACTGAATGCGTCGGATAATTCGCTTTTCAGGGATCATAGATATGCTCAGGCCGTAATTGATATTGGTCAATTTTAACATCTTTTTGCTGGGCACGTAAGTATGGGGAAACACCATTCAGAATATAATGGTATTCAAAATAAGATTTTTCACCTCATCTACTTGATATAAATGGAAATAGCTAATCAATCTCATGATTTAGGATCGCATTTATGGCTTACTTATCGCTTTGAAAGCCTCGACTGGCTAAAGCAATAGATAGCCTTCATGGCGTAAAAGCCACTCTTTACGGCTCACGCCACCGGCATAACCTGTCATGGTGCCGTTGCGTCCGATAACGCGATGGCAGGGCACCACAATACTGACCGGATTAGAACCATTTGCGGCCCCGACGGCCCGCGCTGCCCCTGCGCGGCCAAGCTGCTCTGCCAGTTGCCCATAATGCATAACGTGACCGCTTGGAATGGCACGCAGCGCCTGCCAAACTTCACGCTGGAACGGGGTGCCGGCGGTGGCCGTCGGCAGCGTTTGAATAATGTTCAAATCACCGTCAAAATAGTCGCGCAGTTTGTCGCTCATCCCGCCAGGATTTTGACTGCCGATGCGCAGGTAGCCTTCCGCGCGATAGTGGATATCCAGTAGCTGTACCATACGGTCGCTGTACTCTTCCCACTCCACGGCCCGCAGCCTGAACTGTTCATCACAGAGTATCCATAGCGGCCCAAGCGGCGTGGCAATCTTATCTTCAAGCAGTGTCAGCATGATGCTCTCCATTTTTAATACAGGCGCAGGTGATCCCCAGACCAGCAGAATATCATGCTATCAGCAGCCGCAACCAGCCACCCTAAAAGGGTAGATAATGACTTAGAAATCTTAGCAATATTAATTCGGCACGCCTGGATGGTAATCAATACCCATTCTTTAATAGGGGAATTAAGGTGCAGCGAAATAAAACGCGGCTTATTCTGCATCTATTTTCTGGTCGAGATTGTTAAACAGAATTACGTGGCGGATAAATAAGCAAAAAAGCAATAAAAATATTATGTATTAAAAAGGGGGCCTGACGACATCAGTCCGACCCCAGTACACACAGCAATGCTTCCTGTTTAGACCCTGTTATATTCCTGTTCGGGCTACCATTATTTATAGCCATTTCAGGACAAAAATGCATGATTATCTGAGTGATTGGTTTCACGCTTTTTGCACACAGAATTTATTTCACCTGAATGAGTAAAATAAAACTAAGCGTATAGAATAGTATTTGTACATATCAAGCGCCGCCGTTGCAGGCTACTGACATTGAGCCTGGGCGGTCAGGCGGTTATAGTACACGGCGAAGATGAGCCTGGAGGATTTTCCATGAACCTTGATGACAAATTGCTGTTTCTCGACGCCATGGAGGATGTCAAACCGCTGAAGAACTGTACCAGCAGCCAGTGGCTCAAACCGGTCAAAGCGAAAGATTCGCAAAAAATCGACACATTGCAGCTCGATAATTTTCTGACCACAGACTATCTGGATATTGTCTCGCTGGGCACGCCGCTGGAGTTCAAACGCGAAGGCTTACAAACCGGCGTACTCGACAAACTTCGCCTCGGGAAATACGGACAGGAAGCTAGCCTTAACCTGCGGCGTCAGCCCGTTGAGCAGTGCCGCCAGATGTTGTTTGCTTACATCCAGCAGGCAAAACAGGATGGGCTGCGCAACCTGTTAATTATCCACGGTAAAGGCCGCGACGATCGTTCCCATGCGAATATCGTGCGTAGCTATCTGGCACGCTGGCTTCCTGAGTTTGAAGAAGTGCAGGCTTTTTGTAGCGCCATGCCGCACCACGGCGGCAGCGGGGCCTGTTACGTGGCGCTGAAAAAATCGCCTCAGGCCCGGATCGAAAACTGGGAACGTCATGCGAAGCGTAGCCGTTAGCCGGGCATAGATTTCCGAATCGAAGCAAGCAAAATTTGCGCGCCAGGGGATAATACGCCGTCCACGCGCGTCAAAATTCCAATCGGCTCTCCAGCGCCCTGTATGACAATCGGCAGGGCCGTCAGCGTTCCTTGTTTCAGATCCTCTTTGACCGCACCTGAGGGGACAAACCAGACGTAGTTGTAATCCACCGTTAACTGGCGTGAAAGCGAGGCTGACAGCGTTTCGATGCAGGTTGCCGGAAGTTTACAACCCTTGCTTGCAAGCAGCGTTTCGGTATTCTGGCGCGGGGTTGTGCCTTTCGGTGATACCACCGCCGGCCATTCCATCACCCGACTCAGGGTAATATTTTCCTGCAGAATAGGATGGCCCGGACGCACCACGAGTTTTAGCGATTCGAGGAACAGCAGCTCATAGTTCAGCCCGGTCATCAGTTCCGGGTCGGACATGCGGCCAATGCCCAAATCCAGCTCGCCGGATTTCAGCCCCGCCAGCAGCATGGTGTTGTTCATGGTGCCGACCTGAAGCGTCACGTCGCTTTGCTGTCTGTGAAACTGACCGATTACCGCAGGCAATATGCCAAGCACCGCGGTAGGTAACGCGCCGATTCTGACCACGGCGGAAGCCTGGCCCTCTTTGCGCGTCAGGGACTGTCCGGCGTGATTAAGCGCATCAAGAACCTTGACGGCATGCGTGAGGAACTGTTCGCCCATCAGCGTCAATTGCGCGCCTAATCGTCCGCGATCGAACAGGCGCGTGCCGGTGAGTTGCTCAAGTTCATTAAGGGTTTTGGAGAGAGCCGGTTGGCTCAGATTAAGAGTTTCAGCCGCTCGCCCCAGCGTTCCCTGTTGAGCGACGGCCACGAAAGTGTGGAGATGGCGCAAGCGAATGCGCTGAGCGAAAAGACCATTTTTTTCCATAAGCGATGTTAAAAACAGACGGGACGCGGTGACAAGGTAAGTTGTTTAATTATGATAACTTGCTAGCAAAATAATGTTAACAATTAACTAATATTGGCAACATGAAAAGCCTCATTTCATTTCTGCCCGCCTGATAAGGTTCAGGCAGATCACAAAACGCAAATTCTTCGCCCTGAGTACGCCGTCAGATTCTACGCTTTCAGCAATATTCACTGGAGACACGACATCATGGCGAACAACATCACGGCTGATGAGATTCGGGAAAAATTTTCGCACGCAATGTCGGCGATGTACCAGCAAGAGGTGCCGCAGTACGGCACGTTGTTAGAATTGGTCGCCGATGTAAACCTCGCGGTACTGGAGAACGATCCGGAGCTGCAACAGCAGCTGGAAAATGCCGACGAGCTGGCAAGGCTTAACGTTGAACGTCACGGGGCGATCCGTGTCGGCAAGCCTGAAGAGCTGGCGACGTTACGGCGGATATTTGCCGTGATGGGCATGCAGCCGGTTGGCTACTACGATCTTTCTCAGGCGGGCGTGCCGGTACATTCCACCGCTTTTCGTCCGGTGGACGATAACGCGCTGGCCTTTAACCCATTCCGTGTGTTTACTTCTTTGCTGCGCCTTGAACTTATTGAAAACGCATCCCTGCGCAAGAAGGCTGCAGCAATCCTTGCGAAGAGAGATATTTTCACCCCGCGCTGCCGGGCGCTGCTCGATATTTATGATGAGCAGGAAGGCCTGAACGCAGCGCAGGCTAACGAATTTGTCAGCGAGGCGCTGGAGACGTTCCGCTGGCACAGCCATGCTACCGTTGATGCACAGACCTATCAGGCGCTGCACGATCAGCACAGACTGATAGCCGACGTGGTGTGTTTTCACGGCTGCCATATTAATCACTTAACCCCGAGAACGCTGGACATTGACCGCGTACAGGCGCTCATGCCTGAATACGGCATTTCACCCAAAGCGATAATTGAAGGGCCGCCGCGCCGCGAATTTCCGATATTGCTGCGCCAGACCAGTTTTAAAGCGCTGGAAGAGCCGATTTTGTTTGCCGGTGAGCATCACGGAACGCATACGGCACGGTTTGGCGAAATCGAACAGCGTGGGGTGGCATTAACGCCGAAGGGGCGCGCGTTGTATGACGAACTGCTGCTCGCCGCGGGCAGCGGCAAAGACAACCTGAACCATCAGCATCATTTACAGGAAGTGTTCAGCCGTCTGCCGGACAGCGATACGCTGCTGCGTCGCCAGGCGCTGGCCTATTTCCGCTATCGCTTAACGCCCGCAGGCGAAATGCACCGGCTGGGGATCAAGCCCGGAGACGATCCGCAGGCATTGATTGAACGCGGTTGGCTGGTGGCTCAACCTATCACCTATGAAGATTTTCTGCCGGTGAGCGCCGCAGGTATTTTCCAGTCTAACTTAGGTAGCGAAAGCGGCGCCCGTACCCACGGGCACGCCAGCCGTGCCGCTTTTGAACAGGCGCTCGGGGCGCCGGTTGCCGACGAGTTTGAGTTATATCAGCAGGCTGAGGATCGCAGTAAACGACGTTGCGGACTGCTGTGAACGCGCTATTCTGCTGAGGTGTTGATTACAGGGAATCGCAGATGGAAGCGTCTGAAATGCCGTTGGTTAATGTCGCTCAGGGCAGGCTTGCCGGAACAACAGAAGAGGGGTGTGCCGTTTTTCGCGGCATCCCCTTTGCCACGCCGCCCGTGGGCAATTTGCGCTGGCGAGGGCCTGTTCCGCCTGCAAGCTGGGAAGGGATCAGACCTGCCACGCAGTTTTCTCCGGCAAGCTGGCAAAGCCTGGAATATTGTAAAGCCGTGGGCGGCGGCGATCCGGGCCAGTTTTCTGAGGACTGCCTCTATCTGAATATCTGGACGCCCGCCAAAAGCGGTGATGAGCCGCTTCCCGTTATGGTCTGGTTGCACGGGGGCGGTTACACCATCGGCGCTGGCGGGCTGACGCCGTATGACGGCCACGGGTTCGCTTCGCGCGGCGTGGTGTTGGTGTCAATCAACTACCGGCTGGGGCATCTGGGCTTTTTCGCGCATCCAGCGCTGGAAGGTGAAGATCCGGCGGGGCCGCTGTATAACTTTGCCCTGATGGATCAAATCGCCGCGCTTGAATGGGTGCAGGAAAACATTCATGCCTTTGGCGGCGATGCCGGTAACGTAACGCTGTTTGGCGAGTCAGCCGGGGGGCGTAGCGTGCTCTCGCTTCTGGCCTCGCCGCTTGCCGGTGGGTTATTCCATAAAGCTATCGTTCAAAGTGCTTACACCTTACCGGACGTTGAGCGGCAGCAGGCGCTGAGAAAGGGCATATCGCTGGCGCGTCACTTTGGGCTGGAAGATGCCACCGCTGAACAATTACGCGAGCTGCCAGCCGATCAGTTCTGGGCGTTAGACGCGCCGCTAAATATCGGCCCGGCGCCTGTCAGCGGCGACCGCGTGCTGCCGGAGCCGATGCTGGATACTTTCTTTGCGGGCAGGCAGCATCCGATGCCGATCATGATCGGCAGCAACAGCGATGAAGCCAGCGTGCTGAGCTATTTTGGTATCGATCTGGCGGGGCAAATTGAGCTGCTGCGCCGGGAGAAACGGTTCGGACTGGGACTGATAAAATTGCTTTATCCGGGGGTGAAGGGCGATGCTGAGTTAGGTCGCCAGGTGTGCCGCGATATGGCCTTTACTACGATGGGATTTGTGGTGATGCAGGCGCAGCAGCGTACAGGCCAACCATGCTGGCGTTATTACTTTGATTATGTCGCCGTAGCTGAGCGTAAAACCTACGCGAACGGAACCTGGCATGGCAACGAAGTACCCTACGTGTTTAATACGCTACGGCTCACGCCGCCGGCCTGCGACTATGTGACGTCAGAAGATTTGGCTTTTTCCGCTAAGGTCTGTGACTACTGGGCCGAGTTTGCACGCACGGTGACGTCTGCAAGCGAGCAGCTTAACGGCATCTTACGCTGGCCCGCATGTACCCGGCGTAAAGACAGAACGATGTTAATCGGTGTGAATAAACAGGCGCAGTTCAGGATAAGCAATCGGTTTATGCGAACCCGCATGCAGTTATTTAAGCGTGTAATGAAACAGCACGTGAGATTAGGCTAATTCTGCGCTGAAAATAATACCGCCTTATCCTAAATTATCGTTGCTTTATTCTGGTAATAAGATATTGCCAATCCTTAAAGATGTATTTAATATACATCTTTAAGGCGCGATAAAGCAGCTAAGGATGAATGGATGAATATCGATAAAATGAAAAGCCAGCATATTGAAATAATGGCTAAGCTCAACAAACTCAGAGAGCTGAGTCATGCTGGCGTATCACAACACGCAAAGGAAATAGCTCAGACCGTCATCAGCATGAGCTCAGTTATTAAAATCCATCTCTGCGCCGAAGATCGGTTTTTATATCCTTATCTGAAAAAGGTGAATGATGCCGAATTAAAAAGGATGAGTGCAAAACTGCAGTGTGAAATGGCTGATATTATCACGCAGTACGAAGCTTTCTCCCGGCGCTGGAATACCGCCGAAAAAGTATCTGGTCATGATGAAGCATTTCGCCGGGACGCCAATACCGTTTTACGCCAGGTCCATGAGCGAATGCATAAAGAGGACCATGAATTTTATCCGCTGGTAGAACAAATATAGCGCAAGCGCTGTAAATCAGTTCAACCCGGCGTGAGCAAGCTCTCACAGAAAGCCTCCAGCCCGGCCATGTTCTCGCTGCCCGGGCGTAGGGTCAGGCGATAGCTGGCTCCGGTTTTCACGCTATGCGCGAAAGGGCGCACCAGTCTGCCCATCCGTAAATCCTCTGCAACCAAAGCTTCATCGGCGATGGCTATCCCGAAACCCTGAATAGCGGCGCTTATGGCCAGATCCATCGTATCGAAATGCTGGTTCCTTACCATCGCAGGTTTTATTGCCGCAGAGTTGGCAAGCCACAGCGACCAGTCCGTGCGATCGCGCGTCGGGTGCAGGAAAGTTAAACGCTGCATGGCCTCGGCTGAAAGCTGGCCTGCCGGCAACAGGCTCTGGCTGATGACGGGCGTGAGGATCTCTTCAAAAAGCAGCGTGCCGGCTCTGGCGTGGGGGCCAAAAACAATCGCCACATCATAAGGTTCGTTTTTAAAGTTAACGCCGTGATCGACGGTGGTGGTAAGCGCAACCTGAATATCCGGGACACGAAGCTCAAGCTGTATGATTTTAGGCACCAGCCAGCGCATCGCGCAGGTCGGCGCCTTCAGGCGAATGACGCTCGGTTTATGGCAGGCGCGCCCGGCGACATCAAGCAGCTTCTCAAAAGCATTTTGCAGATCGGGCAGCAGGGCGCTTCCCTGCGGCGTCAGGTACAAACCACGCGCGTGGCGTTCAAATAACGCAAAGCCCAGCCATGCTTCAAGGGCGGCAATCTTACGGCTGACCGCCCCCTGCGTGAGATATAACTCTTTTGCTGCCCGGGTAAGATTTAAATGCCTGGCCGTGACCAGAAACGCATCAACCGTATTGAGGGGAAAATTATGCCGCGCCATAGTGCTCTCCGCTGAGCCATGCATTTTTTGCATGGCAATTATGACAACAATTCGTTTGTCGTGGCAACCGCATCCAGTTTGAATAGTTATGCAAATCTGGTTTCAACAGGAGCGGCCATGACTATCCATACCCCGGTTCAACATCGTTCAAAACTGCCTGATGTGGGAACCACCATTTTTACCGTTATCGGCCAGCTCTCGGCGCAGCATAACGCGATTAACCTTTCACAGGGCGCGCCGAACTTTTCACCCGACCCTAAACTGATTGCCGGCGTCACCAAAGCCATGCTGGATAATCATAACCAGTACTCGGCGATGACCGGTCTTGCGCCGCTAAAAACGCTGATTGCTGAGAAAGTAGCAACGCTCTACGGCGCGCATTACGACGCTAACGATGAAGTGTTGATTACCGCCAGCGCCAGCGAAGGGCTCTATTCGGCCATCAGCGGGTTAGTGCATCCGGGCGATGAGGTGATCTACTTTGAACCCTCATTCGACAGCTACGCGCCCATTGTGCGTCTGCAGGGGGCTAAACCGGTTGCCCTGAAGCTTGCGCTTCCGGACTTCAGCGTGAACTGGGATGAAGTGCGGGCGGCCATTACGCCTCGTACACGCATGATCATCATCAATACGCCGCACAACCCAAGCGGGCAGATAGTTAGCGCGCACGATCTGGATATGTTGGCGGCATTGACGCGCAACACGGATATCGTCATTTTATCCGATGAGGTGTATGAACATATCGTGTTTGACGGTAAGCGTCACCACGGCATGGCGACGCATCCGCAGCTTGCCGAACGCAGCGTCATTATCTCCTCGTTTGGTAAAACATTCCACGTCACGGGCTGGCGCGTGGGATATTGCCTGGCACCGGCGGCGTTAATGGATGAGATTTGCAAGGTGCATCAGTTTTTAATGTTTTCTGCCGATACGCCAATGCAGTACGCTTTTGCCGACTACATGACCGATCCGCAAACTTATCTGTCGCTGGCGGCTTTCTACCAGCGCAAGCGCGATCTGATGCAGTCGTTACTGGCGGAGTCGCCGTTTAAACTGTTGCCGAGCGCGGGATCGTTCTTCCTGCTCGCCAGTTTCGACCATTTCAGCGATGAAGCCGACAGCGAGATGGTGAAGCGTTTGATTACCGAACAAGGCGTGGCGACGATCCCGCTCTCCGCGTTTTACACTGACGGAACGGATAACAAACTGATTCGTCTTTCCTTTGCTAAAGATGAAGCCACATTACGGGCGGGCGCACAGGCGCTTTGCCGGCTGAAACCACGTTGAAAAGGGGTCACAATGAAAAAAATCCAGGTGTCGGGTTTAGTGGTTGGGATGTTCTGCGCTTTCTCCGGGTTTGCAGCAACAGAAATGCGCTACGGCGTTGAGGCTGAATATCCGCCGTTTGAAAGCCGTAATTCGTCAGGCGAGCTGGAAGGTTTTGATATCGAACTGGGCAACGCCATATGTAAGGCGGCGAGCCTGAAGTGCTCCTGGGTTGAAACCTCTTTTGATGCGTTAATACCGGGGCTTATGGCAAAGAAATTTGACGCCATCAACTCGGCAATGAATATCACCGAACAGCGGCGCAAAAGCATCGACTTTACCCAGCCGATTTACCGTATTCCATCTCAGCTTGTGGGCAAGGCCGGCAGCGGCGTTGACGCCACGCCGGAAGGGCTAAAGGGGAAAACGATCGGCGTTCTGCAAGGCTCCATTCAGGAAACCTACGCCAAAGAGCACTGGGAAAAGCAGGGCGTCACGGTGGTCTCTTATAAAGATCAGAATATGGCCTGGGCCGATCTGCTCAATGGCCGCATCGATGCGTCGCTGGTAATGTCCGCAGCCGGGCAGGCGGGCTTCCTGAGCAAACCGCAAGGCAAAGGGTTTGGGTTTATCGGCAAGCCGGTAAGCGACGATACCATCCTCGGCAGCGGTATCGGTTTTGGCCTGCGTAAAGACGACGCCCAGACGAAGAAACAGCTGGATGCGGCGATTGAAAAAGTGAAGGCCGACGGCACGGTGACGACGCTTGCTAAGAAATACTTCCCCGGCATTGACGTCAGCGTGAAGTAATCCCGCTCTTCCCCTCTGCCATGGGAGAGGGGATTTTCCTCGCCTTTTTTCGGTTCATTCCGCTTCAAATAAAAAAACTGCCTTCCTGAAGCAAATCCAGTTCGACAAACGTTGGATTAGCGGTGAATTTTGTCTAGAGTGTGCGCTCGTAATGGTTGCATCAGCTTGCCGTGGTTCTGCCCGCAAAGCAGGACGAAATACATCGACATAAAAGGACGATTTCTCAGGCATGAACCGCAGACGTTTTATCAAAGCCTCTATGGCCCTCGCCGCAGCCTGCGGCACTCCGACGCTTGCCACTTTCTTTTCTCGCGCGGCTTTCGCTGCGGAGTCCGGGATCGCCGATGGCCGCACAACCGAGTTTGATTTTTCAGTGCTGCAGGCAATGGCCCATGACCTGTCGAAAAAGCCCTGGAGCGGCGCACCGCGTCCGTTGCCGGATACGCTGGCCACGCTTACGCCGCAGGCTTATAACGCCATTCAGTATGATGCGGACCATTCGCTGTGGAACGGCCTGAACAATCGCCAGCTGGACGTGCAGTTCTTCCACGTCGGGATGGGGTTCAAACGCCGCGTGCGCATGTTCTCCGTAGACCCGTCCACCCATCAGTCGCGCGAAATTCACTTCCGTCCTGAATTATTTAACTACAACGATGCGGGCGTCGATACCAGACAGCTTGAAGGCCAGATGGATCTCGGTTTCGCCGGGTTTAAAGCTTTTAAAGCGCCGGAGCTGGCGCGTCGTGACGTGGTCTCTTTCCTGGGCGCCAGCTATTTCCGCGCTGTCGATAACACTTATCAGTATGGTTTGTCCGCGCGGGGACTTGCGGTAAATACCTTTACCGACCAGCTTGAGGAGTTCCCGGACTTTACTTCATTCTGGTTTGAAACGCCCGAAGCTGGCGACACGACGTTTGTGGCATACGCGCTGCTGGACAGTAAAAGCGTTACCGGGGCGTATAAGTTCATCATCAGCTGCGAAGAAAAGCGCGTGGTGATGGAGGTGGATAACCATCTTTATGCTCGTGAGGACATCAAGCAGCTGGGCATCGCGCCGATGACCAGCATGTTTGCCTGCGGCACCAACGAACGCCGTATGTGCGACACCATTCATCCGCAGATCCACGACTCCGATCGCCTGGCGATGTGGCGCGGCAACGGCGAATGGATTGCCCGTCCGCTGAATAATCCGCAGAAACTCCAGTTCAACGCCTATATGGACAACAACCCGAAAGGGTTTGGCCTGCTGCAGCTTGACCATGAATTCGCCAACTACCAGGACATCATGGGCTGGTATAACAAACGCCCGAGCCTGTGGGTTGAACCGCGTAATAAGTGGGGCAAGGGCACCGTGGGCCTGATGGAAATTCCAACCACGGGTGAAACGCTGGATAACATCGTCTGCTTCTGGCAGCCGGAAAAACCGGTGAAGGCGGGCGATGAGCTGGAATTTAAATATCGTCTGTACTGGAGCGGCCTGCCGCCGATTACAACCGAGCTGGCCCGCGTTTACGCGACGCGCACGGGCATGGGCAGCTTCCCGGAAGGCTGGGCGCCGGGGGAACACTTCCCGGATAAATGGTCGCGCCGTTTCGCCATCGATTTTGTGGGCGGCGATCTGAAAGCTGCGGCACCAAAAGGTATCGAGCCGGTTATCACGCTTTCAAACGGTGAAGCAAAGCAGATCGAAATCCTCTATGTGGAACCGTTCGACGGCTACCGTATTCTGTTCGACTGGTATCCAGACGACGACTCCACCGGGCCGGTAGATATGCGCATGTTCCTGCGCTGCCAGGGAGATGCCATCAGTGAAACCTGGCTGTATCAGTATTTCCCACCGGCTCCTGAAAAGCGCAATTACGTTGATGACCGCGTTATGAAATAAACGTCAAAGCCCCGCAGGACAAACCGCGGGGCTTTTTACTGACGCCTACCTTTGCCGTGCGTTCATCGGTTAACGCAGTTGCATAAAACGCGTGATAACCTGAATTTCTATTCTTATAGTGGCATCGTTACTTCCCGCCGCTATAAAACATCCCCTCCAGTTTCATGCCGTCCGGATCAAGGAAGAAAACGGCATAGTAATCCGGATAATACTCACCGGCGGGATCGAAAATCGTCACGTTATGTTTTACCAGCCATTCTTGCAGATCGTCCACATCCTGCCGGTTGCGTAAGCTCCAGGCATAATGATGAAAGCCGGGATCCCCTTTGCGATAAGGATGGCTGAGCCCTTGTTTGTCAGCCTGGCTAATCCACAGACGGGTTGTGCCGTTGGTCCAGCCCATCATGTCCGGATACTCATCAAGCAGGTCAAAGCCCAGAAAACCCATCAGTCCGGTATAGAACTGGCGCGAGACGGCGAAATCGCTGACGGAAATCACCAGGTGATCGACTGCAACAACTCGAGACATACGCTTTCTCCTGACTGAAGCCTGTGTTAACTATAGTCACTACGCTCAGGACTACGGAGGTTTACCTTGCAGGCGGCTGAAAACTGGCAGGATGATGTCATCACCCTTAATGAAAATATAAGCCTTCACTCTATTCATGAACGCTATGTCGATGAGCTGTACGCCCTCGTGGTGCGTAATAAGGCATGGCTGCAAAAAGCGATGGAGTGGCCGCAATACGTTACATCCCGGGAGGAGTCGTTAAAGAACGCGCAGGGGAATTACATTCTGCACCACCGCGGTTACGCAAAAATGTTTCTTATCTACCAGGATAAGCAGATGGTGGGCGTTATCTCTTTCAATCAAATCGAACCGACCAACAAGACGGCCTATTTTGGCTACTGGCTGGACGAGGGGATGCAGGGGCAGGGAATTATTTCGCAGGCGCTGGAAGCGATTATTGCGAAGTATTCGAGCGAGGGTTCGGTGCGCCGGTTTGTTATCAAGTGCATAGTGACTAACGAAGCGAGCAATAAGGTGGCGCAACGCAACGGGTTTACCCTCGAAGGATGTTTGCGCCAGGCGGAGTTTCTTAACGGCGAGTTTCACGACCAGAACCTCTACGCACGCATTGAGGCGTAATCAAAATACACCATAAAACGGCGTTCTGCTTACCCGCTGGTCGCCGTTAATGGCCTTATTGCCGCGGATATGAATCATTTCACCATTCATTCCGTCTATTGTTGCTTTGTCGCTGACCTGCACATTATTTTCGATCAGCACGTTACCAGTTACGCGCGCGCTGCCGTAAATCTGTACATGGTTATCCAGCAGAACAGGGCCGCCGATGAGCGTGGCATCATCGAAGATATGTACGTGATGTTTTAGCACGCAATCGCCTTCGATGACCGCATTGCCATAAACCTGCGAGGAGTACCGAATGGTCGGGATCTGGTCTTCTCCGCTGCCGGCGATAATGCGGGCGTTATCGAAGATGCGGGCGCAGTCGCAAATCCAGACGTTATTATCTTCGTTGCCTTCCAGCACGGCGTGCCCGAACACCTCGGCGCGATGTTCAATAAACGCGTTGCTGACCACGGCATCGCCATAAATTTGTGCCTGATGGACTATGCGGGAAGCACGCACTACCGCGTTGCCGTAGATTTGCAGAAGCTGGTCATGATCCGCTGTCAGGCCGCGCATCGCAATAATCTGGCTGTCTTCTGTCACGCGTGCATTCTCGCGGATAAAGCATTCGCCGCTAATCAGCGAGCCTTCGATAAAAGCATGACCAGAGACATGGGCCTGATGACACAGCGTCGAGGCGCCATGGATCTGCGCATCGTCTTTGACGTCGGAGCCGCCGAATACCAGACACTGGCTATCGTAAATCCAGCACTCGCCTTGCTGACTCAGGTTTGCCTCACTCTCCACCCATCCGCCGGTTTGTCCGGCTTTTACATCGCTGAAGTCCCGGAGGGCGCGAATTTGCCAGAGTTTGATCCGTTGCTTTTCGCCATCTTGCAGATAATCATGAAGCTGTGAATCCTCGGTTAATTCATACTTATTCATCAGGTCTGCCCTCTTTGCGCCTGTTTAAAACGTAGCAGGTAAATGCGCGGCGTGGCGTTCTGACGCGGAATCGCATAAAATGCATTTCAAATACATTTTAAAAAATAAACAAAATGAGCAAATCAGTAGCGCCCACGATGGTTAACCTGCCCGCCGGGTATTTCGGTATGGTGCTGGGGATAATCGGGATGGGATTTGCGTGGCGCTATGCCGCAACTATCTGGCCCGTTAGCCCGCTGCCTGGCGCGGTCCTTGAATCGCTGGCTATGATCGTCTGGTTTTTGCTGGCCCTGGCTTTTATGTATCGCCTGGCGAGGTATCCCGAGACGGTGAAAGAGGAAATTGTTCATCCCTTAATGAGCAGTTTCGTCAGCCTTTTTCCCGCAACGACGATGCTTGTCGCTATCGGGATTGCGCCTTATGCACGGCCAGCGGCGGTGGGGATGTTCATATTTGGTGTAGCGGTGCAGCTCAGCTATGCCGCATGGCAGAGCGCCGGTTTATGGCGTGGAAATCATCCGCAAACGGCAACCACCCCGGGACTCTATTTGCCGACGGTCGCCAATAATTTTATCAGCGCGATGGCGAGTGGGACGCTGGGCTATCACGACCTGGGGATCCTGTTTTTTGGCGCGGGCGTTTTTTCCTGGCTCAGCCTGGAGCCAGCTATTTTGCACCGTATGCGTAGCGCCGGAGCATTACCCACGCCGGTTCGCACCTCGCTTGGAATACAGCTTGCTCCTGCGCTGGTGGCCTGCAGCGCTTATCTCAGCGTAAACGGCGGACGGCCGGATTTCTTCGCTAAAATGCTGTTTGGCTACGGTTTGCTGCAGCTGCTTTTTATGCTGCGCCTCATGCCCTGGTATATGGCCCAGCCGTTTAACGCCTCGTTCTGGAGCTTCTCATTCGGTATCTCAGCGCTGGCGACCACCGCGCTGCATCTCAGTCACGGCAGCAGTGACGGCATTTTTACCGTCGTTGCGCTGCCGCTGTTTATTTTTACTAATGCCATTATCGGCCTGCTGCTGGTGCGCACGTTTATCCTGCTGATGCAGGGGAAACTCATTGTGCGTACGGCCAGGCCCATGAAAAAGGAACGGTTATGAGCGTGAAGTCTGAAAGTTACTACAGTGAAAAATATGGTTTAACCGCAACACATTCCGATGTGCTGAATGCCGCGACCATCGTACCGCCAGGCAAGACGCTGGATCTGGGCTGCGGCAATGGCCGCAACAGCCTGTATCTGAACCAGAAAGGTTTCGAGGTGACCGCGTGGGATAAAAATCCGATGAGCATCGGTAACCTGCAGCAGATTATCGCGGCGGAAGGGTTAAAAGATATCACCACCGATATCGTCAATCTGAATGAGCTGCAATTTGACGGCGAGTACGATTTTATTCTCTCCACCGTGGTGATGATGTTCCTTGAGCGCGACACCATTCCGGGCCTTATCGATAATATGCAGCGCTGTACCAAAAAGGGGGGCTATAACCTGGTCGTGGCGGCGATGGATACGGAAGATTTCCCTTGTAACGTTGGTTTCCCGTTTGCCTTCAAAGAAGGCGAGTTGAGCAATTATTACCAGGGCTGGGAGCTGATTAAATACAACGAGGATGTCGGCCAGCTACATAAAACCGACGAGAACGGTAACCGCATTAAACTGCGTTTTGCCACTATGCTTGCCCGGAAGCTTTAACAACGTAGTGGTGGATGGCGCTGCGCTTATCCACCACTACGATTTATGCTTTTTCCAGCTCGGGTAAGCGTAGCGCCACCCGATATAATCGATTCGACGTGGCAACTATAGTCCGCCCCAGCCGCCGCCCAGAGAACGATAGAGATCGACCTGCGCCAGCAGCAGGTCGTTTTTCACCTGCACCACGTTAAGCTGCGTGGAAAAGAGCGTGCGCTGGGCGTCCAGCTCATCCAGATAAGAGGAATAACCGTTGCGGTAGCGATTCTGGGCAATGCGCAGCGCCTCTTCGGCAACATGTTCCTGCTCCTGCAATTCCGTTAGCTGTTCCCCCAGGCGCTGGATAGCATCGATGCTGTCGTTCACCTCTTTAAACGCGTTGCGCACCGTTTTTTCATAGGCGTACAGCGCCTGATTACGCTGAGACATGGCGACATCAACCTGCGCGTTCAGCGTCTCGCGGTTCAGCAGCGGCGCGAGAATGCTGCCGCCGATGCTCCAGAGCCGCAGAGGATTGTCGATAAGCTGTGAAAGCGTGCTCTCCTGCAAACTCCCGTCAGCCACGAGATTTATCGAGGGCAGAAGCTGCGCGCGCGACACGGCAAGAGTGGCATCCGTAGCGACCAGTTGCCTTTGCGCCTGGACGATATCCGGACGGCGATTTAGCAGCGTCGACGGCAGCTGTGCGGGCAGCTTCAGCGGCGTGAGCCGATCAAATTCGCCACCTCGCGCCACCGCGCCCGGATTTTTGCCCACCAGCACGCTGAGTGCATTTTCCTGCTGGCTGATTTGATGCTGCAGCTGTGGAATTTGCGCGCGCGTTGAGCGGTATTCAGAATCCGACTGCATCAGTTCCAGCCGGGAGCTGTAGCCTGCTTCATACTGGCGTTTTGCCAGTTTCCAGGCATCTTCGCGGGCGGCGAGCGTGGATTGCGTGACTTTGAGCTGTTCATCCAGCGAAAGCAGGGTGATATAGCCCGAGGCAACGGAGGAGGCAACGGTCAAATTTGCCGCCGCCGCCGCTGCTTTTTGTGCTTCAAGGCTTGCCTGAGCCGCGTCCGCAGCGCTGCTGTACTGTCCCCATAAATCGACGTTATAGCTTGCGGTCAGGCTTCCTTTATACAGATCGCCGTGCGTCGGCAACCCCGTCGCGGCCGACTGTGAACGGCTGCGGCTTGCGTTCAGTCCGGCATCAAGCGTCGGCCATAGCGCGCCTTCAGCGGACTGCACGCGAGCCTGATATTCATTAACGCGTTCACGGGCGCTCAGCACATCGCTGTTATAACGCAGGGCTTCATCCACATAGCCATTGAGCATCGAATCGTGAAAATTACGCCACCAGAATCCTTCCGCAGAAGAAGCGGGGCCGACCTGGTCGCGCCACTGGGCGGGGATCTTAAGCGTCGGTCTGGCCTGCTGAACCTGAGCTGAATGGCAGCCCGCCAGGAGCAGCGCTGCGGTAATGCAGGAGAGTTTCAGCGGGCTCATTGGGATTTCTCCCGCGTGTCGATATGCACCTGAACCGACATCCCCGGGCGCAGGCGCTTGCGCTTATCCGCCTCGCCGAGCACTTCGATACGCACCGGAATACGCTGAGCGATCTTCACAAAGTTACCGCTGGCGTTATCCGGCGATATGGCGCTGAATTCGACGCCGGTAGCCGGGGATATGCTCTCCACGCGCCCGTTAAATTTCTCATTCGCCAGCGCGTCTACGGTGAAGGTCACGGGCTGGCCGACTTTCATATCTGCGAGCTGCGTTTCTTTCACGTTGGCGATAACCCAGTTATCTGCCGGAACCAGCGAGGTCAGGCGTGTGCCTGCGCTTACATAGGCGCCAAGACGCACGGCGATCTGCCCTAGCTGGCCGTCGCGAGGGGCGATAATCCTCGTGTTTTGCAAATCGATTTGCGCCAGTTCCAGCGCCGCTTCCGCATTTTCCACGTCGGCTTCCAGCGAGCCCCGGTTAACAATCACGGTCTGCAGATCCTGGCGGGACATTTCAAGCTGGGCGGCGGCCTGTTCGATATCCGCATTACCCTGCGCCGCGCTGGCTCTGGCCGCGTCGCGTTCACGAACCGAAAGCGAGCCGTCTGAGGTCAGATCTTCCACGCGACGTAAATCGAGCTGGGATTTTTTCCCCTGCGCCTGGGCGTTTTTCAGGGCGGCTTCATTTTTCTTAATCACGGCATCCGCGCTGCGACGTTGCTGTTGATTGTTGGCGAGCGCGGCCTGTTTCATCGCCATCTGCGCCTGCGCCTGATGCACGCGCTGTTTGTAGATACGGTCATCGATGGTCATCAGCACGTCGCCTGCTTTGACATACTGGAAATCCTTCACGTTTACCGCGGTGATATATCCGTTAACCTGCGGGCTGATAAAAGTGGTCAGTCCGCGCACGTAGGCGTTTTCCGTGGATTCAACGTGCCGCGTGAAGGGAGGCAGTTGCCAGGCGTAGAGGATCACCAGCACGCCAACAATGCCTATCGCGGCGGCGCTAAAAATTGACACTACGCGCAGGTTTTTTTGCTCCGGGCTTTGTGCCGGAGTCGTTCCTTGTTCACTCATTGCAGCTCCGTGGTATTTTTTAATTGTTTCCTGGCCGCCAGCTTCAGGCGCAGCAGGCGCCAGAAAATCCACAGCAGGGTGCACATGGCAATGGCAGCGGTCAGTAAATAAGTATCGTTGTAAGCAAGCACGTTCGCTTCGTTAGTGGCGACGCTTTGTAACTGCAGCAACGCCTGGGTATTAAGTAGCGTGCTGTCGCCCAGCACGTTGATGTAAAGCTGGGTATATTGATTGACCCGCTCGCTGACCATCGGATTAAGCAGCGTGAGCTGGTCGGCCAGCAGGCTGGAGTGGTATTTCTCACGCCAGGTCTGGAAGGTGCCGAGAATGGCTGAACCAAGCAGTCCGCCGAGGTTCTGGCTCATGCCAAACAGCACCGAAAAACTCACGAGGTTGCGCGGTTCGGCAATGACGCCGCCAATCGCCGTAAGCATCGCCGGGGCGAGGAAGAAGGCGCTGCTAAATCCAAACAGGAACTGACTCGCCATCAGCTGTGCCGGGCGGGTGAGGTTGTTGGACTGGCTGTCCATCAGCGAGGCGACAATCATCAGCACCAGTGAAATCACCACCGGACGCGTGAGCTTCTTGATATCAATCGTCAGGCAGCTGGCGATAATCCCGCAGACGATCCCCGCCAGAATCGACCACGCCAGATTGGTCATCTGTTCGTTTTGCAGGCCGATAAGTTGCAGATAGCCAATCACCCCGGTGTTCTGCTCCGCAAGCACAATACGAATCAGCACCATGATAAGCCCCAGCCGAACGATGCTGCCGCTCGAAAGCCAGCGCGTATTCAGCAGTGGGTTGCTGCGATTGTGCTCAAAGGTAATGGCGGCCACGATCAACACCAGCGAGGCGGCCAGCGACCAGCCAATCCACGGCGCTTCGAACCACCAGTCGATGCGCCCAAGCGAAAGCGCGCCGCACAGGAATGCAATGCCCGGCGCAAGCAGAATAAATGTCAGGAAATCCTTCTTCTCAAAAACTTTTTTGCGATCGCTTGGCGGCAGTTTCAGCGCCAGCACGCAAGCCAGTGAGACAAGAGCAAGACCAAGCTCGAAATAATAAAGACCCCGCCATTCGTTGAGCTGCAAAAGCTCAGAGGAGAACAGGCGTGCGACAGGAATGGCGAGCGTTGAGCCAGTGATGCCGATGGTTAACGCTTTAAGCCGGTGTTTCGCAGGCCAGGCCTGAACCTGATAGTAAATGCCAAGCGAACTGAGCGCGGCGCCCACCATGCCGTGGGCGGCCCGCACCATAATGGCGGAGTTAATATCGTTAACGAAAAGGTGGAAGAAGGTGACCAGCACATACAGCACCAGGAATCCTTCGGTAAACGCTCTGAGCCCGTACTGCTGGCGGAACTTCACCAGCAGCAGGTTGATGGAGGCGTTGGTCATTACATACACCGCGGGCAGCCAGGCGATTTCATTGGACCAGGCCGCAAAGGTGCCCTGTAAGTTGCTGAGGTTCGCGGTGACCAGCGCGTTTCCGAGTGCCCCGGTCAGGCACACCAGCAGTCCAACCAGACCGTAGGCGATACGCCTGTGCGTGGGATGGATCGGCGTGGAAGGGGAACCGAGGAGCGTAGGCTTTTCATGCGGTTTCCACTCCCTTGGCTTATAAGGGTCGCGTTGAGGAAGGCGCATTATATTGTCTCAGTGGCTTTGAGCAGTCGGGTAAGGATGCTGCGCGTCACGGCTTGCTCTTCCTCACTGATTGAGCCCAGCACCTCCAGGCGCAGCGCTTCGGCAACCACTTTAACTTTCTGATACAGCGCCTGTCCCTGTTCGGTTGCTATCAGCAGGCGCACGCGTTTGTCTTCAGGCGTGAGCACCCGCTGCACCAGATTTTGTTTGACCAGGCGATTGATGAGCGGCACGAGGGTCGCACCCTCGACGCCAAGCTGGCGAGCCAGCTCTTTCTGCGAAAGCGGCGTTTCATTGCCGGCGATAGCCGAAACCGCCACCCAACTGGCCTGGCTCATGCCGAGGTCTTTTAGCCTGCGGTCAACCGCCAGTCGCCAGTTATGGGCCGTGAGATGGAGCAGGTGAGAAAAAGTGAGCTTTTCGTAATCCACAGCGGCGAAACCAGTTCATTAGATATCTAACTAGTTTAAGACTGCAAGCATGAATAATTCAAGCGAAGATGAAAACGAATTGTTCAGACTGGCATTATAGCTGCTACCGCCTAGCTCAGCTGATAATGCCGGTTAGGCTTCATCTTCTCAGGGATATCATCCTCGCCGTTCATATCGCGCAAATCCCGTTCGATGGTATTGCAGATGGCACTCAGCGCCAGATCGTTATCTTCCATGCCGAACGGATCTTCCAGCTCTTCGGCCAAGCTATCGAGGGCGATAAAGGTGTAGGAAATAAACACCGACAGGAACGGCGTCATATAGTGCAAATCCTGCACCAGCGCGAAGGGCAGCATGATACAAAACATGTATACCGTGCGGTGCAGAATCAGGGTGTAGGCGAAAGGCAGCGGCGTGCTGGTAATACGTTCGCAGCCGCCGGCGACGGCGGAGTGTTCGTTGAGATGATTATCCAGGCTGCGCCACAAGACGTCGGAAATGGTGCCGTTGGCGCGCTGTTTTGACAACCAGTTGCCCATCAGCAGCAAAATACGGTTGCACGGCGCATGACTTGCCGCCACCCATGCCAGTTCATCTTCGCGCAGCCAGGGACGCAGGGCGTTTTCCACCGGCTGTTTGCGCAGCGTCAGGCGCAGGCAGTTGCAGAACGCGACCTGCAGGTTAACGAAATACTTAATCTCTTCGCTTTGCGCCGCGGGCAGGCTTTTCACCTCGCGAAGCAGCGAACGTGCGGTGATCGCAAGTTGCCCCCACAGCAGACGCGCTTCGTTAAATCGCGCATAGCAGGCGCTGTTTCTGAAACCAAGGAAGATGGCGATAGCCACGCCCAGCACGCTGAACGGCGCCATAGTCAGTTTGATGCCAAGCGCTTCATACCACGGCAGGAAGAAAATTACGCTGACCGACAACGCCAGGTTCAGCAGCAGGCGTGAATAGATTTTCTCCAGAACGGAACCGTGCCAGACGAAAAGGCGGATAATCCAGTGTTTATGCGGACGAACAATCATAATGAGAAACCCAAAAAACAGGACACCGTATTTAACGGTAGAGTGTGATGTAGATCAACATTTAAAGTTACATGATTTTAACAACGTGAATTATTTTCATGCCGCTTGAATTTTCCTCGTTTGCCCGTCTGTCGTCGGCATGCCATTCTCACTGCAACAAATGGCCGTCCAGACGGCTAAAAATTCAAATAATGAACTATCACTCTGCTAAATTACTTAGCCGGGTCACCAGGAGAATGCCTATGTCGCACAACGAGCAACAGCGCCATCACGCCCCGTTCCGCGCGGATATCGTCGGGAGTTTCTTACGTCCGGATGCCATTAAAGAAGCCCGCCAGCAGTTTGCCGCAGGCGATATCACGGCGGATCAACTGCGCAAGGTTGAAGATGAAGCCATTCGCGCTTCGGTAGAGCAGCAGTGCGCGTGTGGCCTGCACGTCGTCACCGACGGTGAATTCCGTCGCGCCTGGTGGCACTTTGACTTCTTCGACGGGTTGCAGGGCGTTGAACGTTACGAATCCGCCCAGGGGATCCAGTTCAACGGCGTGCAGACTAAAGCGCACAGCGTACGCGTTGTCGGCAAGCTTGGCTTTGGCGAACACCCGATGCTGGAAGATTTTCGCTATCTGAAAAGCATCAGCGGAAATGCGGTGCCAAAAATGACTATTCCCAGCCCGAGCGTGCTGCATTTTCGCGGTGGCCGTAACGCCATCGACAGCGCCGTTTACCCGGATTTGAACGACTATTTCGACGATCTGGCGACCACCTGGCGTGATGCGATCCTGGCATTTTATGCAGCAGGCTGCCGCTATCTGCAGCTGGATGACACCGTCTGGGCCTACCTGTGCTCAGACGCGCAGCGTAAAGAAATCCGCGAGCGCGGTGACGATCCTGACGAACTGGCAAAAATTTATGCCCGTGTGCTGAATAAAGCGCTGGCAGGGAAGCCTGAAGATCTGACCATCGGCCTGCATGTTTGCCGCGGTAACTTCCGCTCGACCTGGATTTCTGAAGGCGGTTACGAGCCGGTAGCGGAAGTATTATTCGGCACCGTGAACGTGGACGCTTTCTTCCTTGAATATGATAACGACCGTTCCGGCGATTTTGCCCCGCTGCGTTTTGTTCGCCCGGGCAAACAGCAGGTCGTGCTGGGGCTTATCACCACCAAAAATGGCGAGCTGGAAAACCCTGAGCAAATCCAGGCGCGGATTAACGAAGCGGCGAAATTTGTCGATATCAGCCAGATTTGCCTCAGCCCGCAGTGCGGCTTTGCATCCACGGAAGAGGGCAACAGCCTGAGCGCCGCGCAGCAGTGGGATAAAGTTCGTCTGGTGACTGAGATTGCGCAGAAGGTGTGGTAAGCGTTATCGCTTCAAGAACCCCTTCTCCCGAAGAGAAGGGGCTATACCGTTATTGACTCCGGCACACCTCAGCGCTGATTTGCTCCAGAGATTTGTCCTTCGTTTCGGCGACAAAAAAGACGTTTAATAAGAACCACAGTAGACAGCACAGGCCATATAAAAAGAAGGGGAAGCTGCCGTTAAATATCTCGTTGAGTTTTGCGCTGTTGGTTAACATCGGGAACGTCTGCGAGACAATGAAACTGCCGGTCCAGATGAGAAACGTGGCCCAGGACATCAGCTTATCGCGAATAATATTGGGCGATAATTCCGGGATGATGATCCACAGAATCGGGCCGATAGTACCGCCAAAAAAGAGAATATAAACAATCATCAGCGCCAGCATAAACAGGTTTGTGACGCCTAAAAAGATTAAGATCCCAAGCAGGGTGATGGCGACGAAACAAACAAAAGATCCGATAATCAGCAGCTTTCTTCGACCATATTTTTCTACGTTATAAACCGCCCATAACGCCGCGGCAAAGAAGGCGACCCCCACGATGACCTGCTGGTAATAGGCGGTTTTTGCACTGGCAATGCCAATGTTCTCAAATAAAACGTTGCCATAATATAAAACGGCATTGATGCCGCAAAGGTTGGCCAGTAAAGCCATCGACAGGACAATAAATGAAACGCGGCGATATTTCCCGGAAAACAAAGCTACTTTCTTTGCGGAAGTATGCTCCTGCACGAAAGACCGTTTTATCTCCCCGATAGCTTTATCGCTATCAAAATCATTACCGTTAAGATGCGTCATGACCGCCCTGGCTTCTTTCTCGCGGTGCTTGTTTATTAACCAGCGCGGCGATTCAGGCAGGAAAAATGCCAGGATCATAAACAGGCAGCCGGGGATCGACATCGCGCCAAGCATATAACGCCAGGAGTAGTTAGTTGCCCATTCGGCATCGGATATCCAGCTGGCGACCAGGGCATTAACCAGATAGACCGATAAAATACCAAAGGCGATCATCATCTGATAGAAGCCTAACGTTTTACCGCGTATTTTTTGCGCCGAGATCTCACCGATATACACCGGCGCCGTCGCCGAGCCTAAGCCAACGCCAATCCCGCCAATGATCCTGAAGAGAATAAAAAAAGTGAAATTGTAAGGGAAGGCCGTGAAGATGCCGGATAAAAACACCAGCAGGCCGGTAATAATGAGGGCTTTTTTTCTGCCGACTGCGTTATTTATAAACTGGCCGCTGAACGCGCCAATCATAAAACCTAAAACAACCGAAGATACCGCCCATCCGGTACCCGCATCGTCGAGGGAAAAATAGTTGCTAAGATGCGAGATGGCCCCTGAAACAACCGCCGAGTCAAATCCATATAATAATCCCGCTAAAGAGGCGATAAGCGACAGCTTATAACTTGTAGAATGTGTTGTGTTCATGGTTTCCACCCGTCAGTTAGCTTTAATTATCCGTGGAATAGCATTGTTTTTAATCCGCGCAGATCTTTCGGCATATTCGGGAAGGATTTTCATGGTGCTGTCAAACCAGGCGTCCGGATCCGTGCTGGCGACCAGACCAAAATTACCCCACGGCATCAGGGAACCTGAGCGAATAATAACTCTGGCTTTTGTATAGATATCGCTGACTAAGCTTGCATGCGGAATTAATGTGAAATCCGCGCCCGATCCCGTAAATATATTTGTCACCCGGGTAAGAAGAGCAGGATTACTCTCCGGCACCTCCTCGGCGAAAATTACATTTTCTATAAAAATTCCCTCGCGCAGGACGCTTAATATTTTAAAAAGGTCAATGCTACCGGCGCATAAGGCAAGGTCAATCCTGTGGGCCGAAGAAGGGATGGGGGCTCCGGCATCCGTGACCAGCACGATATCGCCATGCCCCAGGCTTGCTAAAGCCTCCGCGATTTGCGGATGTAAAATTTTTCCAGGCTGCATGATATTCTCCTGAGAGTAGGATAATTATTGATTTTTTGCTGCGCTTAACGCCATTAATAACTTATCTGGCTGATGACTCTTATCGATGCAAAGTCGACTCAATTTCCTCAAGCGTTTTCCCTTTAGTTTCCGGAACCATCGTCAATACGAATATTAAGGCGATGACAGATATCCCGGAAAATATAAAGAAAGTGTTTGCCGCGCTTATATTTTCCACGAGGACCGGGAAAAAGCGTGAGACAAAGAAATTCCCGCCCCACAGCGCGAAGGTGGCAATTGAAACCGCGATACCGCGAACGTGGATTGGAAAAATCTCCGAGATAATCACGTAGGCGACGGTGCCGTATGAAACGGCGAAGATTGCCACATACGCCAGAATACAAATCAACAGCAGGGTAGTGTGCGTTTCGCTGGTGCGGAAAAGCATTCCTGTGCCGCTGAGGGTGAGCGCCATCCCGATGGAGCCGAAAATCAGCAGCGTGCGGCGGCCCACTTTATCTATTATCCACATGGATACGAGTGTTGAGACGACCAGCGTTACACCGATGAGGACGGTAAAGGACATCGCTCCGCTGACGTCTACGCCCGCCGTTTTAAAAATTTCCGGCGCATAGTAGAAGATGGCGTTGATGCCGGTGATTTGCTGGAACAGCGCTACGCAAAAGCCAATCACCAGCGCTTTACGTAGCCGGGGTTTGAACAGCTCGGACAGCCGTGAGCCACTCTCGTTTTGCAGGGAAGCTTTAATCGTCTCCAGCTGTTCTCGCGCGCAGGCCTCATCCGGGTTGATTTTACGCAGCACCTGCAGACCTGCTTCATCGCGCCCTTTACGTACCAGCCAGCGCGGGCTTTCCGGCACTTTTACCAGCAAAAAAAGAAACACGATCGCCGGGACAATACCGGTGGCGAAAATAAGCCGCCAGCCGTTTTCAATATTCCAGGCTTCACTTGCGTGGCCTGCGATTATGGCCGCGACAGAAAATATCGCCAGGTTGCCAATGCAGTTGAAGAGCTGGTTAAGGGAGACCAGCCGTCCCCGGATATGCGCCGGAGAGACTTCCGCTATATACAGCGGCGCAATGGTGGTTTCCACGCCAATGCCGATCCCCACAAGAATGCGATACCAGACCAGCATGTCAGCGGACGTCGCCATCGCCTGGCCCAGTACGCCAAAGGTAAAAATCAGGGCGGTGAGCAGCAGGACTTTCTTTCGTCCGATAGCGTCCGAGAGCGGGCCTGCCAGCGCAACGCCGAGAATACAGCCGACGATAATGGAGGAGGTGACCCAACCGATGCCGTCCGCATCAAGAGCAAACCTGCTTTGCAGAAAGCCAACCGAACCGGAAATACTGCCGTTATCAAAACCAAACAGAAATCCGCCCACGGCGGTAACGAGTGAAATCAACAGAACGTTACGCATCCAGGCGTTTTTTGCAGTGACGTGTGCATGACTGACCATACTACTCTCCGTTATCAGGCGAGTGGACGTAAGGGGCTACACGGCGCGAACCGTGCATCGTTGTTGTAGTTCAGTAAGCGAAATATCTGCGGCAAGTCCTGCCGTCGGGCTTGTGGCGTTTGATGCACCGCATGCCGCCGCAAGCGTCAGATGCTCTTTCCAGCCCGCGTCAGGCCGCGCGAGGAGGCTGGCAATCAACCCCGCGCAATAGGCGTCTCCGGAACCTACGGGGCTTATGGTATCGACCACCGGTGGAGTTACCTCGTAATTGCCCTCCGGCGTCCGCGCAAGCGTCGGCTGCTGGCCGTTGGTAATAATTACGCACCGCACCCCCTGCGCCAGCCACTGTTCGGTGAGACTATGCCCGGCAATCTTGTTGGCCTGCTGCAACTCATCGCGGTTAATTTTGATGATATCCGGCCAGGCTGCGGCGGACTGCAGCAGGGCGGCTCCGTGTGTATCAAGCAGCGACAGCACGCCATGTTTTTTCGCAAGCGTGATCCAGAGGCCGTATTCATCCGCAGCCAGGTTTTTCGCCAGTGAGCCGGTGCAAATCACCGCGCTGGCCTGCCGTATCTCCTCAGCAAGGAGTGCATGCAGCCTTGCGAGTTCCTCCGCCTGAATCTCCGGTCCGGCGGCGTTATAAACGCTGGCCTGATGCGGTGCAGCCTGCTCGGTTACCACTTCACAAATGCGTGTGCTGCCGGCTATCTCGCACCAGCGCCCGGCCAGTTTTTCCTGCGCCAGCAGTTCCCGGCACAGGCGACCGACCGCGCCGCCCAAAAAACCCAGCAGCAGCGGCGCAGGCGCGCTCTCCAGTTGAGGCTGAAGCTGAAGCAACACTCGCGCCACGTTCACGCCTTTGCCCCCGGCCAGCGTTTTGTCGTCCAGCAGGCGATGCACCTGACCGGGTTGCTGGCTTTCCACAAGCAACAGGCGTTCTATGGCGGTATTCAGTGAAGCGATAATAACGTTCACAGGCGATCCTCCTGATGGATGGCGATAAGCCAGCTTTCGCGAGCGAGGGTAGCGGCACCCGTGGCAACCGGTTCGGCAAGGTTGCTGACGAAAAGCGGCATCTGCCACCGGCGTTTACGATGTTCGAGCATCTCCCGGCGCTGAAACAAAGATCCCATCAGCACCGCGTCCTGGGGACGAATCCCGCCGATCTCACACATATGATTAAGCAGCTGGTATGTTCGGTCGGCGATGTGGTTAAGCGTGGCATGAACGATATCCGCTGGCCGGACACCGGCAGTAAGCTGATGCAGAGAAAACAACCCCTGAGACTCATCCTCATTAATCGACACGGCGAGCCCCGTCGTACGGCTTTCCTGAAGTAACTCGCTGAAGAGTAAATCGAAGTCGTTCTGATAGAGCAACTCCGCCAGCGTCTGGATGATTTTGCCGGAGGGGGTGGCGCAGCCCATGACATATTCACCAGGCTGCCAGGTGCGTTCGATATCCAGGCCCAGCTGCCAGGCGAGAGGGGTATCCGGGAAATGCGGCGTAAGCACCATCAGGTATTCGGACGTGCCAATCGAATCGAAAACGTTGGTGGGCTGTTGGTTTTGCACAGCCCATGCACCAACAACCTGATCGTGCCCGCCCGTAAATACGCTGGCGCCCGGGTAAAGAGCTACGCCCGGAAGGCTTGCGGGAATGATTTCCCCGCAGCATTCTCCGCTATCGGCAATCGTCGGGAACAGCTCCGGCCAGAAGCCGAGCTTTTCAAGCGTAGGTTCGTGTAGCCGCATGGATTTGAGATCGACACACTGGGAGTGGGTTACCTGAGAACTGCTGGCCCGCCATTCCCCCGTTAACCGCCACGTCACAAAGCTGCCAAAATCGACCCATTGCGCAATCTGTTGCCAGATATCCGCATGGTGCTTGCGGATCCAGCTCAGACGCTCGGGGCTTTGATTCGGACGCGAGCGCATGCCGGAGATGGCGTAATGTTGCGGGCTGTCCAGCCAGCGGTGCGTCCCGATGTCCAGCGCCGCTTGCGGATAATTTTCCCACCATGCCAGAGAAGGGTAGATAACCTCGCCGGAGGCGTTGATGGCCACCGACTCTTCCTGCCCGAACGTGCCAATCGAGATTGCCGCCAGCGGCCCGCAGGCTCTGGCGTCGCTTTGCGCATATGCCACGATCAGTGCCGACAGGGTTTGCCACACCGCTTGCGCATCATGGAAGGTAAGGCCGTCATGCGTGCTGACGGGCGTGCGGCACTTTCTCACCGGCAGCAGCGCGCCTTCTTCGCCGATGCCGATAATTTTTATATGGGTCGTGCCAATATCAATGCCGAGAAACCACATCGTGATTGCCCCCAGTTAGAGCCCCAGTTTGCCGGGATTAAGAATGCCGTTCGGATCGAGCGCCTGCTTAACCCGACGCAGCAGCAAATGTGCAGATCCCAGCGACTCGCGGGCATAAGGGGATCGCACCAGCCCGCCGCCATGGTGGTGCGACAGCTCAGCTTTATGCTCAAGGCAGACGCGCATGGTTTCACGCCAGATAGTGCGCAGCTTTTCCACCGCCTCCCGGTCGTTTTCTTCGTGTCCCAGCAGGATCATGTACATAGATGTGCCCTGAGGGTAGACGTGGGAGAAATGCGATAATACTTCACCCGCCAGCGGCGTCAGCGTTTTGTTTAAATCGTGATACAGGCTGGCGATGCCGTCCCAGGTATGCGCGACTTCAATGGTTTCAGCGAAACCGCCGGTGCTGTCGAGCAACTTTTCTACCGTTGAAAAATCGAAGCGCCGGTCCATCCATTTCAGCACGCCTTCGGTGCCCAGCGATGTTCCGCCGTGACGTTTCACGATGGCGATAAAGGCTTCCATTTCGGCACGGGCCACGATATCAACGCCCTGGGTTCCGAGAAACATTACCGGTTTATCCTGCGCGGGGTTTTGCATCGCATGGCGCGCTTCAGCGGTGTCGTACAGGCGCAGCAGGAAAGGGCGCAGCCCGGCCATCGCCTGCTCGCGCATGATAGTCAGCCCCGCTTCGACGGAAGGCAGCTCCAGGGTTTCATAAAGACGCGTCTGGGGCAGGGGAAACATCTTCAACTGGACGGAAGTTACGACGCCAAGCGTACCTTCCGCACCAATGAAAAGCTGACGCAGGTCTGGCCCCATCGCGGCACGTGGCGAGGCCTTAAGGCGCACCCGCTCGCCGGTTGCAAGAATGACCGTGTAGGCGGTGATCAGATCTTCAATACCGCCGTAATAAGAGGAAAACTGCCCCGTGGCGAGCGTTGATAGCCAGCCGCCGACGCTGGACTGATAAAGAGACTGCGGGGAATGCCCAAGCGTCCAGCCGATTTGCTGCAGTTCATCTTCAAGTTTCCCGCCGTTATAGCCGGTTGAAACCTCCACCGTCATATTGGTGGTATTGATTTCGCGCTCGTGGGTCATTTCGCTCAGGTCCAGAACAATGCCGCCACGGGTCGGCAGCGGCTGGCCTGTGACAGAGGATGCAAGCGCTCGCGGTGTGACCGGCGTATCGCTGGATGTGGCCAGCGCCATGACCTGCTGGATCTGCGTTTCATCAGTGACCTTTACCACTATGTCTGCCTGATACTGGTGGCAGCCCAGCTTTCTGAGTTTGGTAGACAGAGGCCAGGTATCGTGGCTTGAGGCCTGAAGCGTCTCGGTATCGGTTAAGATCTGCTTTTCGGGCAGAATGGCTTTCAACGCGGTGATAAGAGAAGAAATCCTGGACATACTCACTCCTGCTTCACAACTTTTAAAGGGGCACCCTTGCGAATTTGCGGGACAAAAACGAGCAGGGCATAATTCGTTGACATCGTGTTGAAGGCTAATATACGATCAATTTGCAGAAATCTGCAAATTGCATTTAAACGGTTTTGATAACTTTGTGAAGGAGATCAACATGGATTCCCGAACCGGAAAAGCGCTTCGCCTGGGTCGTATTTTGCGTCCGGAAACAGGCTGTGCGGTGGTTGTAGCCGCTTCTCACGGCGTGATGTCCGGCCCGCCATCCGGCCTGAAAACGCGCGATGAAATTGCATCGGTCTTTACTCAGCTTCGCGGCGCCGACGGCGTTATGGTGTCGCCGGGCATGATACCGCTGGTAGAAAAAACCTTCGTAGGCCGCGACCGGCCAGGGTTTGTTCTTCATCTCGACTGGAAGAACCATGCCCGGAGCATCTATACGCCAGGAAAAGAGGGGCGTGGAGAAGGCGTGCTGGCACAGCTGGCGGATATCAGCGAAGTGGCGGCCTGCGGCATAGACGCGGTAATGACCTACATGTATCTGGGGCAGAAAGATACGGCGCTGGAGCAGGCGGAGATTGCCCGTAATACGCGTATCGCCCGTGATTGTGAACGCCACGGCATCGCGCTGATTATTGAACCGCGTTCCGCGCTGGAAGGCGTAGATCCGGATGCGTTAAGCGCGAAAGTGATGAGCATGTATTGCCGCATTGCCGCCGATATCGGCGCCGATCTGGTGAAGGCGCTCTGGCCCGGCTCAGTTGAGACTTTTGCCGAGGTAACAAGCACTTGTTATACTCCGGTATTGCTTGCGGGAGGCGCAGGAGGCGAAGATCCGCACTCCACGCTGCAGCTGGCAGCCGACGCCATGCAGGCCGGTGCAAAAGGGGTGATGTTTGGACGACGTATTTTCCGTGCGCAGCAGCCCGCCTG
This sequence comes from Buttiauxella sp., assembly GCA_032051265.1. Classification (GTDB taxonomy): domain Bacteria; phylum Pseudomonadota; class Gammaproteobacteria; order Enterobacterales; family Enterobacteriaceae; genus Dryocola. The sequence goes on from DAMBYU010000002.1 coordinate 141,899, forward strand.
CGTGCTCCGGGCATTAAATGCCGTGGTGCATGACGGCCAGAGCGTTGAGCAAGCGTCACGGCTTCTGGAATAAAACGAGTCGACGGGAACAATGACGGTTATTACTCACAATGTTAAGCAGCTTTCCCCGGTAGCCTTTATCGCGCGCACTATCCTTTCAGGCGGGCTGTCTGGCCGTCTGCCCATCACCGCCTGGTTTCAGGAGGTGTTGGGGATAGGCTCAGGTACGGTGCAGAAGGCCTTGCAGGAGCTTAAAAAATCCGGCGCTGTCAGTCTCGTTTCTCGTGGTCATCAGGGGACCTTTGTGGTCTCCTGGAACTTTTCCCTGCTGTGGGACGCGGCGCGTATGTCGCCCGTGCATATTCTTCTCCCGCCGCGAGGTTCACAGGAAGCGACTCAGATTGCCTCTGCTTTCGCGCAGCAGTGCAGCCAGTGGGACGTGGTCGCGACAGCCGGTTATTTGCGTGGCGCGCATTCTCGCCTCGCGGCGCTTGAGCGCAACGAGGCGGATATTGTTTTGCTCTCTTCAGGCTCGGCTCAGAAGCTGCTGTCGGACTCATCCATCCAGGGTTATGAAATGTTTGAGGTGGGCAACGGCAGCTACTACCGTCCTGGCAGTCTGGTGGTCGTTGAAAGAGAAGGTGCGGGGGAGATCAACCGGCCGCGGGTGGGGATCGATTGCCATTCCAGCGATCATCAACGATTAACCCGCGCGCAATTTCCGCCGCAGGATTGTGAATACGTTGAGGTGGATTTTACGTTGTTGCCTCGCCTGGTGTTTACCGGGGAAGTTGATACGGGCGTCTGGCATCAGGAAACCTCGCTAATCCCACTTGATAAGGTGGGGCTTGCTATTCGCCCGCTGGATAAACCAGAATCGCTGGAGATGGCGAACGCTATTTCAAGTGCCGTGCTGCTGGTCCACTGCGCTTCGCCGGTAGCCCAGCTGCTGCGTCAGCTGGATTTCACGCTTTTAAGAGCGCAGGCCATGCTTCCCTTAGATTCCGCAAGCTCGCATTTCAACAGTGTTCCCGTAGCGTTACGTTTTCGATAAAAAAGGGGGGGAAGCCCCCCTTGATGTAGTTACTGCTATTCCAGTTCCAGCCGTGCATTCAGCGCGGCAATCTCCTGACGCCACTCTTTTTGCAAGACAGGTTTCTGGTGCTTCTCTTTACGCGCCAGATCGTCGGCAAGCCTGGTTTCCAGTTCCAGCAGACGCTCAAGCAGCTCATCTGCTACATGCTTCTGTGCTGCGTGCCGGAGAGGTGGCTCAACGGCTGGCGTTACCGGCGTTCCCTTTTCTTCGGCGGTCAACAGCGCGTACAAAGCAGCGGGATCGTGCCACTCGCTCAGCTCACCCTCGTTAATCAGCCAGAAGCGGTTACAGCTTTGAGCGATGAGAGAACGATCGTGCGTGACCAGCAGCACGCCGCCCTCAAACGTTTGCAGCGTTTCGGCCAGCGCCTCTTTACCTTCCATATCCAGGTGGTTGGTGGGTTCATCGAGCATCAGCAGCGAATAACGCGCAAGCGTCAGGCCGACAAACAGCAGACGAGAACGCTCACCGCCGCTTAAGGTACTGACGCTTTGCTGATGACGAAGCCACGGAAATCCCGCCCCGATCAGCGCCATTTTTCTCTCCTGCTCGTTTAAGGCGGCAAAAGGTTCAAGCGCCTCCAGCAGCGTGTCGTTATCACGCAGCTGATGCAGCGTCTGGTCGTAGTAGCCCATTTCAGCGCGGGGATGAAGTCGAATGCTTTCATCCTGTTCCGGCAGCTGATACTGCTGCCATAAGAGGCGCAGCAGGGAGGACTTTCCGCAGCCGTTGCGACCAATAATCGCCACCCGATCGCCGCTTTTTACTCGCTGTAGCGGCAGGCGGAATAGCGGTTTCGCATCGGGAGCAGGAGAGATATGCAGATTTTCCATCTCAAGCAGACGGTCGGCCTGGAGCCGTTCTCCTCGCAGGATTAGCTGCCACTGATGCCCGGCGCTTAGTTCGGTTTGTTCATCCTTAAGCTTGTCGACACGCTTTTCCATCTGCTTAGCCTTGCGCGCCAGATCCTCGTTGTCATATACGCGTCCCCATACCGCGAGCCGTTTAGCGCTGGCGGCAATGCGGTCGATCTCTTTTTGCTCCGCCTGATGGCGATGAGCATCCGTGCGATCTCGCTCGATGAGTGCTGTCCGCGCTTCAGAACAAGGAAGCTGGAAAAAGCTCAGCGTGCGGTCGCGCAAAATCCATGTGCCGTTGGTGACGTTATCAAGCAGATGCCGATCGTGAGAAACCAGCACAAAACTGCCGTTCCAGCCGCGCAGGAACTGCTCAAGCCAAAGCAGCGTGGGCAAGTCGAGATGGTTGCTGGGTTCATCTAGCAGCAACAGATCCGGCTCGGTTATCAGCGCCCGCGCCAGCAGCAGGCGGGTGTGCTGCCCGCCGCTCAGCGTTCCGGCTGTAAGGCGCCAGTCCGCCTCGCTAAAGCCCATACTGGCAAGCAGCGCTTCGGCACGCCAGCTTTCACTCAGGCGCTGCGATGCATCCAGACGTGCAAGCACCGCATCCAGCATAGTCAGCGAATGTAGAGCTTCAGGAAGATGTTGCTCTACGCGCGCCATCAGACACTGGTGCGCACGTGTCACGCTGCCGCCGTTGGGTGAAAGCGTGCCATCAAGCAGTTTCAGCAGCGTGCTTTTTCCGCAGCCGTTATGGCCGATTAAACCCAGGCGGTCGCCTTTTTTAAGCGTAAAGGTGATGTCAGCCAGCAGCGGGCCAAAAGGCGTATCAAGGCTAAGAGAGTGGGCGGTTAATAAAGTTGTCATAGTGCTTACTCAAGAGTTACAGGCACAGATATGCCTCGTCATACAAAACTGACGATAACTCAGTAAGCCTGAGGGAAGGGATCGATTGGGTGGTCTTCGCTCAAGCCGAAGTTATCGCAGCACGGTGTCGATAACGCTTGAGCAGTGACGATCGCCAAAAGTATGTAAAACGATAAATGTTTTACAATACGGCATGGGATCCTCCTTAAATTCAGTGAGTTGATAAGTGTGCGAATTGTAGACATAAAGTGAATGATTAGCTACCAGTTAAACTGAACGAAGCGCAACCGACGCTTACACCGATCCCCGCATCACCAGTTTCCAGTCGAGAATCTCATTCACCGTCTCCACCTGCGGATTATCAATTCTCTCCAGCAATAGCTGTACGCTACGCACGCCGAGCTGATGCATCGGCTGTTCAACGGTGGTGAGCGGCGGGGTGGTTACCGCGCCGAACGGTACGCCGTCAAAGCCCATGATCGCCACATCTTCCGGGACGCGCAGCCCATTTTCGTGGGCGTAATGCAGCGCGCCGCCGGCCAGCGCGTCGGAGATAGCAAAAACGGCATCCGGCGGTTCCGGCAGCGTGAACAGTTCCGCCATGGCCTGTACGCCCGCCTGATATTCCAGGCTGTCGGCATAAACCACGGCTTGCCATGCAGAACCCCGTCCGGCCCGGTATCCCGCTTCGCGCTGCTGCGAATAGAGGTAACGTAAGTCGCCGTTAATCAGCGCAATGCGCTTATAGCCCGCGCTTGCGAGATGATCGACCGCGGCCGCGGCCGCTTTAAAATTATCGATTGTCACGGAAGAGGCGTTATAGCCCGGATCGCCTTCGCCGCATTGTACCCACGGCGAATCACCAATCAGCGTTGTTAACCCCGGTAAACAGCTGATGGCGTCCATAGTGATCACGCCATCGACAACTTTGCCGCTCAGCAGTTGCAGGTAGGCGGACTCGCGAGTCAGGCGCGATTCGGAATTACACAGCAGAATATGATACCCGTGCTTTTCCGCCTCTTCTTCAATACCCCGAACCACCCGTGCGCAGAAAGGGTTAGTGATGTTGGAGACCAGCACCAGCAGCATGCGGCTACGCGCGGTACGTAACTGGCGGGCAAGGAGATTTGGCTGATAGTCACATGATTCAATGGCCGCCAGCACCTTATCCCGGGTGGCAGATTTTACCCCCGGATTGCCGTTGAGCACCCTGGAAACGGTAGCGGTGGAAACCCCCGCAAAACGAGCCACTTTATCTATCGACATGCTGATCCTTTGTCCAGGCTGATTATTTGTGAAGCACATTCCAGATCTGCATCAATAGTATCAAATAATTCCCGGGCATGATGGAAACCCTGATGAAATCGATTACATTTTTAGTGAAGCGTTAATGTAATCGATTACAAAAATAAACCCTTACCCTAAATCAATACTCTGTCGCGGAGGATTTATGTCTTCTTACTCAGCCGTTGGGGCACAGGTAATCACCCATAAATGGGTTATTCCTCGCCTGTCGTTAATGATGTTTCTGGAATTTTTCGTCTGGGGGGCCTGGTACGTAACGCTGGGCGTCGTCATGGGCAAATATGGCCTGAGCGCGGTGATAGGCGATGCGTACTCCACCGGACCCATCGCTTCCATCCTGTCGCCGTTTGTACTGGGCATGCTGGTGGACCGCTTCTTTGCCTCGCAAAAGGTTCTCGGCGTCCTGCATCTGGTAGGGGCCGCGCTGTTGTGGTGGTTGCCGGGCCTGTTCGAAAGCGGACAAACCGGCCTGCTGTGGGTGATATTCGCCTATATGCTTTGCTACATGCCAACTATCGCGCTGAGCAACAACGTGGCATTCCACAGCCTCGCGAACAGCGAGAAGGGCTTCCCGATTGTCCGCGCCTTTGGCACCATCGGCTGGATCGTTGCCGGTTTAATTGTCGGCATGAGCGGGCTTTCTGACAGCACCGGCATTTTCACCATGGCCGCCGTCGCCTCGGTTATTCTGGGCATCTACAGCTTCACGCTGCCCAATACGCCAGCGCCGGATCGCGGTAAGCCGCTTTCCATGCGCGACTTACTGTGCGCCGATGCCTTTGCCTTACTCAAACAGCGCCACTTTATGGTATTCATCATCTGCGCCACGCTGATTTCTATTCCGCTTGCCGCTTACTACGCTTACGCGGCGCCGTTTATCTCCGCGCTGGGCTTTGAAAACGTCAGCGGCGTGATGGCGTTCGGGCAGATGTCTGAGCTGCTGTTTATGCTATTGATCCCGTTCTTCTTCCGCCGCCTGGGCATCAAAATGATGCTGTTGATCGGCATGCTGGCGTGGTTTGCGCGTTACGCCATGTTTGCCCTGAGCATCGCCGAAGAAACCCGCTGGATGATCTACATCGGCATTATTCTGCACGGCGTGTGCTACGACTTCTTCTTTGTTATCGGCTTTATCTACACCGACAAGGTGGCGGGCGATAAAGTGAAGGGCCAGGCGCAGAGCCTGCTGGTGCTGTTTACCTACGGGCTGGGCATGCTTATCGGGTCGCAAATCAGCGGCGCGGTATTTAACCGTTCGGTTACCGCCCAAGGTGCTGAGGCACTGGTGCAGTGGCAGCAATTCTGGTGGCTGCCGGCCATCGCCGCGGTGATTATTGCCGCTATCTTCTTCTTTACGTTTAACTATAAAGAAGGGGTGAAGGATGGCCGATAGGGCACTACGGGTGCTGGTGGTGGGCTGCGGCAATATGGGCGCAGCCCACGCTCAGGCTTATGAGGCGCTGCCGGAATTTTCACTCTGCGGGCTGGTTGCCCGCGGAAACTCGAAAGAGCATCTGAAAGCGCAGCTTGGCGAGAACATTCCGCTGTTCGATGAGATGCAGGATGCCATCAAACAGACCCGCCCGGATGCGGTTTGCATCGCCACCTGGCCTGATAGCCATGAAGTCTTAGCGCTGACAGCGCTTGCCGCAGGTTGTCATGTGTTTCTGGAAAAACCTCTCGCCACCACTGTGTCCGGCGCGAAGCGCGTGGTGGCAACCGCGCGTCTTGCGGGCAAACAGCTTGTGGTGGGTTATATCCTGCGTCATCACCCCGCCTGGCAGCAGTTTATTCGGCTGGCACAAAATCTCGGCAAGCCGCTGGTGATGCGCATGAACCTCAACCAGCAAAGCTCCGGCAGCGCCTGGCACACCCACAAAATGCTGATGCAGTCGCTTTCGCCGATGGTGGATTGCGGCGTGCATTATCTGGACGTGATGTGCCAGATGACGCAGGCAAGCCCGCTTTCCGTGAGCGCTATTGGCGCGCGCTTAAGCGATGAAATTGCTCCGGCGCAGTTCAACTACGGCCAGCTACAGGTCCGTTTCGACGACGGCTCTGTCGGCTGGTACGAAGCGGGCTGGGGGCCGATGATGAGCCAGACGGCGTTCTTTATTAAAGATGTCGTCGGGCCAAAAGGGTCAGCCTCCATTGTGGCGCGCGAGGCGGGCGGCGAAGGGCAATCCGCCAGCGTTGAAGCGCACACGCGAACCGAATCTCTGCGACTGCATCATTCGCAGCTCAACGCTCAGGGTGAGTTTGCATCTCAGGACGAGTGGATAACCGCAACCGACGAGCCGGATCACTTCGCCCTGTGCCGTCTCGAACAACTTTTTTTTGCGCGTTCTATTATTGAAAGCGGTGATTTAACGCTGCATCAGCAGCAGGCGATTGAAAGCCTGGCCGTGGTGCTGGCGGCTGACCTCGCGGTTCGCGAGCAGCGCATGGTTAATATTAAGGAGGTGTTGTAATGAAAACCCTGAAGGGACCATCCATTTTTCTTTCCCAGTTTATTGGCGAACAGCCGCCGTTTAACTCGCTGGATACGCTGGCGGCATGGGCTGCCGGGCTGGGTTATAAGGCGGTACAACTCCCGACCCATTTGCCGCATATTTTCGATCTGCGCAAAGCGGCGGTAAGCCAGGACTACTGTGCGGAAATTCGCGGGCGGCTTGCAAACGTTGGTCTGGAAATTAGCGAACTTTCAACCCACCTCCAGGGGCAGCTCATTGCCGTGCATCCCGCTTATGACGCGGCGTTTGCAGGGTTCGCTCCGCCTGAACTTGCGCACGACGCCCGGGCACGCCAGCAGTGGGGCGTTGATAGCCTGAAACAGGCCGCGCGGGCGTCGCAAAACCTGGGGCTAAAAGCGCACGCCACGTTTTCCGGCGCGCTGGCCTGGCCCTATTTTTACCCGTGGCCGCCGCGTAATGCGGTGCTTATCGATGAAGCGTTCAGGGAGCTGGCAAACCGCTGGCGGCCTGTTCTGGACAGCTTTGATGAAGCAGGCGTGGACGTTTGTTTCGAACTGCATCCCGGCGAAGATTTACACGACGGCGTCACTTTTGAGCGGTTTTTAACGCTTGTCGATAATCACCCGCGCTGCAACATTCTTTACGATCCAAGTCATATGCTGCTGCAGCATCTGGACTACCTCGGTTTTATCGATCTTTATCATTCGCGCATTAAAGCCTTTCACGTTAAAGACGCTGAGTTTCAACGCTCTGCGAAAAGCGGTGTTTATGCCGGATACCAGCCGTGGACTGAACGTCCCGGACGCTTCCGTTCGCTCGGCGACGGGCAGGTCGATTTCAAAGGCATATTCAGCAAACTGGCACAGTACGACTACGCCGGGTGGGCTACGCTTGAGTGGGAGTGCTGTCTGAAATCGGGCGAAGCGGGCGCGCGTGAAGGGGCGAAATTTATCGCCGAACACATCATCCCCGTGGCTGAATACGCTTTCGATGACTTCGCCCAGCGTGGGAGTGAAACGGCGGCGGTACGTAAAATGCTTGGGCTGGAGGAGGAATGATGAAACGCATCCGGTTAGGTATGGTGGGCGGCGGTGAAGGCTCGTTTATTGGTGGCGTACACCGTATTGCCGCCCGGCTCGATGACCAATTTGAACTGGTCGCTGGCGCATTCTCGTCCTCGCCTGAAGTCGCAAAACGCAGCGGTGAAGCGCTGTTTGTCGCCCCCGAACGCAGCTATGCAAGCTGGCAGGAGATGGCAGAGCAGGAGGCCGCGCGGCCGGATGGCATTGAAGCGGTGGCGATAGTCACGCCAAACTTTTTACATGTGCCCATCGCGAAAGCGTTTCTGGAAAAAAAGATCCACGTCATTTGTGATAAACCGCTGGGCATTACGCTTGCCGAAGGCGAAGAGCTGGCTTTTGTGCTGAACGAATCCGGCTGCCATTTCATCCTGACCCATAACTACAGCGCGCTGCCGATGATACGCGAAGCGCGAGCGCGCATTGCCAACAGTGAAATTGGCGACATCCGCAATGTGGAAGTGGAATACTTACAGGGCTGGCTGAACGACAGGCTGGAACTCACCGACAACAAACAGGCGAGCTGGCGCGGCAAAGCGCAGTTTGCCGGGGCCGGTGCGATTGGCGATATCGGCACGCACGCCTGGCAGCTGGCAGCATTTGTCACCGGCATGGAGCCAGAATCGATTCGCGGTGAGCTGCTGACGCGTATCGAAGGCCGCGAGCTGGACGACGAGGTTTATGCAGAAATGCGTTATGCCAGCGGAGCCAGAGGACGACTGTGGGCAAGCCAGGTGGCGCCCGGCTATGAAAACGATCTGCGTTTGCGCATCGTGGGCAGCCGGGGAAGTATAACATTCCGCCAGCAACAGCCTGAAATGCTTGAGATTCATCCTCTGCATGGCAATAGTTACGTTGTCACGCGTAACGGCATCAATAACCACGATTCTGTGCGCCACCAGTGCCGTACGCCCGCTGGCCACCCGGAAGGTTATCTGGAAGGTTTTGCCCAAATCTACCGCGAGGCGGCGATAAAAATTCGTGGCGGGAACGCGCCTTTATTACCCGGAATAGCAGAAGGCTTATCCGGTATGCGCTTTATCGAAACGCTACGCGCAAGCAGTGACCAGGGCGGCGTGTGGAAGGAATGGTAGCTAACTCTGAGTGATGCTGTATATAATTACAGTATCACCCTCTGAAAGGAATCGTCATGCAGAATTTTACTTCCCGTCATGCCCGGTGCAGGGTTCGCTACCAGGATTTGCCCGGAGGCGGTGTGCCTTTACTGTTTATTCACGGTCTGGGCTGCGCCTCTTCTTATGAATATCCCCGCGTCTTTGCCGACCCGGCGTTTGGCAACCGGCGCAGCGTGCTGATTGACTTACCCGGCTACGGATTCAGCGAGAAACCGGAAGACTATGCCTACAGCACGACCGATCAGGCGCTGGTCATTGCCGAACTGGTTGAACACCTGGGTTTGCACCGTTTCTATCTTTACGGACACAGCATGGGCGGCAGCATAGCCATTGAGGTCGCGGCGCTGATGCCTGCAAAAATCGCCGGTCTGATTGTCTCGGAGCCTAATTTGCAGCCCGGAGGCGGCATGTTCAGCCGCGGCATTGCCGGACAAGAAGAAAGCGCGTTTGTGGCCGAAGGGTATGACGCCTTGCTTGCCGCTGAACGGTCGCCGTGGGACGGTAGCCTGGCCAGCAGCGCGCCTTATGCCCTGTGGCGCAGTGCGAACAGTCTGGTACAAGGCGTTGCGCCATCCTGGTTTGAGATATTCACCGCAATCCAGCTACCGAAAACGCTCATTTTTGGTGAAGCATCCTTGCCGGATGCCGATTTCACGGCCGTGCAGGCTGCGGGCATAAACACAATTATCATCCCAAACGCCGGGCATTCCATGTCGTGGGAAAATCCTGCCGGCCTTGCCCGCGCTCTGGCAAATTTCTGTGGAAATCACTGAGTAATAGAACCGGATAAAAACCGCGGCGAAGGTTCTTCCCGCGGTTTTCAGGCTTTAACGGTGCAGGTAACAGTTCACCCCAAGATATTTGCTGAAAGCTTCCTGCAGTACGGCTCCGGTCGCAGAGTGGTTCATGGCAACATGATGTTCGAAGCCATTATTGCAGATCCACGCCAGCAGGTTTTCCAGATGGGGTACTTCAATAACGGCCCGACAGCCCACGGTATCAAGCGGATCGTCCACCGACTGGCCTTCGCCCACATAGGCTTTCACTTCCCCGGTAAAATCATCTGACGAGAGGCGGAAATAGGTCAGCGGCCCGCTTTTCAGGCGGCCATGCACCGCGCCACAGGTATTTTCCTTGCCTACCGTTGTGCCAATAATATCGGCGGTGCCCATCGAAGGCGTTTCCAGACTGCTGCTGGCAAAGTTGCCGCAGTGGAACAGCACGCACTTATTGCGATCGTCGCCAAAGTTATTGTTCCAGTCGGCGATGGAAGCCGGGCTCAGTGAACAGCTGGCAAGCGCGTACATCGACAGCGCGCCCATCACATCCACCTCGCAGGCGCTTGGCATTAACTGCCCGGACATCACGCTCATGATGGAACAGACGTTGATGCCCAGGTTCTCCTGCAGGGAGGTCCAGCACTGGATCGCCGTGGTATCAATATCGTTAGCGACTATCCATTCGCTTATCACCACAAACAGTTTTGCCATGGTAGTGAGCTTATCGGCCGGAATGGCGCTGGCATCGGCGTTCTCCAGCAGCAGCCCGCGCTTTTCACTGACGCGCAGGTCGCTGTCGCTGATGTGTTTAATGCGGGTGAAGATCTCAGAAAGATCGAGGGTCTCTACCGCCACGCCCATTTTCTCAAGCAGCTTTTCGCTATAACGCACGGTGTTAAAGCTGGCGGGCCGGGCGCCGATGGCGCCGATACGCACGCCCTGCATGGATTTCACCACCCGGCAAATCTGGGCGAAGCGCTGTAAGTCGGCGGCGAAAACGTCTCCGCTTAGCGCACAGACGTGCTGGCTGGTTAGCGTAAACGGAATGCCGTACTGTCGCAGGTTGTTACACAGCGATATCTTGCCGCAGAAGCTGTCGCGGCGGGTGGCCAGCCCCATCTTATCCAGATTGTCTTCCTGCGCCTGAATCAGTACCGGCACGGTCAGGCCTGACAAACGAATAGCCTCCGCCACGGCTTTTTCATCGCCGAAGTTTGGCAGTAAAACCACTACGCCGTGAATGTCGTCGCGATGCTTACGAAAGAGCGCGGCGCAAACTTTGGCATCCTGACGAGTTTCCACGCCGCCAAGATGGGTTTGTCCATCTTCTAACATGACGGTGTTGATCCCAAGGTCTGCAAACAGGGTTTGCGCTTGTTCACGCGCTTCGGCTACTAAATAGCTCGGGAAAAAACCACGGTTTCCAATAATGACGCCGAAGGTTAATTGTTGTGGGATACGAGACATGGCTTCACTCCAGTAAAAGGTTATTTGGGCTGAAAGCGGCAGCGAGCCACGGCTTCGAGCCACTGTTTATAGTTGTCGTGCATTTTTTGCTGTTGGTTGCTGCGTGGGAGTAAACGTTCGCCGCGAGCTGCAAGCGATACGGGCACTTGCCCGTCCTGCCACCAGCCGAGGGCTTTTCCCGCCAGCAAGGCGGCCCCTAGCGCGGAGACTTCTGCGGCTGGCTGGATAATCAAAGGACGCTGTAACAGATCGGCCTGGAACTGCATCAGCCAGCGATTTTTGGTGGCGGTACCGTCCACGCAGAGGGTATCGAGGCGTGTTCCGCAGGCCTGCTCCATGGCGAAGAAGACATCGGCAATCTGGTAGGCCACCGATTCCAGCGCGGCCCGCGCAAGTACGGCGGGGGTGGCGGCATCCGTCAGGCCGCAGATCGTACCGCGCGCCTGCAGATCCCACCACGGCGCCCCAAGGCCTGAAAGCGCAGGAACGTAGTACACGCCCTGGTTTCCTTCCGTCGACTGCGCAAGCTCGGTTAGCCTTACCGGATCGCTGATGCCCAACATGTTACCAAGCCAGGCCGCGCCGGAACCGGTATGGGTAATATTGCCTTCTAGCGCGTAATTCAGTTCGCCGTCATGCCAGGCGAGCGTGGTGCTTAGCTGGCTTACGGCGACAGGCTCAGGCACCGACAGCATTAATGAAGAGCCGGTGCCGTAGGTAGCTTTCACCACCTGCCCGCAGGCACGACGCTGCGCATATAGCGCGGCATGCGAGTCGCCAATCAGCGCCAGAATCGGCGTGCCGGGCGCTAAGCCCGCGACGGAGGAGATTCCCACTTCGCCATGTTGACCTGACGATGGGCGCACCTGGGCGAGCGCTGCACGAGGAATGTCGAACAGGGCCAGCAATTCTTCATCCCAGCGGCCGTGATAGATATTGAACAGCTGCGTACGTGACGCATTGGAAAAATCTGTGGTAAACGTCTTTCCGCCGGTGAGCTGCCAGGTAAGCCAGGAGTCGATAGTCCCGACGCACAGCTCGCCTTGCTCAGCGCGCTGCATACCGTCCGGTATCGCTTCGAGCAGGGCGCGGATCTTCGCCGCCGGGAAGAGGGGATCCACAGGCAGGCCGGTGAGACGAGTGATAAGTTCGCCATAACCCAGGGCCTGTAGCTGCTGACACCGCGCTTCGGATCGCCTGTCCTGCCAGTTCACCACCGGCGTGAGCGGCCTGCCATCGCTGCTTTGCCAGACCAGGACGGATTCACGCTGATTGCTGATAGCGACGCCTGCGACCGTCGCCGCGCCAGCCTGCATGAGACAGCCGGTTAACGCCTCGCACACGGCCTGCCAGATGGCGAGGGGATCCTGCTCCGCCAGTCCGGGAGCCGGATGGCTCATCGCTACGCCGACCCCGCAACGGGCGACGATTTGCCCGTCACGATCCACCGCCACCACCTTAGCGTTGGTCGTGCCCTCATCAATAGCCAGAATAATCGGCCTGGACATGGTTATGCTCCTTTACAAAGCGCAATCGCGTTTCGTATCACACCCGCCGCATCAATACCATGATGCGCTCTCATATCCTTGCGGTCGGCGGCAATTGCATAGCTTCCGTCGGCAATTCCCGATCGCAGCAGCGGAATGGCGCAGCCTGCTTCGGCCAGCACTTCCGCCACCAGGCTGCCCACGCCGCCGTTAATGTTGTGCTCCTCAACGCTCAGCACCTTGCGGGATTTTTTCAACGCCGCAAGCAGCTTTGTCGTATCGCATGGACGCACGGACGAAACGCTGATAACCGCAGCATTAATGCCCTGGTCTGCAAGCTCGGCGGCGGCGCTAACAATTTCGTGCACGGTTGAGCCCATGGCGACCAGCGCGATGTCTTCTCCTTCGCGCAGTACGTCAATCGCGCCCGGGACGAAGCGGTAGCTGGCATCGTGAAGCTCCGGCAGCGCTTTCCCGTCAAGACGAATATAAACCGGCCCGATATGTTCCAGCGCATAGTCGATAATCTGACGACATTCTATCGGGCAGGACGGGGCGAAAATCTCGATATTGCCAAAGCCGCGCAGCACGGCAATATCATCGATGCTGTGGTGCGTGCTGGCGAGCGGGCCATAGCTGGCGCCGGAATTCAGGCCGAAGAGTTTTACGTTGCTGTTGTTGTAGCAGACGTCTACTTTGATCTGCTCGTTGGCGCGCGAGATTAAAAACGGCGCCGCGTTACAGGTCACGGCAATTTTCCCGCCCATCGACAGACCGACCGCCGTGCCCACCAGCGTTTGCTCGGCGATGCCCACGTTGACCAGCCTGCCGGGGAATTGTTTGATAAAGGGTGAAATCTTGGCCGTAGAGGTGGAGTCTGCCACCACCGGCACCAGGTCCACGCCGCGTTCAACGGCGTCAATAAAGGCATTCACCATAACGGTGGCCAGATGTTCGCTATTACTCATCTTTCAGTTCCTCCAGTGCCAGTTCCACTTCATCGCCTTTTGGCACCCGGTGATGCCATTCCGCACGCCCTTGTATAAAGGAGATACCCGCGCCTTTGGTGGTGTTGGCAATAATCACCTGAGGCTTGCCGTTGGGCGTTAATCCCTCAAGCGTAGCGACAACCTCCTGCATGTTGTTTCCGCTGCACTGGGTCACTTCCATTCCAAACGCACGCCATTTTTGATCCAGCGGATCGGTATTGAGGATCTCTTTGGTGGCACCCGCCAGCTGCAGGTTGTTCTTATCGTTAATGATGATGAGGTTATCGAGCTGGTAGTGGGCGGCAACGAGCGCTGCCTCCCAGTTGCTGCCTTCCGCCAGTTCGCCGTCCCCGGTCACTACAAACACCCGCCGGCTGCTGCCGTTACGTTTAGCGGCAAGGGCGATCCCCACGGCGACGGGCAGGCCGTGTCCGAGCGCGCCGGTATTGAGTTCCACGCCCGGCGTTTTGTGTTTCACCGGGTGGCCGGGCAGGTGGGAGTCGGCGTGCTGATAGGTTGATAGCCAGGACTCCGGAATAAAACCGGCCTCTGCCAGAACGCAGTAATAGCCGCCCACCGCATGGCCTTTCGACTGGATATAGATGTCCCGCTCGTCGCTGTTAATCAGCTCCGGCGAGCAGTTCAGCACGCGGAAATAAAGGGCCGTCAGGAGCTCTACCTGCGACAGATCGGCCCCGGTATGCCCGCCTGCGGGGCTATTGGCGTTGAGCAGAATGATACGGCGACGGATGGCGCGCGCTCTCTTTTCCAGATCCGTAACGGACAGTGAAAACGGATTCATAAATTCACCTCTTGCATTAAAAATCATATATGAATATTTATTCTGCGTGATCAAAAAAAAGCGCATACGGGACGAACGGACGCAGCGTCAGGTTTTCTCTGCGCCTTCCACCAGGCTTTTTTGCGCCACCACCGCTGCTTTTTGCTGCATGCGGTTTTGCATCTGGTCAATAATCACCGCCACGATAATCACGATGCCTTTAATCACCATCTGCCAGAATTCACTGACGCCCATCATCACCAGCCCGTCGGCCAGGAAGCCAATCACAAATGCCCCAACCAGCGTGCCGAGAATAGTGCCGCGCCCACCGGCAAGCGATGTCCCGCCCAGTACCACGGCGGCGATAGCATTCATCTCAAAGGCCGTACCGTTAGCCGGATGGCTGGCGACAAGCTGTGCGGAGACGACAATCCCGGCAATCGCGGCGCAGAACCCTGATAGCGTGTAAACCCAGACTTTTACCTGGCGCACCTTCACTCCGGAAAGCTCGGCGGCGCGTTCGTTATCGCCAATGGCATAAACGTGGCGACCAAAGGGGAGCCTGCGGGCGACGTAAGCGATGGCAATCGCCAGCACAATCATTATCCAGATGGCCCATGGAATGCCGAACAGCGTGCCGGAGCCAATCAGATCGAAACCGGTATTGCCCAGCTGTGGATTGCCGGAAAGGCCGGGGAAGGTTTCACCGCCGGAAGTCAGCATGGCCGCGCCGCGCAGGACATACATCGTGCCAAGGGTGCAGATAAACGGCGCAACGTTATAGCGCGTGATTATCCAGCCGTTGGCCGCGCCAATCAGGCCGCCAATGAGCAGAACCAGAGGCACAATGACCCAGACGCTTGGGAAAATCGCGATGCCGAACATCGGCAACACGATGCCTTTGGTGATAAGCCATCCGGCGATCATGCCGCACAGGCCAAGCGTTGCGCCGATAGAGAGATCGATCCCGGCCGTGATGATGACAAAGGTGATCCCCAGCGCCAGAAAGGCGTTGATGGCGATGTGTTTAATCATGATGACCATGCTGCCCATGGCGAGAAAATCCGGCACCATTACGGCAAAAAAGCCAACGATCAGAAACAGGGCAATAAAGGTGCGCAGCTTGAGCAGCAAGAGCAGCAGGTTTTCCCGCGATTTAAACGCGGAGGTCGTTGCAGTGCTGAGCGCGACCGTATCATTTGTTTTCATATCAGAACCCTTGTGCACTAGCGGAAACCAATGCCGACTCTTCGGCATGTTCGCGCAGAAGATTGGCGGTGATTTTCCCTCCGGACATCACCAGAATGCGGTCTGACACCGCCATGATTTCTTTCAGATCGGAGGTTGAAAAGACCACGGCGATGCCCTGTTCGGATAACTTCACCATCATGCGGAATACGTCTGCTTTTGCGCCCACGTCAATGCCGCGTGTCGGTTCATCAAGCAAAAGCAGCTTAGGGTTAGTCAGCAGCGAGCGTCCGATAACCACTTTTTGCTGATTGCCGCCGCTCAGCGCCTGGATTTCCACCTCCGGTGACGACACTTTTATCGACAGATTGCCGATGGTGCTTGCCACCGCGGCAGTTTCATCGGCGCGGGAAATGGTCAGCCCGCGCTGCAAACGCCGCCACAGGCTGGCTATCGTCAGGTTGCCTGCCACTGACGATATCGGGAAAATACCGGTGCGCTTACGGTCTTCCGGCACCAGACTCATGCCCATGCGAATGCGCTCCGCTGTCGCAAGGCGGGGAGGGACAGGTTTGCTGTCAAGCCAAAGCTTGCCGAGGTAGTTGGGCTGGGTACCGAGCAGGCATTCGAACAGCTCGGTACGACCGGCGCCCATCAGGCCGTAAATGCCGACGATTTCCCCGGCCCTGACCTGGAAACTCACGTCGTCCACCACCGCATTACCGGCGGCATTCACGCAGGTGATATGTTCGACCTCAAGCAGCGGCATGCCGAACTGGCGACCCGGTTTTAGGAAGCTCGATACCGGCTCGCTGCCCAGCATTTCCCGCACAATCCATGGCACGTCGATATCGCTGACCTGAGCTTCAGCCTGGAATTTGCCATCGCGCAGGATAGTGATGACGTCGCCGATAGCCATCAGCTCTTCCAGACGGTGTGAGATATAGATGATGGAGACGCCCTGACGAGTCAGCTCGCGGATTACGCGGAACAGAATGTCCACTTCGGTTTTGCTCAGGGCCGACGTTGGCTCATCAAGGATCAAAATATCCGCGTCTTCCGCCAGCGCCTTGGCGATTTCTACAAGCTGCTGCTGCCCAACCTTGAGGCTTGCGACCAACTCTTTAGGGGAGATAGGCTGATCGAGACGTTTGAGCAGTGCCGCGCTGCGCTCTCGCTGGGTCGCCTCATCAATAGGTGCCAGCCCCTGCTGCAGCTCGCGTCCGAGGAAGATATTTTCCGCGACCGAAAGGTTTTCAAACAGATTCAGCTCCTGATGAACCATACCGATACCGTGAGCGGCAGCTTCACGGGTGTTTGCGAACTTTACCGCTTTCCCGTTAAGGGTTATCTCGCCCACGCTCGGTTGCTGCACCCCCGCAAGGATCTTCATTAACGTCGATTTGCCCGCGCCGTTTTCGCCGATGATGACATTCACTTTGCCGCGCCAGACGTTGTAATCCACGTTATCCAGCGCCACCGTGCCCGGAAAGTACATCGAAATCCCGCGGGTACGCAGTACGATCGGATCCTGTGCCATTACGGTGTCTCCCGTTGCAAATCGAGTGCGGCGGCATCGCTTAACATGCCATTGCGCAGCGTCACCGCCATCAGTACCGTAACGGGCTGCTGCTGCCAGCTTTCATCGACGGCGGGTAAATGCTTGACCGCCTCCCGGTTGTAGGCTTTTGAAAGCTGCGCGAACTGCACCTGATTGGTAAAGTCTGCAAACTTAAACCCGGCGGCATCGCGGATCGCATTCCCGCGGATTATCGGCCCGACCTGAACGCTCACCGGCTTATCGTTCAGCTTGAAAGTCAGGGTTCGTTCACGTTCGTTGCTGAGATCCACTTTTTCCACCGTACCGCGCGCTTTGACAAAGAAACTCTCGCCTTTGGCGTTTGCGGCCATGTTACGCAGGGCGCTGGCGTCCAGAGCATGGTCGCGCGCCTGGTCCGCCACGCGTGTAGTCCAGGTTTGTTGCGCTATCTGCGCTGGGGTCTGGTTTGCGAAACTGGCCTTCGCATTGGGATCGGGCGGAATGACAGGTTTGCCAGACTCGTCCAGATCCACCACCCGGCAGGCAGTCAGCAACAGGGCGCTGCAACATAACAAGCCAGTGCCCCATTGTTTTAGTGACATACTCCCTCCGGGGATCATTTATTCAGGCTGAAAGCTTTAAGCTGCGAGGCGTTGTTTTCATCGATCAGCACGCAGTCCATCAGCTGTTTTTCCTGCTCTTTCGCTTTGCCGTTTTTCAGGAAGTAATCAGCCTGCACGACGGCCATCTGCGCCTGTTCCCAGCCCGGTTGCAGGACCGTGGCTTTGATGTTGCTTTTCGCGGTGATGGAATCACGAACGTAATCACTGCCGTCAAAGCCGACCACGATAACGTTGTTTTTACCGGCGGCTTTCAGGGCGGCTTCTGCACCCAGCGCCATGGTGTCGTTACCGGAGATCACGCCGACGATATCCGGCTGAGTTTGCAAAATGGCTTCCATACGGTTGAAAGCTTCGGTCTGGCTCCAGTTGGCGGTTTGCTGGGCCACCATTTTCATATCCGGGTAGTCGTCCAGCACATCGTGATAGCCCTGCGAACGCACATGGGCGTTGGTATCAGACTGGCGACCCAGCAGTTCGACGTACTTGCCTTTGCCTTCCAGCAATTTGGCGAATTTTTCTGCGCCAAGCTGCGCGCCCTGGTAGTTGTTGGAGACGATTTGCGCGACGGCAATGCCGGTCTTGTTAATTTCCCTGTCGATAAGGAAAGCGGGTAGTCCTGCGGCTTTTGCTTTTTCCAGCGGCCCGACGGTGGCGTCTGCTCCGGCGTTATCGAGAATGATGGCTTTGGCTTTGCGGGCAATGGCGGTTTCAATGAGCTGGTTCTGTTTATTCACATCATCGTCATGGGAGGCGACCAGCGTGGTATAGCCCAGCTCTTTTGCTTTCGCCGCAGCGCCTTCGGCCTCGGCCTTAAAGAACGGGTTGTCGTGGGAAGGCGTGATAATAGCTATCAGTCCGTTATCCGCCGCATACAGCGAGGCAGAAGAGGCCAGCATGGCCGCCAGTATCGAGGTTTTCAGTAGGGTACGGTTCATTTTTATCTCCACATTGAATATATATTCAAACATGATTTATTATTCAATGTAACGATATGCCCCGTTTTTACATCTGTCCATGAGGAAATCGTGGAAATGATAAAAAAGCGAATGCGATCACAAATCGTCCGATTAAGCGTCAAAAATTGCCTTATCTTGTTATTTATTCAAAGTTGAATAAAAATACGGAGATGACTCAGGAGGCGTTATGTCAAAGCAGGATGAACAACGGCTGTTGGTAAAAATCGCGACGCTCTATTACGTCGACGGCATGAAACAATCGGAAATTGCAGGACTGCTGAACCTTTCACAGTCTTTTGTTTCGCGCGCGATTACCCGCTGCCAGAAGGAAGGGGTGGTGAAGATAAGCGTTATCCAGCCCGCTAATATTTTTCTCTCGCTTGAACAGGCGATTGAGCAGAAGTATGGCATTCGCCAGGCGGTGGTGGTGGATGTGGATGAACCCGCCTCGGCCACGCAGATCAAACACGCCATCGGCAGCGCCGCCGCCCATTATGTCGAAACGCGCCTGAGGGCCAACGATCTGGTCGGTATCTCTTCCTGGAGCAGTACCATCCGTGCAATGGTGGACGAACTGCATCCGCAAAGCATTAAAGCGCAGGGTGTTATCCAGCTGCTCGGCGGCGTGGGGCCAAACGGCAACGTACAGGCAACGATCCTGACGCAAAATCTGGCGGCCCAGCTCGACTGCCCGGCCTGGTTACTGCCCGCCCAGAGCATTGAACATTCGGTAGAAGAACGCGCCAGACTGGTCGCCAGCGAAGACGTTGCCGAGGTCGTGAAAAAATTTGCTGAAGTGGACGTCGCTATCGTCGGTATCGGGGAGCTTGAGCCCTCGCAACTGCTGAAAAACTCCGGAAACTACTACGGAGAAAAGATGTTACAGACGCTCGCCGAAAGGGGGGCGGTGGGAGACATTTGCCTGCATTACTTCAACGCGCAGGGCGAACCGGTGCTGAGCAAAGAAGAAGATCCGGTGATTGGCATGGAGCTGAACCAGGTCCGCGCCTGCCCGCATGTGGTTGCGCTTGCCGGGGGCAGCGACAAAGTCAATGCCGTGCGTGGGGCGCTTAACGGCGGCTACATCGACGTTTTAATCACTGATTATCCCTCCGCCCGCGAACTGCTCTGATCCTGCCCGAATTGACCGTTTTATCTGCCTGGCGTCCGAAACGGTCAATCTCATGTTATTAATCTGTAAATAAATTCGCCTCTGTGCGCCAATTTTATTGAGTGCCATCACAAAACATGACCGTTTTGCCCGAACGACCGCTTATGCCGCCTAAAGTGATTACAAATATTTTACCTGAGCATAACAACAAGCATTCACTCTGCACTCACAGGAGTCGGTCATGACAGCACCAGTACAGCACCCAATGTATATCAACGGTCAGTTTGTTCACTGGCAGGGCGAAAAATGGATTGATGTGGTGAATCCCGCCACCGAAGAGGTGATTTCCCGGATTCCGGACGGCAGCGCGCAGCAGGCACAAGAGGCGATTGATGCCGCAGCTAAGGCGCAGGACGCCTGGGAAGCGCTGCCGGCGATTGAGCGTGCGGGCTGGCTGCGAAAAATTGCAG
This sequence comes from Buttiauxella sp., assembly GCA_032051265.1. Taxonomy (GTDB): domain Bacteria; phylum Pseudomonadota; class Gammaproteobacteria; order Enterobacterales; family Enterobacteriaceae; genus Dryocola. The sequence goes on from DAMBYU010000002.1 coordinate 162,104, forward strand.
CAGGAATTCGTGAACGTGCGGCCAGCATTAGCGCGTTAATCGTTGCTGAAGGGGGCAAAACCCAGCAGCTGGCCGAAGTGGAGGTTGCTTTCACCGCGGATTATCTCGATTACATGTCCGAATGGGCGCGCCGCTACGAAGGCGAGATTCTGCAAAGCGATCGCCCCGGCGAAAACATTCTGGTATTCAAACGCGCGCTTGGCGTTACCACAGGTATTCTGCCGTGGAACTTCCCGTTCTTTCTGATTGCCCGCAAACTGGCACCGGCTCTGGTGACCGGGAATACTATCGTCATCAAACCCAGCGAGTTCACGCCAAATAACGCCATTGCCTTTGCTGAGATCGTTCACGACATCGGCCTGCCGAAAGGCGTCTTTAACCTGGTGCTCGGCCGCGGCGAAACGGTGGGCCAGGAGCTGGCTGGCAACCCGAAAGTGGCGATGGTCAGCATGACGGGCAGCGTGGCGGCCGGTGAAAAAATCATGGCTGCGGCGGCGAAAAATATCACCAAAGTCTGCCTGGAGCTGGGCGGCAAAGCGCCGGCGATTGTGATGGACGACGCCGATCTGGATATCGCGGTAAAAGCGATTGTGGATTCACGCATGATCAATACCGGGCAGGTTTGTAACTGTGCGGAGCGCGTCTATGTGCAAAAGGGCATATACGACGAATTTATCACGCGTCTGAGCGAGGCCTTCGGGCAGGTAAACTTTGGCGATACGGGCGAGCGTAACGACGTGGCGATGGGGCCGTTAATCAATGCCGCAGCGCTTGAGCGGGTTGAGCAGAAAGTGGCGAAAGCGGTGAGCGAAGGCGCACGCGTGCTGACCGGCGGCAAAAAACCGGAAGGCAAAGGCTACTTCTATCCGCCAACGCTGCTGGTGGACGTAAACCAGGAAATGTCCATCATGCATGATGAAACTTTTGGTCCGGTGCTGCCGGTCACCACTTTCGACACGCTGGAGCAGGCGGTTGCCATGGCAAACGACAGCGATTACGGCCTGACATCGTCCATTTATACCCGCGATTTAAACACCGCCATGAAAGCGATCAAGGGGCTGAAATTTGGCGAAACCTACATCAACCGCGAGAACTTTGAAGCGATGCAGGGCTTCCATGCGGGCTGGCGGAAATCAGGCATTGGCGGGGCAGATGGTCGTCACGGACTGAATGAATATCTGCAAACGCAGATGGTTTATTTGCAGGTATAGCCTTGCCAACCTCCTTCTCTACTTTAGGGAGAAGGAGGTGTCACATCAGATCTTCCGCCGTTAATTTGTTAATGATAATTATTTACTTTTTGTCGAAGATAATGATAATCATTACCACTATTAACCGGCCCACACAGGGAGATCTATGTTTTCTTCAATGGACTATGGCGTGCAGACTAAACGTCGCGTTTTACCTGTTATTGCACTTTCTGGCTTGCTCTTTTCCACCTCGCTGTTTGCCGATACAAACTTCACTCTCGATCGTAAACCGGTAGGTAAAGGTGCTTATGAGATGGCCATTACCGACAATCCTTCCGCGCTGTACGTGGCGACGTCTCAGAGCCGTAAGCTCGATAAGGGCGGGGTGGTTTATCGTCTTGACCCGGCTACGCTTGAAATCACTCAGGCCATTCACAACAACCTGAAGCCGTTCGGTATGGCGGTGAATCACATCACGGGCACCCTGTTCCTCGGCAACACCACTAACAGCGCGGTGACCTCGGTGGATGTGAAAACGGGCGACGTGAAGAAATCTCTGGTGCTGGATGAGCGTAAACGTACTAAAGAAGTGCGTCCGTTTGCGCCGCGCGAACTGGTTGTCAATGAAGCGACGAATACCCTTTACGTTGGCGGACTGGGGGAATCAAGCGTGCTGTGGGTCGTGGATGGCGACGATCTGACGCTGCGTACCACCATCGAAGGATTGGGTAAATTTGCCACGGGACTGGCTATCGACGCCAAAGCCTCACGCATTTACATGACCAACGCCGACAATGAATTTATTGTGATCGATACCGGGACTAACAAAGTTATCTCCCGTAACAAACTCGACCAGCAAGGCGAGCATTTCTATCTGAACCTGAGTCTGGATACGGCCAGCCACCGCGCCTTTATCACCGATTCAAAATCGCCGCAGTTGCTGGTTGTTGATACCCGTAATGGCAAAGTGCTGCAGAAGATTGAGCTGCCGGTTTCCCTGGCGGTGCTGTACAACGCCCGCCGTAACGAAGTTTATGTCACGCACCGCGAATCGGGTAAAGTCAGCGTGATTGATGCGAAAACCTACAGGGTGCTCGAGACCATCGATACCCCAACGCATCCTAACAGCCTGGCGCTGTCTGATGATGGCCAGACGCTGTTTGTTAGCGTGAAGCAGCCCGGATCCCGTGAGAAAGAACCCACCAGCCCGGATGAAGTGGTTCGTATCAGCTTTAAATAATCCCGTTTCTACAACCCTCGTTCTGAGGGTTGTTTTTTTATCCTCAGCCGTTAGCTATAAATTAACTTAGCTTTGCCAGGCAAACATTCTATCCATATAAGTATCGATTATTTTAATTGTTAATCTGCTGTTTCTATACTGCGGATCCACTTAACGTTTAAGGGTCTGCGATTATGACAATTAATTCTGAACGGCTTGATACTGAATTTCCCGATCTGACCGTTCGCCGCGTTGCCGGAAATATTGGCGCCGAGATTCTGGATGTTAAAATAACGCCAGATATTGATGTGGATATTTTTTCACAAATAGAAGCCGCACTGGTGAAATATAAAGTCCTCTTTTTCCGTAACCAGACGCAATTAACCGATGAAACGCATCAGGCATTTGGCGCGCGATTTGGCAAAGTGGTGGCGCATCCTACCGTTCCGTCGCCAGCCGGCACAAAGCTCTTTGAACTGGATGCCTCCAAAGGCGGCGGCCGTGCGGATTCCTGGCATACCGACGTAACCTTTGTCGAAGCTTTTCCGAAAATTTCTATTCTGCGCGGAGTGCAAATTCCGGCTTACGGTGGCGACACCGTCTGGGCCAATACCGTTACCGCCTATGAAAACTTACCGGCAGCGTTAAAGCGCTTTGTCGAAAATCTGCGTGCGGTGCACAGCAATGATTATGACTACGGCGCCGAGCGCGTGGTGGCAGAACAGCAGCGCCTGGATCATCATCGCAAAGTGTTTGTTTCCGCCGTTTATGAGGCCGAGCATCCGGTGGTTCATGTACATCCCGTAAGCGGTGAAAAAGCCTTACTGCTGGGCCATTTCTTCAAGCGTCTTTCCGGCTTTAGCAGCCGTGAATCCGCCCGTCTTTTTGAACTGCTGCAAACCCGCGTCATTCAGCTGGAAAACACCGTGCGCTGGCGCTGGCAGCAGGACGACGTGGTGATCTGGGATAACCGTGCGACGCAGCATTACGCCGTTAATGACTACGGTAGCCACCGCGCCTGGTCCGCCGCGTCACTATTGAAGGCGATGCCGCCGTTGCCGTTGACGGCAGCCGCAGCAGAACGATTTCCCGACCGGAGCAGCAGTCTCCCGTCAGCGCCGTCGCCTGACTCTCCATAAAAAAGGAACATGATGATGCAACGTCGGGATCTGTTAAGAGCGATGGCAGCCTTTGGGGTGTACGCCATGGTGCCAGCCTTTGCTCGTGGCGCAAACGGAGCAAAAAAATACGATGGCGTAACGCTGAATGTCTCAACGTTTAGCACCGCGTATCCCACTTTATTGCGCCAGTGGCTGCCGGAGTTCGAGGCGCTCACCGGCATAAAGGTGAATCTTGATACGCCTTCTTTCCCGGTTTATAACCAGCGTGCGGACCTGGAACTGTCCACCAAAGGTTCGGCGTATGACGTGGTGAACGTCACTTTTATCTACACCAGCCGCTGGATCAACTCGGGATGGTTAACGCCGCTCGATGAATTTATCGCCAATCCTAATCTGACCAGCGACCAGTGGGATAGCAAGGATTTCCTGCAGGGCGGATTGATGGCGGAAACCGGGCGAGACGGCAAGCTGTACGGCATTCCGTGGGTGGTGGAAGGCATGATCGCGGGCTCATCACGTTTTGATCTGGTGACCGAAGCAGGGTTTACATTCCCGGACACCACCGACGAGTTGCTTAAAGTCCTGCAGGCGGTAAATAAAAAGCAGCGCGTTGCGGGCTATGTAACGGACAGCCACTATGGCTGGACGTTTATTCCCTATCTGCAGGCGTTTGGCGGCAATGTCTTCCGCAATCCGCCTGACGATCTGTTCCCGACGCTTGATACGCCGGAAGCGGTGGCGGCAGCGGATTACTTTGCCCGCCTGATCCGTGAATTCGGGCCAAACGGCGGCCTGACCTACACCGCCGACCAGGCTACGCAGGCGCTGAAGCTCGGACGGGTCAATTTCTCCGATTCAAGTCAGGCCTACCTTGCGCAACTGGGCGATCCGGCTTCTTCCCGCACGCTGAAAACGGCGGGTTTTGGCCAGATGGTGCAGGGCCCTGCAGGACGCTTCCCCGGCATGGCGGTACACGGGCTGGGTATTCCGGCAGGTTCGAAAAACAAAGAGGCCGCGTGGGCGTTTATCCAGTGGGCGCTTTCAAAACAAACTACCCAGCGCGCCGTACTGGCCGGTTACGGTTCTCCAACCCGCCGCAGCGACATCGACTCTTCAGCCTATCGCAGCAGGCAAATCATCAACGGCGTAGATTTGGCAGAGCTCTCCCTTGGCGCCGTGGACAGGGCTGCACAGGGCGGTTATATGAAGTACCGCACGGTGGATGTTTACCCGCAGGTGGATCAGCAGCTCAATAAGGCGATTGCGCTGATTATCTCCGGCCAGCTTTCCGCAAAACAGGCGATGCAGCAGGCGCAAACGGCTTCCATTGCCGATCTGAAGCGCGCGGGCGCGAAGATTTAAGGAGCGATTATGTACGCTAATATTAACTGGCGTAGCCAGCGGCGTAATGCTTACCTGGCGGGATTACTGCCGTCGCTGGTGGTGCTGGTGGTGATTACTTTATTACCGGCTATCGCGTTATTCATTACCAGCTTAACGCCGCTAAGCCTGACTAACCCCCAGGCAACATTTGAATTTAGCGATCCGTTAATTAATTATCGTCAGCTGCTGGACGATCCACGTTTTCTTAATTCCGTGGTCACGCAATTAAAAATGTCGCTGGTTAGCGTGTTATTTCAGGTGGGAATTGGATTAGGGCTGGCAGTATTACTCAATGGGGCGTCACGCTGGCTGCATACCGCCAGAACATTATTTCTTATTCCGATGGTATTGCCGCCCATTATTGTGGCGCTTATCTGGAAGATTATTTATACCCCTGATATCAGCCCGCTACATCAGGTATTAGAGATAGGGGGGATCACGCTGCCTTCGCTTATTGCCAATCCGGCCACCGCTTTGTGGGCCATTGTGGCGGCAGATATCTGGCAGTGGTTTCCGTTCACCATGCTGATGGTGCTGGCCGCTCTGCAGATGATCCCCAAAGATCCGCTGGAGGCGGCAAGCCTGGATGGCGCAACGCCGGGCAATATTTTTCGCTATATCGTGCTGCCGTATATCAGACCGGTGCTGGTGGTTTGCGCCATGTTCAGACTTATCGACAGCTTTAAAGCTTTCCCGCTGATTTACGTGTTAACCGACGGCGGGCCGGGCTCGGTCACGGAGGTCACCAACTATTACGGTTTTATTCAGGCATTTAATTTCTCGTACTGGGGCTACGGCAGCGCGATTGCGGTGGTTATTCTCGTCGGGGTATTTGTGTTGAGCTATATCGTGGGCAAAGCGGGGTGGAGCGATGAGCGAAAAGCTAACGCTTGAGGGGATTAATGAAGTAGCCATACGCAGGCGTAAGCCATTTCGCCTGCGTGGCGGGCGGGAAGTCGTGACCTGGCTGTTGCTGCTCGCCGTGCTGTCGCCGTTTTTGTGGATGGTCATTATGGCGTTTCGCCCGGCGATGGAAGTATTTGATTTAACGCTGTGGTTTACGCCGACGCTCGATGCGTTTCGTTCGCTCTGGCAGGGGAACTTTCTGCATTCGTTTGGCAACAGCCTGCTGGTCAGCACGCTCTCTACAGGACTTTCGCTGATTATCGGCGTTCCCGCCGCATGGGTTTTAACGCGCTGGCAGTTTCCGGGACGCAGCCACGTTGCGCTGTGGATTCTGGTGACCCGCATGGCTCCGCCAATTGCGTTTACCATTCCGTTTTATCTGGCGTGGCGCTGGCTCGGTTTGCAGGACACGGTGCTCGGGCTTGCCATCGTCTACCTGACCTTCAATCTGGCGATCGTTATCTGGCTGATGCAGACCTTTTTTGCCGCGGTGCCTGCCGCGCTTGAAGAGGCGGCCTGGCTTGATGGCTGCTCCATCTGGCGAACATTCTGGAACATCACGCTGCCGCTTGTTGCTCCGGGGCTCGCGGCAACGGCCATTCTCTGTTTCATCTTCTCGTGGAACGATTTCTTTTACGCCCTGATCCTGACGCGCACCCAAGCCGTTACGGCTCCTGTGGCAATCGTTAATTTTCTCCAGTATGAAGGCTGGGAGTGGAGCAAGATAGCCGCCAGCGGCACGCTGGTGATGCTGCCGGTAGTGGCGTTTACGCTGCTGGTGCGGCGCTATCTGGTTCACGGCCTGACCGCTGGCGGTCTGAAGGATTAAGCAATGGCGACCATTACGTTAAGCAATATTCACAAGCGTTATGAAGATAATGTGATTATCAAGGGGCTGGATTTAACCATTCGCGAAGGGGAGTTTGTGGCGCTCGTTGGGCCATCCGGCTGCGGGAAATCCACGCTGTTGCGTATGATTGCAGGCCTGGAAAATATCAGCGATGGCGAGATCGCGCTGGATGGTGAAGTTATCAACGATATTTCTCCGCAGGCGCGCAATATCGCGATGGTGTTTCAGAACTACGCGCTTTATCCGCATATGTCGGTGGCGGATAACCTCGGTTTCTCGCTGAAGATGCAGGGTGTGAAGAAAGCGTTGATTGATGAACGCGTCGCGCAGGTTGCGGCAACGCTTGGCTTATCCGCGTTGCTGAAACGTAAACCCGGACAGCTTTCCGGCGGGCAACGTCAGCGCGTGGCGATGGGGCGCGCGATTTTGCGCAATCCACGCGTGTTTTTGTTCGATGAGCCTCTTTCAAATCTGGATGCAAAATTACGCGTCGGGATGCGAACGGAGATCAAGGCGCTTCACCAGCGGCTGAACGCCACCATGGTTTATGTCACCCACGATCAGGTTGAAGCGATGACGATGGCCGACAGAATTGTGGTGCTCAAAGATGGTGTTATCGAACAGGTAGGCACCCCGCTTGAGCTGTACGACAGGCCGCGCAATGCGTTTGTGGCAGGCTTTATCGGTTCGCCCTCGATGAATCTGCTCAGCGGACGGGTCGATTGTGAGTCTGTGATTACCGATGACGGGCTACGCCTGCCGTTAATTAACGTTCCCGCCGCGGCCCAGGGTAAACGCGTGTTGTATGGCGTCAGGCCTGAACATTTTTCCCGGGTTACAGAAGGCGGCGTGATGGCAGAAGTGAAAGTCGTGGAGCCAACGGGGGCGGAAACACAAATTGCGCTGCATGTCGGCAACCAGAAAGCCATTGCGGTCTTTCGTGACAGAGTACAAACGAAGCCGGGAAGCAAGCTGCAACTGCTGCCGGACGTGCGTCAGGCACATTTGTTCGATGAGCAAAGCGGAACGCGGATTAACTAATATTACCCTCTCCCTGTAAAAGGGAGAGGGTACGGAACAAATCTACTCCTTCGCTACGGCATCCAGCACGCGAACCAGCTGTGTCACAAAGCCATACTCGTTATCGTACCAGGCAACGGTTTTCACCAGTTGCAGATCGCCGACTTCCGTGACTTCGGTTTGCGTGGCGTCGAATACCGAACCGAAGTTCGTTCCGACAATATCGGAAGAAACAATCTCTTCATCGGTATAGCCGAAGGATTCGTTTCCTTCCGTGGCTTTTTTCAGCGCGGCGTTAATCTCATCCACCGTTACTTTTTTCTCAAGAATAGAGACCAGTTCAGTAACCGAGCCGGTCAGCGTCGGCACGCGCTGGGCGTGGCCTTTAAGCTTGCCCTGTAGTTCCGGGATCACCAGCCCGATAGCTTTTGCAGCACCCGTTGTATGAGGAATAATGTTCTGCGCGGCGGCGCGTGAAGCCCGCAGATCTTTCCCTCGCGGGCCATCAACCAGAGACTGAGTGCCGGTGTAGGCATGGATTGTGGTCATGGTACCAAGCTTAATGCCGAAATTGTCGTGCAGGGCTTTTGCCATCGGCGCCAGGCAGTTAGTGGTGCAGGAAGCAACAGACAGGATTTTATCTTGCGGCGTGATGGTGTTGCAGTTCACATTAAAGACGATGGTTTTCATATCGCCCGCCGGGGCGGAAATCAGCACTTTCTTCGCCCCCGCTTCCAGATGCGCGCTGGCTTTCTCTTCAGAGGTGTAGAAGCCGGTGCACTCAATCACAATTTCAACGCCGTCTTTTCCCCAGGGAATATTCTTCGCGTCTTTTTCCGCATAGACCGCGATCTTCTTACCGTTTACCACCAGCGAATCTTCGGTGTAATCCACCGTGCCGTCGAAGTTTCGATAACTTGAGTCATGCTTGAGCAGGTAGGCCAGCACTTTCGGGGAGGTGAGATCGTTTATCGCGACGATATCCACATCGCTTTTGGTTTCCAGAACCCGGCGCAGCACCAGACGTCCAATACGACCAAAGCCGTTAATGCCAATTTTTTTCATGATGAGGACCCCATTATTTACAGTTGGAAGTAGCAAAATTCATAATCATCACTAGTGATAGTCCATAAATGAGGGAGCCGCCAACCGGGTCGCTGCTGCCAGAATGTCAGTGAGTTTGCCCGGACGTTAATGATTTTCTAAGAGTTTACCGCTATCCTGGTGATATCGTCTTCACAGGGCAGGAACCTTTAATGCGTAGCAAATACACCAGGTTACAGATAACGCTTCACTGGCTGGTTTTTCTTTTCATTGTGGGGGCCTATTGCGCCATGGAGCTGAAGGGCTTTTTCCCGCGCAGCTATCGGCCAACAATTAACGCCATCCACGTGACCTGCGGGCTGAGCGTGCTGGTATTGATGATTGTGCGCCTGCTGGTGCGGATTAAATATCGCGCTCCGGCTATAACGCCAAAGCCGCATCCGGCGATAACCGGCATGTCGCATCTGGTGCATGCCATTATTTACTTGATGTATATCGTACTGCCGATTATGGGGTTCCTGACCGTTTACTATAAAGGAAGCGACTGGTCGGTGCTCGGGATACCCATGCCGCATGCCCCGGAGCTGGATGAGGAGCGGCAGTTCACGGTGAAAGAGATCCATGAGCTGATTGCCAACACGGGCTATTTTGTTATCGGCATCCATGCTTTTGCCGCGCTGTTCCACCATTACGTCTGGAAGGACAATACCTTGCTGCGCATGATGCCGGGAAAAGATCGGAATAAGGAGATGAAAAATTGAAAATTGCATGTCTCGGCTGGGGCTCTTTGATATGGAAACCGGGGAAATTGCCGCTGGCCAGCGAGTGGCAACCGGATGGTCCTGCTATGCCAGTTGAATTTTCCCGCGTGGGAGATGGCGGCGAACTCGCTACGGCTGTTTGTATGAACGCTCCGCTCATGCAGGTTTACTGGGCTTTACTGAGCGCAGGCACTATCCAGCAAGCCATTTCATCACTACGCGAGCGTGAGCAGATCCCCGCATCCCGTGAGGATGGCGTGGGTTTATTAATTCTCAAAAGCAAGCAGACAGGGGAGCTTGCCAGTTGGGCGGCGCAGAAGAAGCTGGATGCAGTCATCTGGACCGCCTTGCCGCCACGATTTGATGGACTCGAAGGACGCATTCCCTGTATTGAAGATGTGCTGGACTATCTCAGTTCCCTTGCGGGAGAAAAACGCAAGCATGCGCAGGATTATATAAAACAGGTTCCTGCTGAGTTTGATACTCCCTACCGCAAAGCTATTCGTGAGCACCTGAGCTGGGACTGTTAAGCCCTGAAATATTCATTATTCCTGCTTAATCTGGGTGTAATATGGCTCCGTCAGAACCATTCGGAGTCATTATGAAAAACTTCCAGTTATACGTTGGCGGCGTTAACGACATCACCTACCGGTACGACATACAGAAAGTGGGTGATCTCTTTAGTGTGAGCATCTTCAATGTTGTTAAGCAAAAGCACATTGAGTCCGGCTCAGAATTGATGCACCACATGAGCTTGCAGGATGTAATTGAAGAGTGCGCGTCGCACTACAGACGGCAGGCCAATAGCGTGAAAGGCTTCCTGAAATGGTTAGGCCTCGGGTAAAGCAAGTCTGCCAGGCCTTACGGCCAGCATGAAACGATTTTATAAAGCCATCGGCATTTGCCGGTGGCTTTTTTATTGGGGCGATCAACGCATTGTTATTGCTGCAAAATTCAAGTTTATCATAAATCGCTAAATTGATGTACAATACCCCCCTATAGTATATTTGCGAGGGCGCTATGCCGCATTCACCTGAAGATAAAAAACGCATTCTGACGCGGGTAAGGCGTATTCGCGGCCAGACGGAAGCGCTCGAACGCGCGCTGGAAAATGGCGATCCCTGTATCGCCATTCTGCAACAAATCGCCGCGGTTCGCGGGGCCGCCAATGGCCTGATGAGCGAAATGATGGAAATTCACCTGAAGGATGAGCTGGTCGCGGGCGACACGTCCGAAGAACAGCGCGCGCAGCGTATGGCAGAAGTCGGCCATTTAATTCGCTCTTATCTAAAATAACTATGACTCCCACCTGACGACGGAAAAACAAAATGAAATCACGTGCAGCAGTAGCATTCGGCCCGGGCAAGCCGCTGGAAATCGTAGAAATTGACGTGGCGCCGCCGCAAAAAGGCGAAGTGCTGGTAAAAATTACGCACACAGGCGTTTGCCATACCGACGCGTTTACCTTGTCCGGCGACGATCCGGAAGGCGTATTCCCGGCGGTGCTGGGCCATGAGGGCGGCGGTATTGTTGTCGAAGTGGGAGAGGGCGTCACCAGCCTGAAACCGGGCGATCACGTTATTCCTCTCTACACCGCAGAGTGCGGCGAGTGTAAGTTCTGTAAATCCGGTAAAACCAACCTTTGCCAGGCCGTACGCGCCACTCAGGGCAAGGGGCTGATGCCAGACGGCACCACGCGCTTCTCTTACAACGGCGAGCCGATTTATCACTACATGGGCACCAGCACCTTCAGTGAGTACACCGTTGTTGCGGAAATTTCGCTGGCTAAAGTGAACCCGCAGGCCCCGCTGGATAAAGTTTGCCTGCTGGGCTGCGGCGTTACCACCGGTATCGGCGCTGTGCATAACACCGCAAAAGTAAAAGAAGGCGACACCGTTGCGGTCTTTGGCCTTGGCGGCATTGGCCTTGCGGTGATCCAGGGCGCGGTACAGGCGAAAGCCGGACGTATTCTGGCTATCGACACCAACCCGGAAAAATTCAAACTCGCCAGCGAAATGGGCGCCACCGACTGCATCAATCCAAAAGATTACGACAGGCCGATTCAGGATGTGATTGTTGAACTGACCGACGGCGGCGTGGACTTCAGCTTTGAATGTATCGGTAACGTGAACGTTATGCGTTCCGCGCTGGAATGCTGCCATAAAGGCTGGGGCGAGAGCGTGATCATCGGCGTTGCGGGTGCAGGCCAGGAAATCAAAACGCGTCCGTTCCAGTTAGTGACCGGCCGCGTATGGCGTGGTTCCGCATTTGGTGGTGTGAAAGGGCGCACTCAGCTTCCGGGCATGGTAGAAGACGCGATGATTGGCAAGATCAACCTTGATCCGTTTATCACCCACCGTCTGCCGCTGGAGCAAATCAACGAAGCGTTTGATTTGATGCACGAAGGAAAGTCGATTCGTACAGTGATCCACTTCGGCGAGAAGTAAGCCTTTGCCCGTCACCCTGGCCCTTTTTTCAAAGCGGTCAGGGTGAGTCAAACCAGGTATGTTCCGGGTCTGCGAACGTTCACGTGCTGGTGGAGTTCGCGAAAATCAGCGGCGGAATCTTCTGCACTCTGACGGATTTCATCGCTGTCGGCCTGGTGGCGCAGCAAAACATCCGCATTTTTGACGATCAGAAACAGATGCCCGTGTGATTCAGCCGTACTCTGCCCCGAAAATAACGCAGCGCTTATCAGCAGCAAAATCGTGCCCGCTTTTCCCCGCATTTTTTTAACCATTTTCCCGAACCTCATTAACGTGACGGACTCACTGTATAGTTAATTTCGGTTAGTTACTATTCGATATTTAAAAAGAGAGCAAAAGATTTGTCAGCAGTGTAAAAGTGGCGAGAGTTGCAGTTTGGTTGATGAAGCGTTAAGCAAGGGGATGGCAAACAGCCGCGCTGACGGCAGTTTGCTTAATGAGCGACAGATTTTGAGAAAAGATTGATCACCAGCACGCCCAGAATAATCAGCGCCATACCCGCCAGCGCGGGCCAGTCCAGCTTCTGGCCGAGAAACAGCCATCCTACCGCGCCAATCAGCACGATGCCTGCGCCGGACCAGATAGCGTAAATCACCCCGGTTGGAATGGTGCGCATAGTCAGCGCAAGGCAATAAAAAGCCACGGCATAAAACACAATGGTCGCAACGCTTGGCCACAGGCGGCTAAACCCCTGCGAAAGCTTCAGCGAGGTGGTGGCAATCACTTCCGCAACGATAGCTATTATCAGCCAGGTGTAGGTCATTTCATTTTTTCCGTAAGCGTTATCAATTGGATTATGAGCGACTGGCGCTGTGCTTGCGTAATATTGTGATAGTCGCACAGGGTGGCAAACCACAGGCCATCTGCCGCCAGCCGACAAAGCAGCAGCTGCTGCGCAAACTCAGGCTCCGCATCGTCCTGGGGCAGGGCATGATTAATAAAGCGCGACCAGCTACTGCGCAGGGTAGGGTCGGCAAGCATCGCCGCAATCAATGCCCGGTTAATCGCCTTCTCTTCATCCGGCATCATACGGCCACAGGCGTTCAGCCAGGCGCGCGTCGCGCGTCCGACGGGGTTGCTGTCGAGCGCCATACCGGCGTTAACTTCATCAATAAACTGCTGCTGCAGATCGATAAATACCGCATTAATCAGCTCATTCTTGCTGGGAAAATGGTGCTGCAAACCGCCTTTGCTGATGCCGGTTCCTTTCACCACTTTATCCAGCGTCAGGCTGCCTAAGCCTTCCTCGGCAATAATTTTTGCCGCGTAGTCGAGCAACGCCTGCCGGAGCTGTTCTGGTGCCTTTGGGCGGTGGTGTGCCTGGGTCATTGTTAACAATCCGTCTGGATGGATTGTTGCATGGTAGCGATAAAGCTGATGCGCTGCAAGCCATTAGCCGGGCGATATTTATATGAACTGATACTAATTCTCTTTTGCCGATCATTAATTTTTATAAATGATTTAATTGCAGCTTTATAAACTGGCAATTTCGGTAAATCAAAGCATCATTGAATTGTAAATTGCCGCTTATTGTACGTGATATTCTTTTATGATCGGCGCGCTTCCATTATGATACGGGTAACATCCGGAGCCTGTATCGCCTCGACAGCTCAGCTCCGCTTGGAAAGTGATTTTGATTTGCATCATCTCCGGGGCAGATATGGATTGGCTTGTCGATTATTTCTCTACTTACCTTTATGGATTGAAAGTCATCGCCATTATTCTGGCGATACTTATGCTTATCAGCGGCATAGACGATCTTTTTATCGATATAGTCTATTGGGCGCGTCGCGCCTGGCGGGCCAACACCGTATATCGTAAGAATGCCTACTTAGATTATAAGCAGCTTTATAAACCGCAAGAAAAAGCGCTGGCGATCATGGTGCCTGCGTGGAATGAAACCGGCGTCATTGGTAATATGGCGTCGCTGGCGGCAAATACGCTGGACTATGAAAATTATCATATTTTTGTCGTTACCTATCCCAATGACCCGGCCACGCAGCGCGATGTGGATGAGGTATGCGCGCTGTTTCCCAACGTGCATAAAGTTGTCTGTGCCCGTCCGGGCCCTACCAGCAAAGCAGACTGCCTGAACAATATTCTTGATGCGATTTTACAGTTTGAACGTAATGCAAAATTTAGCTTCTCCGGCTTTATTCTTCACGATGCGGAAGACGTTATTTCGCCGCTGGAGCTGCGCCTGTTTAACTACCTGGTCGCGCGTAAAGATCTCATCCAGATCCCCGTATACCCCTTCGAGCGTAAATGGACGCACTTCACAAGCCTGAGCTATCTGGACGAGTTTTCCGAGCTGCATGGCAAAGATGTACCGGTGCGCGAAGCGCTTGCAGGGCAGGTGCCGAGCGCCGGCGTAGGCACCTGTTTTAGTCGAAGAGCCATCCTGGCGCTGATGGCCGATGGTGACGGTATCGCTTTTGACGAGCAAAGCCTGACGGAAGACTATGATATTGGCTTCCGTCTGCGTCAGAAAGGGATGGAGGAGATCTTCTGCCGCTTCCCGGTGATTAACGTTGACGAAACGAAATCAGTCTCCTTTGGACAGCGGGCCAGAACTGTGAATGTTATCTGCGTGCGGGAATATTTTCCCGATACTTTCACTACGGCGGTGCGGCAGAAATCGCGCTGGATAATCGGTATCGTTTTTCAGGGCTTCAAAACGCACCGCTGGAGCAGCAGCGCGATCCTCAATTATTTCCTGTGGCGTGACCGTAAAGGCGTCATCGCCAACTTTCTTAGCTTCGCCGCCATGCTGGTGATGTTGCAACTGCTGGCGCTGATGGTTTATCAGCATACGGTGGAGGGCGCCTGGCAGTTTCTGTCGATTTTTGTCGGCGGCGCGTGGCTCACTACGCTGCTGTGGATCAACTTCTTCCTGATGGCCAACCGCATCGTACAGCGCATTATCTTCGTCACGGCATACTACGGCTTGTTGCAGGGGGTAATGGCTATCCCGCGCCTGTTCTGGGGCAATCTGATCAACTTTATGGCTAACTGGCGTGCTATTCGTCAGGTTGTGCAGCATGGCGATCCGCGACGCGTAGCATGGGATAAAACCACGCACGACTTCCCAACGGTGAAGATCGGTCGCGCCTTACGCCCCCTGGGGCAGATTCTGGTTGAGCGCGGCGCTATCACTCCTTCAGATCTGGAAGATGTTCTGAGCAACCGCATACCGGGATTAAAACTGGGCGGTTGTATGGTGCATCGCGGCTTAATAAACCCGCAGCAACTGGCGCAGGCGCTGGCGGAACAGGCAAGCGTGCCTATGGAGCCCATTGATTTTTGCGAGCTTGATCCGACGTTAATTCACGCTATTCCGGCAAAAATAGCCTTACATTACGCCGTACTGCCAGTAAGGCAGGCAGAAGGCGTGCTAATTTTCGCCAGCGAAAGCGCAATCGATCCGGTATCGCTTGCCGCGCTGTCACGTAAAGTGAAGAGCAATGTTCGCTATGTGATCGTACCTCGTGGTCAGGTGGTCGTCGGGCTTCGTTACTGGTATGGCCAACAGCAGATTAAGGAAAAACAGCAGCTGCTGGAAAGCACCGTTAAAGCGGGATACTTAACGAAAAGCCAGGCCAGCAGGGTGTGGGAAGAGTATGTCGCCGGACAGATCTTTTTTGCCGAAGTGCTGCTCGGTGAACATCAGCTTAATGACGCGGTGCTAAGAGCCGTCCTGCTGCGCTATGAGCACAGCGACATGTTATTTGGCGAGTTTATGGTGAAGGAGGGCGTGGTCAGCCAGCAGGCCGTAGATGACGCGCTGGCCCGGCAGAAAAAGCTTCAGCCATCGTTAAAAAGCCTGCTGCAAAAAGCGGGCGTCGGCAGCCTGCAACTGGCATGTCTGGCGGGAGAAGGAGCATGAATGCCCGCCTGGCTCCGCTCGCCGCGCTGATGTGCGGCGTGCTTATTTCACTCCCGACCAGCGCTGCGCAGGAAACCCCGCAACAGCAGCTGGGCCTTAACGATTACCGCTACTTTAAGGTCTATCCGCACCTGGCGCGTGCGCAACAGGCCCTGAAGGAAAATAATGAGGCGCGAGCAGTCGCAAGCTTTCAGCACGCGCATGAAATGGCACCGGAAAGCGTGCAGATAACGCTATGGCTTGCCGAAGCATATCGTCATTTTGGGCGCGATAATAAAGCGCGAGCGCTGCTTGATGAGCAACTGCGTAAAACGCCGGCGGATAAAAACGTACGTCTGGCGCGCGACGTTATTCCCGTACCGGAGCAGAAGGTGGAAACCACCGCCGCTTTACAGGCGCTGCAAAACCTATGCGATATCAACCCTTCGATTCAGTGCCGCAGTGAAGTGATGCGGCATGCTTTAAAACTGTCGCAGCTTGATGTGGCAAAAGCACAGCTCTCAGACGGGGACTTTCGCCATTCCGCGCAGGGACGAGCCCTCGTCAACGAGCTTGCGCAAAGAGCGATTTTCCTGCAGCAATGGCAAATTGCCGATCGGAGTTTCGCCTTGCTTGATGAACAGCAAACGCTCAGCGAAGCGCAGTATCAGCAGTGGTTCGCTATTTTGCTCTTAATGCAGCGCGATGAGCGAATCCTCGATTTACAAAGCCAGGGCGTAATGAATACGCCAGCCATGCAGCTGGCCTACGCCCGTTCGCTGGCCCAACGTGATGCGATTAAGCCTCTGCAACGCTACCTGGCCCGGCGGCATCCCGGCTTTGAAAACGCGAGCGAAGAGCATAGCTGGCTGCAATTATTAGCCACTTACAGCGAAGATCCGGGAAAAGCCGTGGCGAGCCGGGAGATAAAATATCCACAGAACAGCCAATATTTACTGGCGACGCTGCTGCCTGTTCGTATGCAAAAAAAGGACTGGCAGGGCGCGTCGGAGCTGCTAAATAAGTTTCCGCAGCACGAAGTGCTGGCACAACGCCTCGAGCTGAGTCTGGCCCGCAAAAATCGCAAGCAGAGCGTGCAGATTATCGGGCAAATTAGCCAGAGCAAAACGCTGTCTGCTCCTGAACTGGAACGATACAGTTTTCATCTGGTGAACTTAGGCGAAGGCCGTGCCGCCAGCAAACTGCTGCTTAAATACTGGCCTTTCGCGCAGGCCGGGCGCCTGCAAAAAACGCTCAGCGACAGGCTTTACTCGCTGCTGCTGGCACATCCCGAGTGGCTTTCCGCAGCTGATAAAGATCGCCTTGCGCAGCCGCTGCCCACGGCCGAACTGCGTATGCAGCAGGCACGTTTGTTCCAGGGCCAGGAAAACTGCGAGGCCGTGATTAATGTGCTGGGTGATTTTGCACAGGATTATGATGCGCAAAGCTGGTCGCATCTCGCAGCATGCTATCAGCAAACTGCGCCGGGGCTGGCACTCTATGCCGCGCAGCGTGCCGTTGCGCGAGATCCCGCCCCTTATTACCAGCGCCAGGCCGCTTACCTTGCTGCCGCAACGGAAGAGGACGATACAGCCGCCCCGCAACAGGACGACGCGGAAAAAGGCTTTGCGTTACTGCATAAAAATGACATTGCAGGGGCGCGCAACGCCTTTGAAAAAGCTCGCAGAATCAGCCCTGATTCGCCGGAACTTCTGCGCCAGCTCGTTTATGTAAACCAGCGGCTGGATGACAAACCCCAGACGCGTCGCTACAGCGAACGGGTGATCGATGACATCGACATCGCCACCGCGCCGCGACAGGGCCTGACGGATGAGCAGAAGAACGAACGCTTTGCCTTCCGCCGCGTTAATGAAGATACCGCACGCCGCTGGACGTTCTCTTTCGACAGCTCCTCTGGCCTGACAAAAAGCTCCGCTAACAGCAGCGGTTCCGATCCAAACGCGCCTCGCGATAAAAACAATCGCAGCTATGGCCAGGCCGAAGCTGAATACCGCGTTGGGCATAACCAGATCCTGCAAGGCGATCTACTCTCCGTTTATGGCCGTCTCTTTGCCGGCAGCGGCGGACACACCAACATCGCACCGATTTACCAGCCAACGCTGGGCGCAGGCGTGCGCTGGAAACCGCTGCATGAGCAGACAATCTTGCTGGCGGTGGAACAGCAGGTGCCTCTCGATCGCCATGAGTCAAAAGCCGATCTGATGCTGCGCGCCAGCGCTTCATTCTTTAATGACGGCAAATACAGCGACGAATGGCATCCCGTCGGCAGCGGCTGGTTTGCCCGCAACCTTTATCTGGATGCCGCGCATTACGTAAAGCAGGATTATCAGCTTTATACCGCAGATTATCGCGTGAGCTGGCATCATAAACTCAGCGATCGGCAAACGCTCGAGCCGTATGCTCATGTGCAATACAACGCCACGACAAATACGCCTTATTACGAAGATGGCGAGAAGTACCGGCTCTACCGGGACGCTACGCTTGAAGGAGTTGGGGTGCGGTTAAACCACTGGTTTGGTGAAACGCATTACGAAGCCTTCCCGCACAAAGCGAGCGTGGGGCTTGAGTATCAGCATATTTCCGGCGGCCACCATCTCGAAACGGATTCAAAAAACAGCCTTTTTCTGACGCTGGGAGTGCGCTGGTAGTGAATATTTTTCTTTCAATGCTTTTCGCAGCTACGCTGCTGATTTCGCCACTGGCGCAGGCGATGAATGCCGTGATGTATCAACCACAGCTACGCGATATAGCGATGAGCGATACGCAGTGGCAGACCATGCTGCAACAGTTAAAAATGCAGGGAATCGACACGCTGGTGCTGCAATGGAGTCGCTACGGCGAAGCCTTTGGCGACGGTGAATCCCGCACCTGGCTTGAACATAAAGCGGCGTTAGCGGCAGAAAACAACCTGAAACTGGTGGTCGGTCTGGCGGCAGACGAGCGCTTTTTCGAACGCCAGAAACAGCCGTATGCGGCGCGAGTAAACTACCTTAATCGTCTGCGCGCCGATGATACCGCCGTCGCCAGACGTTGGGTTGCGGCGCTGGGTAAGGCTAAAATTGCCGGCTGGTATATCAGCAGTGAACTCGACGATCTTCACTGGCGCACCCCGCAGATGCAGCAGGCAGCGCTTGACTGGCTGACCAACACGCGGCTGTCGCTTGCACAAGTTGCGGATAAACCGGTTGCCGTGAGCAGTTTCTTTGCCGGAAACATGGCGCCTGATGCCTGGGCAAAATGGATCGCCACGCTCGGCGACAGCGGTGTAAAAGTCTGGGTGCAGGACGGGGCAGGGACACAAACGCTGCCGCCCGCAGCGAGAGAGCTGTATCTGAAAGCACCATCGTCCGGCCAGATTGTCGAGCTATTCCGCCAGGATAAACAGCGGATGGCTTTTAACGCCTTGCCGCTTCCTGTTTCTGAACAGCGTCAGCGGCTGGCGGCCCCGGTGCCTGCCGGGCAGGAGAGAATTTTCTTCTCACTGCGCTATATGGCTATCGCTGAAGGGATATTGCAGCGCTGAGATGTAGGGTGGATAAGCGCGAACGCCATCCACCCTTAATACTGCTCAGGACTTTAAGCCTGCGGCATTCATCAGCAGCCGGAACACCATGCTCACCGCGGCCAGCGCCAGCACGCTGCCGCCCCATAACAGCACCAACCACATCAGACGCTTACTTGTTTGCTTTATTTTCATCAATGATAGCCCTCCCCGTGCTGCACTTTGCCGCGGAACACGTAATAGCTCCAGAAGGTGTAGACCAGAATTACCGGGATAATAAACAGCGCGCCAATCAGCATAAAGCCCTGGCTTTGCGGCGGCGCTGCCGCCTGCCACAGCGTAACGGCAGGCGGAATGATATGTGGCCAGATGCTGATGCCCAGGCCGCTAAAGCCCAGGAATATCAGCACCAGCGTCAGCACGAACGGCGTGCTGTGCAGGCTGGTTTTTGAGCTCGTACTTTTCCACAACCAGACGCTGCACACCAGCACCAGCACAGGAACCGGCAGCAGCCAGAACAGATTTGGCAGGCTAAACCAGCGGGTGGCGATTTGCGCATGGGTAAGCGGCGTCCAGACGCTGATAATGGCGATGATAACCAGCAGCGCCAGCAGCAGCGGCTTTAACAGTTCGCGCATTTTAGCCAGTAAAGGTTCTTCGCTTTTCATCACCAGCCAGCTTGCGCCAAGCAGGGCATAGGCCACAACCAGCCCCAGGCCGCAGAAGAGATTAAAAGGCGTCAGCCAGTCAAGCTGCGTTCCCGCAAAGGTGCGTCCCTCAACGGGGAAACCTGAAATAACCGCCCCGACGGCGATGCCCTGGCAGAAAGTTGCCAGGATCGATCCGCTAAGAAACGCCTTATCCCAGAACGGGCGATGCGCAGGCGTTGCTTTAAAGCGAAACTCGAAGGCCACGCCGCGGAAAATCAGGCCGATAAGCATCAGCGTAAGCGGAATCGTCAGCGCATCAACAATCACCGCATAGGCCAGCGGGAAGGCGCCGAACAGCCCGGCCCCGCCGAGAACCAGCCAGGTTTCATTGCCGTCCCAGACCGGCGCGACGCTGTTCACCATCACATCGCGATCTTCATTATGACGAATGAAGGGGAACAGGATACCGATGCCTAAATCGAAACCGTCCATCACGATATACATCAGCGTGGAAAAGACGATGATCACAAACCAGATAATGGAAAGATCGATGCCCATTAGCGTTTCTCCTCAAGCCGGTCAGGCGCTGCCGAAAGCGGACGAGCCGGGGTGCCTTCAGTTGGATGGTCATCAAACGGCTGCGGGCCTTTTTTGATTAACCTGATCATATAGAGGTAACCTACGCCGAACACGGAGGTATAAACCACCAGGAACGCCAGCAGGCTGATGCTCATCTGTAAGTCACCGCGCGCGGATACCGCGTCTCTGGTGCGCATCAGGCCATAGACCACCCAGGGCTGGCGGCCCATTTCGGTGGTTATCCAACCGGCCAGAATGGCAATCAGCCCCGCCGGTCCCATCCATAAAGCAAAATGCAGGAACGGTCGGCATTCATAAAGGCGGCGACGGTAACGCAGCCACAGGCTTGTCAGGCCAAGCAAAATCATCAGCATACCGAGGCCAACCATGATGCGAAATGACCAGAACACCGTGGTTGAGCTCGGCCTGTCCTCTTTCGGAAACTCTTTTAAGGCCGGAACCTGTTTATCCAGGCTATGGGTGAGGATAAGGCTGCCCAGCGCCGGAATTTCCACCCCGAAGCGCGTGCGTTCCTGCTCCATATCAGGCCAGCCAAACAGCAGCAACGGCGTCGGCTCGCCCGGCACGTTTTCCCAGTGGCCTTCTATAGCCGCAATTTTTGCCGGCTGATGCTCCAGGGTATTCAGGCCGTGCATATCGCCGATTACCGCCTGTATGGGAGCAACGATAACCGCCATCCACAGCGCCATAGAAAACATGGTCTTAATGGCCGGCGTTCTGTCACCGCGCAGCAGATGCCAGGCGGCAGAAGCCCCGACAAAAAAGGCGCTGCTGAGGAAGGCGGCAACGGACATATGCAGCAGACGATAAGGGAATGACGGGTTAAATATCACGGCAAACCAGTCCACCGGCACGACCTGGCCGTTAACGATTTCAAACCCTTGCGGCGTCTGCATCCAGCTGTTGGAAGCCAGGATCCAGAACGTCGAGACCAGGGTGCCAAGCGCAACCATACAGGTGGCTAAAAAGTGCAGGCCAGGCCCGACGCGCTGCCAGCCAAACAGCATCACGCCAAGGAAACCGGCTTCGAGGAAGAACGCGGTCAGCACCTCGTACGTCAGCAGCGGGCCGGTAATACTCCCGGCAAATTGTGAAAAGCCGCTCCAGTTAGTGCCGAACTGATATGCCATCACCAGCCCGGATACCACGCCCATGCCAAAATTAACGGCAAAAATTTTTGACCAGAAATGGTAGAGCGAACGGTAAACAGGATTTTTTGATTTCAGCCATAGCCCTTCAAGCACCGCCAGATAGCTGGCAAGCCCGATGGTGATGGCGGGGAAAATAATGTGGAAGGAGATAGTAAAAGCGAACTGAATCCTTGCCAGGTGAAAAGCATCTAAACCAAACATATATAACCTCACGGCGCATAAACGACCCGGCTATGGTAGTCCCTCGCCTCAGTCAGGGTCAGAAACAGAAAACGCTTATTTGACTATAACAGTTCATAAAAAACGCGTATTTTTAACCGGGTGATATAGTTACGGACAAGAGATTAAATGAAAAAGTACCAGCGGCTGGCGCAACAAATTATAGACCAGATAGCTCTGGGGGTTTGGTTGCCCGGAGATCGCCTGCCGTCTTTACGCGAGCAGGTTGTACACAGCGGGATGAGTTTTATGACCGTGGGGCATGCGTACCAGGTGCTGGAGAGCCAGGGGGTGATTGTGGCTCGTCCTCAGTCTGGTTATTACGTTGCGCCGCGTCCGGTTACCCGCGCTACGCCTGCGCCGGTAAAGGTGATGCGCGACGAATCTGTGGACATCAATACCTATATTTTTGATGTTCTGCAGGCAAGCTGTGATGCCTCCGTGGTTCCCTTCGGCTCCGCTTTCCCCGACCCGCGCCTGTTTCCGCTGCGGCAGCTAAACCGATCGCTTGCCACGGTCAGCAAAACGGCTACGGCGATGAGCGTCATTGAAAACCTGCCGCCTGGCAACGAAGCCCTGCGCCACGCCATCGCTCGTCGCTATGCGCAGCAGGGGATGCAGGTTTCCCCCGATGAGATTGTTATCACCGCGGGCGCGCTGGAAGCGTTAAATCTCAGCCTGCAGGCCGTGACCGAGCCTGGCGACTGGGTGATAGTTGAAAATCCATGTTTTTACGGCGCGCTGCAGGCGCTGGAACGGCTACGCCTCAAGGCGCTTTCGGTTGCGACCGATGCGGTAAACGGCATCGATCTTACGGCCCTGAAGCAGGCCCTGAACGATTATCCCGTTAAGGCGTGCTGGCTGATGACCAACAGCCAGAATCCGCTGGGCGTAACGCTGACGGCGGAGAAAAAACAGCAGCTTGTTTCGCTCCTGCAGGAACATAACGTCACGCTGATTGAGGATGATGTTTATAGCGAGCTGTATTATGGCCGCGAGCGTCCGTTGCCTGCCCGGGCCTGGGATGAGCAGGGGATAACGCTCCACTGCTCGTCGTTCTCTAAATGTCTTGTCGCGGGTTTTCGTATTGGTTGGGTTGCCGCAGGCAAACATGCGCGGCGCATTCAACAGCTGCAGTTAATGAGTACGCTTTCCACCAGTTCGCCCATGCAGCTGGCGCTGGTGGATTATCTGGCGACCAGGCGCTATGACACCCATCTGAAGCGTTTAAGAAGAGTGCTGGCTGAGCGTAAACAACAGGCCTGGCAGGCGCTACATACGCTTTTGCCTGCGGAGGTAAAGATCCATCGCAGCGAAAGCGGCTATTTTTTATGGATTGAACTCCCGGACTATATGGATGCCAGCCTGCTCAGCGAGCAGGCTATCGTGCATAAAATCAGTATCGCACCGGGAAAAATGTTTACCACCGGCCGCGCCTGGGACAACTGTTTTCGCCTGAATGCCTCATGGGCCTGGGGCGAAAGAGAGCAGCAGGCCGTATTGACGTTGTCACGTTTAATAGCGACGCAGCGCAAAGGGTAAAGAGGGGCAGCCAGATGCCGCCCGCTATTGCTTTTTCACCGCCAGCAAGACGGAAGAGGCCTTAATCAACACGGTTAAACGGCAGCCGTTCTTCAGCGCCATTTCATCGGCGGCTTCGTTAGTGATAATGGCGGTTAGCTCCGTACCGCCGTCAATGGAGACGCTTACCGTGGTGTTTACCGCCCCCCTTAGCAGGGAAAGTACCGAACCCGGGAACTGGTTGCGCGCGGAAAACTGATAGCCGCAATCTTCGGTAGCCAGCGTGACCCAGGGCGCTTTGATCAACGCAATCACTTCCTTGCCGGGTTGCAAATCCAGCGCTTCCACGCTGTTGCGCGTAACAATGGCTATCAGCTTACCGCCGCTGTTGAGAGCGATTTCTATTTCACCATTTACCGCGCCATCGGTAATGTTGCTGACTTTGCCGGTTAACTGGTTGCGAGAAGAGATGGTCATGGAGCCTCCTGAAGAATAAAAGTTAGTTTTAAGCGTAGAACATCAGGATGTGATCTCAATCAGATTACCATCCGGATCGGCAATTACGGCTTCGTAAAAACCATCACCGGTCCAGCGAGCGGCATGAACCAGTGCGCCAGAGGGTTTGAGCGCTGCGGCCAGCCTGTCGACGGCCTCGACGGAGCCCAGGCTGATAGCGATATGCGCCCAGCCGGTACGATTATCTTCGCGAGGCGGCTTATCAACCAGGTCCGGCAGCGTCATCAGTTCAAGCGCCGGGCCATGCTCAAGGGTAACGAAGTGCGAGATAAATCCCTCACGCCGTTTTGAATGATAAGCGTCACCCACGGTAGCGTTAAAATGCTCACGCCAGAAATGAGCGGCGCGATCCAGATCGTTGGTCCATAACGCGATATGAGCAACCTGCATTTTCCACCTCCATCCATATGAAATTTTTATAATTACCCAAAAAAGACCGCTTACAGAAGCGGCGTCTTCATACGCTGTCTACGCTTGAAAAACCCGCCATTACGGTACCCTGGACCAGCTAAATCTGCGAAGTGCCGCGACCATTTTTACTGCGCGGTCTATCACAACCTGATGAAATTTACGCCTGCCGCCATGCTCGTCATATTGGCGCAGACTATTGTTTTTTTACGGGGATTTTTTGCTTCCGCGCTTATATCCAGGCGCGCGCCGCCTTTATCTTTCAGACAGGAGTACCAGCAATGCGTACAAAACAGGCTCTGTGGACCCTTTCCTCCCTCTGTTTGACCGTGCTTTCAGCGCAGGCGGCGGGACTTCCCACGCAGATTGGCGAAGGCGAAGGGCAGGTAGATATTATCGCCTGGCCGGGTTACATCGAACGGGGCGATACCGATAAACAGTATGACTGGGTGACCGGGTTTGAGAAAGAAACCGGCTGCAAGGTGAATGTCAAAACGGCGGCCACCTCCGATGAGATGGTGAGCCTGATGGCGAAGGGCGGCTACGATCTGGTGACGGCCTCAGGCGACGCGTCGCTGCGCCTGATCATGGGAAAACGCGTGCAGCCGATTAACACAGCGCTTATCCCGAACTGGAAGGAAGTCGATCCGCGTCTCGAGAAAGGCTCCTGGTTTAACGTCGAGGGGAAAGTCTATGGCACGCCTTATCAGTGGGGGCCAAACCTGCTGATGTACAATACCAAAACGTTCCCGACGCCGCCGGATAGCTGGGGCGTGGTGTTTGTTAAACAAAATCTGCCGGACGGCAAAACTAACCAGGGCCGCGTGCAGGCCTACGACGGCCCGATTTATATCGCGGATGCGGCGCTTTACCTCAAAGCTACTCAGCCGCAGCTTGGCATCAAAGATCCCTATCAGCTCACCGAAGAGCAATACCAGGCGGTCCTGAAAGTGCTGCGGGATCAACATGCCCTGATCCATCGCTACTGGCATGATACCACCGTGCAGATGAGCGATTTCAAAAACGAGGGCGTAGTGGCCTCCAGCGCCTGGCCTTATCAGGCTAACGCTCTGAAAGCTGAAGGGCAGCCCATTGCCACCGTATTCCCGAAAGAAGGCGTCACCGGCTGGGCGGATACCACGATGCTGCACGCCGATGCGAAGCATATGAACTGCGCCTATAAATGGATGAACTGGTCGCTGCAGCCAAAAGTTCAGGGGGACGTGGCGGCGTGGTTTGGCTCGCTGCCGGTTGTTGTTCAGGGGTGCAAAGCCAGCCAGCTTCTGGGCGAGAAAGGCTGTGAAACCAACGGCTACGACTTCTTCGACAAAATTATGTTCTGGAAAACACCGGTTGCCAACGGCGGTAAATTTGTCCCTTACAGCCGCTGGACGCAGGACTACATCGCCATTATGGGCGGCCGTTAAACCCGGAGGTTGGGATGTCTTACGCCGTTCAGTTTCATGATGTTTCGCGGGTTTATGGTGATGTGCGCGCCGTGGACGGCGTATCCATTGATATCGCCGACGGCGAGTTCTTCTCGCTGCTCGGGCCTTCCGGCTCGGGCAAAACCACCTGTCTGCGGATGATTGCCGGTTTTGAGCAGGTGACCTGCGGCACTATCTCTATATTCGGCCAGCCGGCACAGGACGTGCCGCCGTATCAGCGCGATGTGAACACCGTTTTTCAGGATTACGCCTTGTTCCCCCATATGACGGTGCTGGAAAACGTGGCTTACGGGCTGATGGTAAAAGGCATCGATAAGAAAACCCGGCAGGCTGCGGCGCAGTCGGCGCTTGAACAGGTCGCGCTCGGATTTGTTCACGCCCGTAAGCCGTCGCAGCTTTCCGGCGGGCAGCGTCAGCGCGTGGCTTTAGCCCGTGCGCTGGTTAATCGTCCCCGCGTTCTGCTGCTTGATGAACCGCTTGGCGCGCTTGATTTGAAGCTGCGCGAGCAGATGCAGGGCGAGCTGAAAAAACTTCAGCGCGAACTTGGCATCACTTTTATCTTCGTTACCCACGACCAGAGCGAAGCGCTCTCCATGTCCGATCGCGTGGCGGTGTTCAACAACGGACGCATTGAACAGGTCGATACGCCGCGCCAGCTCTATATGCAGCCGCGCACGGCGTTTGTCGCAAGCTTTGTCGGAACTTCCAACGTGCTTGCTCCCGAACTCGCGCTCAGGCTTTGCGGCGATGAGCAGCTGTTTTCGCTGCGGCCGGAACATATCGTTATCGATCGTGAAGGGGAAGTTCAGGCTGTCGGCACGGTGCAGGAGATCCATTACCAGGGGGCGGCAACACGCCTTGAGCTGCGTCTGGCCGGGGGTGAAAAATTGCTGGTCAGCGAGGCCAATCCGCAGCGCGTGATGAGTGAAGAACGCTATCAGATTGGACAGCAGGTAATGGCGGCATGGCCGCGTGCGGCCATGGTGCCGCTGCACGGAGAAGGATGAAATGGATATGAGCCTTCCCGCAGCCCGCAATGAGCGGCGTTTGCTGCGCCGCATAACCACCTTCCTCTGGCAGCGTCCGGCGTTCTGGCTGGCGCTGTTACTGTTGCCGCCGCTGCTGTGGTTTGGCGTGATTTATTTTGGATCGCTGCTGACGTTGCTCTGGCAGGGCTTCTATACCTTTGATGATTTCACCATGGCGGTGACGCCGGATCTGACGCTGGCAAACCTGGCGGCGCTTTTCCACCCGGCCAACTACGACATTATTTTACGCACGCTCATCATGGCGATAGCCGTCACGCTGGCAAGCGCGGTGCTGGCCTTCCCGATGGCGTATTACATGGCGCGCTATACCAGCGGCAAGCTAAAGGCGTTCTTTTATATCGCAGTGATGCTGCCAATGTGGGCAAGCTACATCGTTAAGGCTTATGCCTGGACGCTGCTGCTGGCCCGCGACGGCGTGGCGCAGTGGTTTTTGTCACATCTTGGTCTGGAGCCTGTACTGAGCGCCATGCTGACGCTTCCCGCCGTGGGCGGCAACACGCTCTCCACTTCGGGGCTGGGGCGCTTCCTGGTGTTTGTGTATATCTGGCTGCCGTTTATGATTTTGCCGATCCAGGCGGCGCTTGAACGACTGCCGCCGTCTTTGCTTCAGGCCTCGGCGGATTTAGGCGCGCGGCCAACGCAAACGTTCCGCCACGTTATTCTCCCGCTCGCTATTCCAGGCGTGGCGGCGGGGTCAATTTTTACCTTTTCCTTAACGCTCGGCGACTTCATTGTGCCGCAGCTGGTGGGGCCGCCGGGGTATTTCATCGGCAATATGGTTTATTCCCAGCAGGGGGCGATTGGCAATATGCCGATGGCGGCGGCTTTTACGCTGGTACCCATTGTGCTGATTGCCATTTATCTGACGATCGTTAAACGTCTGGGGGCTTTCGATGCACTCTGAGCGCGCGCCGCTGCTGCTAAAAATTGCCGCCTGGGGCGGGGTTATCTTCCTGCATTTTCCGCTGGCTATCATCGCGCTTTATGCGTTTAACACTGAAGAGGCCGCTTTCAGCTTTCCACCTCAGGGTTTGACACTGCGCTGGTTTAGCGTCGCGGCTGCGCGGGGTGACGTCTTTGCTGCCGTGACGTTGTCACTTAAAATTGCCGCACTGGCGACTATAATAGCTTTGATCCTCGGCACGCTGGCCGCAGCGGCACTCTGGCGTCGCGAATTTTTCGGCAAGAACGCGGTTTCCCTGTTACTGCTGCTGCCCATAGCGCTGCCGGGAATCATCACCGGTATCGCGCTGCTCACCGCGTTTAAAACGCTGAGCATCGAACCGGGTTTTCTCACCATCGTAATAGGGCACGCGACCTTCTGCGTGGTGATCGTTTTCAACAACGTGATTGCACGTTTTCGACGCACCTCTTTTAGCCTGATCGAGGCGTCGATGGATTTAGGCGCCGACGGCTGGCAAACCTTCCGCTACGTGATTTTGCCGAATCTGGGGTCGGCGCTGCTGGCGGGCGGGATGCTGGCCTTCGCGCTGTCGTTTGATGAAATTATCGTCACCACCTTTACCGCCGGACATGAACGTACTTTACCGCTGTGGCTGCTCAACCAGCTTGGCAGACCGCGTGAAGTGCCCGTGACCAACGTGGTCGCTCTGCTGGTAATGTTGATGACCACTATTCCTATTTTAGGGGCCTACTGGCTGAGCCGTGGCGGAGATGACGTTGCGGGCAGCGGGAAATAACTTGAGAAGGGTATCGCTATGCAAAGCCAACTGTTGATCGATGGCCAGTTAGTGGAAGGGCTGGGTGAAAAGCTGCCGGTTTATAATCCGGCCACCGGTGAGGTGCTGCTGGAGATAGCGGAAGCCACCGTAGAGCAGGTTAACGATGCGGTGCTCGCGGCGGACGCGGCCTTCCGGAGCTGGGGGCAAACCACGCCAAAAGAGCGCGCTGAGCATCTCTTAAAGCTTGCCGACATTATTGAACAAAACGCGGAAGCGTTTGCCCGGCTGGAGTCGCTTAACTGCGGCAAACCGTATCACAGCGTCCTGAATGATGAGATCCCGGCGGTTGTGGATGTATTCCGCTTTTTTGCCGGAGCAAGCCGCTGTCTGAATGGTCTTGCCGCCGGGGAATACCTGAGCGGACACACCTCGATGATTCGCCGCGATCCTGTCGGCGTCGTGGCCTCGATTGCGCCCTGGAACTATCCGTTGATGATGGCCGCCTGGAAGCTTGGGCCTGCGCTCGCCGCGGGAAACTGCGTGGTTATCAAACCTTCGGAAATTACGCCGCTGACCGCCTTTAAGCTTGCCGAACTGGCGAAAGATATTTTCCCTGCGGGCGTGCTGAACGTGCTGTTCGGTCAGGGGAAAACGGTGGGCGATGCGCTGACCGGACATCCTAAAGTGCGCATGGTGTCGCTCACAGGCTCTATCGCTACGGGTGAACACATCATCAGCCATACCGCGCCGTCGATTAAGCGCACGCATATGGAGCTGGGCGGGAAAGCGCCGGTTATCGTCTTTGATGATGCGGATCTGGATGCCGTTGTGGAAGGCGTGCGCACCTTTGGCTATTACAACGCCGGGCAGGACTGCACCGCAGCATGCCGTATCTACGCGCAGACAGGTATTTACGATAGGCTGGTCGAAAAGCTTGCCGCAGCCGTCGCCAGCCTGAAGCATGGCGCGCCGGAAGACGAGTCCACCGAGCTTGGCCCCCTGAGTTCACAGGCGCATCTTGAACGCGTGGCTAACGCGGTGGATGCCGCCAGAGCCTTACCGCACGTGAAAATCGTGACGGGCGGGGCAAAGGTTGAAGGGCCGGGGTATTACTTCCAGCCGACGCTGATAGCCGGAGCAAAACAGGAAGATGATATCGTGCAGAAAGAGGTGTTTGGCCCGGTGGTGAGCATGACATCTTTTGATGACGAAGAGCAGGTGCTGGAGTGGGCGAACGATTCTCCTTACGGGCTGGCATCGTCTGTCTGGACGCAGGATGTAGGGCGTGCGCATCGCCTGAGCGCCAGGCTGCAGTATGGCTGCACCTGGGTGAACACGCACTTTATGCTGGTCAGCGAAATGCCGCACGGCGGACAGAAGCTCTCAGGTTACGGCAAGGATATGTCTTTGTTCGGGCTTGAGGATTACACCGTCATCCGGCATGTGATGATTAAGCATTAGCGTTAAGAGGCTGCAAAATAGACGTTTTATTTTGCAGCCACATGCTGGGTAAGGTGGTGTTAACTAAATAAGGTAGGACGAAGGGGTTAATCAAACAGGCGGACAGGACTTTTTGAAAACTTGATCTGCGTCATAAAAAAAGCGCATAATTTGTTAAATTCCTTATCAGCTTATAAAAATTTGTATGACGCTTTATCAACATATGTTGGTTTTCTACGCTTTAATGTCGTTAATCTCTGCCGTTATTACCTGGTTTCTCGCTCGTGACAGCAAAAGAATCAAGCTGTTAAGCTCCGTGCTGGTGGGTGCGACCTGGCCGATGAGCTTTCCTGTAGCGCTGATGTTCTCGCTGTTCTGACAGAACATTTCGGCTAAGCCTGCGTAAATGTGTGAGTCAGGTTCTTTTTCTTGCCGGAAGAGAGGAGTATGTTGAACTCAGTATCAGCGATGAAACGGAGGTGACTATCAGATTGACTCAGTTCCACAAGAGTAACTTCAGTTAAAACGCTTAAGGCCATCTCCATCAGATGGCCTTTTTTATTGGCTCAAATCCGCTTACAGCTCCTTAAGCCCCGCTGTGCGTCTGTCGCGGATCCACTCCTGAACTTCCACCACGAACTCATCGGGCGCTTTTCGGAACACGCGGCGCGCTAAATCCAGGATGGTATGCTGCGCCAGCGCTTCTTCCATGCGTTGCTGGGCGGTATTCATTACGGCACGAATGCCGCAGATCCCTTCGCAGGCCCACGCGGGTGGGGATTCATCGAATACGGCGAGGCGCTGACGGATCTCTTTACAGGCGAAGATATTTTTCGGACCGTCAATAGCGGCGACGATATCCAGCACGGTTATTTGCTCAGGAAGACGCGCCAGCATAAATCCGCCGCCTTTACCTTCAGTGCTGGCAACAAGACCGGCTTTGGAGAGTTTGGTAAATATTTTGGCAAGGTAATCGTAGGGCACGCCCTGTAGCTCGGCGATTTCGCGCACGTTCATTTCCATGCCGTTGCCTTTGCTATCCACCATACATACCAGGCTATGAATGCCGTACTCCACGCCTGCGCTGTAAAACGCCATAAGCCCCCCGAGATAATTATTCCGAGTAATGTAGGGATATCCGCGTCAGCTTGCAATGGAAATGGGTTTAAGAAGCGGAGTAAAAAATTAACTACGAAAAAAGTTGTCGTAGTTAAATGCGATTAGTATAGTCGCAGTTACTGACCGAATGGTGGCTTTACTTCACAAAGGTAGATCGCATGAAACAAAAAATAGTGATTCTCGGCGCGGGTTTTGCGGGTATGTGGGCCGCGCTTAGCGCGGCTCGTCTGGCCGACCTGCATAAACGCAGCGACATTGAAATCACCGTATTAGCCCCGCAGCCGGAGCTGCGAGTACGTCCGCGCTTTTATGAAAAGAAGGTGGAAACGCTGGTTTCTCCGCTAATGCCGCTGTTTAACGTTACCGGTGTGAAGTTCTTACAGGGTGAAGCGCAGCGTATTGATACGCAGGGAAAATGCGTGTGGTATCGCAATGCGCAGAACGAAACCACCATCGAAAACTACGATCGCCTGGTTATCGCCACCGGCAGTTATCTGCGTCGGGATCAGGTACCAGGCGCAGCAGAACACGCTTTCGACCTCGATCAGCTCGAAACCGCTCTGCGCCTTGAACAGCATATTAATCATCTTGGCAAACTTCCCGATTCCCCGGCGCGTAATACCATTGTAGTTTGCGGCGGCGGCTTTACCGGTATCGAAGTTGCGACTGAACTGCCGCATCGTCTGCGTGCCATTCTGGGCGAAGGTTGCAGGCCGCGAGTCATTGTGGTGGAACGCGGTAACGTGATCGGCGGACGCTACAGCGAAGCGCTGCGCGATGTGATTCGTGAAGCGAGCGATGAACTGGGCATTGAATGGCGTCTGGGCGCTGAAGTTACCGAAGTGAACGAGCAGGGGATTACCCTGGCCGATGGCGAACGTATCCCATCCAGCACCGTAATCTGGACGGTGGGCATGCAGGCAAACGAGCTAACTTCACAAATTGCCGCGCAGCGCGACGAACAGGGGCGCCTGCACGTGAATGAATTCCTGCAGGTGCCGGGTTATGACGACGTTTTCGCTACGGGCGATGTGGCCCGGGCGGCAACGGATGATAAAGGTAACTTCGCGCTGATGAGCTGCCAGCACGCGATTATGCTTGGCCGCTTCGTCGGACATAACGCCGCTGCATCTCTGCTGGGTACAGAGCCTCTGACCTATCGTCAGGTGAATTATGTGACCTGTCTGGATCTCGGCGGCTGGGGCGCGGTATATACCGAAGGCTGGGAGCAGGAAGTGAAGCTTACCCGTGCGGACGCCAAAAAGCTGAAGCTTTCCATCACCAGCGAACTTATTTATCCGCCGCAGGCCGATCGCACAATTGCCTTTGCAACGGCAAATCCATTGGCGGCATTTGTCTGAGCAACGGTAAGATGCGCATCCCGAATAAATTTCACAGGAAGCCGTCATGAACGACATTACTTTTTTCCAGCGCTTCGAGGCTGACATTGTTGCAGGCCGCAAAACTATTACGCTGCGTGATGAAGCAGAATCTCATTTCCGTCCGGGCCAGCGCTTACGCGTCGGGCGGTATGAAGACGATGTCTGTTTTTGCACTATCGAAGTGAAAAGCGTGGTCCCGGTGACGCTGAGCGAACTGACGGATGAACACGCGCGCCAGGAAAACATGACGTTGCCGCAATTAAAAGAAGTGATTGGCGAAATCTATCCGGGCCTTAACGAGCTGTACGTTATCTCATTTGAACGGGTAACGGCGGATTAATACAGACCCGATCCCGTTCCGGGCCTTCCGTGAGCGGGATAGCAAAGCAAAAAGGAAGGGACGCGTCCCTTCCTCGAAAAAACTTACCGGCTGGCCTGCTTTAACATCTGATAAAGCTCATCTTTTAGCCTTAGTTTCTCTCTTTTCATCTGCATAACCTTTTCATTGTAACCCGTGCCTTGCGGGCCCTCCCTGCGCAGAATTTCATGGTTGAGCTGATTGTGCTTATCGAAAAGGCTGAGAAAACGGGGATTGGCGGATTTTAGCTCGGCGATCAGTTCGCGATATTCAGGAAACATTTCAAACCTCCCTGGACGGTGAGTCGGTGGATGGAGTGTTGCCAGGCGTACTTCAATAATGCCACAGCCAGTCTAGATACGAGCCGGGGCGAAAGGGAAGCGTTGAATCGTATGGGTTTGTCAATTTGCGAGATCCCGGTAGCGGGTCGCAGCAAGGGTTAGCTTTCCCCTTTCTCCCCTCCTTAATAGCGCAATTTGATAAAGACAAGCTGTTTTACGTGTGCTAAAACATGTCTATGATATATTTTAAAGAGCAAAAAAGAGCACACCATGACCCCTCAACAAAGCAAACCTAAATTACCGAAACGCGTGAAAAATGAACTTAAATTCCGCGAATTAACGGTTAAAAGCAAAGAACTAGTCGCCGAATGTTTCTACCGTGTTGTCTTTACTGGTGAAATGCTCGCCGGTTTCACCTCGCTGGGCTTTGACGATCACGTCAAAGTTTTCTTCCCCGACAGCGACGGTAAACTTGTACTGCCAGAAATTACCAGCGAAGGGATCCTGTGGGGTGACGGGCCGCGTCCGGTATCGCGCGACTACACGCCGCTTACATTTGATGCCGCACGCAACGAACTGACTATCGATTTTTACATTCATGACGGCGGCGTGGCGAGCAACTGGGCCACAGCGGCAAAAGAGGGCGATACGCTCATGATTGGCGGGCCACGCGGATCGCTTGTCATTCCAGACGACTATCACTGGCAGCTCTATATCTGCGACGAAAGTGGTTTACCCGCAGTGCGCCGCCGCTTGCTGTCGCTGCCTGAAAATATCCTG
Source organism: Buttiauxella sp. (assembly GCA_032051265.1). Lineage (GTDB taxonomy): Bacteria > Pseudomonadota > Gammaproteobacteria > Enterobacterales > Enterobacteriaceae > Dryocola. The sequence goes on from DAMBYU010000002.1 coordinate 196,076, forward strand.
CCGCAGGTATGGGTGAACAGCCACCACCGTGGAATTCAACCTTACCTGAGCGAGTTCACCGGCGCTGAAATTGCATGGCTTGATGGCGAATCTATTGCCGGGAAGCTAAATAACCTCGCCGTTCCCGCTGCAGACTACTTCATATGGATAACCGGCGAAGGCGAAGCGGTGAAACGCCTCAGCGATAGCCTGCTGGCCTCCCACGACCTGGACGCGGATTACGTGCGTGCCGTGGCCTACTGGCATAATAAATAGGAGACAAATGATGCGTATTCATCATTTATTGCATACACGACATGAAAAACACGACAGGCAAGGTATTCATGGCGGGCACGGGCATCACGGAGGTCATGCGGAAGGCCGTAGCCGTTCACGTCGGGAAAGGCTGTTTGACGCGCAGGATATTCGCCTGCTGATCCTGAATTTTCTCTCCACCAGCCCCGCTCACGGTTATGAGCTAATCAAATCCATTGAAGCGCTGGCCGGAGGTGAATATGTGCCAAGCCCCGGCATTATTTACCCGAACCTGACGTTGCTTGAAGAGATGGGTGCTATCCGGGCTGCGGATAGCGCGGGGGGTAAAAAAATCTGGCAGTTGACGGAGGAAGGCCAGACGTCACTCGACCAGCAGCGGGAAGAGGTTAGCGCGGTGATAAGCCGTCTGGCATCGCTTGGCGTGCTGGGTGACAATCGTCGTATCCCTGAAGTACAAAGAGCGATTCATAATTTTAAAATCGCGCTCAATACAAAACTGGCTAAGGGCGATATCCCGCAAGAAACGCTGTATAAAATTATCGATACGCTCGATCGGGCAGCGAAAGATATCGAGCGTAGCTAGCCTTGCGTTCAGTTTCGCCCGTCGTCCCGGCTCCGGGACGACATCCATCGCGGATCGCGACATTTTTTTCTCTGTTTAACCGAAACAATAAACATAAAGTTTTCCCTTAAGACGCCGATATTTTCTTTGTATCTGTCGTCATAAGAATGGAAACCCATGTTAAATCGTATAAAAGTGGTAACCAGCCTACTATTTGTGCTGGGATTGTTCGGTATTTTACAATTAACGTCTGGCGGTTTGTTCTTTAACGCCCTGAAAAATGACAAGGAAAATTTCACCGTTCTGCAAACCATCCGCCAGCAGCAGTCGACGCTGAACGGCAGTTGGGTAGCCCTGCTGCAAACCCGTAACACCCTTAACCGCGCCGGGATCCGTTATATGATGGATACCACCAACACCGGCAGCGGCTCGACGGTAAACGAACTCATGCAAAGCGCCAGCACTTCTCTGAAGCGCGCCGAAGAGCAATGGGCCGCTTACGAAGTGCTTCCTCGCGACCCACGTCAAAGCGACGAGGCGACGCGGGAGATCAAGCGTAACTACGATATTTACCACGGCGCGCTTGCCGAGCTTATCCAGCTGCTGGGCGCGGGCAAAATCAATGAATTCTTTGATCAGCCCACCCAGAAATATCAGGATGGTTTCGAGCAGCAGTACGTCAACTATCTGGATCAGAACGACCACCTCTATCAACTGGCCGTTGATGATAATACCAGCTCCTACAACATGGCTATCTGGATCCTGATGGCGATCCTGCTTGCCGTGCTGGTGGCGATTGTTATCGTCTGGCTGGGCATAAAAACTACGCTGATCGCTCCGTTAAACAGCCTGATTGCGAGTATTCGTCATATTGCCGGCGGCGATCTGGCGCGCAAAATTGAAGTGGAAGGCACCAATGAAATGGGGCAGCTGGCAGACAGCCTGAGAAACATGCAGGCCGAGCTGGTTACCACCGTGGGCGATGTGCGTAACGGCGCGGATGCTATTTACAGCGGAGCAAGCGAGATTTCCATTGGCAATAACGATCTCTCTTCCCGTACCGAGCAGCAGGCGGCTTCTCTGGAAGAAACCGCAGCCAGCATGGAAGAGCTCACGGCGACCGTTAAGCAGAATGCCGAAAACGCCCGTCAGGCAAGCCAGCTTGCGTTAAGCGCCTCTGAAACCGCACAGAAGGGCGGCAAAGTGGTGGATAACGTGGTGCGTACCATGAACGATATCGCCGGCAGCTCCAAGAAAATTGCCGATATCACAAGCGTTATCGACGGCATTGCCTTCCAGACCAATATCCTGGCGCTGAACGCCGCCGTTGAAGCCGCTCGTGCCGGTGAACAGGGGCGTGGTTTTGCTGTGGTAGCAGGCGAAGTGCGTAACCTTGCGCAGCGTAGCGCCCAGGCAGCAAAAGAGATTAAGAGCCTGATTGAAGATTCGGTCAATAAAGTTGATACCGGCTCCACGCTTGTAGAAAGCGCGGGTGAAACGATGGAAGAGATCGTGAATGCCGTTACGCGTGTGACCGATATCATGGGCGAAATCGCCTCTGCCTCCGATGAGCAGAGCCGTGGCATTGACCAGGTGGGTCTGGCCGTCTCTGAAATGGACCGCGTAACCCAGCAGAACGCCGCCCTGGTGGAAGAGTCCGCCGCGGCAGCGGCAGCGCTTGAAGAGCAGGCCAGCCGCCTGACGCAGGCTGTATCAGTGTTCCGCATTAAGCATGATGCTGTTAAAGAGAAACGCGAGTTGAAATCACCAAAACTCACCGCCTCTACTGCCGCACCGCGTAAACCTGTACAAACCAGCACCACGGACGAAAACTGGGAAACTTTCTAATTTTCGTTTGCTGAATAAGGGCTGCATTTGCAGCCCTTATAGCTCATTTCAGCCATTAAGAGCTCTCTTTTGAGCTCTTAACTTTCTTCGTTATTGTGCCTTATGTGCTATCATTAGCGCTTCAGACAAACCCCTTATCTCCGCTTTATTCACTTAAGAGGTGCATACGTGGCTCTTAACCTGTACACGGAAACTGAATTGCTTGCCGAGCTTGGTAGCCGTTTACGCGAGCAGCGCCTGCGGCGTAATTTGCTCCAGAAAACGCTTGCCGAAAAAGCAGGCCTCTCGGTTTCCGCGCTGAAAAAGCTTGAAGGCCAGGGAACGGGTTCGCTGGAAAATTTCATGAAGGTTGTTTATGCCCTGCGGCTGGAAAAGGAGCTGCAATCGCTTTTCCTACCCCAGCCGTTGACGATAGCTCAACTCGAAGCGTTACAGACACCCGCCCGCCAACGCGCCCGTAAGACCCTACGTCCTAAAAAAACTGCCCGGGAGAGTAACAGATGAGCTATCAGTCATTACGCAGAATAGAGGTCGTCTATCGTGGATGGGGCGAAGAGTGGACGCTGGGCAGGCTGGCCGAAGGAACCGTTCGGGGCCGCTGGCTGTTTGAATACAGCGCTGAGGCGCTGGATCGGGGCATTGAATTTTCACCGCTCCAGCTTCCGCTGAGTGCGGAAACCTACGCTGATTTTGAGCCGCATCAGGAGCGGCTACCCGGTTTTGTGGCCGATTCGCTTCCGGATGGCTGGGGGCGTCTGCTCATGGACAGGCTGCTTCGGCGAAACCAGTTTGAACCAGCCAGCGTATCCGTGCTTGACCGTCTGGCTTTGCTGGGTGAAGACACCATGGGCGCTCTGACTTATCGCCCTTTGCTAAGCCTGCCGGATAAGCAGGATGACGAATACAACATTCACAATCTGCTGGAGCTGGCGCAGGAAGTCCGTCAGGAGGTGACCGGCCAGCATTCCGACGCGTTGCGCGAGCTGGTTCGTTTGGGCGGCTCCCCGCACGGCGCAAGGCCTAAAGCCGTAGTTGAATACAACGCGATCAGCGGCGAGATGGGAACCACGCCGGTCGCTGGCTGCGAGCCATGGCTGGTTAAATTTCCCTCAGCGCAGGAAGAGGGCTGGGTGTGCGCTATGGAAGAAATTTACGCCCGTATGGCCAGGCGGGCGGGCATTGCGTTTCCCGTCAGCCAGTATTTCCGGCTTGATGGCGGGCTGGCCGCCTTCGCCGTTCGTCGCTTTGATCGGCGGGCAGGCATGCGTATTCCTGTCCTGAGCATGGCGGGGGCGCTACATGCAGATTTCCGCCTGCCGGGCCTGGACTACACGCAAATCCTCAAAGCAACAAGCCTTATCACCCGTGACGTCAAAGAAAGAGAGATCCAGGCCCGCCGCATGGTGTTTAACGTGCTGATGAATAACCGTGACGATCACGCGAAGAACTTCTCGTTTGTGTTAAACGAGGAAGGGGAATGGAAAGTCTCACCGGCTTACGATTTGACGTTCCAGGACGGACCCGGCGGCGAACATCAGTCCGCCATTATGGGCCACGGCACGCACATTACGCGCTCAATACTATTAAAAGCGGCACAAAACGCGGGCATAAACGCCAGCGTGATGAATCCGATTATTGATGAGGTCGCAGAAGTCGCGTCTGAATTTATCACCGTGGCAAATGAACTGGCGGATGATATACCCCGCAGTGAGAGAAATTTTGTGGCCGGACGCATCAACAAAAACCTGAGTGGGTTACAGCTGTAACCCGTCCCGCAGCACAGCGTTACCCCACTTCTGGCAAAACACCCGCCGCAATCAACGCCTGGATAACGATAACGGCGATGCCGCAGGTGAATACCAGCGCCAGCAGCGGTTTGCCTCCGGCCACCCGATAACCGGGCGCAGCGTGATGCTGACGGCTTTTCCAGACCAAAAGTGCAGGAACGATCAGGGCTAGGATCGCAAGCGCCACGCCGGCATAACCCAGCGCCATCACAAAACCTTGCGGATAGTACAGAGCGAAGACCAGCGGCGGCACGAAGGTCATCAGGCCCGTCTGGGTACGTCCGGATGCTTTGCGGTTGCGCTGGAACAGATCGCCCAGATAATCGAACAACCCCAGAGAAACCCCAAGGAAGGAGGTTGCCAGCGCCAGGTCGGCAAACAGGTGTACCGCCAGCTCAACGTGCGGCGTCGCCACAACCTGACGCACCGCCTGCAGCAATCCGTTTAGCCCGGAACGTTCGGCCAGCAGAGAGTGGAAAACCCCGGAGTCGATGGCCCCAAGCGTCGCCAGTTGCCAGAAAATATAAGCGACCAGCGGGATCGCGCTGCCGGTGATAAATACCCAGCGCAACTTACGCAGGTCGCCATTCAGGTAGCTGACAATGCTCGGCACGCTGCCGTGAAAACCAAAAGAGGTGAAAATAACCGGAATAGCAGAAAGGGCGAGACCTTTTTCAATCGGCAGGGATAATAAATTGGTGTGGTGGATATGGGGCATCATCAACGCCAGCATTACCACCAGCAGGATAATCTTGGCGCTAAATAACACGCGGTTAAACATATCCACCATATGCGTACCCACGCATACCACGCTTCCGGCGACTACCGTAAACAGTAAAACGCCCGTAGAGGCAGAAATAGTGGTAGACATCCACTGGCTAAGGCTTGCAGCAAGCAATTCACCGGCCCCGCTGATATAAGCGGCGGTAAGGGCATACATTAAAAAGAGCATGCTGAAACCGGTGAGCCACTGGCCTGGGCGGCCAAGGTAACGGCGTGCGAGCGTGCCAAGCCCGGTATCTGCGGAGACGTGCTGATAAACCTCAACCAGCAGCAGGGCCGTATAGCACATTAAACACCACAGCCCGAGGAGCAACAGCAATGTAACGCCAAATCCCACGCCCGCCGAGGCCAGCGGCATAGCCAGCATTCCTGCTCCAATTGTGGTTCCGGCCACGATAAAGATACTGCCAAGAGTGCGATTCTTCACGCTTCCCTCTGAATTTACACTTTTAATAACGACATTGTGCCGCGCAGGGTAAGGGAAAACGGCAGAGGCGTCAAATCACGGTTACGTAGATTGTAAATAAAATTTTACAGGCGTGACCATGAAGATGCATAAAGCGTTATGCAGCTTCTGCTAGCATAAAAATGAAAAGGAAACAGTGGACTTGCTAGCAGAGTTAAATAATTACCTGTGCCACGCGATCTTTAGTGAGAAATTTAACTTTTAGTCAGCATTGAATCCCAAAAGTATTAGAAAAAAAGAGGTGAAAATACTTTTTAAGCGCAAATATATTGTTATTAGGTAGCCTTGTGTTTAACTAAATGTTAACGTTTTTAAATTCTCTCTGGTTATATTTTTGAAATCGCATTAACTATGTGATCAATAATGCGAAAGTAGTAAATTTAAAATTAACTATATGTAAGAACACGCTTTTGCGTGCTCTGCCTGTACGCGCCGTCATATGACGGCAACAAATTAATGTTAATTCTTATTTTTATTCTGGCATAAGGATATAAGGGCAGCTATGTTCAGCATTCTTCGACATGCCAATTCGATAAAGTTTTTAAAATCTGGGTCCTGTTTATTTACCGTCTGCATACTACTTCCGTTGCAGGCATATGCCGTTACACCTGAATACGATGGCTTAATAATGGAGGCGCGCGCAGGAAACAGGGCGCCTTTATTGCAGTATTTGCAGGCTCAGGAACAACAAACCTCGCTTACGGCGAATCAGGTGGCCGACTGGCTGCAGGTCGCAGGCTGGGCGAATAACAATGAGGAAACTCTCAGGGTCTGGCAACGCTATCACAACCAGATAGCCATCCCGCCAAGGGGCCAGATTGCCGTAGCCCGTGCGTTCCGTAATGAGCAGAAATGGAATCAATCGCTCGCCGTGTGGGAGAACGTTTTACGTGAAGAGCCGGATAACGTTGATGCGCGCACCGGCTGGATCATGACGCTCGCTGATTCGCGGCGTAATGAACAAGCGATTACGGAAGCTACTAACTGGGCGCAAAGCGATCCGGGTCCTGACCGTGAAGCGCTGGTTGCCTATGTCTACCATGCTCAGGGTAAAAACTGGGATGCATTACTTGCCGCCAGCCGGGCCGAAACGGAAGCCCCGCAAAATAACAGCTCGCAGGAAACACTGCTCGCCGCGTTAACGGCTAACCGGGTAGCGGGCCCGGCGCTTGATATGTCGGAGAACCTTGCGGACAGCGATCCAATGAAACGCCGCCTTGAACTTGACGCCACTGCGGAAATCGTGCGTGCCGCGTTTACGCCAGCACGTAACGAAGAAGAGCGTTTTATCGTGGCTGATAAAGCGCTGGCTCGTTATGACCAGTTGTTCGCGGCCTGGAAAAATAATCCGGCGACGCAGGGTGACATTCGTCGTGGCAGAATCGACCGCATTGGCGCGCTGGTGGTCCGTAAACGTAACGCGGAAGCCATTGCGGAATACGAATCGCTGATGGCCGACGGCGGCGGCGTGCCGTCTTATGCTAAACGTTGGGTGGCGACTGCCTGGCTTAACGAGAAGCAGCCAGCCAAAGCTGAAGATATGCTGATGAGCATCTATTATCCGAACGGACCCATCGCGGTAACACCGCTGTCAGCGGACGATCATCAGGATCTGTTTTTTGCCCACCTTGATAACGAAAACTTTGATGCAGCGAAGCGGCAGGTTGACGGGATCATCAAAGACAGTCCGTACCTGCGGCGAGTTTATGGCTCCCCAACCCCGCAGCCGAATGACACCTGGCTGCTGGGCCAGACGCTGCTGACGCAGTACGAAGTTACCGCCAACGATCTGCCTGCGGCTGAAAAACATTCAGAGCATCTGGCGCGAACCGGATCGGGAAATCAGGGGTTGCGCATCTCCTACGCCTCGGTACTTGAGGCCAGAGGGCTGGCGCGTAAGGCAGAGCAGGAGCTGAAGCTCGCTGAAGTGATAGAGCCCAGCAACATGGAGCTGGAACGCCAGCAGGCCTATGTCGCCCTCGATCTGCAGGAGTGGAAACAGGCTGACGAGCTGACCGATGATGTCATAGCGCGCAGCCCCGATGACACCTCAACCGTCCGGCTGGCGCGCATTCGCGATGTTCACAAAATGTCTGAACTGCGCCTTAGCGGCTCACAGGGTATCTCTTCTGACAGCCCCATCAGCGGCGAGCACGATTTTACCCTCAACTCAGCGTTGTATAGCCCGCCGATTAACGATAACTGGCGACTGTTCACCGGCTTCAACTTTGCCACCGGCGAGTTCGAGGAAGGAAAGGGCATCAGTCGCGATCTGGCCGCAGGCGCTGAATGGACCTCTCGTAACTACTGGGCGGAAATGGAAATCTCTGGCCGCAACTATGGCGACGGGCAAAAAATCGGCGGACGTTTGTCCGGCTGGCATGATTTCAATGACCACTGGCGCATCGGCGGAAATGCAGAGCGGATTTCGAGAAATACGCCCCTGCGTGCGCTGCGCAGCGGCGTCAGTTCCAACGGCGGCGATGGCTATATCCGCTGGTATCAAAATGAGCGACGCGAGTATCAACTATCGTTCGCCGCTTCTCATTTCTCCGACGGTAACGACCGAATCGAATACGGCCTGATCGGCAAGGAAAGAGTGTGGACCACGCCGCACTTTACGCTGGACTTCACCCCCGGTATCGGCGGCAGCACTAACAGCAAGGAAAATGTGCCGTATTACAACCCGAAAAGCGATTTCACCGTCGTACCGGCACTAAGCGCCGATCACATTCTTTATCGCCATTACGACACGGTCTGGACTCAACAGATTACCGGTGCCGTGGGCAGCTACTGGCAGGAGAACCATGGCAGCGGCGTGATTACCCAGCTGGGGTACGGACAACGAATCCAGTGGAATAACGTCGTGGATGGTGGGTTGATGTTGACCTGGGATAAACGCCCGTACGACGGTAAACGTGAGCGGAATATCTCGCTTGCTTTCGATTTGAATGTCAGGTTTTAAGGACAGCGCATGTTTAACAGATGGCTGCGGGCCGCAATTTTAATCGTCGGATGGATAATGATCACTGCTTGTGGCAACACACAGGGACCACGCTATGTTTCGCCGGAGGACAGAGCGCCGCTCACGGCGGATCATGCATGGCCAAAAAACAGCTTCCTGGTTATCGGTTACCACGATGTCGAGGATGAAGCCGCCGATCAGCGTTATCTTTCGGTACGAACCAGCGCGCTTAGCGATCAGATAGCCTGGCTGCGCAACAATGGTTATCACCCGGTCAGCGTGCAGCAAATCCTCGATGCGCACGACGGCAAAATTGTGCTGCCGGAAAAAGCGGTGCTGTTGACCTTTGATGACGGCTACAGCAGTTTTTATACGCGCGTCTGGCCATTGCTTAAAGCCTATAACTGGCCTGCGCTGTGGGCGCCGGTAGGGAGCTGGGTCGATGCGCCGGCCAACACACCCGTGGATTTCGGCGGCTTAATGACGCCTCGCGACAAGTTTGCCACCTGGGATATGGTGCGCGAGATGGGGCAGTCATCGCTGGTTGAAATTGGGGCGCATACCTGGGCTTCTCATTACGGAGCAAACGCTAATCCACAGGGCAGCAAAGAGCCTGCCGTGGCAAACCGTGAGTATGATAAAGCCACGGGCAAGTATGAGACGGACGAGGAGTTTTATCAGCGCATCAGTAAAGACGTAAACCTGATAACGCAGAAAATAACGTCGGTGACCGGAAAACCTCCGCGCGCCTGGGTCTGGCCATACGGAGCCGCCAGCGGCGTTACGCTGCAAATTGCCAAAGAGCACGGATACCGAATGGCGTTTACCCTTAACGATGGGCTGGCCAATGCCGCCAATCTGAATGATATTCCGCGCATTTTGATCTCCAATAACCCGTCACTGCAACGTTTTGCAGGCATTGTGGCAGAGGTGCGTGAAGCCAAGACAATGCGCGTGATGCATGTCGACCTGGATTACGTCTACGATACCGACCCGGCCCAGCAGCGTCGGAACATCGACAAACTTATTCAGCGCGTTTACGACATGCGTATCTCCCATGTATTCCTGCAGGCCTATGCCGATCCTAAAGGCGATGGCAACATTCGCGAGCTCTATTTCCCTAACCGTTGGCTGCCGATGCGCGCCGATCTCTTTAACTTTGTCTCCTGGCAACTGCAGAATCGCGCAAACGTAGCAGTTTACGCCTGGATGCCGGTGCTGGCCTTCGATCTGGATGATTCAGTACCTCGCGTTATGAAATGGAACCCTGAAACGGGCGGCAGCGCCGTGGATCCGCAGCAATATGTGCGCCTTTCTCCCTGGAGCAGTGAAGCTCGCAAACGCATCACCGGGATTTATGAAGATTTGGCAAAAAACGCCAGCTTCCGTGGAATTTTGTTCCATGACGATGCCTTCCTGACGGATTTTGAAGATGCCTCGCCAGATGCACTGGCGGCCTACCGTGCCGCAGGTTTCCCCGACGACATTGGCCGGATTCGCAAAGACCCGCAGACCTTCGAGCGCTGGACGCGTTTTAAGAGCAGGACGCTTATCGACTTCACCCGGCAGCTTACGCAAGCGGTCCGTAATATTCGCGGCCCGCAGGTGAAAACCGCCCGTAATATCTATGCCCTGCCGATACTGGAGCCGGAAAGCGAGGCTTGGTTTGCACAAAACCTTACTGATTTCCTTGGCACCTATGACTGGACGGCACCGATGGCCATGCCTTTTATGGAAAAAGTTCCGGCCGATAAGGCCAATGCCTGGCTGGACAAACTGGTGAATGCCGTTGCACAGCACCCCGGTGCGCTCGATAAAACCGTGTTTGAACTCCAGGCGCGGGACTGGCGTAAAGGCGCGACTCAGGACGAGATTGACGGTAAGCAGTTGGTTGAGTGGATGCGTCAGCTGAAGTTAAGCGGCGCGGTCAACTACGGCTATTATCCCGACGATTTCATCAACGATAAACCTGAGATGTCAGAGATCCGCTCTACATTCTCATCATACTGGTATCCGCAAAAATGACCGATCGCATCGTAGCTTTCCTCATCCTTTGCCTGATGTTCAGCCTGCCGTTAGGGATGGCTGCCATTTTTACCGGCGAAGTGATGCTGAATTTCGTCTTTTTCTGGCCTCTGTTTATGTCGGCGCTATGGATTAGCGGGGGGCTTTACTTCTGGTTTTACCGTGAGCGGCACTGGCAATGGGAAGAGGAGATGCCGCCGCCGACGCTTGAGGGCGATCCGCTGATTTCCATTCTAATCCCTTGTTACAACGAAGGGGTTAATGCAAGGGAAACCATTGAAGCCGCCAACGCCCAGCGTTATCAGAACATCGAAATTATCGCCATCAACGATGGCTCAAAAGATAACACCGGTGAGGTGCTGGAGCAGCTGGCTAATGAATATCCACGGTTGCGGGTGATTCATCTCGCCGAGAACCAGGGCAAAGCCGTGGCGCTTAAAACCGGCGCGGCTGCGGCCCGCAGTGATTTCCTTGTTTGTATTGACGGGGACGCACTGCTGGACCGCGATGCGGTTGCCTATATGGTAGCACCGCTTTTGCGGTTCCCACGCGTGGGCGCCGTTACCGGCAACCCGCGTATTCGTACCCGCTCAACATTGATTGGACGAGTGCAGGTAGGCGAATTCTCGTCCATCATCGGCCTGATCAAGCGCACCCAGCGTATCTACGGGCAAGTTTTTGCCGTCTCCGGCGTTGTGGCCGCTTTTCGTCGCCGCGCGCTGGCTGAGGTGGGGTACTGGAGCCCGGATATGATCACCGAGGATATCGATATCAGCTGGAAGCTACAGCTGCGCCACTGGTCGGTATTCTTTGAGCCACGCGCGCTGTGCTGGATCCTGATGCCGGAGACGCTAAAAGGATTATGGAAGCAGCGCCTGCGCTGGGCGCAGGGCGGGGCGGAGGTGTTTATCGTCAATATGCGCCGCCTGTGGTCCTGGGAATATCGCCGCATGTGGCCGCTGTTCATCGAGTTTTGCCTGTCCACCGCCTGGGCTTTCGCCTATGCGATGAGTATTCTGCTGTTTATCGCCGGCCTGCTTGTGCCGATGCCTGACAACCTATACGTACAGCATCTGTTTCCGCCGGCCTTTACCGGGCTGATGCTCGGTGTGGTATGCCTGCTGCAGTTTATTGTCAGCCTGCTTATCGAACGGCGCTATGAAAAGGGTATTTCCGCCTCGCTGTTCTGGATAATCTGGTTCCCGGTGGTCTACTGGATGTTAAGCCTGTTCACAACCCTTGTCTCATTCCCAAAAGTCATGCTGAAGCGTAAACGCGGCAGGGCTCGTTGGGTCAGCCCCGATCGCGGCATTGGGAGGATTGAACCATGAATCAGCCCCTGATATTTACCGAACGTCGCCTTATTCCCCGCATGATAGATGCGATCCTGACGCTTGTGGCATGGATTGGGTTTTCATACCTGATTTATAACGGGCTGATAGTCGCGCTGGCGCATTCACCTTTTATGGGATTCAGACCCTTCTTTACCACGCTCAATACGGTGACGTTTTATGTCGTTGTTGCCCTGGTAAACGGTCTGTTGCTTATTGGCTGGGCGAAATACAACCAGCTCAGATTTCGCGTTGAGCGACGTAACCGCAGGCCGGGGCTGGAAAAAACGGAGCTGGCGACCAGCCTGCATCTTAGCGAACAGGCGGCTTACGGCCTTAATCACGGCAGAGTGCTGACGGTATTCCATACCGAAAACGGTGAAATCGACCATGTCGACGTTAACAAAGGCGTTCTGGATAATTTACTGCCGCCGCCGGTTGCTGCTGAAATGCTGCATACGGCGCTGAGCGAAGAGACGAAAGTTATCGCCTCAGGCGTGGCTGACAGAATCGACAATTAAACCGCCGTTATCCTTCAGATTTACTAATCTTTACAGGTACGCCAACTCGCTGATTACGCATCTTTGAAGCAGCTTATCTGGAAGAGTAAAGGAGACGGAAATGCAAACGCACCTTGCAACAAGGCGCCCGGCACCGGTCGTGGCGCTTTATGAACTGCTAAATCCCATTCCTCTCGGTTTTTTTGTGGCCGCCTGGATTTTCGACATCCTGTATATGAAAACCTTCGCTCAGATGTGGAACGATGCGGCTAACTGGTTAATTGTGATCGGCCTGTTGATTGCTATTATTCCCAGAATTATCAATGCAGTGCTGGTCTGGACGGGGCCGAAACACTCCCAGGGCTCGCCCGTGAAAATCCATTTCTGGCTGAGCCTGCTCGCCATTGTGCTTGCCATCTTTAATGCCTTTATTCATAGCCGCGACGCTTATGCCGTGGTGCCGATGGGCGTCATTCTCTCCACGCTGGTAGTGATCCTTCTGCTGCTGAGTAATGTTCAACTTGCGCTACGTGAACGCAGCGCATAAGGAGAAGCCAGCATGAATATTCATAAGCGTGCGTTACTTGCCATCATCCTTGCCAGCCTGCTGAGCAGCTGTGATGACGATGCGCAGATAGATCCGCAAAAACAGATGGGCGCCAATCCGGAAATGCCGAAAGCGCAGAACTTCCTGTTGCCGCCGATGCAGGTTCCCGAAGCGGCCGCCTGGAAAAACGGTGAAATGCCGAAGGTGGCCGAAGGGCTGAAGATCGAAAAAATCGCCGAGGGTCTGAAACATCCACGTCAGGTTTATGTCCTGCCCAATAACGATATCCTGGTGGCGGAAGCCAACGGGCCGGCTAAAAAAGCGCCATCCCGGCCTAAAGAGATCGTTATGGGCCTGGTGCAAAAGTCGTCCGGTAAGGGCGGCGAAGGGGGCAACCGCATTACGTTGCTGCGTAACGTTGAGGGTAAATGGCAGAAGCACATTTTCATTGCGCATCTGAACTCTCCCTTCGGTATGCAGCTTATCGGCAACACCTTATGGGTAGCTACCGCCGACAGCCTGGTGAAATTCCCTTATCAGGAAGGCCAGACGGCGATCGGTAGCCCCGGTGACGTTGTCACGGAATTGCCGGGCGGGCCTATCAACCATCACTGGACCAAATCTCTGCTGGCAAGCCCGGACGGCAGTAAACTCTATGTTGGCGTCGGCTCTAACAGCAACATTACCGAGAACGGCATTGGCGCGGAAGACAGACGGGCCGCCATACTGGAAGTTGACGCCGCCACAGGTGCCAGCCGGATTTATGCGAATGGATTAAGAAACCCTACGGGGCTGCAATGGGAGCCGGAAAGCGGCAAACTTTGGGCCATCGTTAACGAACGGGATGAAATCGGTTCCGATCTGGTGCCGGACTATATGACCTCCGTACAGGAAAAAGGATTTTATGGCTGGCCGTACAGCTACTATGGGCAGCACGTAGACGAGCGCGTAAAACCTCCGCGTCCGGATCTGGTGAAAAAAGCCATTAAACCTGACTACGCCATCAGTTCCCATGTGGCACCGCTTGGTTTCCTGTTTTATACCGGAGACAATATGCCGCAGTATCGAAAAGGCGCTTTTGTCAGCGAGCACGGCAGCTGGAACCGAAAACCGCTGAACGGCTATCAGGTAATGTGGGTGAAATTTGAAAATGGTCAGCCGGTCGGATTACCAAAACCCGTGGTCACCGGTTTTTTGACAGACGATCAGAAGCAGGTGCGTGGATTGCCGGTTGGGCTGGCGATGGATAAACAAGGCGGGGTGCTCGTTGCTGATGATGCCGGAGATATCGTCTGGCGTGTCAGCGCGGCGCAATAAGCTGTGGCATTAACGGGGTTTGAGTCCGGCAGGACAAAAACCCCGTTAATGCAGAAATCAGATATCGTCCGTTGTGTGATCGACCACAATTTCCAGCGTCTTACGAATAATGTCGCTCGTCACGACATCATCGGTGGATTCAAGCGCATCGATCAGCCGCAGAATAATGGCTTTATTCGTAAGCTGACCTTCACTTGCAAGAATGCTGCGGATCACGGCGCCCAGTAAGGCGCATTCGTCCATCAGCATATCGCCAGCGTTAAGAAAATATGCAGACAGTGCCGTGTCAGGCAGATACGTGTGTATATCTGATTTTTGAAGCATCATCTGGATCATTTACTCTCACCGTTAAGTTATTAGTAGTGGCAGCGGTCAGTGTTTTTTACCGGTGCCAGGCCGCTGGTTATTAGCAAACAATGGATATACGTTTTCCTTGCTATCCGGGCGTTTCTTCCGTTCACGTGCTGTACGGATCATGGCTGCCATATTGTTGTTGCTAATATCAACAACAACATTAGTCATTGCAGCGCGTCGCGAAGGATCCGGTTCGGTAGCCTCCATGCTTTTCAGCCTTGCGACTAGCGCCTGGGTGCTCACAGGTCCTTTTTCGCGCAGCAGAGAAAGGATAGCTTCTCCGATAACGATATCTGTCAGGTATTCATCATCACTTTTGTTCATAACTGCGTCTCTGCCGTCGTAAATCTGCCGATCTTAACGCTCAAACAGCAGACCAATCAGCGTGTGATAGTGGCTTTCTTCATGCCGATCGGATGCCTGTTCAACGCGACGAAGCAGTTTGGTGCATATTGCCTTTCGATTCAGGCTGCGGCCGTCGCTTAGGATCTCCACCACGATTTGTCCCAGGGTTTCCTGCTGAGAAGGCAGGGCTGCTTTATTGAAATACCGGGTAATGGCATTAGCTGTATCCGGAATGTAACCGTTCTGGCGCATATGTCACTCCTGTAAAGGTGTTAAAAATCAGTAAAGTTGCAACTAAAGCTATACAAATATTAAAAAGTTGTACATAAAAAGGTGTACAAATAGCTTTATTCTTTTGATCAAAAAGTGCTATCCGTTATATATCAAATAGTTAAATAAGTGGTGTGTAAAAGCGAGATCAGTAATATTGTACAAATGCAGCAGCGTAGAGTTTGAAATATGAGCAACATGCTCAACCCCGCGCGGTAAAAACGTTGCATTGTAGAAAATTTGTTAATTTCACAGGGGTTTCGCAGGACGTAGCAACGAGCGTCTGTTAAGGTTGCCATCAGAAGCCCCTTTAACGGATAAAAAATGCTTACAACCATTATTTATCGCAGTCATATCTGCGAAGATGTTGCTGTTAAATCACTTGAAAAGATGGTCGCTGCGGCAAATAAAAAAAATGAGCAGGCCGACGTAACGGGCATTCTGCTTTTCAACGGCACACATTTTTTCCAGCTGCTTGAAGGCCCCGAAGAGAGCGTTTTTAGCATCTACCGTGATATCTGCGAAGATAGCCGTCACTATAACGTTGTAGAACTGCTGTGTGATTACGCCCCGTCCAGGCGCTTTGGAAAAGTGGGCATGGAACTCTTTGATTTAAGAGAATATGACCGGGGTGAGGTGTTACAGACCGTGCTTGATAAAGGCACCTCAAAATACCAGCTTATCTATAATGACCGGGCGCTTCGGTTCTTCCGCACTTTCGTAGGATCTACGGAAAAAGAGAATTATTTTGAGATCCCGTCGGGGGATGCATGGGACTTTATTCCCGATGAAGATGCCACACGTGCAAAAGTGGTTCAGCAGGATAAAACGGCAAACTGTAGCTTCGCTTTCCAGCCCATTATTGATCCCTTCGCCAGGCAAACTGTTTCGCTTGAAGCCCTGCTGCGGACACCTTCTGGCGATTCGCCATCCGCCTGTTTTGCAGGACTTAAAGGAAGTGAAATATACGAAGCAGATCTCAGGAGTAAAAAAGTAGCGTTTGCTATGGCCGGCGCGTTAGGGCTGGGAGAGCAGACGCTATCGGTAAATCTCCTGCCAATGACGCTGGTGCAGATACCTGGCGCGGTCAGTTTTCTTTTGCAGGAAATTGCAGCCAACGGGCTGGTGCCGGAGCAGATTATTGTCGAGTTCACCGAAAGCGAAGTGATCTCGCGCCTTGATGAGTTTACCGATGGCATCAGACAGCTTAAGGCCGCGGGCATTAGCGTCGCCATTGACCATTTTGGCGCCGGCTTTGCTGGTCTTTTGCTGCTGGCGCAGTTCCAGCCGGACCGAATCAAAATTAACCGCGATCTTATTCAGGATGTGCATAAAAGTGGCCCCCGGCAGTCAATTATTCAGGCGATTATTAAATGCTGTGCTTCGCTTGAAATCTCTGTTTCTGCCGTCGGCGTAGAGAAAGCCGAAGAGTGGATGTGGCTGGAATCCGCAGGTATTTCCCAGTTTCAGGGACATCTTTTCGCCAGCCCATGCTTCGCGGGCATTCCGGCGGTGGCATGGCCAGAAAAAAAAGCAGGTATCGATTCTTAGTTGTACAATGTGAAATAGGTTGTACAACCAGTACGGATAAGTGAGTCTGGACAAGGAAGTCTCTGGAACTGGTGCGAGGAAGCGAATGGCATTTTACAGTATCGGCGAAGTAGCCGAGCGATGTGCGATAAATCCTGTCACTCTGCGTGCGTGGCAGCGGCGATACGGATTGCTCAAGCCTCAGCGCAGCGAAGGCGGGCATCGCCAGTTTGATGAAGAAGATATTCAGCGTATTAAAGAGATCCAACGCTGGATAAAAAGCGGCGTGCCGGTGAGTAAGGTTAAGGCGCTGCTGGAAGGTAAAAAGGTCGCTACGCATGACGGCTGGACCACGCTTCAGGAAGAGATGATGTCTGTGCTGCGCCTTGTACAGCCTGCCACACTGCGGGCCAAAATTTTGGCAACAGGGCGTGAATATCCGGTCGATGCGTTAATCGACCGCATTTTTGTTCCGGTACGCCAGCGGCTCAGCCTTGATCAAAATACCGCTCGCGCCATGTGCAGCTTGCTGGATGGCGTACTAATTGATTATGTCATTCAGCGCCTTGCGGATTCACGCCGCAAAGAGGGGAAAGATGCGCTACTGATAGGCTGGGAGAGCGATGACCGCACGCGTCTGTGGCTGGAAGCATGGCGACTTTCACAGCACGGCTGGCGCATTGATGTCCTTGCTGAACCCCTTGATTCGCCCCGGCCGGAGCTGTTCCCAGGCCAGCATATCTTTGTCTGGACGGGTAAAGCGCTATCCCGGCGCCAGCAGGAGCAGTTGGATCACTGGCAGGAGCAGGGATTTGCGATTACCTTCCATCAGGCTTAATCGTACGGCATTACATTGG
The DNA here is from genome assembly GCA_032051265.1 of Buttiauxella sp. Taxonomy (GTDB): domain Bacteria; phylum Pseudomonadota; class Gammaproteobacteria; order Enterobacterales; family Enterobacteriaceae; genus Dryocola. The sequence continues at coordinate 213,818 of DAMBYU010000002.1, forward strand.
GCATGAAGAGTTTTAGTTTCCCCACCGGCTTTTTAGGTAACTGACGGCTGCCTGAGTCTGCGGCTGATTGAGATAGTTTTCCCTGAAAAGAATAGTGCCGTCGACATGCGGCACGGACTCGTTCAAATCCAGCTGTCTTTGTAGCTCCGGCACGCCGCCGTTTATCATCCAGTCTGGTTCATTCTTTGATGGCATTCCCACTTTGTACAGCGCAACGCCAATATAAAGTCGTGTGTTTGTTGGCCTCACCACATCCGCCCACCATTTTGCGAGTACGTCATAACGGGCCGCGTCGCGTGAGAAGGGCCAGTATAACTGCGGAGCGATATAATCCAGCAGGCCTTGTTGTACCCAACGGCGGGAATCGGCATAAGATTCATCATATGCCGCCGCGCCTCGCGTATCGGAACCAGCCGCATCGTGTGAGCGGTTACGCCATACGCCCGCAGGGCTGACGCCAAATTCAACGTCGGGTTTCACCTGTTTGATAGTATGAGAAACCTGTTCAATGAGTTGCTGAGTATTATGCCGCCGCCAGTCTGCTTTTGAGTTAAATCCCTGTCCGTATTGTCTGAAGGTCTGACTGTCGTTAAGCGCAGAGCCAGGCGATTCGGCATAGAAGTAATCATCGAACTGCACGCCGTCAATAGGGTAATTTGCCACAACTTCGGCCACGATACTGGTGATCCAGTCCCGCGCTTCCGGGATACCGGGGTCGAGTACAAAGCGATCGCCCGCGGTGCGGATCCAGTCGCGATGTAACACAAATACGCTGGCCGGATGCAGCGATAATGTGCGGTTCAGTTGCGCAACGGTTGCGGTGCTGGTGTTAACGGAAACACGATAGGGGTTAAACCAGGCATGGACTTTTATGCCACGTTTGTGCGCCTCATCGAGCATAAACTGCAGCGGATCGTAGCCGGGATCCTCACCAATAACGCCCGTCAGCATATCTGACCATGGCAAAATTTTTGACGCCCAGAGCGCGGTACCGTCAGGTTTAACCTGGAAGAAGACGGTGTTGATACCGAGGCTTTTCAGTTTATCCAGCTTATCGGTGAGCGCTTTTTGCTGCTGGCTGACGCGCAGGGCATGATTGCTGATATTGATCGATGACACCGGCGGCCAGTCGAGGCGGGAAACGGTGGCCAGCCAGACGCCGCGCACCGGCTTATGATTCTGCTGAGCTCTGGCCGGAAGCGGTTGTTTAGTGACAGAAGAAGGTGGGGTAACCAGCGATCCTGGCTTTTCGGAGGAACAGCTGGCAAGTAACAGAGCCATAGCAATAAGCGCGCTAAACTTTTTAGCCTTAATTGCCGGAGGGAAATGTCGGGAACAGGCGATGATATACTCCAGGGTTTCTGGCAGCCGCTTGAAAAGAAACATTTTCTTATTATCCGGTTTTAAGTCAAGAGATTCTCCATTCTGGATACCGTGTTCCTGATAGCCCGGGCAGGGGCTGATAACGGTGCCGGTAAGCTGTCACTGCGTGCTGAAGTGGAGACAGGCAAGAGCCTGGAATTCTTATGGTGTCTGTATATCGCCATATGGCTTATTTAACATAATATACATTATGCGCATCAAGGTTGTAATGTCCGCTTTGGGCTAAGTAAGATGTCCGGCGTGTATTCAAGTAAGGATTTCCATGACGGCTCTCGCAGCGGAGTTGGTCCGCTTGGCATGACCAGCCGCCGTCGTGGTAAATCCAGCCACGTTTGGCCGTGCGATGCATGAACTGAACATTCAGACCATTTGTGCAGAAACCAGCGCTGCAAAAGGCCGTGTATTTGGGGAAAACAGGTTTAAATAGCCCGTACTTTAACTCGGGCTAGTTTTCTTGAAATACGACAGAAAACCTAAATTGTAATCCCGCCATCAACACTGAGTGTGGTGCCTGTAATAAACCCTGCACTTGGAGAACATAAATAAATAACCGCACCTGCAATTTCTTCTGGATTTCCAGTGCGCTTCATCGGTTGTAGGTTATTGAGAAAATCACGACCGCTTTCTTCTGCCCGCATCTCCTCGTTCATGGGCGTATCAATTACGCCCGGACACACCGCATTGATCCGAACTCCCTGTGAAGCAAACTCCACTGCCGCAGATTTGGTCAGCCCGATAACGGCAAACTTACTGGTGTTATATATCGCCGACCCCGGAAAGGCCCTGAGCCCCAGGAAGGAGGCGGTATTGACGATACCACCGCCCCCGCTTTTCATTATCGCAGGGATTTGATGTTTCATACAAAGTGCAGTACCACGCACATTAACCGTCAAAATGCGGTCAATGGCATCAGCTGGGGTTTCAGTAATGGGGGCTGGCGTGAGGAAAATACCTGCATTGTTGAATGCGAAATGAAGGCCACCAAACACTTCAATAGTTCGCGTAACTGAGAAAGCAATAGCTTCCTCGTCGGAAATATCCGTCTGTATAAAGAGACCTCTCCCCCCTACCTTCTCGATGAGAGCGACAGTTTCTTTTCCCTCAACTTCCCTTCGTCCCAGAACGACAACATTGGCCCCCTCTCTGGCAAAGGCAAGAGCAGTTACCCGGCCAATCCCAGAAGTCCCCCCGGTAATCAGTACCACTTTATCAGCGAAAGTTTTCATGATGAATTTAATCCTTGATATTTATGATGTTGTCGTAATGTGAATAAATAATCTGAACCGCTAAAAACCTAACTAATTCTCTTAAGGCTACCTGACCAACTATAAAATGCTTTATTGGTTAAAATAAGCCATGCTTATGCCCCTGACAGCGAAAAAAATAGACAATATGTTGCAGCTGGTCGACTGGTACGCGTACTGTCTGACTGGTTACCGACTGTACCCGGTTTCTGCCTCTATTTTTCCGGTCACCGGCAAATGTCAGCAGCATTGAAAGCATTAATTTCAGCAATTCGGGTTGATACTTAATTCGTTGATTGGACATGAGATAAAGATTGCCAAAATATAGGCAAGTAAACCATGCGAATAAATATCGGGGTTCACCGAACTACAAGTTCATTGGTCATTTGAACTTTGCCCCACCCCGGACATCTGAACTTAGCCTTGACAAAGGTTGTAGAGGCTCAATACTAATGTCTTTTTGTGGCTCGTACTCGTATATTGGAATGTCCAGGCTATTCTTGCCTGGTCAACGACTCACTTTATATGATTGAGGATATTGTCACCCCTCAATTGAATAAACCTCAAATCTTATAGAAAAGTGTGTTCGCAGCAACAGGAGACTGCACGAAACCGAAGTACTCGTAGAATGCTCTCGCTTGATCATCTATCGCATGCACCATGATGGCTTTGATACCCACCTGGTCTGCCAGATTAGAAACACGTCTCACGGCATCATTAAGAAGCCATTTGCCAAAACAATGGCCCTGGGTAGATACATCGACAGCCAGACGTCCCAGCAGGACGATGGGAACTGGATCGGGCATGTTCTGGCGAAGGTTACGGCTTAAATCGATGTGACTGACTGAGCCGGTTGCAATAGAGTAATACCCCACCACTCGCTTTGTGCCGTCCAGACTAATAACAAAAGTACGGGAGGCATTCTGGAGCTGGTTTTTCATAGCTCGATGGCGTAACCAGTTATTCAACACCTCATTTCCGCAGTCGAACTGCTGGAGAAGATGTTCTTCTGTCAGCAGTTGCGGGGCAGTAATGATTATTTCCATTCAGGCTGCACATCCATTAAGCGTTTGCGCCCTTCTACGTTTTGCACAGGAGCTTCAAGCTGTTCAATGAATGCCTGATAGCGAGCATCATCAAGAACGAATACACGCTGATCCAGGATGATGTTCTGTGCCTCATGAACAGCCTTCTCAATAATGAAGTCGGTGCGGTTCTTATTGACCAGACTCGCAGCATAGTCGATTACTGCACGCTCTTCTTCGGTCGCCCGGACGTTAATTTGCTTGTCACGAGTGGGTTTACGAATGATATTTTGCATCACACCCTCTTTATGGTAACTGGTAACAAAATGCTATACAGTAATAGTAGTCAAAAAGGTAACGGATTGCTATACATAAAAGCAGAAAGTGAGCCTCAGGACTTAGCGGACGTCCTTTTCATCGCGCTCACTCAGTTCGTGCAGAGCAATCTGACGTGAAGGCGCACTTTCCAGCTTATCGGCATAACGCTCACTGAGATCCTCAAGGCTGGTAAATTGTCCGTCGAGAAACAGGAAGCTCAGATGCTGCTCTACGTCACGCAGCATCGCGTCAATGGAATCACTCCGATCGCCCTGCTCGTCGTTACCATCAAGGTGCCAGTGAAAGCGACCCGCTTGCTGGGTGGCACTGCCGATATCCACGACGTGACCATCAATATTTTGTACCAGCAAGCGATCCTGGATGTAAAAAAGGTTATAGGGCATCAAATCCTGATTATTCGCTGACATTATTCCTCCCGATCTGTTTATTCATTCCCTTTCAGCATAGTCAGCGTTTACCTGCCTTGCCTGAGAATGATGTGGCAGCAGCCGAATCGATATAGCCCTGCATCATGTACTACACTTAAGGCCTGATGAGGAATATAAATGATGTTAAGCCGCTGTTTATCCTCATTTATATTTAAGTGGTGCCTGACAATCTGTCTGGTACTTGAGTGATAAGTAAATTACAGGAGCCTCCATGTCGAATTCACCTCGCCCGCAACCCCCAATCCCTTCCCAGCAGCAACAATGGCCCGGCAAGACCAGCGACATGCAGCCTCTGCCCGATCATGGTGAAGAGAGCTATAAAGGTTCAGGACGTCTGTCCGGTAAAAAAGCGCTTATTACCGGTGGGGATTCCGGTATCGGTCGGGCGGTCGCTATCGCATTTGCGCGGGAAGGCGCAGATGTACTCATCTCTTATCTGGATGAACATGAAGATGCGAAGGAAACTGCGCGTCTGGTAGAAGATGCGGGGAGTAAAGCGGTCCTGGTTCCCGGTGATATCACTGAGGCGGCACACTGTAACGCCATCGTGCAACGCGCCGTTGAGGCTTTTGGTGAAATCAATATTGTGGTGAATAACGCAGCCTACCAGATGACACGTAATTCACTGGACGAGATCGGCGATGAAGAGTTTGATCGGACAATGAAAACAAACCTTTATGCCATGTTCCGTATCTGTAAAGCGGCAGTTCCCCATATGCCATCGGGGGGCTCAATAATCAATACAGCCTCGGTAAATGCTGACAGTCCTAAACCAAAACTTATCGCCTATTCTGCCACTAAGGCGGCCATCATTAACTTCTCCGGCAGCCTCGCCGCACTGCTCGCTGAAAAAGGCATCCGTTCTAATTGTGTCGCGCCAGGCCCAATCTGGACACCGCTAATACCGTCGACTATGGCTGCAGACCAGATAGAAAACTTTGGCAGTGCAGTCCCCATGCAACGCCCGGGTCAGCCTGCTGAGCTAGCGGCCGTTTACGTAATGTTGGCCTGCGATGAAGCAAGCTATATTTCCGGGGCAAACATTGCAGTAACGGGCGGTGTCGCTATCATCTGATCCTTGCAGGTATGCCCAAATAAGCCATAAGGGGGATCGAATTCTCCCTTATGTTTTTCTCACTCTTTTTCTTTTGGTCGCCAGTTAGCCCATGGGTTATCGGCTGGCGAAGCTTCTTCTTCCGCGCCCTTTTCATCCAGAGAATCAATATAAAGCTCTTCTACTTCCTTACGCGCCCAGGGTGTACGTCGCAGGAATTTCAGGCTGGATTTAATGCTCGGGTCGCTTTTGAAACAGTTGATATTGATACGTTTCGCCAGTTCCGCCCAGCCATATTTATCCACCAGAACGGTCAACAATGCTTCAAGGGTAATACCGTGCAACGGATCTTTTGAGGAGTGCATAGTCATTTTTGTCCTGCAATACCAGAAATTGCGCACACCTTACTGTCTCTAAAAGCCTTGTGCAATATTGGTAATAGTCCGCAGAAGGAAAATCATTGCACGTTTTATGAGATCGTCTTGATCATATTAAAGCCGGTGATCTGAAAGCCGCTTTTTTCATATAATGCCTTTGCCCCCGGATTGTTCACGGCGACTCTTAAACCTATTTCGCTAACCTGCTGTTCAACAAGACGGGCTTCCATTTGAGCAAGCGATGCGCGTCCAAAACCGCGTCCACGCCAGGCAGGAAGCAGGCAAAAGTCAGAGACCCAGCAAGCATCTCTGTTTCTGACCAACCAGAAATAGCCCATGACCGTACTCTCATCATCCCCGGGTAAAATGCACCACAGGCTATTGGCGGCAGTATTCGGCCCTTCTGTAAGGGAAACCTCAATGGCGTGGGTTGCAATGTCCGTGGCTTTCTGTGCGGAATACCCTCGCGAATCTTGTAAATCCCGGGCATATTCCGCAATAAATAATGACCGATATGCAGGAAATTCAGCGTCCGTCATTTCTCTTAACGTTACCATCGCCTTCATTGATTCGCTCGCGGTATGTCATTGGCAACTGGCAATATGCAGACCATCTCCATGCAGCGCAGGCTGGTTCCAGCCAGTGACGACGGATAGAGCGCTTCTTCTATAACGGTAAATCCGTTTCGTTTATAAAACGCGCAGGCGTTCGGCGTTGCAGAAAGCGTAAGCTGGGTAAGCCCCCTTTTTATGGCCTCTTCTTTTATCTCCTGCAAAATCCGGCTTGCCATACCCTGCCCTAAAAATTCTGGCAGGGTAAACACGGCTTCCACCGAGCCGGAGGTGAGATCCAGAAAGCCTGTCGCTACCGGCCCCTGGCTTGCGGGATCGTCCACCACGAAAAAAGGATTGTTTGTCACCGCGCTACGGTAAGCCTGCGGCATAATTTCAGGTGTCCAGGCGGCAATCACCTCCGCTGCATAACTTTCGCGACAACCGTATCTTATTGCCCGATTGCGGATATCCCACAGCGCTTCCGCCTCATCGGGCGATGCCAGCCTGACTTTCATGTTTTCTCTCCAGGAGGTGATCGATGCCCTTAAACTGAGCGAAATCAAACTATTCTGCAACTCGTTCCTCGCATTATTGCTTCATCGCTTAAACAGGCATAGGATAATCGCAATTAAAAACCGATCGGTCTAAATTCTGATGGCAGAAGCTGAAGCGTTAAAACCCCGTCGGGGACGTCCCCCGAGAAGCGACAGAGCGTTTACGGATACCCGCGAAGCGCTGATCCGGGCGGGCGTGGTAATGGTCACTGAAAATGGCTTTCTCTCTACGGGTATCGATAGCATCGTCAGAGCTGTCGGCGTACCGAAGGGCTCCTTCTACCATTACTTCACCAATAAAGAAGCCTTTGGCCTGGCCGTGCTTGCGGCCTATCAGCACTACTTTGCACAAAAACTGGATAAACACCTGCTGAATGCCGAGCTGCCAGCGCTGGCTCGTATTGATGATTTTGTCCATTCCGCAGGCGTGGGCATGGCTCGCTTTAACTTCATGCGAGGGTGTCTGGTCGGCAATTTATTGCAGGAATCCCCCCTGCTGCCGGATACCTTCGCCGATGTGCTTAAAACCATCCTTTTTGACTGGCAAACGCGCGTTGCTCGCTGCCTGCAGGAGGCCATCAGCAACGGTGAGATACCAGACATACATCCTGCCCATGAGCTGGCGATGACTTTCTGGACTGGCTGGGAAGGCGCGGTCATGCGCGCAAAACTCTTCCACAGCACGGAACCGCTGGACGATTTCTGGGCGTTTTTCAAACGCGCCCTGCAACCGACTATCTTTTGATTAATGAGGAAAATAATGAAAGCGATTGTTCTTGAAGAAGCTGAAGGTAAAACCCTGGCAAGCGTTAAGCAGATCGAGCTTCCTGTCGCAGGTGCTGATGAGGTGCTGGTTGATATCGACTGGTCCGGGCTGAACTACAAAGACGCGCTGGCGATCACCGGCAAAGGCAAAATTGTTCGCAATTTTCCGATGGTGCCGGGGATTGATTTTGCAGGCGTGGTGAATCGCAGCGAAGATGCGCGTTTCAGCGCGGGCCAGCAGGTGGTTTTAACCGGCTGGGGCGTGGGGGAAAATCACTGGGGTGGCCTGGCTGAGCAGGCGCAGGTGAAAGGAGACTGGCTGGTGCCGCTTCCCGCTGGTTTAACCGCCCGCAAAGCGATGATCGTTGGTACCGCAGGCCTGACTGCCATGCTTTGCGTGATGGCGCTTGAAGAAGCAGGCGTTACGCCAGAGTCTGGTGAAGTAGCGGTAACCGGCGCGAGTGGCGGCGTGGGCAGCACAGCGGTAGCTTTGCTCCACGCGCTTGGCTATCAGGTGGCGGCCGTCACGGGCCGCGAAAGCACCCATGATTATCTGCTCAAGCTCGGTGCCGCTCGCATTGTTCCTCGCAGCGATTTTGCGCAAACCCGCCCGCTGGAAAAACAGATTTGGGCAGGTGCCATCGACACCGTTGGCGGCACGATGCTGGCAAAACTGTTAGCGCAAACGAATTATTCCGGCTGCGTGGCGGCCTGTGGCCTGGCTGGCGGTTATGAGTTGCCGACCACCGTTATGCCGTTTATTTTGCGTAACGTTCGTTTACAGGGCGTGGACTCGGTTAATGCGCCGTTGGCCCGTCGTACCGCCGCATGGGAACGTCTGGCGCAAGCGCTGCCGGAAAGTTTTTATGAGGCAGCAACCACGGAAATTACGCTCGAGGAAGCGCCAAAAGTCGCTGAAGCATTCCTGAACAATACGATCCAGGGGCGAACGCTGGTCAAAATCCGCTAAACGAGATAGGGACGATTAATGAAAAGTGCAGCAAGCTGGGTTTTATCTCTCACGCTTATCGCCAGCGCCTCTGTGCTGGCAGCGGAAGCAACGCTCCCTGCCCCCGTTAAGGCTCTGCAAAAGCAGGGTTTTGAGCTGAAAGGTGAGTTTAAAGCCCCGGGAAACCTTCAGGGTTACGCCATGCAGTATCAGGGACAAGGCACCATCGTCTATCTGACGCCTGATAAACAACATGCAATCATGGGTAACCTGGTCGATGCGAGCGGTAAGAACCTTAGCGACGAGCAAGTCGAAAAATGGGTTTACGCCCCGATGGCCAAAGAGATGTGGCAGAAGCTGGAGAAAAACCACTGGATAGCCGCCGGTAAAGCGGACGCGCCGCAGATCGTTTATGCCTTTGCCGATCCCTACTGTCCGTACTGCACGCAGTTCTGGCAAAAAGCACAGCCCTGGCTGAAATCCGGCAAAGTACAACTCCGCGTGCTGATGGTGGGCATGCTGCGCCCGGACAGCGCCCAAAAAGCTGCAGCAATCATGATGGCAAAAGATCCGGCAAAAACCCTCGCGGATTATGAAAATAGCCAGGGGAAAATGGCGCTCAAAGCGCCAGCCAGCATCACGCCGCAAATTACCGCAGCGCTGAAGAACAATCTGGCGCTAATGGATGAGCTGGGCGGTAGCGCCACTCCTGCTATTTATTATCTCAATAAAGAAGGCCGTCTCCAGCAGCATCAGGGGCTGCCGGATGAGGAAGCCCTGCAGGCGATCATGGGTGATAAACCGTAAAACAAAGTAGCGCCCTGGAGGCGCTACATCACCAGCATCGGTTTGCTGCGCCGTCCGGGTACGGCAAACTCTTCTAAAGCCTCGCGCCAGCTATCGAGCGGGAACAAGCGTACTTCCGGCAGCCTGCTGACCGCGAGCATATCCCACAGTGCGGTAAACCACAGCTGCCAGACTTCTGCCGCAGTGACGGCGAGCGTATCGCGTAAATGGAAGCGCTGCGGGTGAATACCTCCACCCGTAATCTGGTAAAGCTGGCCGCTGAGCAGGCCGTATGAAATAAAGTCCATGCCCGGCCGCATATGCTGCAACAGCTCCGTTGCCAGCGCGCCGCCAACTGCATCAAAGACAATTTCAGCTTGCTGAGCGGCATGTTGCAGCGCCCTGTTATCGTGGATGCTGACAGGAATAATCCCACTCTCTTCAGGCGCTGCGGTTTGAGTGTCCGAACGATAAACGCCGAATACCGCTTTCGCTCCCTGAAGCTTCGCCCATTGCGCCAGCAGCCCAGCGCAGGAGGAAGTCGCGGCGGTGAGCAACACCGTTTTACCCAGCACCGGCCATTTACTTAGCATCACGTAAGCCGCAAGCGGGTTGATATAACCGCGTGCGGCGAGTACATCGGGGATTGAGTCGGGTACGGGCACCGCCCATTGCGGATCGCAGTCCAGCCAGCGCTGCCATGTCCCCTCGCCCCGCAAAGGTAAAACTCGCCGGCCAATTAACGCCGGGTTATCGGCCTCGACCACCACACCGACGCCTTCATAACCGGCAACGCGAGGAGGAACAACGCGGTGACGATAAGCCCCGGTAACGGGAATAAGGTCGGACGGATTAATGGGGGAATAACGCATTTGCACGCGAAGTTTGCCAGCGGCGAGCGGTGCTAAAGAAGAATGTTCGAGAGCCAGAACCTGTTCAGGCTGGCCGAATTTGCGGAACCAGAGAGCAGAATTAACCATGCATAAAGCGCCTGTAAACTGAATTACAGGCACTATAGCATGTAAAAATTAGCAGTAACGACCCAGGGCGGCGCGCATGCCCAGGCTTTGAATCATCAGCAGATTCTCAGTGACCTGGTCGACTAAGTTCGTCACCTCAGTCAGGTCCTGCCCCCAGTGGGCGCTGTCGCTTAACAGGGTATAAACCAGTTGACGCATATCAATTTGCCTGTCGCGCAGATTTGCCCACAGTTGTTGATAGCACACCAGCCAGTGCTCGTCGTCCTGCAACGGATAGCTCTCGCCGTTGCGCTCGCCCTGATAAAACGCAATCAGGGCGGCAAGCGCAAAAGTCAGACGCGGCGGCAGTTCGCCGGTTGCTTCAAGCCCTGCCAGCAGCTGTGGCAGGATGCGCGTGCGGAATTTGGTCATCCCGTTTAGCGCGATAGATAACAGCTGATGCTGAATGTACGGATTCCTGAAACGGCCAATCACCGCTTCAGCAAACGCCAGCAGTTCATCGCGAGGCAAATCCAGCACCGGAATGATCTCTTCGGCAATGGTTTTCTCCACAAAGCGGCAAACCTCAGCATCGTTCATGGCTTCGCCAACGGTGTTCAGACCCGCAAGCCAGGCAACAGGAACCAAAGCGGTATGGGCGCCGTTCAGAATAGCGACCTTACGTGCTTTATAAGGTCTGATGTCATCGACGATTTTCACATTGAGAGGATAACGATCCAGACGTAGCTCTTTTGCAAGCCAGTCCGGTCCCTGAATCACGAACAGGTAGAAGTGCTCCGCAGTGTCCAGGAAGGTATCCTGATAACCAAGCTGCGTTTCAATAGCCGCGGCTTCGTCGCGCGGATAACCGGTAACGATGCGGTCCACCAGCGTGGAACAGAAAGTGTTTGCTTCATGCAGCCATTTGCTGAAGGTGGTCGGCAGCGCCCACTCCTGCGCATAGCGCAATACCAGCTCCAGCAGCGCTTCGCCGTTGTAGTCAATCAGTTCACAAGGAATGATGACCCAGCCCTTGTCCGCTGCACCATCAAAATAGCTGAAGCGTTCGAACAGCAGACGGGTCAGTTTTGCCGGATAGCTTGCCGCCGGAGCATCTTCAAACTTATCTCCCGCGTGGTAGCTGATGCCCGCTTCGGTAGTGTTCGAAAAGACGAAGCGAATAGCCGGGTTATGCGCCAGCTTGAGGAATGCGTCGTAGTCCTGATAAACGTTGATTTCGCGGTTTACCGAGCGGATAAGGCGTGCGTCGCTGACGGCTTCGCCCTGCTCGTTCAAACCGCGGATCACCGTGGTATAAAGCCCGTCCTGGGTTGATAGCGAAGGCGGAAACTCGCTGTCGATCGGGCGCACTACCACTATACCTGCATCAAGATCCGTGTGTTCATTGAGTAAATCTATCTGCCAGTCGATGAAGGCGCGTAAAAAATTACCTTCACCAAACTGGATAATGCGATCGGGATAGCGGGCACCGGGAAAATCATGACGATTAAGCGTTTTCACTATGTTATTCCTTGGCGAGAGTCAGATAAACGAACAGAGATATGCCGTTCAAATTATCAGAACTCGTCAAAGTAAAACCCCGTTTTGATCAAGGTAAGTTGTTATACCAATTAATTCAGAGATGTTTGTAGTAAAAGGTCGTCGAACAAAGCTCGCCGTCAGGCATCAGCGCGTATGCAGGGATTTCCCCTGCCCGCCGCCAGTCGTTATTTTGGTAGAACAACTCGGCGCTACTGCCGGTGGCGGTATCCAGCACCAGAACGCTTTTTCCGGCCTGTAAAGCGACATTTTCAAGCTGCTGCATCAGGCGTTGTGCGGTGCCACGGCGGCGTGCACGCGGGTGAACCAGCAGTTTCGCCACGTCAGCGCGATGGGGCTGGTTTTCCGGCTGATCGGTAATCAACTGCACGGTGCCAACGATCTGCTGATGTTCATCTTCCGCGACCAGAACCACCCGCTCCCGGTTTTCCACGCTGCGGGCGATATGCTGCCAGAAGTCAGTGGCTTTCCCGATGGATAAAGGATGCATAAAGCTTACCGATGCGCCGCCCGCGACACAATCGATCAACACTTCATTAAGCTCCGCAAGCCTGGATTCAATATCAGAAAAAGAGAGGGTGCGAATAAGAAGATCGGTCATCTTAATTAATCCTGAGCACGAGGTGCTGAGTAATCTGGATGAAGCGATGAAAAGCGTCAATAACGCGCGTCAGAGGAAATGCTTATACAACAGGCTCATCCTGAGCCTGTGTCTGCAATCAGTAGCTATTTTTTTGCCCGGTTGTAAGCGTCGCCTCTTTAAACATGGCAAGCCGCGCATCCAGCGCCTGGGTATAAAGCATCGTATCGACGCCTACGGCGACAAAATTAGCCCCCCACGCGATGCATTTATGCGCCATCTCCGGCGACACGGCAAGAAAGCCTGCGGCTTTTCCGGCGGCCCTGATGCGACGAATACTTTGTTCGATAATACGTTGCACTTCGGGATGATCCGCGTTGTCCGGATAACCAAGTGACGCGGACAGATCCGCAGGCCCGATAAATACCCCGTCAATACCGTCAATCTCAAGCAGCGCGTCCAGATTATCCAGCGCGAGTTTACTTTCGGCCTGAATCAACACGCATAGCTCGTCGTTTGCCTTCGCCATATAGTTCTCTACGCGCCCCCAGCGCGCGGCGCGTGCAACGCTTGCCCCTACTCCTCTCGTTCCCGTTGGCGGATAGCGCGTAGCGCTGACAATTTCACGAGCCTGCTCCGGCGTGTCTACCATCGGGATCAGCAGCGTGCGCGCCCCAATATCCAGCATCTGCTTGATAATGCTTTTCTGGCCTTCAACCGGCCTGATAACCGGCTGACTGCTGTAGGCTGCAATAGCCTGCAGCTGGTGATACAGATCCTGCACGGTATTTGGCGCATGTTCGCCATCAATCAGCAGCCAGTCATAGCCAGAGGTCGCTGCAATCTCCGCCAGATAGGAAGAGGTGCTGCTCAGCCACAGGCCGATTTGCACTTCACCGTTGAGTAACCCTTGTCTGAAGGGGTTAGATAAAATTGTGTTCATAGATATCCTTATGCGTTATGAGCGCTGCGGGCTGGTCAGCGGCGTTTGCTTAGCCACGCGCAGCGTGAAGATAATTAAAGAGCCAATAACGGCGATCCCGGCAAGCGCGAGCAACCCTGCCGCATGGCTGTCAAAAACGGTTTCAGCTTTGACGCGGATAAGCGGTGCAAGGAAGCCGCCAACAGCCCCGAACAGGTTCACAAATCCAATACCAGCCGCAAGTGCGGTTCCGGAAAGCAGTTGCGTGGGCATCGTCCAGAACACAGGCTGTACGGCGATAAATCCAATGGCCGCCACGCAAAGCGCAACGATCGCCAGAACCGGACTAACCAGACCCGAAACGCCGATCCCGATGCCAGCTGCAAGCAGCGTCAAAGCGGCAACGTTACGGCGATCGCCCGTTCGGTCGGAATAACGTGGTATGTACCAGGTGCCAAACAGCGCTGCTATCCACGGGATCGCGGTGACCAGCGAAGCGGTAAAGCCCACTTTCGTGCCCATCAGTTCCGCCACCTGGGTTGGCAGGAAGAAAATCAGCCCGTATACCGCAATCTGGATGGTCATATAGATAATCGCCAGTTGCCAGACACGGCCATTGCTGATGGCATCCCTGAAGCGGGAAGTCGTTTTCTTTTCTTCCTCGCTTGCCAGCTGCGCCAGCAGCACCTGCTTCTCTTCGTCCGTCAGAAAACGGGCCTTCTCCGGCGTATCATCGAGATAGAAGAAGGTAAAGAACCCTGCCGCTACCGCCAGCAAACCTTCGATCAGGAACATCCAGTACCAGCCGGGGCTGCCCATAAAGCCGTGCATTTCAAGCAAAGCCCCTGACAGCGGCGATCCGAGCGTTAAGGCCAGCGGTGCGCCCATATAAAACAGGCCCATCACGGCCGCGCGGTTGCGTTGCGGGAACCACTGCGAGGTGAGGTAAATCATCCCCGGGAAGAAACCAGCTTCGGCAGCCCCTAACAGCGTACGTACGATAAGAAACTTCGCCTCGGTGTCGGCATACGCCATGCCAGCAGAGAGCACTCCCCACAGCAATGTCGTGCCGCCAATCCACCGGCGGGCTCCCCATTTACGTAACAGCAGGTTTGCGGGTACGCCAAGGAAGGCATACACCACAAAGAATATTCCCGCCCCCAGCGCATAGGCTTCGTTACTCAGCCCGTGTCAATCTGGTAAGTCTCTTTGGCAAAGCCGATATTCGAACGATCGAGAAATGCCAGAATATACAGCGCCGGCATAAACGGGATCAGACGTACGCGGTTCTTCTTCACCGCACTGTTCAGAACGGAATCCATAGCAGCTACCCTTATTAAGGCCGAAGAAAGGTTACAACGTCACGATTAGTGAAGGATATCAGCCTACTAAACGTGACGCCGGATGATTAATGGTTATAAGGTCGTTTCAGATTCAGATCCCGGTTCAGCTCTACGCCGAAGCCCGGTTTATCCAGCACGGATTTGTGCATGCGCCCGTTAACCGGCACGGGTTCATCAATCAGGATCGGATCAAACTGCGGGCGCATCGTTGAACAGTCCGGGCTGGTCATCAGAAACTCGCTGAAAGGCGTATTGGTGAAGGTGATAACCGCGTGATGGGAATAGACCGAAGAGCCATGCGGCACCACAAGCTGCCCACGCGATTTGGCGATAGCGGCAATTTCCACAAGCGTCGTCAGACCGCCACACCAGCCAACGTCCGGCTGCATAATATCGATGCCGGTTTCCGCCAGGGTGCGGAATGACTGGAGCGTGCCGTGGTGTTCACCGCTGGTGACCATCATTCCCGCAGGCGCGTTACGTTTGAGCTCGCGGTAGCCTTCATACTGCTGCGGTGGCAGACACTCTTCTATCCACTTCAGGTTGTACGGCGCACAGGCATGGGCAAGTTTGGTGGCGTAATTAACGTCCTGGCTCATCCAGCAGTCGAGCATCAGCCAGAAATCCGGGCCGCATTTTTCGCGGTATTCCGCCACCATCGCCGCATCTTTACGGATCCCCGCATCGCCATCATGCGGTCCCCAGTGTGTCGGCATCTTTCCGCCGATAAAGCCCATCTCCCTTGCGAGGTCGGGACGCGCACCCGTTGCATAGAACTGAATCTCATCACGCACCGCACCGCCAAGCAGTTTGTAGACCGGCAGGCCAACAACCTTGCCAAACAAATCCCACAGTGCCAGATCGACACAGGAAATAGTGTTCATCACCAGTCCGCCGGAGCCGGAGTAATACAGCGTAGCGCCCAGCATCTGGTCATGGATCAGCTTGATGTCGCTGACGCACTTACCTTCAATAAAGCGGTTAAGGTGCTTCTCAACGATAAAGCAGCCCATTTCCCCGGCGGTGGAAACCGCAAAACCTGTCTGGCCATTATCGGCCTCAACCTCCACCACCAGCGTACCCAGCACGTTAATCCCGAAAGACTGACGCGACTGCTCGTACTGCTGATATTTACTCATCGGCGTCGCGATATGGTCGTCTATCCAGTGTTGATTACCCTGATCGTGGTAATCAGCCCCGCCGCTGCCTTTCTCGGCTGTTGCACCGCCAAGATACCAGGCGCGAACTTGTTTTATTTTAGGTAGGGTCATCGGCTGCTCTCCTCAGGTAATAGTTATGATGCTTTCAGGTCGAAAGGGCTTCGCCAGCCGAGCAAGCGGGAAATATCTTTCGCGCAGGCAAGGGTCTGGCTGGCAATCAGGTCGCGATTGTCATCGTTGATTTGTAATCGGGTGCCCACCACGGAGATCGCGGCGCTAAGATCGTGGCGTCCGTTGAATATCGGGGCGGCGACACAGCGCACGTCGGGGTAATCCTCTCCGTGATCATAGCTCCAGCCCTGACGGCGAATTTTGCCGATCTCCTCCGCCATACGTTCAGGTGTGGTAATCGAAGTTGGCGTTCGGGGGCTGAAGTCCAGTCCGGCAATAATATTTTCGCGCAGCGGTGACGGCTGCCAGGCCAGCAGGCATTTGCCTATGCCAGAGCGGCTAAGCGACAGGCTCTTGCCTTCATGCGAGCGCACGCTAATGGTGGCAGAGGATTCGATTTTGAGGATGTAGTAGGCGTTGGCGTTATCAATAATGCCGAGATGGCAAAGCAGTCCGGTCTGCTCCATCAACCGGGTCAGGCGGTTGCGGGCAATATCACGTAAATCGATTTTGCTCAGCGCGTGACCTGCCAGCTCCACCAGCTTGGTCCACAGACAGTAGTTGTCCTGAGCATCCACTGTGACAAAACGATGCTTTTTGAGTTCGGCAAGCAGCAGATAAAGCGTGCTTTTTGGGATCCCCAGCGCGCTGATAAGCGTTGCCGCACTGGTCGGCCCCTTTAACGCGATGAAATTCATGATCTCAATGGCGCGCGACAGGGCGGGCACTTTGGTTGATTCCATTAGATTGGACTCCAGTCTCGTCTGATGGAATGAAGTGTGGCGGCGGGAGCAGAATGCTTATGTGAAGCGGATCAAACTTCGCCGCTCCATCGCCTTCTAAGGATTTTTTGAAATGATAAATGTGATAAAACGCGCAGATTTTTTGGGGAGGAGTACAACAGGTTGTACTCAGCCGCAGGTCCGGTTAAAAAAAGCGGCCAATACGCTTAGCGAAAAGCTCCAGGACAAGCGTGTCCGCCGGAGGCATCCAGCGCTCGTCCGCGCTGGATATTTCTCAGTCCAGGGTGCAGACCGCGTTACCTGACTTATCGGCGGGGAATTGCGCAAGCGCGGGGATATAAAACGAACCGGGTGCTGGCGTGGGGAGCGGTCAGGCGCTGTTGGCCGTCGGGGGACGTAACTTTTTCAACTCTTCAAGCAGTTCACTAACGGTATGTTTCAGCTCGGCGATATCTTTATCCTTCATCATATCGATTTTTTCATGCAGCGCATAAAGCTCAAGATCGGTTTTAACGTTAACGTTGGACTCAATTTCAGCCCGGCGGCTGTCGTTCATATTCTGCCGTTTCTGACTCATCATGATCGCCGGCGCGGTATAAGCCGCCTGGAATGACAAAAACAGATTTAATAACACGAACGGATAGGGATCAAATCCCGATTTTCTGGAAAACAGGTTATAGGTAGTCCAGACAATAATAATGGCCGACTGCGCCAGGATAAATGTCCAGGTAGCAATACCGCCGGTTATCACATCCGCCATTCGCTGCCCAAACGTAGTTTCTGGCTCACATTCTGCGGGGTCGGCCAGCAGCTCTTCATGCTCCTGCTTGCTTTGCCTGCGTAATTCCTGGAGTTGACGACGAGATTCGCTGTCCATGATGATGTATTCACAACAAATGTAGGGTAAGTAAAGTCTGGTATACAAATAGCGAAAACAGTAGGAATACGGCGCCTTCACGCCGTTAATATCCTCAATAAACTTTTACAAGGTGTAACCATGTTCCGGCGGCAGATGAAATCGCGCCACCGCGCTTTCCAGACGGGATGACTCGTCGCGCAGCAGCCTTGAAGAACCCGATGTTTCGCGGATTAACTGATTAGTCTGGGTCGCAACCTGATTGAGCGTGGCAATGCGTTTCGTCACGTGATGCACGCTCTCGCCCTGGTTGAGCGTGGCCGCGGAAATTTCACTTAGCAGGCCGCTGAGTTTACTCACCACGGCGATGACGTTCTGCAAACTGGCTTCAAGCACCGCCACCGCATCTGAACCTTGCTCAACACCCAGCACAGAATTATTGATAAGCGCCTTAATATTATGCGTGGACCGGCTGCTCTTTTGTGCCAGCAGCCCGACTTCTTTTGCCACCACCGCAAATCCTCGCCCGTGGTTGCCCGCATGCGCCGCTTCAATGGCGGCATTGAGCGCCAGAATATTGGTCTGAAACGCCACGCTGTCGATAATGGCGACAATGCCGCGCATCTCTGTGGATTGCGTAACGATATCCTGCATGGAAAGATTCACCCTGTGCATCATCTGGTCGCCGCCGGCGGCGATTTCACGGGCCTCGTCGACGCGAAGATTTGCCAGTTTCGCGTAATCACTGTTCTCTTTTACACGAGAACCCAGCTCCGTGATGTGGCCGATCACGCCCTGTAACTCGTGTTCCTGCTGCGCCGACTGGCTAAAGAGCATTTGATTCCCTTCCGCCAGCCGATTGATGTTCAGCGCCATCGTTGCTGCGGCGTTACGCACTTCCAGAACCAGATCCTGTAACCCCTGCTGCATCGCCACCACGCTGCCGCTCAGTTGATTCACTTCCCGGTTCAGGTGATTTCGCGCAGGCGGCAAATGTGAAAGATCGCCTGCGGCAAGAACGTCAATATGAGCGATTACGCTTCTGAGGGGCTTGATAACCCAGCGCGTCACGCCCAGCCAGACGGCGACGGCTACCAGCGCCAGCAAGCCAAGCGCCGCAATAAACATATTTTGCGCATGACTGAGGCTTTTCAGCAACGAGCCGCTGGCATCGCGAGTTTGTTGCTCATTTTCAAGCTGAAAACCGGCATAGCGATCGTTAAAGTCGCTTTGAAACGCCTGAACGGGCACGGCAAAAAACGCATCGATGGCGTTGCTTTGCACAAGACCATCCGCCTGCTCTTTCAGGCCGTCAAAAAACAGCTTATAGCTGCCCACCAGCGCTTCGCTGTGCTGCTGCTCTTGCTGGCTGTTAGCGCCGCGCAGCTGTTGATAACGGTTAAAATCAGCAAGGGAGGATTTAAGCGCCTCCTGCGACTCATCCAGCAGGTTGTTCCAGCTTCCTACGGAACCCGTTTCTTTATCCTGCAGAAAGTAAATGCCCGCCCGGTTTAACAGATCGCTTGCCATAAGCAATGAGCTGCGCGCCTTGTCCATGAACATCTGCTGTTCATGCCGTTGGTCGCTCGCGAGGACATCACGCCGGGTATCGCGCAAAATAGTGGAGAGCAGAAGGGTCGACATAATCTGCAAAACGCAGAACAGCGCTATCACGCAGACAGCGCCGCTCAGTAATCCAAACGAACGGCGAGGTGCCATCCATGCTCTGAAAATTTGTCTTATGTTCATGATTTTCTTTAGTAACACCAGGAATGGGCCGAGTGTACCTGGCGAAAATGACAGAACTATTTCAGATTTATGAACGGCTTTACGCCTGCGCCGGGCTCCTGCTATCGACGATCCTTCCATATGGTCTGCACGTTACAGAACTCATGCAGGCCAAAGTGAGAAAGCTCCCGGCCGAAGCCGCTTTTCTTTACGCCGCCAAACGCCACGCGCGGATCGCTTACGCTATAGCCGTTGATAAAGACGCCGCCGCATTCCAGACGGGCCGCCAGCCCGCAAGCAAGAGTCTGGTCTGCGGTAAACAACGTCGCAGAAAGGCCAAAGTCGCTGTCGTTTGCCAGCTTAAGCGCGTGTTCTGCATCGCGTGCCACGGTAATCGCCGCGACCGGGCCGAACAGCTCCTGACGGAACGCCGTCATTGTCGGTGTTACATTGCCCAGCACCGTTGGCGCATAATAGTTGCCCTCACCAGCCCTCTTCTCGCCGCCCAGCAGCAGCGTAGCGCCCTCTTTAAGTGACGTTGTAACTTGCTCGTGAAGTTCATCGCGCAGATCGTAGCGCGCCATTGGCCCGAGCTGCGTCACCTCAAGGGTTGGATCCCCCGTTTGCAGCTGCTGCGTGGCAGCAAGAAACCTCTCTGTAAAGGCTGCGGCAATGCCTTCCTCAACGATAAACCGTTTCGCCGCCGCACAAACCTGTCCGCTATTCTGGAAACGCCCTGCGACTGCCGCTTTGACAGCTTCGTCCAGATCCGCATCATTCAGGACGATAAAAGGATCGGAGCCCCCGAGCTCAAGCACGCATTTTTTCAGCGCCGCTCCGGCCTGGGCACCAATGGCGGCGCCTGCTCGTCCGCTGCCGGTCACGGTAATTGCGGCAATATGTGGATCTTTTATCGCCCGGCTCACGCCCGCAGGCGTCACGTTTATCACTTCAAATAAGCTCGCCGGGAAATCAGCTTTGATAAACAGCTCTTCGATAAGCAGTGCGCAACCCATCACGTTCGGCGCATGCTTCAGAACGTAACTGTTACCCGCCAACAGCACAGGAACCGCGCCGCGTAACACCTGCCACAGCGGGAAGTTCCAGGGCATTACCGCAAGCACCGGCCCCAGCGGACGGTATTCGATCACCGCTTTGTTCTCTTCTACCTGCGTCGCTTCCGTGCTCAGCATCGCCGGGCCATGTTCTGCGTACCAGTCGCACAGGCTGGCTGACTTCATCACTTCTGCCCTTGCCTGAACAATCGGCTTGCCCATTTCAGCGGTAATCATCTGCGCCATCGGTTCGGCGCAATCTCGCAGCACTGCGGCCAGATCCCTGAGCTTTTGCGCTCGCTGCCTGACGGATACCTGCCGCCAGGCGACAAAAGCGCCATGGTTTTGCGCCAGCGCCGCATCAAGCTGAGCGTCAGATTCATAAGGGTAAGCGGCAAGCCGTTGGCCGTTCGCCGGGTTCAGAGAGATCGCATGAGTTTGCGCCGTAACAGGTTGCATGATGTCGCCTTATTGTCTGCATGTCCGCTTACCTTACGCTTGAGACGAAGTGATGAAAAATGAATAATGGTAAGTCAGTTATTCACAAAATGAGAATGAAAAATGGATCTTGTGCAGCTTGAAATGTTCACCGCAGTAGCGGAAACCGGCAGCATTAACGCCGCCGCGCAGAAGGTGCATCGCGTGCCCTCTAATCTCACCACCCGCATTAAGCAGCTTGAGGCGGATCTGGGCGTCGATCTGTTTATCCGTGAAAACCAGCGGCTGAAACTCGCACCCGCCGGGCACAGCTTTTTGCATTACAGCAAACGCATCCTCGGGCTGGTGGACGAAGCAAGAATGGTGGTTTCCGGCAATGAGCCGCAGGGCTTGCTGGCGCTGGGGTCGCTGGAAAGTACCGCCGCCGTCAGGATACCCGGCGTGCTGGCGCGGTTTAATCAACGCTACCCGAAGATCCAGCTTTCGCTTTCTACCGGGCCGTCCGGCGATCAGATTGACGGCGTGCTGGAGGGAAAGCTGTCGGCCGCTTTCGTCGATGGCCCGGTATTGCATCCTGCGCTGGAGGGTCTGGCCGTGTATAAAGAAGAGATGGTGATTGTGGCGCCTGCCGATCACGCACCGGTCACGCACGCGCAGCAGGTGAACGGCGCGAATCTCTACGCATTTCGGGCAAACTGCTCGTATCGCCGCCATTTTGAAAGCTGGTTCCATCACGATCGGGCGATACCGGGGAAAATCCATGAAATGGAGTCCTACCACGGTATGCTGGCGTGCGTCGTGGCCGGAGCGGGTCTGGCTTTAATGCCGCTCAGCATGCTTGAAAGCATGCCCGGCAGCCATCAGGCGAGCGCCTGGCCGCTGCCGCCTGACTGGCGCTACCTGAACACCTGGCTTATCTGGCGCAAGGGGGCGAAGACTCGCCAGCTTGATACTTTTATAGCTTTGCTTGAACCTTTGTCACAGCCTTAGCTTTCTTTTATGCCGCCTGATAGCGGACAATTTTTAGCCCTTCACTTTCATCGGGCGGTATAAAGAATGATGTGATATGCGCAAACTCCGCCTCGCTCAGCTTATAAGGATGCTCTCCTTGCTGATTACGCATATTGAGTCGTTGTAAACACAGGGAATCTGACACATCCAGCCAGTGCAGTTCAACCTCCGCAGGAACCTGTTCCGCCAGACTTTTTGCCCAGGCGCGAGCGGCTGGCGTATTGCCGGGAAAATCCAGCGTAACGCCCATACCTTGGCGCAATAATTCAACGATATGCGGGCCAAAAGCAGTTTTTAAACGCGCAGCGTTACGTACATAATCAGCAATCGTTTTTTGTTCATCGTGATAAAGCGTACTAAGCCAGAGGTCTTCACTGATAAGTAATCGTCCTTCGCGCCGCGCTAATTCACCCGCAAGCGTTGACTTACCCGCGCCTGCTTTTCCACAAAGCAACTGTAGTGCAGCCATCTGCTTTCCTTTTGTCAAAAGCCTTATTCGAGCCGAATGCCTGACATTATCTTTCTGCGGGTCGTTTGTAAAAAGATACTATTCCGCAGTCTGTCATATCCACAACAAACCTGAATGCTCTTTTGCGGCTATAAGGTAAACAGATTTCTTCCTGCGCCCTGGCGGGTGTACCTTACTTATCAGTCAGGCAACACCCCTTAACCGGACAACAAATGAATACCAAAGCCCGTAAAGTGATGATCGTCGGCACAGGAAATGTCGGTGCTTCCGCAGCCTATGCGCTGTTAAACCAGAATGTCTGTGAAGAGCTTATTCTGGTGGATCTGGACAAACAGCGCGTTGAAGGCCATTGCCAGGATTTGTCGGATGCTGCGGCCTTTATGCCGGGCATGATGAAAATCACTACCCGTGAAGCCCGCGACTGCGCGGATGTGGATATCGCCGTGCTCGCCGTTTCAGGCGGCGCATTAAAACCCGGTCAGACCCGTCTTGATGAACTCACCGGCACCTCCGGTATCGTGGCGAAGATCGTCCCGGCTATGATGAACAACGGGTTCAACGGTATCTTTCTGATTGCCGCTAATCCCTGTGACATCATTACTTACCAGGTGTGGAAACTTTCGGGTTTACCGCGCAATCAGGTGATGGGCACCGGCGTCTGGCTGGATACCATCCGTTTGCGCCGCACGCTTGCAGAAGCGCTGGATATCGGCGCGCAAAGCATTGATGCGTTCATCCTCGGCGAACATGGCGATACCCAGTTCCCGGTCTGGTCGCACTCGTCGGTTTTCGGCTCGCCGCTTGCCGGCGTCTATAAACGCAAAACAGGTCAAGCGCTGGACGTGGCGGCGCTTGCCGGC
The DNA here is from genome assembly GCA_032051265.1 of Buttiauxella sp. Lineage (GTDB taxonomy): Bacteria > Pseudomonadota > Gammaproteobacteria > Enterobacterales > Enterobacteriaceae > Dryocola. Next base: position 237,131 of record DAMBYU010000002.1, read on the forward strand.
AAGATCCGCAAGCTTGGCTTTGAAATCTACAGCCGCAAAGGCTGCACCGAATATGGTATCGCCGCCACTATCACAGAAATCTGCCGTAATATCTTCACCGGCAGCCACCGTGCGCTGGCGATATCGTGCATTCTGGACGGGGAATATGGCGAGTCGAATGTTGCTATTGGCGTTCCTGCGGTACTGGCACAAAGCGGCGTACAGCAGATAATTGAATTAGAGCTTAGCCCCGAGGAGAAGGTTAACTTCTCCCGTTCGGTTGCGGTGATTAAAGCAAACATTCAGCGCCTGCCTTAAAGCAAAAATCGGCCTGTCCTTAATGCCAGGCAGCATGCTCGCAGCGCTTATAGCCTTACTGACGGAAGCGTCTTCGCCATAAACAGGCTTAACGGGTCTGGTTTATAGGGTGCAAAGGCTTCAACTTGCTGATACCCCTGACGCTGATACAGGGTTATCGCGCCATACTGTTTGATCCCGGTTTCAAGACGAAGCGAAAGACACGCCTGCAGCCGGGCTTCGTCTTCAAGCGCAGCCAGTAACTTCTCGCCAAGCCGCTGCCCGCGATGGCATTTATCTATGTAGATACGCTTGACCTCGCCGACCTGATTACTGCTATCAACAAGGATTGCCCCGCAACCCACAGCGATGCCCTGCTGGTCCCGGATCACCATAAAGATCAGCTGCTCACTTTCCACATCCCTTAAATCGGTGCAGTGGTTACTTTCCGCCGGATAGAGTGCATGTTGATATGCGTCCAGCGCCGCGATGAGTTGTGCCACCTCTTTTTGAAAAACGGATTCAACGCTAATGGAATACACTTCCCGCCTCGCAATAAATTAGTCATGTCATTTGTTGTAGCACACAACAAATGACATCGGTCATAGCTTTCATTTATGCCGCACCTACTCTGCGTCGAGGGTTAGCGCAGCAGCACTTTGCCAATCAGATAGGTCGCAGCCTTCCCCCCGATAAGCACCCGCTCGCCTGCCAGCTGGCAACGTAAATCGCCGCCACGTTCAGATACCTGACGGGCAAGCATCTGCGTTTTGCCAAGTTTTTCAGCCCAGTAAGGGATCAGCATGCTGTGTGACGATCCGGTGACCGGATCTTCCGCCACCGCCTCGCCCGGGCAGAAGAAACGGCTGACAAAATCATATTCCCCTTCGCCCGGCGCCGTAATACAGACCATCTTTTCCAGCGGGATCATAGCGTTGATGTCCGCACGAACCGCTTCAACCTGCTGCTGCGTTTCCAGCACAACCATATAATCACGCGCCACGCGCACTTCTTTGCATTCGCTGATGCCCAGCGTCTCAAGCAACAGCGGCAGCGGCATTACCGGCTCGGTGTCCCACGCCGGGAAATCGAGCGTCAACCACTCGCCGTTGCGGGTAACGCTAAGCGGGCCGACAAAACGGGTGGAGAAATGAATCGTCGCCTCGGGATAATCGAAATATTCGAAGATGACGTGCGCTGCGGCAAGAGTCGCATGGCCGCACAAATTGATCTCCCCCTGGGTGGTGAACCAGCGCAGCTCAAACCCCTCGTCCGTGGTGACAAAGAAAGCCGTTTCTGACTGGTTATGCTGTTTGGCCATCTTCAATAAGGTGTTATCCGGCAGCCATTCAGTGAGCGGACATACAGCGGCAGCGTTGCCGCCGAAAGTGGTATCCGCAAAGGCGTCTACCATATAAAAGTCAACTGGTTGCATTGCATAAACCTCATGTTGTTATGGGTGACCGCATGACATCTACCATGCCATGAGAAACCGGACTTACGCATTCATTTTTTTATGCGCTCACAGCGGGATAAGAAAATGAGACATAAATCACAAAATTGGTTGTATGACCCGATTGATGGTTTTATGATCGCCTCCTCTTCTGACCTTTTAGACACCAACGCGAAACTATTTTATGACACTAAGCACCGTCTCACGCCGTACAGCGTGGCTGCGGGTCGTTACGCTTGCCGTCGCGGCATTTATCTTTAATACCACCGAATTTGTACCCGTCGGGCTGCTGTCGGATATCGCGGAAAGTTTCGGCATGGCGACGGCGCAGGTTGGCATTATGCTCACCATCTATGCCTGGGTCGTGGCATTACTGTCGCTGCCGTTTATGCTGCTGACAAGCCAGGTGGAACGCCGCAAATTGTTAATCGGTATCTTCTTGTTGTTTATCGGCAGTCACGTGCTCTCGTTCCTCGCCTGGAACTTTACCGTGCTGGTCATCAGCCGCATCGGTATCGCCTTTGCCCACGCTATTTTCTGGTCGATTACGGCATCGCTGGCTATCCGCATGGCCCCGGCGGGTAAAAAGGCGCAGGCGCTGAGCCTGCTTGCAACCGGCACCGCGCTGGCGATGGTATTAGGATTGCCGCTGGGCCGAATCGTTGGGCAATATTTTGGCTGGCGTACCACTTTCTTTGCGATTGGCGTTGTGGCGGCCATAACGCTGTTCTGCCTGATGAAACTGTTGCCGAAGCTGCCAAGCGAGCATTCCGGCTCCCTTCGTAGCGTACCGGAACTGTTCCGTCGCCCGGCTTTAGTGAGTATCTACGTGCTGACAGCGGTGGTCGTAACCGCGCATTACACCGCATACAGCTATATTGAGCCCTTTGTGCAGAACGTTGCCGGCCTGAGCGCCAACTTTGCAACGCTACTGTTATTGGTGCTGGGCGGGACCGGCATTCTCGGCAGTATTCTGTTCGGCAAACTGGGCAACAAATATGCCTCGCCGCTTATTAGCGGGGCGATAGCGTTGCTGGTGCTGTGCCTTGCGCTACTGTTACCCGCGTCCGCAAGCAACGTTAACCTGACCGTTCTGAGCATGTTCTGGGGGATCGCAATGATGGTGATCGGGCTTGGCATGCAGGTGAAAGTACTGGCGCTGGCGCCGGATGCCACGGACGTGGCCATGTCGCTCTTCTCAGGGATTTTCAATATCGGCATTGGCGCCGGCGCGCTGCTGGGAAATCAGGTCAGCGTGCATTTTTCTATGTCCAGCATCGGTCTGGTCGGCGCGATTCCGGCGCTGGCGGCGTTAATCTGGTCACTATTGATCTTCCGCCGCTGGCCCGTGGCGCTGGAAGAGCAGCCGCAAACCGAGTGAACCAGGCCCTCCGATAGATGAGCTTGCCTGCCGCCCATGTCGAGACGTTTACTCTGAGATTTTTATTTGGCGCAGGCAGCCGGCGTATGGCTTCAGATACCTCCCTGTATTCTGTATTAGCCATGAATACCACCGTCACGCTCTTCTTTTGCGGCGGCCAGCACCTGCTCCGGCATTTGCGCCAGAATATCCTTCGGTTTTTTGCCGCCCAGCCAGCTATTTTCAGAACCGAACCAGATCGCCAGTCCCCACGGTGTTTTTGTTTCGCCAAACGTTGTGAGGATTTTTTTCACCACGGGCAGTGGCCGGTAGCCCTCATCCAGCAAATATCGCGGATAGTTGTCTTTGCCGTTAATCTGTACGGCAAAAATCGATCCGGACGATTTCCAGCGATTTGGCCCGGCGCTGGGGTTGGTATTTTTGAAATTGGCTTTTTCCGAGAGTTCGCGGGCAGATAGCCAGACCGCATCATTGTAAATCCTTTCGCTCAGGGTGCTCCGGCGCTGTGCGTTGCGAGCCGCACGCGCCAGTTTTTGCATTTTCGTACTACCGCTATCGGGGGATGCTTTAACGCTGTCTTTTGATGATAACGAAGCCAGCGCTGCGTTCACCGCCGCGCTCATTGCCATCTCCATTAACTCGTCGAAATCTTGCCGACGCCCCGCAGTATTTCCCAGGTCGATCAGCAGGTATTCAGATTCTTCTTTGAACTTAACGTGATGCAGTTCAACGCCGCTAAGCGCCTGCACTTCAAAAGGGGGATTTCCACGCCGGGCGGTATCTGCTTTAGCAACGAGGTTTTGTCATCAACCGATCCCGGCTCAGATTTCCTTTTCCAGATCCAGCAGCTCTTCGAGCGTCAGCACGTTGTTCTGAATAACGTCCATCGCTTTATTCAGTCCCTGGTTATAGAAAAGGGGGGCCACTTTTTTAACCAGCTCATCGAGGAAAAACTCGGCTTCAAATTGCCCCAGCTGGAGGTCGTGCTTGTCCTCCATATAATCGACAATATGCGCAACAACGCTCTGGTACTCCTCGTTGGATAGCTTTAAGTTTTTCATTCCCTCTCCTCAGTTTGGCCATGTGGTGATAATTTCCACGACACCATTAATAATGAACTGCACACCCATACACACCAGCAGGAACCCCATCAGGCGCGAAATCGCCTCAATGCCGCTCTTACCCACAAGACGCATAATGGCGCCGGAGCTACGCAAACTGCCCCACAGAATCACGCTAACCAGCCCAAAAATCAGCGGCGGTGCCGCCAGCACAACCCAGGTGGGGAAATCCACACCGTGCTTGATGGTGGAGGCGGAACTGATGATCATCGCAATTGTTCCCGGCCCCGCGGTGCTCGGCATAGCCAGGGGCACAAATGCAATATTTGCATCCGGCTCTTCGCTTAGCTCTTCCGATTTGGTTTTCGACTCGGGAGAAACATGCGCTTTTTGCTGCGGAAACAGCATACGGAAGCCGATTAAGCCAACGATTAATCCACCCGCAATTCGCAGTCCGGGAATCGAAATGCCGAAGGTGTTCATTACCACCTGGCCTGCATAGTATGCCACCATCATGATGACGAATACGTTCACCGAGGCCATCAGCGCCGTGCGGTTACGAGCCTGGCTGTTCATGTTCCCGGCAAGGCCGAGGAACAGCGCAACCGTGGTCAGCGGGTTTGCCAGCGGCAGCAACACCACCAGCCCAAGCCCGATGGCCTTCATTAAATCCATCATTTTAATTTCCTGGTTTCAGAGTCGACAAGCCAGCTTAAGTATACGCATCAAAAACCCTAATCTCGCTAAAACGGTTAGTTTTAACATCAGCGTTTAGCTACGAACTGAACCGTTTTAGCTATTTGTGGCATCTTTCGCCTGCGGCCGAATCATCGCGTTGACTTATACTTGCCCTGGCAATAATATCTCGCGTGATTAATCTACTTGCCTGGGCAACCATAGTGAAAAGCACAAGCGATCTGTTTAACGAAATGATCCCGTTAGGGCGGCTGATTCACATGGTTAACCAACATAAGGATCGCCTGCTCAACACTTATCTTTCACCGCTGGATATTACTTCGACGCAATTTAAGGTGCTCTGCTCCATCTATTGTGAAGTGTGTATTACGCCGGTGGAGCTGAAAAAAGTGCTGTCGGTGGATCTCGGCGCACTGACCCGCATGCTCGATCGCCTGCTTTGCAAAGGGTGGATTGAGCGTTTGCCGAACCCAAATGATAAACGCGGTGTTCTGGTCAGGCTAACGCCTGAGGGGAAACGGTTGTGCGAAGAGTGCCATAGCCTTGTGGGGCAAGATCTGCACCAAGAACTGACAAAAAACCTGACGGCAGATGAAGTCGATGCGCTTTATCACCTGCTAAAAAAGGTATTGCCGTAAACCTGAAAAGAGGTGAGACGATGTCCAGACGCAACAACGATGCGATAACAGTACACAGCATTTTGGACTGGATAGAAGAGAATCTGGAAACCCCGCTCTCGCTTGAGAAGGTTTCGCAGCGTTCTGGCTACTCAAAGTGGCACCTGCAACGGATGTTCAAAAAAGAGACCGGTCATTCATTAGGCCAGTACATCCGCAATCGCAAACTGACCGAGATCGCCCTGAAGCTTAAAGACAGCAACGAGCCGATTCTCTATTTAGCGGAGCGTTATGGGTTTGAGTCGCAGCAGACGCTTACCCGCACGTTCAAAAACTACTTCTCCGTGCCGCCGCATAAATATCGCGTTACGCATCTGACCGGCGACGGAAAGTATCTTCATCCGCTCAATCATTAGGCAGTCATTGCAACATAACCGTCTGTTCAAACGGACGTAAACGAGGAATACATGAAACGCTTTGTCTCCGCAGCTGTTGTGCTTCTGGCTCTGGCATCATGCAGCGTATGGGCGGAACAACCGGGCAACTTTAACGCCACCCAGGCTAACCGCGGCGGGATGATCATTCCCCCTTCTGACAGCCAGAACGGCGCCAGCCATAACATGGGTAATAAGTCAGAACAGCTGGGCGCGCCCTATTACCACGGTAACGAGTAATTATCAGCGTCGGGTAGCGTTCTACCCGACGGGCATTAGCTGACTACCGCCTTACGCACCCGCAGACCAAATACATTGATATACAACCCGGCCATGATCAGCGCCGCCCCAACCAGTTGGGTGGTGGTTAACCTTTCATCGAGGAATAGCGCGGCACTGGCCATTCCCACGACCGGGACGAGTAACGAAAGCGGCGCCACGCGCCAGGTTTCGTAGCGCCCAAGCAAACTGCCCCAAATGCCGTAACCGATGATGGTGGCGACAAACGCCAGGTAAACCAGCGACAAAATAGTGGTGAGATCGATTGCCACCAGGCTTTGCAGCATTAAAGCCGGGCCATCCATCAGCAGGCTGGCCATAAAGAACGGGAGCACCGGGATAAGCGCGCTCCACACCACCAGCGACATAATCGGCGGACGAGCCTCAAGCTGCATGATTTTTTTGTTGAAGATATTGCCGCACGCCCAGCTAAACGCCGCGGCCAGCGTCAGCATAAAGCCCAGTAATGCCACCTGCTGTCCGCCCAGGCTGCCCTCCACTAGGATTAACACGCCAATAACGGCCAGCGCGATGCCTGCGATTTGCTTCGTCTGCAACCTTTCCTGGAAAACAAAAACGCCGAGAACAATCGTGAAAAACGCCTGCGCCTGTAACACCAGAGAGGCAAGACCGGCGGGCATGCCAAATTTAATCGCGCAGAACAAAAAGGCGAACTGCCCGAAACTGATCGTCAGGCCATAGGCCGCTAATAAGCGAAACGGGATTTTCGGACGTGCGATAAATAACAGCGCGGGGAACGCTACCAGTAAAAAACGCAGCCCTGCCAGCATCAAAGGCGGCATATTGTGCAGCCCCATCTTAATCACCACAAAATTAAGCCCCCACACCACGACCACCAGCATCGCCAGCAGCCCGTCTTTACGTGTCATACCCGCCCCTGTCATATTTTATAAATTTGTTAAAACTTAAGCCTAAAACCTGTGCATTAACAGATACAGATTGCAGAAAATTGCAGCCATACAGATGTGCTCTGCGGTGCTCTCGTCGAAATCATGTCCTGTACTTCGCTGTTTCTTCATGATAAATCTGGCTACTCTCTTCCGCGCATCCCACTGATACTGATAAAAATGGCCACCCTCGCGAAGTTATTTTCCGGCAAGCAGTTATCAACAACTATTTTACTTATCGCGTCTTTGCTGCTGACCGTCGGTCGCGGCCTGACGCTGCCGTTTATGACAATCTACCTTGCGCGCCAGTACAACATGCCGCTAAAAGAGATTGGGCTTGCATTAACCATGGCGTTAACGGCGGGGGTGATTTTTAGCCTGTGGTTTGGCATCCTGGCGGACAAGTTTGATAAGAAAAAATATATGCTGCTGGCGATCGCTATTTTTCTGGCCGGCTTTATTGCTATTCCGCTGGTTAATAATTCCGTCCTGGTAATAATTTTTTACTCGCTTATTAACTGCGCGTACTCAGTATTTTCTACGGTGCTGAAGGGTTATTTTTCCGACACGCTGGAGCTGCATCAAAAACCAAAAATATTCTCACTCAACTACACCTTTTCAAATATTGGCTGGACCATCGGGCCGCCGATTGGCACGCTCGCGGTACTCTACAGCACGAATTTACCCTTCTGGCTATCGGGACTGACAGCGATTATCCCGTTCATCTTAATCGGCCGCTATGTACACAGCGCGCCGGTAAATGCTCCAGAGCAAACTGAAAGCGTCGTTCTTTCTCCTCGCAGCATGCTAAAAGACAGGGCGTTAAGCTATTTCACGCTTTCAGCCTTTCTCGGCTCGCTGGTTTACGGATCTTTTGCCGCCTGCCTGTCGCAGTACGCTATCGCCATTTCCGACTCGGGACTTGCTGAAAAAGTGGTTGGCGTGGTGCTACCGGTGAACGCCTTCGTGGTGGTGGTGTTTCAGTATCTGGTTGGCAAACGGATCCGCCCGGACAACATCAAAAAACTGATGTTCTGCGGCACGCTGTTTTTTATGGCAGGCCTTGCGGGGTTCATGCTCTCGGGAAACAATTTGTTGTTCTGGGGACTTTCTGCCGCGGTGTTCACGGTAGGCGAGCTGATTTACGCTCCGGGCGAGTACATGCTGGTCGATAACATTGCGCCGCCGGGCCTGAAAGCGAGCTACTTCTCAGCGCAGCAGCTCGGCTGGTTGGGTGGCGCATGTAACCCGCTGTTGACCGGTTTGCTGCTCACCTGGTTTGCACCATCAATGCTGTTTGTTGTACTGATGATCGCCATCGCGCTGGCGTATGTGGCGATCGTAAAAGGAATGACGGTGAAATCGCAGATGTTGTCTGGCGGGTGAATAACCCGCCGCTAAATCACTCAAGGTTTTTACGGTACTGAATAAACCCAGGTTTATCCGCGAGCTTGTCGTAAAGCATTTGCGCGGTAGCGTTCGTCTCATGGGTATGCCAGTAAACCCGCGAAGCGCCCTTCGCTTCTGCATGCTGGTAAACGCCTTCAATCAGCGCCCGGCCAACACCTTTACCCCTAGCTTCTGGCGCGGTGAAGAGATCTTCCAGATAGCAGCGATCGCCTGATGACCAGGTGCCACGGTGATAAACCATATGCACAATACCGAGCAATTTTTGCTGCTCGTCGAATGCTCCTAACGCGTACATAGGTTCAGCCTCCGACAGCATGCGCTGCCAGGTTAGCAGGCTTAGCGAATCACTCAGTTGAGAAGCATAAAACGTCAGATAGCCCTGCCACAGCGCAAACCATGCGCAATAGTCACTCTCAGTCAGCGGGCGAACATCGAGCTTAATTTTTTCATGTTCCATACCGTTGGCAGCCAGTTTTCCACGCAGGCTGGAGAGGCTTTGCATCTGTTTACCCTGCGGCAGGTTTTCTTCTGCAAGCCAGGCTTCGAAAGCGGCTTTTAACAACGGCCATTCGCTGTCGATAACAGAAAACCAGGCGGTATCACGGGTTCGCCCCTTATAGACCGCGGCCTGACGGAAAACCCCTTCAGGACGGAATCCAAGACGCAAAGCGGCACGGCGCGACGGGCCGTTCAGGCTGTCGCATTTCCATTCATAGCGACGATAGCCCAGCGCATCAAAGGCATACTTCATCAGCAAATAGTGCGCTTCCGTTGCCTGTACGGTGCGTTTGAGTTCGGGCGAAAAAGCTACAAACCCCACTTCTGCCACACCGTTCGCCGGATCGATGCGCATCAGCGAAAGCGTGCCCATCGCGCGCGCTGTTTTCTGGTCGATGACCGCAAAGTGCAAAGGGTCCGTACTTGCGGCTGCGCTCGCCACAAATTCAGCAAACTGTTGCTCGCTGGCAAAAGGCCCCACACTCATATAAGTCCAGTCGCGCCCATCTTCTGCTTTACTCCAGGCTTTCCACAGCGTTTTCGTGTGTGTCTGTGGAGTCAGCGGTTCAAGGCGACAATAGCGTCCTGCGAGCACCACGCGCTGAGGGCGAGGACGGGGCTGCCAGTCAGCTAAAGCCGCGCCGGTCGGCTGCAGATATTCATTTGTTTTGCCAGTCAAAATCGAGCTCCGGGGTGGGAAGAGTAAGAGCCTTACTATAGGTCATTAAGTGAGGCGGCAAAAAGACCAGAGCGCGGTATTTTTGCGCAGCCAGCAAATATTAAATCGCTACCAGCCCACGGACCCCCTCCGATTCCATGCTTTCTCCGGCTCCGCGCTGAATAATCGATCCGCGCGACATCACCAGATAGCTGTCCGCCAGCTCAGCGGCAAAATCATAGAATTGCTCGACCAGCAAAATGGCCATATCCCCCCTTGCGGCAAGCTGGCTAATCACCTGGCCTATCTCTTTAATGACCGAAGGTTGAATGCCTTCGGTAGGCTCGTCCAGGATCAGGAGCTGGGGTTTACAGGCCAGCGCGCGCCCAATGGCCAGCTGTTGCTGCTGCCCGCCAGAAAGGTCGCCGCCACGGCGCTGTTTCATTTCCTTAAGCACCGGGAAAAGCTGATAAATCTCTTCCGGCACCTGTTTTGCGTCGCGGCCTGCAAAGCGCGCGAGCCCCATCAGCAGATTTTCTTCTACGGTGAGACGCGGAAAAATCTCCCGCCCTTGTGGCACATAAGCAATACCGGCCTGTACGCGCTGATGTGGCTTACGCGTGGTGATATTATTTTGCTGCCAGCTTACGCTGCCCGACTTTGCCGGAATAAGCCCCATCAGGCATTTCAGCAACGTGCTTTTCCCCACGCCGTTGCGCCCCAGCAGACAGGTGACTTCGCCAATTCTGGCTTCAAACGAGACGCCGCGCAGGATATGGCTGCCGCCGTAATACTGGTTTAGTTCGTTGACTTGTAGCATGTGGTTTGCTCCTTTACTTGCCCCTCACTCCGGCCTTTCCAGCAAAGGATCGGGGTGAGGGTGAAATTTTAACGTCCCAGATAAACTTCAATGACCTGCTCGTTAGCCTGCACCTCCCGCAGCGATCCTTCGGCCAGCACCTGTCCCTGATGCAGCACCGTAACGTGGTCGGCAATGGTTTCCACAAAGCCCATATCGTGTTCCACCACCATCAGGGAGTGCTTGCCCGCAAGCGTGCGGAACAGCTCGGCGGTGTATTCGGTTTCCGCATCGGTCATGCCTGCCGCCGGTTCATCCAGCAGCAGTAAATGCGGCTCCTGTACCAGCAACATGCCTATTTCCAGAAACTGTTTTTGCCCGTGCGACAGCAGTCCGGCCTGGCGATGGCGCTCGGCGCCAAGGCGCAACGTGGTAAGCATTTCGTCGATACGATCGCGTTGCTCAGCGTTGAGTTTTGCCCGCAGGCTCGCCCACACGGTTTTATCCGCCTTTTGCGCAATCTCAAGGTTTTCAAACACCGTCAGCGCCTCAAAAACGGTGGGCTTCTGGAATTTTCGCCCTATTCCTTTTTTGGCGATCTCGGCAGGCTCCAGGCGCAGCAAGTCCGTGGACTGATCGTAAAACGCCTTGCCGGTTTGCGGCTTAGTTTTGCCGGTGATCACATCCATCAGCGTGGTTTTTCCCGCGCCGTTTGGGCCAATCACGCAGCGTAACTCCCCCACGCCGATATTAAGCGAGAGATCCGTCAGCGCTTTAAAACCGTCGAAACTGACGTTGATATTCTCAAGCATCAGGACCGGATCGGTCTGCTCACGATATCTGTCCGTCAGGTGCTGACGGGTAAAGAGCGGTTCGCCTGGTTGCATTATTTCTCTCCTTTACGCAGCAGACCAATCACGCCACGCGGCAGGAACAGCGTCACGATGATAAAAATCAGCCCGAGGAACAGCTGCCAGTATTCCGGCACGGCCATCGTGAAATAGCTCTTTGCACCGTTCACAAGTCCGGCGCCGAGGATTGGGCCGATCAAGGTGCCGCGTCCGCCAAGCGCGACCCAGATTGCAGCTTCAATAGAGTTGGTCGGCGACATTTCACCGGGGTTGATAATGCCTACCTGCGGTACATAGAGCGCGCCCGCCAGTCCGCAAAGCACGGCAGATAATGTCCAGACAAGCAATTTGAAGCCGCGCGGATCATAGCCGCAGAACACGAGGCGGTTTTCGGCATCGCGCACGGCGGTCAGCACGCGGCCAAACTTGCTGCGTGCGAGTGCAAATCCAACCGCAAGGCTTGCTATCAGGAGTAAAACGGTAGCGATAAACAGCCCGATACGCGTGCCCGTCGCCGTGATGGGCATTCCCAGAATAGTGGTAAAGCCGGTAAAGCCGTTATTGCCGCCAAAGCCGGTTTCGTTACGAAAGAACAGCAGCATCCCGGCGTAGGTCAGCGCCTGGGTCATAATCGAGAAATAGACACCTTTGATTTTTGAGCGGAAGGCAAAGAAGCCAAACGCCAGCGCCAGCAGCCCCGGCACCAGAACGACCAGCGCCATCGCCCAGGCGAAATGCTGCGTGCCCCACCAGAACCAGGGCAGCTCGCTCCACGACAGGAAAGACATAAATCCCGGCAGCCCGTCACCTGCGGCCTGACGCATCAGATACATGCCCATCGCATAACCGCCCAGGGCAAAGAAGATACCGTGTCCGAGGGAGAGCAGGCCCGCATATCCCCACACCAAATCCAGCGCCACGGCGACCGTCGCATAGCACAGGATTTTACCGACCAGCGTCAGCGTATAGGTGGACAAAGCCCAGGGATGATCGGCTGGCAACAGCGTTAAAAACGGCAGCGTCAGCATCGCAACGACCAGTAAAATACCCAGCACCGCGCTCAGGCGAGGCGCCTGGCGGGTCAGGGTTAACGTCAACGGCTGGCTCATCAGTCAATCACCCTCCCTTTCAGCGCAAACAGGCCCTGCGGACGTTTCTGAATAAACAGAATAATCATCACAAGGATTAAGATCTTGCCCAGCACCGCCCCGATTTGCGGCTCAAGTATTTTATTGAAGATGCCCAGCCCAAACGCGGCGGCCACGCTTCCGGCAAGCTGGCCCACGCCGCCAAGTACTACCACCAGGAAAGAATCGATGATGTAGCCCTGGCCAAGCTCCGGCCCAACGTTCCCGAGCTGCGATAGCGCCACGCCGCCCAGCCCGGCAATGCCGGAACCCAGGCCAAACGCCAGCATATCCACACGCCCGGTTGGAACGCCGCAGCAGGCCGCCATCGCACGGTTTTGCGTCACGGCCCGCACGTTCATGCCCAGACGAGTTTTGTTCAGCAGCAGCCAGGTAAACAGCAACACCAGCATCACAAAGCCCAGCACCACCAGGCGGTTCCACGGCAGGATGAGGTTCGGCAGCACCTGCACGCCGCCGGAAAGCCACGCGGGGTTAGCCACCTCCATGTTTTGCGCGCCAAACACCATGCGCACAATCTGGATAAGCATCAGGCTGATGCCCCATGTCGCCAGCAGCGTTTCCAGCGGGCGTCCGTACAGATGGCGAATTACGGTGCGTTCAAGCGCCATGCCGATGCACGCGGTGATGGCGAAGGCCACCGGCAAGGCGACAACCGGATAAAAGGCTAACCAGGCCGGGGCATATTGCTGGAAGGCGCTTTGCACCAGCCACGCGGAGTAAGCGCCGAGCATCAGCATTTCGCCATGCGCCATATTGATAACGCCCAGCAGACCATAGGTAATCGCCAGCCCAAGTGCGGCGAGTAACAGAATCGATCCTAAAGAAAGCCCCATAAACGCCTGGCCGAGAATGTCCCCGAGCAGCAGGCGATGCTGGATTTTCTGCAATCCTTCTGTCGCCGCTTCGCGCACCAGCGGGTCAGGTTCATTTTGCGCATCAACCAGCGGTTTCAGTAGCGCCTGGGTATCCGGATCGGCGGAGTGCCCGAGAAGCTCGACGGCGCTGAGACGTAATTTACTGTCAGGGCTTGCAAGCTGGAGACGAGCCAGCGCGCCTTCAAGCGCGGTACGCACCTCGCCGTCCTGCTCGCTTTTAAGCCTTTGGGCAAGGACAGGCAGCAGTTCAGCTGCGGCATCGTGCTGTAACGCTTTTGCCGCCTGCAGGCGAGTGGTGACGTTGTCACTTAAAAGGCGATGGCTGGCCAGCGCGCTTCCCGTCAGAATGCGTAGACGGTTAGTGAGACGAAGTTTTTTTACCTCCCCGACCGGCGCGCTGGCCTCGCCAAGCGCAGTCAGTTTTGCATCATTTTGTGCGAACGCGTGATGTTGCTCATCGGTGACCAGGTTTTCCTGATTAAGCGCGCTCAGCAGCGGGAGGCGAGCCACGTCAGGCGCTGCCGCCCAGCTTTGCAGCAGCTTCGCCTGCCCCGACCGGTTCGCCGCCGCAAAATCTTCGGCCTCTCCGGCGCGAGCGAAACACGGCAGTAGCCAGGCTACGATCAGTAACCATCGTACAAGTTTCATGGGCTTCTCCTTTTTAGTGCTCCCTCTCCTGGAAGAGGGAGCCAGGACATTAGTTGCTCGCCGTTTTCACCGGCTCATCAGACTTCTTATCGTTTCCGCTGATAAACGGGCTCCATGGCTGGGCACGAACCGGACCTTCGGTCTGCCACACCACGTTGAACTGGCCGTTGCCTTCGATTTCGCCAATCATTACCGGCTTATGCAGATGGTGGTTGGTGGCGTCCATGGTCAGCGTAAAGCCAGACGGGGCCTTGAAGGTTTGTCCGGCCATGGCCGCACGTACTTTATCCACATCGGTAGTGCCCGCTTTTTCAACGGCCTGCGCCCACATATGAATGCCGACGTAGGTGGCCTCCATCGGATCGTTGGTCACCACCGTATCGGCGTTCGGCAGCTTGTGCGCTTTGGCGTAAGCCTTCCATTCGGCAACGAACTGCTTGTTGGTTGGGTTATCCACGGACTCGAAGTAATTCCAGGCTGCCAGGTTGCCAACCAGCGGTTTGGTATCGATGCCGCGCAGCTCTTCTTCACCCACTGAGAAGGCCACTACCGGCACGTCGGTTGCTTTCAGGCCCTGGTTGGCAAGCTCTTTGTAGAACGGCACGTTGGAGTCGCCGTTGATGGTGGAGATCACCGCCGTTTTACCACCGGCGGAGAATTTCTTGATATTGGAAACGATAGTCTGGTAATCGCTGTAGCCAAACGGGGTATACACCTCCTGGATATCTTTATCCTGTACGCCTTTGGAATGCAGGAAAGCACGCAGGATCTTGTTCGTGGTGCGCGGATAAACGTAGTCGGTGCCCAGCAGGAAGTAACGTTTCGCCGCCCCGCCGTCCTCGCTCATCAGGTATTCCACCGCAGGGATCGCCTGTTGGTTTGGCGCGGCGCCGGTATAAAACACGTTCGGCGACATCTCTTCGCCTTCGTACTGCACCGGATAGAACAGCAGCCCGTTCAGCTCCTCAAACACCGGCAGCACGGATTTACGCGATACGGACGTCCAGCAGCCAAACACCACCGCCGCTTTATCCTGGCTCAGCAGCTGACGTGCTTTCTCAGCAAACAGCGGCCAGTTGGACGCCGGATCGACAACCACCGGTTCGAGCTGTTTCCCCAGCACGCCGCCTTTGGCGTTGATGTCAGCAATGGTCATCAGCGCCACATCTTTCAGCGGCGTTTCAGAAATAGCCATCGTCCCGGAGAGCGAGTGCATAATGCCCACTTTGATGGTGTCGGCCGCCTGCGCGCTAAAAGCCAGCCCCATGCTGATAACCGACGCGGAAAGCGCAAAAGCTTTAATAAAGGTGCGACGTTGCATAATTGTTACTCCTGAAAAGTTAAAGACGCTGTGTGTTTCGTGCAAGGTGGAGCATATGAAGCGTTATCAAACGAACCTCTTTCTGACTTACGGCTATATGGTCATGTAAACGGGACTGCGCCTCCTGAAGCTGTCGGTTTAAAATGGCGAGCAGGATCTGCCCATGCTCGTGATAGGTGGCACTTACGCGTGGGCGCTGGGTAAAATCCAGCCGCCGCACAATACGAATTTTTTCGGTGATATCCCGATGCACCCGCGCCATTTCCGGGTTGCCTGCCGCCTCGACCAGCGTCATATGAAACGCCTCGTCATGGCTCGCCACGTCTGCGCCGTCCGGCAGCTGCGGCGAATCAATCCAGAACTGCTTTAGCATCTGTAACGGCAGCGGTCGCACCTCCTGCGGCAGCGTGCAGAGCCGTTTTACCGCCTCCAGCTCAAGCACAATGCGCAAATCGTAAAGCGATTCGAGATAGTCAAAATCCACCGCTTTAATCTGCCAGCCGCTGCGCGGCTGTACCTCGACATAACCCTCCTGCTCCAGCGCGTACAGCGCCTGACGCACCGGCGTGCGGCTGGCAGCCATTCGTACCGCAACGTCGTTTTCGCTGAAGCGGTCGCCGGGTAACAGCTGAAAATCGAAGATTTCCTGTTTCAGCTGGCGGTAGATACGTTCGGCGATGCCCGCTGGATTGGTTTTCATACGGCGTCCAGCCAGAGCAGCGCATCCCCGGGTCCTACCGGCCGGCCCTGCTGGCAACTAATACGGATAACGGTGCCGTCACAGGGTGCGGAAACCATCAGCTCCATCTTCATCGCCTCCACCACGATCAGCGGTTCGCCCTGTTTCACCTTCTGGCCCGCTGCGACGAGGATCTTCCAGATATTGCCGTTCAAATCCGCACTCACCAGATGTCCTTCCTGATCGGCACAAGTTTCCTGCTCTGCAAGCATGGCGCTCTCAACTGCCGCGCTCTCCTGCTCTTTCCAGTGGGCGACTTCGCTGTTAAAAGCGTTTTTTTGCCGCTCGCGGAAACTGGCGATGTCATCAGCATTCTGCGCAAGAAATGCGTTATAAGCGGCGAAATCAAACTCCACCTCTTCGACGCGCACCTGCGCCCGTCCTTCGCGGAATGCCGTGCGGAAGGCGCTCAGTTCGTCTTCGGTAACCGGGTAGAAACGCACCTGGTCGAAGAATTTCAGCAGCCATGGCTCGTCGCTGAACTGTTCGTTTTTCAGGAATTTGTTCCAGATAGGCACCGTGCGCCCGACCAGTTGATAGCCGCCCGGAGAATCCATGCCGTAGATGCACATATACATGCCGCCGATCCCCACGGTGCCTTCGGCAGTCCAGGTGCGCGCCGGATTGTATTTCGAGCTGAGTAAACGGTGACGCGGGTCGAGCGGCACCGCGCAAGGCGCGCCGAGATAAACATCGCCCAGCCCCAGCACCAGATAGCTGGCGTCGAAGATTATCTGTTTCACTTCGTCACGGTGCGCCAGGCCGTTGGTGCGCTGGATAAAATCGACGTTATTTGGCAGCCAGGGCGCGTCGGCGCGCACGGTTTCTTTGTAGCGTTCCACCGCCGCAAGCGTGGCGCTGTCTTCAAAGGCCATCGGCAGGTGCACAATGCGCGACGGGATTTTCAGCTTCGTCACATCCCCAAGCTGTTTTTCAAGGCTCAGCAACAGCGTAAGAAGCTGCGGCTGGGAAATACGCTGGCTATCGTAGCGCACCTGTAGCGAGCGAACGCCGGGGGCAAGCTCTTCTATGCCGTTCACGCCGGTTTGTCTGATGGCTTTCATCAGCAGATAAATGCGCAGGCGTAACGCCAGATCCAGCACGTTATCGCCGTACTCGATCAGCACGTAGTTATCGCCCGCCTGGCGATAAACAACCGCAGGTAAATCGCCCTCGCAGGCCAGCTCCGCCAGAATTGCCGCACTGGACGTTGTGGCAGGCTCTATCGAAGGAGGTAAATCGGGTAGCCTTGCGACGTGCAGCAGATCGCTTACGGCTACGTCCTGGGCAATCTCCAGCGACTGCGCCTGTTCAAACGTCATCGCGTGAAAGCGAATGCGGTCGCCGGGCTTCACCTGCCCGACTTTCCACAGCTCCGCTTTGGCAATGGTGACCGGACAAACAAAGCCGCCCAGGCTTGGGCCGTCACGCGTCAGGATCACCGGGAAGTCACCGGTGAAATTCACCGCGCCAATAGCGTATTCACAGTCATGAACGTTGGAAGGATGCAGCCCGGCTTCGCCGCCGTCGGCACGCGTCCATTCCGGTTTCGGGCCGACAAGGCGCACGCCGAGGCGGTTCGAGTTGTAGTGGACCTGCCATTCGGCGTCGAAAAACTTCCGCATGGATTCCGGCGTGAAGAAATCAGGCGCGCCGTGCGGCCCGTGCAGCACGCCGATTTCCCATAGATCGCCGTATTGCGGGATAACCGCAGGCTCAGGCATTTGCGGTAGCGAGATCGGCGCAGGCGTAGTGCAGGCGGGCAGAGATGGCTGGGAAATAGCCAGCACGTCTGCGATACGTAATGTGCGTCCGGCGTGCCCGCCAAACTGACCGAGGGCAAAAGTGGAACGGCTACCGAGATAAACCGGCACGTCAAAACCGTTGCGTACGGCAAGATAGGTACGACAGCCGGAGGTGGCGCGGCCAAGCTTCAGCGTCTGACCGGCTTTAACGACAATCGGCTGCCAGTAAGGCACTTCTGTATCGTCAAGCGTTGCCGGACATGGCGCGCCCGTCAGCGCAAGGGTTGCCGCGCTGTGAAAACGTAGCGTTGGCCCCTGCAGCGTGAACTCCAGCCCGGCGGCAGAAGGATGGTTGCCGACAATGCGGTTTGCCAGCCGGAAGGCGTAATCATCCATCGGTCCGGACGGCGGCACGCCGATATCCCAGTAGCCGAGACGGCCGGGACTGTCCTGTACGCTGCTCCAGGTGCCCGGCTCCAGCACTTCAACGGCGTGCGCCTGATACACGACGTCATCGAGCAGGCGAGTCCACATGACGCCGGCTTTAAATTCAGCCAGCTGTACAATCTGGCGCAGGTAATCCAGGTTTGTGGCGATGCCGTGCAAACGCGTGGCCGCCAGCGCAGCGTTCAGCTTACTTAACGCCTGCTGACGATCTTCGCCGTGCACGATTACTTTGGCGATCATCGGATCGTAAAAAGCGCTTACTTCGCTGCCGGTGCTGACCCAACCATCCACGCGAACATCTTCCGGGAAAGCGACATCGGTCAGCACGCCTGGGCTCGGCTGGAAGTTTTTTAGCGCATCTTCGGCATAGATGCGCACTTCGATGGATGCGCCTGTTGGCGGCTGCGTAAGGCGTTGCCAGTCAAGCTCAACACCTGCGCCGATCTTCACCATGCATTCAATCAGATCCAGGCCGGTGACCATTTCTGTAACCGGGTGCTCCACCTGCAGACGGGTATTTACTTCGAGGAAATAGAACGCGTCGCGCGCGGCGTCGTAGATAAATTCCACGGTGCCAGCGCTGCGGTAATTTACCGACTCGCCAAGCGCTACCGCGGCTGCATGTATCGCTTCGCGCGTGGACTGCGGCAGGTTTGGCGCAGGCGTTTCCTCAACGACCTTTTGGTTGCGACGCTGCAAAGAGCAGTCCCGTTCGCCCAGCGCCACCACCTTGCCTTTACCGTCACCAAAGATTTGCACTTCGAGATGGCGGGCGCGGTCAACAAATCGCTCGATAAACACGCCATCGTCGCTGAAAAATTGCTGACCCATACGCTTTACGCTTGCCCATGCCGCAAGCAGCGCGGCTTCATCATCACAGCGCGTAAGCCCTATTCCGCCTCCGCCGGCGGTGGTTTTCAGCATTACCGGATAGCCGATTTCGGCTGCGGCAAGCTGAGCTTCCTGTAACGTGAGCAGCAGGCCGGTACCCGGAGTCATCGGCACGTCGGCCTTAAACGCCAGCTCGCGCGCGCAGTGTTTAAGGCCAAAATCACGAATTTGATCGGCCGTTGGGCCGAGAAAAACGATGCCCGCCGCTTCGCAGGCCTGAGCAAATTCAGCGCGTTCGGAAAGAAAGCCATAGCCGGGAAAAATCGCCTGCGCGCCGCTTTCTCTGGCGGCGGCCAGAATCTTTTCAATAACCAGGTAGCTGTCTGCCGCTTTTTCGCCGCCCAGCGCGATGGCGATATCCGCGTCCCTGACGTGTTGCGCGTTGGCATCGGGATCGGAATAGACCGCCACGCTGGTAATGCCCATTTTCTTAAGGGTTTTGATTGCACGAACGGCAATCTCACCGCGGTTAGCAATTAACACAGAGCTAAACATATTCTCTCCTCAGGCGCTGTGGTGACGGGCAAGCCAGGCTTTCCAGCCGCCCCACGCGGTAATGTCCGTGGCGTCAGCAAGCGCTGACGATTCACAAATAAACCCTTTCACGCTCTCGCCGTTCTCGAGTGACAGCGTGCCAATCCCAAGCGGTGCCGGAATTTCAGCGACAAATTCGCCAAAGCGCGCCAGCGGAATATCCCAGAGCTCAACGGCAATCGGCTGACCCTCATGGCTTCTGGCAAGGCCTGGTTTGGCAGGCTGCGTATCAGCCAGCGCATACAGCCGGTAGCTGGCGTCGGTACGGGATTCTTCGATAAACACCGCGTTTCGCGAGATGAGCTGATGGTTAAGCGGCATGCCACGCAGATGTGCGCCAACCACGGCAACACGCACATGATGTGATGAGAGTTGTTCAGCGGCAGGCCCGGCGGGAAGTTTGTCGGTTGCGCCTAAGGGCAGCTTAATAGCGGACTGCCAGGCCATGCCGAAGTGGCTCAATGCCCGATCGTGCCAGGCCGGGGCGATCAGCGTGATGCCTGCAGGCAAACCGTCAGCGCGGAAATCGCCCGGCAGCGCCAGCGCGCAAAGATCTGCGAGGTTGGTGAAATTGGTGTAGGTGCCAAACTGCGAGTTAAACCGCACCGGCTCCTGCGACATCTCTACGATGGTATGAATAGTCGGGGATGTTGGCACTACCAGCGCATCAAACTCAGCGAGCTGCGCGTTAATCTTTTGTGCCAGTTCAGCGCGGGTATATTCCGCCTGCCAGGCATCGCAGGCCGTGTAGTTGAGGCCATTCGCCACGATGCCGCGCACCGTGGGATCCATCGCTTCAGGCTGATTTTTGAAGAGTTCACCTACGGCCACGGTGCGTTCAGCAACCCATGCGCCATAGTAAAGCTGTTCTGCCAGCTGGTTAAACACGGAGAAATCAATCGCTACCAGTTCAGCGCCCTGCTCTTCTAGGCGCGCCAGCGTGCTGGCAAATGCGGCTTCACTCCGGGCGTCAGCAAAAAATTCCAGTTTGTCAGGGATCGCAAAACGCGGTTTTTCACTAAAGCGTGCAGGAGCTGTTTTCGGATTGTGGCGCGAGTAAGGATCTTGCGCATCGTAGCCGCCGGCTATCTCTGCCACTATTTGCGCGTCGGCCACGGTTAAGGCGAACACGGAAACACAGTCGTTCAGCCGACAGGCAGGCACCACGCCTTTGGTGGAAAGCCAGCCCTTCGTGGGTTTCAGGCCAACGATATTGTTAAACCCGGCAGGCACACGGCCGGAGCCTGCCGTATCGGTACCCAAAGCAAAACATACCAGACCACGCGCTACCACGGATGCCGAGCCGGAACTTGAGCCGCCGCTAACGTAATCCGGATTAAATGTGTTTTTTACCGCCCCAAACGGGGAGCGGGTGCCAACCAACCCGGTAGCAAACTGGTCAAGGTTTGTCTTCCCCACCACCACCGCGCCAGCGGCTTTCAGGCGAGCGACAACCGTAGCATCATGTTCTGGCGTAAAGGTAAATGCGGGACAGGCGGCGCTGGTCGGCATGCCCGCCACGTCAATATTATCTTTTACGGCAAAAGGCACGCCTAATAACGGGAAATCGCGGGCTTGTTTTTCGCCGGATTCAATCGCCTGAAGAACAGGATTTAATTGCGCAGCAATTTCATCGTTATTCGCAATATATATCCACGCATTATCGTCACGGGTTAAATTAGCAGAAAGCTGCTGCCATGCAGCGACAAGCTGTTGTGGTTGCTGGCGGTAATTTAAGACCCACTCAGACAGAGTTGATACTGGCATAAACTGGCATCCCATCTGGTATACAAGATGAGGTGAATAAAGCAATTACAATGCCAGTTATTTAATTTTCTTCATTTTCAGTCATTTAAAATAGATATGCGATTTCCTTATGGTATATTTGCACCGTTATAGCGCGAAAGGTTTGCTTATATTTCTGTGATGGTGCAGTTGGCGAGTAAGTAAATGAGCCCGCCAGTGCCGGGCTGATGCGGTTATTACAGGATGGTGCCGCCTTTGGTTAAGGCCTGGCGGCGTTCTTCCGCCTCTTCTCTTTGATGATGGCCTTTGTGCACAATAGCGTTACGCAGGCGCTGCTGCTGGGCGTAACGATCTTCGCGGCTCAGTTGCGCATCGTCGCTCAGTTCGATCAGCAGTTCGTTCATCTTTTCGATGATGTTTTCATTAATGGTTGCGTCTACGCGGGTGATGACGTCTTCCAGATGTGGCATATGTGTCTCCTTGTTTGGTGGATGGCGTTGCACTTATTCACCCCGGGATGTGATTTGCAGGATGAATAAACGCGGTGCCATCCACCGGCGTTTAATTAATTCAGCTTAGCTTTTGAGAAATCGCTGCCGCTGAGGCTGACGCTATACCCCGTTACGTTGTTGCGCGTGGCATAGAAGGTTTTGCCGTTTGCAAGCGGGATCCACGGAGCCTGCTGGTAGAAAATCTCCTGCGCCTGCTCATAAAGTTTGGCGCGCGCGGCCGGATCGCTGGTTAGTTTCGCTTTTTGCGTCAGCGCATCGTACTGTTTGTCGCACCAGCGGGCGGCGTTAGAGCCGCTTTCGATGCTCCCACAGCCTAACAGGGTATCCGCGAAGTTATCCGGGTCGCCATTGTCTGACATCCAGCCGAACAGCGCTGATGAGTGCTCGCCTTTACGCATTCCCGCCAAGTACTCGCCCCATTCGAAAGTGACGATTTTGGCATTCACGCCCACTTTCGCCCAGTCCGCCTGAATCATTTCGGCAATGCGTCGCGAATTCGGGTTGTAGGGACGCTGCACCGGCATGGACCACAGATCGGTATCGAACCCTTTTTCCAGACCCGCCTGTTTCAGCAGCGCTTTGGCTTTTTCAGGATCATATGAATAATCCTGCAGATTTTTGTTATAGCCCATCATGGCAGGAGGGATCGGCGATTTCGCAACCGTTCCCGACCCCATAAAGACGGCGTTAACGATCGCTTTTTTGTCCACGGCGTAGTTCAGCGCCTGGCGCACCAGTACGTTATCAAAAGGTTTTTTAGTGGTATTAAACGCCAGATAGCCGACGTTCAGCCCGTCGACGGTATGCAGCGCGAGATCTTTATTAGCCTTAATCGCGTCAAACTGCACCGGACTTGGCGCCGGGATAATCTGGCATTCGTTTTTCTGCAGTTTTGCCAGACGAGTCTGCACGTTTGGCGTAATCGAGAAGATCAGGTGTTTGGTCGGCACTTCGCCGTTCCAGTAGTTCGGGTTGGCCACGTAGCGGATCAACGAGTCCACTTTATATTCCTGCAGCGCGTAAGGGCCGGTGCCGATTGGCTGGGTATCCACCAGCTCAGGCGTGCCCTTTTTCAGCATCGCATCCGCGTATTCCGCTGACAAAATCGAAGCGAAGTCCATCCCCCAGTCGGCGAGGAAGGCAGCATTCGGCTCGCTCAGCGTGAACTGGACGTGGTAGTCGTCAATTTTTTTCACGTCGGTTATCAGTTTATCGAAGCCTACATCGTTGAAGTACTCATAACTGGCCTGCGAGACTTTGTGATACGGGTGATCGGCATCTTTCTGGCGCATCACGGAGAAAATAACGTCGTCGGCGTTGAAATCACGCGTTGGCTTAAAGTATTTATTGCTGTTGAACTTGACGCCTTTGCGCAGGGTAAAGGTGTAGGTTTTACCGTCCGGGCTGATTTTCCATTCGGTGGCCAGCGACGGCACCGGCAGGTTGTCGCTATGGCGAAAATCCACCAGGCGGTTGTATAAAGTCTGCGAGCTGGCGACAAATGTCGGGCCAGAGCTGGCGATTTGCGGGTTGAAGGATTCCGGTGAAGCTTCGGAGCAGTAGACGATGGTGCTGTTGTTTGCCGCAGCCAGCGCCGTACCGGCAGGTAACAGAGCGCTAAGCAGCAGCCCGAGGAGCGTTTTCCCTGTGGACATATCTTTGCCTTTTATTTGCTAGCTAAATGGTTTGTGCACTTATTATTTTGAGTCTTAATAACAGCACACCAGCCCGCCTGCGGCAAATAACAAACGGCTATCATGTTATTCATTTTTAGCTGAATTTGCTCAGTTTTATAGCAAGCACAGAGGATAATACTGGTGAATGGCGCTACTGCCTGTCTACCTGACAAAACCTGTTCAGCTCGGGTGAGCGCAGCGCCAGCCGACATATCCTTAACGCGTCAACTGCTCAAACCTTTGCAGAATTGAACGCGAAACAGGCGTCTGGCTTACGTTTGCCAGCAGCGCGTCACGGTCTTTACCTTTCATCGCGATCCTTTCGCTGCGGCTGGTAATAAGTGTGTTCATCACCGGGGCGGTAAATTCCGGGTGGAACTGCACCGACAGCGCCGTGGGGGAATAACGGATGATTTGATGCGGATCGTGGCGGGATGCGCCAAGCACTACTGCGTCTGGCGGCAGCGTAATCACGCTTTGTTCATGGCTAAGGAAGCTATCGAACGTCGCTGGTAGATCGTGCAATAGCGGGTCGTGCTGCGCGGCGGCATTAAGCATAATGGCAATCTGTCCCACTTCGCTCCCCTGCGGATGATAATCCACCACCCCGCCCAGCGCGTAAGCCATGAGCTGATGCCCGTAACACACGCCGAGCACGGGCACGCCGGCAAGCACCATTTCCCGCGTCCACTCAGCGGTTCGCTCACTCCACTTGGCATGGTCCGTTACCATTGACCAGGA
This sequence comes from Buttiauxella sp., assembly GCA_032051265.1. Taxonomy (GTDB): domain Bacteria; phylum Pseudomonadota; class Gammaproteobacteria; order Enterobacterales; family Enterobacteriaceae; genus Dryocola. The sequence continues at coordinate 261,478 of DAMBYU010000002.1, forward strand.
GCCGGTGATCACCGCCGCGCGGAATGTGCCGACCGTCGGCAGCGGTTCTCCTGCAAACGGACAAACGATCTGCACAGGCCCCACGTCGCCAAGCGCTGCAAGGAACCACTGTGGCTGCTCGCCCACCGCAGTACGAACATCCGCTGGCGGATGGCCCATCTGAACCAGCAATAACGGGAGGTGTTCCGGCATATATTCGCATCCTTTACATCAAACAGAGTTTTATGCTTAGCACAAAACCCGCCGCCTACCCAATGACTTAACCGCAATCCCCCAATAATTAGAAATATTTGCCGTCTCTTCTGCCGTTTGCTCAATGCAGGAACCGGTAGAATGGCATTCGTGAAGATGGCTCGAAATGAGTCGTTAACAGCAGGATGACAGACGTGGCAAAAACATTATTGCGCAGCGGATGCCTGGATGATTTCCTGGCGCTGGGCGAAAACGGACAGGCAGTATTCGACTCGGCTTTACAGATACGCGAAACTTTACGCCTGCGAAAGCAGCACGCGGTGGCGGATAGCCTCGCTATTCCACAGCCCAATGACGAAGGCGATCGGGTCGACTGGTACGCGCCGTTCGAAGGCAGCGTGCTGAGCTGGGCCGCTGCAAGCAACGAACAGCGTAAAAAAGCGCTGCGCTACCTTGATAATTGCCAGGCGAACGTCGCGACGCTTATCCAGCGCTGCCAGCAGGCGGAAAAAACCGCTATTCAACTCTTTGGCTCGCTGCTGGCAAACGCCCTGCAGTTTCCCGGCAGCCAGCATGTTTATCTGGTGGATGGCAAACCTGTCATCACCTTCTGGGGCTTTGTAAACCTCAACCAGCACACGCGCGAAGACGTGCTGGATTGCCTGCGCGTGGTCGAAGTGGCGGACCCGGTGATTGCATTTATTCCGGAAGCGCCGCAGCAGGAAGCTGAGACTGTCGTGGCAGATGAACCTGTCACTGTAAAAGAAATCTCTCTTAGCGAGCCAGACGAACCGCTTGTTTATACTGCTCAGCCTCGGGTTGTTACTCCGCAACCAGAAACGATAATCGCGCAGCCTGCTCCTTCGCCGCAGCCAGCCGCCGCCACGAAGTCTAAATCACGTCTCTGGCTTCTGCCCGCCGCCGCCGCTGCTCTGGCGCTTATCGCCACGCCTGTTGCTTACAAATTTTTATCGACTCCCGCTCAGGCACCTGTATCCGTAGCGAAAGCGGGGCCTGAACCGCAGCCGATTAAGCCTGCCGTCATTCAGACTGTTGATGCCGCGCCTGTTGCCGTAGCTGAAAAATCAACGCTACCGTTAACCGAGGCCGCCGTGATTACGCCTCCGGCCCCCGAGCAAGCTCCGGCAACATCCTCAGAGGTGACGAAAAATGCGCTCGTTCTGCCTGCCAATGCGGTAAAAATTGGTTCGACAAAGTTCCTTAACGGTACATGGCGCGTGCTGATCGATGTAAAAGATCCGATTACCGGCAAGCCGCCGAGCCTGCGCTACCAGATCGCCAACAATAAAGGCACCGCGCGCGTAGTCCACGGCGACAATATTGCTTGTAAGGTCGAGGTCTTCTCCGGGCTGCAATCCTCCGGTACGTTAATGATCAAAACGCGCGGCAGCGCTCGTTGCAGCGATGGGTCACGCTATCCGATGCCGGAGATTTCCTGTACGCCTGGTGATAACGACGTGGCCGAGTGCAGCGGACGCTACGAAGGCGATACGGTGGTGCCGATGACGTTTAAAAAAGTGAGTGATTAACCTTATGCTTGCCAACCTGTTCCACTACAAGCCGAGCGTTACGCTCATCAAAGACAGCGGCATCCAGTTCCTGGATTTTGGCCTCGCCCCGCAACCAAACGCCCCGCATACGGGGCGTTTCGTGCGTAAAACCGCTAATGGCCCACTGCTGCGTCTCGATTACGACGTGGTGCCCGGCAGGTTTACTCTGTCTGATACCGAAGAGGGCGAGCCGGAAGTCGTGAAGCCTGAAAGCACCCTTACTCTCGGCCACTCGCTGAAAGTGCTGGATAAAACCTGGCTGCCGCTACCGTTTCTACGCTTCAACCCGCCGCGTACTTTTGTCGGCGGGCCGGATAACTGGGCGCGGGTACAGATCCGCTGCCTTGAAACACCAGATTCCGCCGGTAATACGGTGCGCATAAGCATTGCGCTGGATACCAAAGTTTATGCAGATGACGCCTCCGCGCCCCAGCTTGCACCGACGCAAAACGATGTTCGTAACGGCGCACGGTTTGCGCTGGCCTGGCAGAACCAGGAAATCCATGATTTCCTCGACCAGACCTGGGTAGACGGCTGGCTACGCGAAGTTTTCACTCACTACGTCATGCGTCATGAAGCGCGCACCGAACGTGAAATTGCCACGGCGATGAAGATGTTCGAATACCAGGGGCACTATCTTAATATTCTTGAGATGCTGGGCGCTCAGCTTGCCGTACCGGAAGTGAAGCTTGTCGCCGCGACCCTGCAATCCCCTGCGATCCCCGTAGATCTGGTGCTGGATGTGGGCAACACCCATACCTGCGGCGTGCTTATCGAAGATCATGGCGAAGCCAACGACGGCCTGCGCCAGACGGCAGAGCTGCAAATCCGCTCTCTGAGCGAGCCGCAGTTTATCAACGAAGCGATGTTTACCAGCCGCCTTGAGTTTTCGGAAGCCAAATTCGGCAAGCAGCATTTTTCCGTAGAAAGCGGTCGGGATGACGCGTTTGTCTGGCCGTCTATTACTCGTGTGGGCAGCGAAGCGCGCCGTATGGCGAGCGAACGTCTTGGCACGGAAGGCGCCAGCGGCATTTCCAGCCCGCGTCGCTATCTGTGGGATGAAACCCCGGCAAGCCAGGACTGGCGCTTTAGCCAGATGGCCGTAAAAACCCAGCGCGAACCGCTCGCTACCGCCTTCCCGCTGATGAACCTGATGAACGATGACGGCCAGCCGCTGTATGGCCTGCCGATGGACGAACGTTTGCCCGTATTCTCGCCTCAGTACAGCCGCAGTTCGTTAATGACGCTGATGCTGTGCGAGCTGCTGGCACAGGCGCTGATGCAGATTAACAGCGTCGGCTCGCGTCAGAGCATGGGGCACCTTAACGCTCCGCGTCAGCTACGCAATCTGATCCTTACTCTGCCCTCCGCCATGCCAAAACAGGAACGCGAATTGTTCAGCCAGAGGATGCGCGAAGCCGTAGGCCTGGTGTGGAAAGCGATGGAATGGCATCCGGCGGACGAAGGCTTTGAGCTTGAGCGCGATAAAGAGAAAAGCGTTGTGCCGGTGCCCGCGGTGCATATGGAATGGGACGAAGCCACCTGCGGGCAGCTCGTCTGGCTGTATAACGAAGCGATAGTGAATTATGCCGGTCAAAGCGGGACCTTCTTCCGTCGGCTGGCACGCCCGGATCGAATGCTTAGCGATGATGAGCCAGAGGGCAAAACCCTGCGCGTTGCCTCCATCGATATTGGCGGCGGCACCACGGATATGGCTATCACCCAGTATCAGCTTGATGACGGCGTGGGCAGCAACGTGAAGATTGCGCCGCGCCTGCTGTTCCGTGAAGGCTTCAAAGTGGCGGGCGATGACATTCTGCTGGATGTGATTCAACGCTGCGTGCTGCCGGCGTTGCAGGCGAAAATTCATCAGGCGGGCGTGGCTGACGTTACCGGGCTGATGAACACGCTGTTTGGCGAGTCGGGCCGCATGGATACTCGCGGCACATTGCGTCAGCAGACTGCTCTGCAACTGTTTATCCCCCTCGGTCATGCCGTGTTGAACTACTGGGAAAACAGCGATCCGGACGATCGACAGGCGACGCTTGAAGCGACCTTTGGCGAGCTGTTAACAAAACGCCCAACGGACAACGTCATCAACTACGTCCAGCAGGCCGTACAGCATGCGCTACCGGCGGACGCGCCGGCGTTTGATCTGTTCAGCGTACCGGTGCAGGTGGAGCTTGCCTCTTTGCAGGAAGCGCTGATGACCGGGCAATTCACCCTCACCGCGCCGCTACAGGCGCTGTGCGAAGTCATCAGCCACTACTGCTGCGATGTTTTACTGGTCACCGGCCGCCCTGCCTGTTTGCCTGGCGTGCAGGCTTTACTGCGCCATCTTCAGCCGGTGCCGGTGAACCGTATCGTCTGGCTTGATAACTACCAGACCCACGAATGGTATCCGTTCAGCCAGCAGGGCCGCATCGGCAATCCGAAATCTACCGCCGCCGTGGGCGCTATGTTGTGCAGCCTGGCGATGGATTTGCGTCTGCCCGGCTTTAACTTTAAAGCCGCTGATATTCAGGCCTACTCCACCGTGCGCTACCTCGGGATGCTCGACGGCAATAACGTGCTGAGCGAAGAAAATGTCTGGTATCGCGATATCGATCTCGATAACCCGAAAGCCACGCTGGATACCCGCCTGCACTTCCCGCTGCGCGGCAATGCCTGCCTCGGTTTTCGTCAACTGGATAACGCCCGCTGGCCCGCCACGCCGCTTTACACGCTGGCGATCAACTCGGCGTCTCTCGCGAAATCCATCGCGGGCGACGGCGTGCTGAACGTGCGCTTACAGCAAACGCGCGACGCCAACGCTTTTGTATTAGCGGAAGCCTGGTTGCAGGACGGCAGCAAAGTGCCGCTCAACCAGCTAAGTTTTAAACTTAACACCCTCGCCGGCAGCTACAGCGGCGCAAGCCATTACTGGATTGACAGCGGGAGCGTCTACCAAAAATGAGTCAGCCAACCGTGAGTCAACAAAAAGCCGTGCTGCATAACCTTGCGAACTGGATTCAGAATACCCGTGCCCATGCGCCGTTACTGGAAAACGAAGCCGACAGCCTGCAGGCTCAGTTATTGCCGTTGCAGCGCCGCCAGCATCAGCTTGAAGCGCTGGCTGAACAGCCGTTAACGCTGGGGTTATACGGGCGTTCCGTTGCCGGTAAACATCATTTACTCAGCGCGCTGCTGGCAAATCACGCCGGGCGCATTGAGATTACGCTCGGCGAAAAAACGCTGGATTACCTGACGCATATTAATCCGGGTCATTCCGCGGCTACGCTTGCCGTTCGCTTTACCTCTAAAGCCGCTCCGGCTGCTGAAAATTTTCCGCTGCTGCTGACTTTGTTTAGCGAAAGCGGCATGACGCTGCGGATAATCCGTGAATATCACGACCAGCCTGAACCACGTATCGCGCAATCCAGCGTGATTGCCGCACGCATTGCCGAGCTGCAATCCCGACGCCAGGCGCAGGTTATAGCGGGGATTTCCAGCCAGCAGGTTTCCGACATTGCGCGCTGTTATCATGCGCAGCTTCGTCGTCAGCACCATCTCGACGACGCGCTCTGGCAGCAAATGGCCGATCTGATCCCCTGGTTAACGCCAGCCGATCGCGTTTCGCTGCTGGCCATGCTGTGGGGGGATGACGCTACTTTAACGGCCCGGTGGCAGCATTTGAGCGACACGCTGCATCATATTGGCGAAACCACGCGCTATCTCGCTCCGGCCAGTTTGCTGGTCGACACTTTCCTGCTCCCTGCCGAAGGTTTTCTGATCCCGGCCACGCCCGATGAGCCGGAAGTACAGGCTGACGTGATGATCTGCCCGCTGTTTAACGACGAGGCTGGATCGCCCGTTAGCCTGGCGCAGCAGGATTTGCTGGCGCTTTGCGCGGAAGTTTGCCTGACGTTGAGCAATGTCCCCGCGCTCAGCAACGTGGATATTATCGACATTCCGCTGGCGCAAATTGATTACTATACCGACCGCCTGGCGCCGGATACGCTGCTGGTCTGCAACGCCGCAACCGGCCGCGCGGAGGTAAAATCCGCCGGTAAATCCCTTTCCCGTTGGGTGGATAACACGCAAGGATCCCAGACTACCTTGCCGGGTCTGATCTGGACGATCACCCCATTTGATGCCCGGTTTACCCAGGGTGTGAGCGTGGATGATGGCGTGCAGCGTTTAGTTGGCCAGGCAGGAAAACGTTGGGGAACACTACAGGCGCTGGACAGCCGCAATATGCATCGCCTGCTGGAATGGTTAACCGATGCCATGAACAGCGAACGTCGCGCCCAACGCACAGCGTTGCTGCAAAGCGCGCTTGCAGCACAAACCGTTGAGCTGTTCAGACGGTTCAGCACCGCACATAACGTCGCGCCCGAGGCCGCCCGCCAGCAGGCCGAAGGCCTGGTTCGTGCCTTACAGTCAAACGCTGCGCTACACGGTGAACTGCTGGCAAACCTGGTGCCGGAACGCCATGCCCTGCAGCAGTGCTGGCAGCGTCACCATCAACAGCTAACCAAAAAGCCGACGGGCTTCCAGCTGGATATCGATCTGTTTGCCGATGAGGAAGATGAGGACCTGCACGCCGTTAACCCCGTAAGCTACGCGCTTGAAGTGCATCAGCTATGGGTTACGCATCTGCGTCGCCTGGCGCAAAGACCGGAGGTGGCTCAGCTCTTCGGGCTGGATATTTCTCAGCTCCATGCGCTTTGCGATCTGCTGATTGTCGCCAGCTATCGTCTGGATTTACCGGGCTTGCTTAACGCGTCGCTGCAATCCGGCGACGGGAGTATGGCTCAGGAGATTACCTGCGCCAGCAATGTATTAGGCGATTTCGTCAACTGGCTCGGCTACGCCAGCGCGCCGCAGTCCAGCCGTCCGGCAAGCCGTGTAAATAAAGGTGCAACGGTATTCGCTCCGGCAGCTCAGGCACAGGCGTCTAAGCGACTGACAAAACTGGGTGAAACGCCTGCGCGCGGCAACGCAAGCTACGTTTACGACTGGCTGGTGGCGTTATATGCTCGCGCGGTTGAGAACATCGGCTATCGTCACCCGCACGATATTAGCGATTTGCACCGGGAGAAGCTGCGGGAGCTGTTGGCTCGCAGTTCCGGAAGAGATTAAAGGTAACCATCATTGCCTGCGGTACCTTTTCGCATCACATCACTCCTGAAGGTATGCGATACGGTACCCGCCGGCTGCAGGAAAAACGTGAGCAAATCCTGCCCTCCCGAGGTGCATGCCTGCAACGAGCAGCTTTTGCCAGGCGACCTGCTGCAGAATTTTTTTCCGGGTGGTTTCAGCCTGTGCGGGATCGCAGTCAAAGGCAATGGAAACGGTCGGCTGCGCTGACTGAATATGTGGAAAATGAACAATATCTCCCCATATCAGCAGACTTTTATCGCCTGAATCAATCCGCAACCCCGTATGGCCTGGAGTATGCCCGGGCAACCATACCGGGCTAATGCCCGTAATAATTTCACTCTCGCTCACAAATATGGCAACAATACGCACGAGAAAGCGGAATTACCCTCGATAACCCGGCTCAGGGCGTGCGATACGATCTTCATGAAATGGCAATTGCTGCTGCGCTTGCAGGACAGGGCGTAGCGCTGGTGCCGCGTATGTACGTCGAAAAAGAACTCAGTAGTGGAGCGCTTGTCGCACCCTGGCCCGCATCACACGGCCTGAGCAAAAATTTCTGTCTGGTGAAACCGGCGGAGACGGGAATAAATGAAACGACGCTGCAGGTTTTTGAACGGTGGTTACGATCTGAAATCACTGACAGCGGTAAGACGCAATAAGATGACATAATGTCTGAGCTATGCGCATGCCGTGAGGTAAACAGATTATCTCGCAGGGTGATAAAGCTGGGGAAGCACCGATAACTGTTGCCAGCCCTCATCACCCTGCATCTGAATAATTACTCGCTCAACCCACGATTTTTCAGCATCGGTTCGCTGTAAGGATCGTGTCCGCGCCAGCTGCGGTAAAGCTGTGCCAGATCGCTGCTGTTTCCTCGCGATAAAATCGCTTCGCGGAACTTTTGCCCATTTTCCTCGCTTAATCCACCCTGCTCCACAAACCACTGATAGCCGTCGTCGGCCAGCATTTGCGTCCAGATATAGGCGTAATAACCCGCAGCATAGCCGCCACCGAAGATATGCGCGAAGTAACTGCTGCGATAACGAGGGGGAACCTGAGGTAGATTGATCTGCTCTTTTTCCAGCGCGTTAGTTTCGAATTGCACCACATCGGCCACGTCCGCTCCCGGCTCAAGGCTGTGCCAGTTCATATCCAGCAATGCTGCGGCGAGCAGTTCCGTCATGTCATAGCCTTTATTAAACTGGGCTGCCGTGAAAAGTTTTTCGCGCAGCGCTTCAGGCATGGGGTCGCCTGTCTGGTAATGACGGGCGTAATTGGCGAAGACTTCAGGCTGGCGCGCCCAGTGTTCGTTGATTTGCGACGGGAACTCCACAAAATCACGCGGCGTGTTGGTCCCGGAGAGCGTGGCGTAACGCTGCGTGGCAAACAGGCCGTGTAACGTATGGCCAAACTCGTGGAACAGCGTCACCACGTCATCCCATGAAATCAACGCCGGTTCACCGGCCGCCGGTTTCACATAGTTGCAGACGTTGTAAATGACAGGATCGCTGGCAAAGAGGGTCGATTGCTCGACAAAGTTGCCCATCCAGGCACCGCCGCCTTTGCTGTCGCGGGCAAAATAGTCACCATAGAACAGCGCCATGCCGCGCCCATCTTTATCGAAAATTTCCCATACGCGCACATCGGGATGGTATGTCGGGATATCAAACCGCTCGCTAAAGCTCAGACCAAACAGTTTGCTCGCCGCCCAGAACATGCCGTTGTCCAGCACGCTGTTGAGTTCAAAGTAAGGCTTGATCTGCGCCTCGTCGAGATCGTATTTCGCACGCCGAACCTGCTCGGCATACAATGCCCAGTCCCAGGCTTTTGCCTCGAACCCACCCTGCTGCTCGTCGATAACCTGCTGAATATCAGCCAGTTCACGCTGCGCGCGGGCCGTAGCCGCAGGCACAATGTTGCGCATAAAAGTCAGGGCGGCCTCCGGCGTTTTCGCCATCTGATCGGCCGTTTTCCAGGCCGCGTAGTTCTCAAAGCCCAGCAGCTGCGCCTGCTCTGCGCGCAAAGCTGCAAGCCTTGCCACAATAGCGCGCGTGTCGTTGCCATCGTTTTGCTGCGTGCGTTCCCAGCCTGCTTTAAACAGGTTTTCACGCGTTTGACGGTCGGTCAGAGACTGCAGCGCGGGCTGCTGGGTAAAGTTCAGGAGCGGAATTAACCAGCGATCGGCAAGGCCCTTATCCGCTGCGGCCTGTTTAGCCGCGGCGATTTCGCTGCTGCTTAAGCCCTCAAGCTGATGCGCATAATCCAGCACTAGCCCGGCCGCCTTACCCGCAGCATGCAGGCGATTATTGAACTGGCTGCTTAGCTGAGCCGCTTCTTTATTAAGCAGCTTCAGGCGAGTTTTTTGTTCGTCGTTAAGGGTAGCGCCGGCCAGCTTGAACTGTTGCCAGACAACTTCCACCAGGCGCAGGGATTCGGCATCCAGCTCCAGCGTGTTACGCTGCTGATACACCGCGTCGATACGCGCGAAAAGCGCTTCGTTCAGGCGGACCTCATCGGCAAGCTCTGCCAGCTCGCTGGCAAACTCTTCATCAAGCTGTTGCAGGTAATCATTGGTGTGCGCCGCCGTCATGGCAAAAAAGACGCTGGTGACGCGGGAGAGCATTTGCCCGGTTTGCTCCAGCGCGAGGAAAGTGTTTTCAAAGCCCGGCGCATCAAGATTCTGCGTGATAAGCGCCACTTCGCCGAGTTTGCGACGTTTTGCTTCATCAAACGCCGGACGGTAGTGACCGTCATTGATTTGATCGAAACGCGGAGCCTGGTATGGCAATAGACTGACGTGGTAAAACGGATTGTCTGACAACATCCTTTGCTCCTGAAATAAGGTCAACAAGCAGGGGAACTCCCCTTACGAAGGGTGATTTATTGATTGTAGGGCGGATAAGCGGGAGCGTCATCTGCTGATATGTGGCAGCGCTCTGTGCTGCCCTTACAACTTCAGTTATCGTAAGCCCTTCCCGGCATGCTAAGGTATTACGACATAAAAGCGTTGAGGAACAGTGACATGATTATTATGGTAACCGGCGCCACCGCTGGCTTTGGCGAGAGCATCACCCGTCGTTTTGTACAAAATGGTCATAAAGTGATTGCGACCGGCCGTCGCCAGGAGCGCCTGCTGGAGCTGAAAAATGAGCTGGGCGACAGCATTCTGACGCTGCAGCTTGACGTCCGTCACCGCGCGGCTATCGAACAAGCGCTGGAACAGCTGCCAGCCGAATGGCGTGATATCGATATTCTGGTGAATAACGCAGGCCTGGCGCTGGGCATGGAGCCGGCTCATAAGGCCGATCCCGACGACTGGGAAACGATGATCGATACCAATAATAAAGGCCTGGTATATATGACCCGAGCCGTTCTGCCGGGCATGGTGGAACGTAACCGTGGCCATATCATCAACATCGGTTCTACCGCCGGCAGCTGGCCATATGCCGGCGGCAATGTTTATGGCGCGACCAAAGCTTTTGTACGCCAGTTCAGCCTGAATTTGCGTACCGACCTGCATAAGACGGCCATTCGCGTGACCGATATCGAACCGGGTCTGGTAGGCGGCACCGAGTTTTCCAACGTGCGGTTTAAAGGTGACGACGGAAAGGCGGATAAAACCTACGAAAATGCCAATGCGCTGACGCCGGAAGATGTAACGGAAGCCGTCTGGTGGGTGGCGACGCTGCCAAAACACGTCAATATTAATACGCTTGAAATGATGCCGGTGAGCCAGACCTTTGCCGGGCTTAGCGTATACCGCGAAGAATAACGGCCTTCCCTGCCCGGGCGCTGTCCGGGTATGGGAGATTTCGCAAAAAAGTGTTAAATTTGCATAAGTTTTCTAAATAAGAAATAAAGACATGCCTTCATCTTCGGTTCTCAATCCTACGCTGCCTGTTAACCAGCAAATTTATCGTATTCTGCGCCGCGACATTGTTCGCTGTTTGATTCCGCCCGGCACCCCGCTTTCGGAAAAAGAAGTTTCCGTTCGTTTTGACGTTTCCCGTCAGCCCGTGCGGGAAGCTTTTATTAAGCTTGCGGAAACGGGTCTGGTACAGATTCGCCCCCAGCGCGGCACGTACGTAAATAAGATTTCCGTCAACCATGTGAAGAATGGCTGTTTTATTCGCGAGGCTATAGAACGCGCCGTTGTGAAGCGTGCCGCAAGCATGGCGACAGAAAGCCACCTGTATATACTTGAGCAGCTCTTAAATCAGCAGCGTGTTGCCATTGAACGTAACCAACTGGACGATTTTTTCCAGCTCGACGATGAGTTTCATGAACAGCTGGCGCTGGTGGCCGATTGCCGTCTGGCGTGGGATACCATAGAAAACATCAAAGCGACGATGGACCGCGTGCGCTACATGAGTCTCGATCATGTCTCCCCGCCGGAAATGCTACTGGCGCAGCATTACGCTATTTTTGAAGCGCTCAGGCAACATGATGAGGCGGGTCTGGATCAGGCTATGCACCGACATCTGCATGAGATCAGCCAGTCGATCCTGTTGATCCGCCAGGAAAACAGCGAGTGGTTTAGCGAAGAGTAAAGCAGCCGCACCCACGCCGATAATTTTCAGCGTGGGCTTAATTATTTTCTCATCCACTGCCCGTTGATGCCGCGCACATACTCGCCCGGTTGCGCCCGCGTCACCAGCTTTTGTCCGGCAAGCCTCGCGACTTCATCCACGGAAATATTATTGTTGTCGGCCAGCTGCTGATAATGCGACGCCCTTGCCTCGTTGATGCTTTTCACCAGCGCCAGCGTCTCTTTATCCTGCCTGACGGGCGCGATATATCCGCTCAGCGTTTCCCCTACCAGCCCTTGCTGGCGGGCCTCGTTCAGCGTTATGGCCCATAGCGGCTGGCTGAGCAACAGAGTACAAATCAGCGCGCCTTTGATTATGGTTTGCATAATTTTCCCCCTCATCAGAACAGATCGCTGCGGCTTTTAAGCAGGTTTTCTACATCCTTATCCACTTTGATGTGAATTTCATGCTCAATTTTCACGTTCATGTTAATGGTGATGGGCTCTTTCGGCGTGGCGATTTCAATGCGCGGCGTACAGCCCGAAAGCATCAGCGTTGCGGCCGCCAGTCCTGCGGCGATAAAGATGTTCATCGTTTTTCCTCACATGCTTTGCCGGGTGTCTGGCAGCGCACATCCGGCAGTGCGGCGTGTTGTTCTAGCCAGGCCTGTAAATTGTCGCCAAAGCGTAAACTACGCCACAGCGTAAAAAGATTTTCCTGATGGGTATAGTTGAGATTGACGGTATTTTTCTTGTCCTGCACGTGGCTTATCCCCGTCACGCTGGCGCTCATTGACAACACGCCCAGATTGTCTAAGTTAATTTTCGTCCACGAATGCGAAATCTCCATGTAACGCAGCCAGTTTATGGCCGCGCCCGCCGCCATGTTATTGGCAACGATGGCGTCAGCCATATCTTTATCCATGCGAAACGTCATGGGGCCTGGGTTGGTGAGCCAGCCATCTTTGACGATCCATTGCGGATGGTTAAGCCACAGCGGCAGCGCGCCGGTAACGCGCCCGGACATCGTAAACTGTTTGGGATTGATAGCGGTGATTAACTCACTTGAGGAAATATTCTGTAGCCGCAGCAACGCGGCGTCCCGCTGCGGCAGCCGGAGCTGCTGCATGAGTACTTTGCCGCCCAGTATATCAACGCTGACGTTGCTTAGCGTCAAGGGCTGCGTGTCGCTCCACGGATACCAGCCTTCAAGATCGGCGGTAACGTTTTGCGCGCTCACCTGATTTTTTACCTCGCCGATACGTAACGTTACCGGACCCTGCGTTCCCAGATGCCAGGTCGAATTGCTAAAGCGGAACGGCAGAACAAAGTCGACGCCGTTGATCTGGTTATCCGGCAGCCATGCGCTCCCGCCCTTCACTACGCCGTGCCCACCGGCTTCGAAACCTTGCCCGCTCGCGGCGGAAAAGGCGATTTGCGCATAAAGATTGCCGTCTTTCAGATCCAGCTTCCAGTCCGGCGGGATCAGCGGCTGAAAAACAGTTAGCGACTGTTCCGGCCACCAGGCGTTACCCCGCAGACGTGTGCCATCCCAACGGCCCATTACGCGCACCGGGCCGATGTCACCGGCATGAAGGTCGCCCTTAAACTGAAACGAGGAGGGGTCTTCGCCGTCGACGCTGAATTTCAGCGTCGAGGCAGGTAGCGTGCTGCCGCCGCTAAACGTTGTGCTACCCGCATCCAGCGACAGGGCGCCGGTAAAAGAAGAGTGTTCCTCCGCGCGCTGCCAGTGAACAGGTTTTTCCAGTACCAGACGCGGCTTGTCCATCAGCATTGCACCGTACTGCAGCTTGTCGAAACCCGTTGAAAGTGAGCTCAGCTCTATAACGCTGTCACGCCACTCGCCCTTACCACTCACATCCCAGCGAGCATTCATCGGTGTGAAAGCGCCGTTGCCCCAATAGCGCCACTGCCACAGCCCCGCATCCGGGAGGAAATTATCGGCCTGGCCATCAAGATGTAAGACAAAGTCGCCCATTTCATTTTCGTGAGCGCGAATAATGGCCTGTAATCGCCCGTCCACACCCTGCTGCGTGAGACGTACGCCCGCCAGCGGCCAGCGGATTTCGTCGATATCCAGCGAATCAATCACCCGACCACGGGAGCGTAAAAGCGCGCCTGGCCTGAACAGCAGTTGCGGATCGGTCAGGGCGCCGCTTAACTCGCCGGGCAGTACCGCATAGAAGATGAGCGCGTCTTGCTTGGCTTCGCCTGTTAGCTGTAGCGGCAAAGCGCTGTTTGTCATGCTCAGTTTGCCCGGCCCGATGTTCAGCACGGCGTTGCCCTTACCTGCCCGGCCTTGCGTTACCACATTCATGCGCCCGCTAAGCGTGGCATTTTCCAGCCCCTGCTGCCAGTCATCCACGCGCAGGGCGATGCCGCCACGCAACGGAAATCCCTGATACGGCCAGTACCACTGCCCGCCGTTGATTTCGAAAATCTTCTGGCTGATTGTCCAGGGCAACGAGACCAGCGGTGCTTCGTCACCTGCTTTGCGCAGCGTTAAAGCGCCCTGATCTTCACGCCAGTCAAGCACGGCGTTAACAGGCTCAGGTTCCTGCGGAATGCGCAGCGCGGCGGTTATGTGCCCCTGCTCCGGCAAACCGTTCGGCACCAGTGGCAGCTTGAAGGTGCCAGCCAGTTCAATCGGGTCCATTCCTTCAAATGCGCTGATTTTCAGCTGCTGTAGCTCAAGCGTCTGGCCTTTCAGCTTTGCGTCAATGGTTAATAACGGACCGGAGTAATGCACCTCCTGACGGTCTGGCGTCAGCGAGACGCGCAATCCGCCGGCAAACTGTTGCCACGGCGTGACGTTGACTTTATCAATGGTCAGCAGCGTATAGGGCAGCATGGACTGCCATTGGGCAAGCGTGCGCGGCGCGGCAGGGCTGGAATCATCGGCAGGAATGTTGCCGATGCAGTCGGGATTAAGGGTGAGTTCGTTTATATGCAGTCGCCAGCGGCCCGGATGGCTCAGGCTGGCGTTTTTCAGGCTTGCCAGTTCGCAATCTCCGGCCAGATAACGAAGATCGGGAATATGAATTGCCCCACGGCTCAGGCGCGGGCTGGCCTCCATGGCGATTCGCGTGCCCTGCGGAAGCCAGATGCCGGCAAGCGTTGGCAGCCAGTTGGCGATGGTCAGCAGCAGCGTTAGCGGGAGCAAGATAAGTATCAGTGCGAGGGCAATAATGGCTTTATATTTACCCTTCATGGGTGGTTAATATCCTGATTCAGCGACAATTTATGCCGAAATATGCAATGATTCTGTCATGATTCGGGCCGGGCGTGAAGTCACCGCCATCGTCTAAGCTTAGATGAGCGACTACAGGCGAGCCTCTTCCGCTTATTAAAACTTATTTTTAAGAATTGTAAGAATATTTTAAGAATGTTAATTTTACCTTAAATCTTTCTGGAGAAAAGTCTTATGAAACTGGCCGTGTATAGCACAAAACAGTACGACAAAAAGTATCTGGAGAATGTTAACCAGGAATATGGCTTTGATATTGAATTTTATGATTTTCTGTTAACGGAGAAAACCGCCAAAACCGCCCATGGCTGCGACGCGGTATGTATTTTCGTTAATGACGATGGCAGTCGCCCGGTGCTTGAAGAGCTGAAAAAACAGGGGGTGAAGATTATTGCCCTGCGCTGTGCGGGCTTTAACAACGTGGATTTAGAGGCGGCAAAAGAGCTCGGCCTGCCCGTTGTGCGCGTACCGGCTTATTCTCCCGAAGCGGTAGCCGAACATGCCGTGGGCATGATGATGTGTCTGAACCGTCGTATTCACCGTGCCTATCAGCGCACCCGCGATGCCAACTTCTCGCTGGAAGGCCTGACGGGTTTTACCATGTACGGTAAAACCGCAGGCGTCCTCGGCACCGGTAAAATTGGTCTTGCGGCGCTGCGTATCCTGAAAGGTTTTGGTATGCGCCTGCTGGCATTTGATCCTTACCCAAGCGCGGCGGCGCTGGAAATGGGCGTGGAATATGTCGATCTGTCAACGCTCTTCTCGCAGGCAGATGTCATTTCCCTGCACTGTCCGCTGACGCCGGAAAACTACCATTTGCTCAACCGCACCGCCTTTAACCAGATGAAGGACGGCGTGATGATCGTTAATACCAGTCGCGGCGGATTAGTCGACTCCCAGGCCGCTATCGAAGCGCTGAAGACGCAAAAAATTGGTGCGCTGGGCATGGACGTGTATGAGAACGAACGCGACCTGTTCTTTGAAGATAAGTCTAACGACGTGATTCAGGATGACGTATTCCGCCGCCTGTCCGCCTGCCACAACGTGCTGTTTACCGGACACCAGGCGTTTCTGACGGCCGAAGCCTTAACCAGCATTTCCGAAACGACGCTTGAAAATTTGCGCCAGCTTGAAAACGGCGAACCTTGCGCAAACCAGGTCAAATAGCGATGACGGCAGGTGGCGCTTAACTTTTAAGATTATCCTTACTGCAGCCTGGCGTACTTTTTGCCAAAGTGGCGCCAACTCATTGATGAAAAAAAACTTAGGGAGAAGAGATGAAAAAATTAGCTTCGCTGATGCTGGCGGCAACGCTCCTCGCTGGCTGTGCACAGTCCGGTGAGAAGGGCACGGTTACCGCACAGGATCTGCAGCATCATCGCTATGTTTTACAAAGCGTGGACGGTAAACCCCTACAGGGGATCAAGCGTATGCCGGAGCTGAGCTTCGGGGAAAATATGCATATTGCAGGCAGCATGTGTAACCGCTTTATGGGACAGGCTACGCTTGCCGACAATACCCTGAAGGCGAAAGGCCTGGGGATGACCATGATGCTGTGTGCGGAACCGCAGCTTAATGAGCTCGATCGCATGATTAACGACATGCTGACCGCAGGCGCGAAGGTCGATCTGGCGCAGCAGCAGTTAACGCTAAAAACCAGCCAGCATACGTTAGTGTATAAGCTGGCCGATCTGGTCAACTAATTCTACTAGAAGGTTCCGCAGGTTCCGGCGGCAAGCGCGTTTTCACTGCAGCGTTTGCCGTTGGGCATAGCGCACATCCCGACTGCCGACCCGTCAAGCTGACGAGCAACGCTCAGCGTTCCACCAATCATTGCACAACTCGCCTGCCCCTGATTTGACATAGCAGCCCGCATGCCCGGCTGAACATGAGCGGCGGTGGCTTGTTGCGGTGGTTCATTACTACTGCATGCCGATAAGAATGTTGTCGATAACAACAAAGCGGCACACCCGGCTAAAAACGCAGCGCGCATTACTCTTCTCCCCCTGAACATTGCAAACCCCAGGAATCATAAGCGCCATGTCCGCGCTACGTCGAGAGCAACGGGCAAGAAAAAGTGTTTGTTTTTGCGAAGCGGCTCACCTTTTGACATAAAACTTAAGATAATTCCCACCTGAAACTTTTCTTACGGGCCATCCCATGCACACAAAAGCGAAAATCACCCTTTCCGGCCTTTGCTAAACTTAAGAAATTATTCAGGGCCGCCGCCGCAATGCGAGCCTTCTATTTTTAGCGCTTTGTAAGGATCGCTTATGATCACTATCGACGGCAATGGCGCAGTCGCCTCCGTGGCGTTTCGCGCCAGTGAAGTTATTGCCATCTACCCCATCACGCCCAGTTCGACCATGGCTGAGCAGGCTGATGCCTGGGCCGGTGACGGCCGTAAGAACGTCTGGGGAGATACGCCTCGCGTTGTAGAAATGCAGTCGGAAGCCGGGGCCATCGCCACCGTGCACGGCGCGCTGCAAACCGGCGCCCTTTCAACTTCGTTTACTTCATCGCAGGGTTTACTGCTGATGATCCCCACGCTCTACAAACTGGCCGGGCAGCTGACGCCGTTTGTTCTGCATGTGGCCGCCCGTACCGTGGCGACTCACGCGCTCTCTATTTTTGGCGACCACTCGGACGTGATGGCTATTCGCCAGACCGGCTGCGCCATGCTTTGCGCCAGCAGCGTTCAGGAAGCACAAGACTTCGCGCTGATTTCGCATATCGCAACCCTGAAGAGTCGCGTGCCTTTCATTCATTTCTTTGACGGTTTCCGTACTTCGCACGAAATCAATAAAATCGTTCCGCTGGCGGACAGCACTATTCTTGCGCTGCTCCCGCAAAAAGAAATCGATGAACATCGCGCTCGTGCGCTGAATCCTGAGCACCCTGTGATTCGCGGCACCTCCGCCAACCCGGACACTTACTTCCAGTCCCGCGAAGCAACAAACCCGTGGTACAACGCGGTTTATGAACACGTCGAACAGGCGATGGACAGTTTTGCGAAAGCGACGGGCCGTCAGTATCGTCCATTTGAATATTACGGTCACCCGCAGGCCGAACGCGTAATTATCCTGATGGGCTCCGCCATCGGCACCTGCGAAGAGGTTGTCGATGAGCTGCTGACTCGCGGCGAAAAGATCGGTGTGTTAAAGGTTCGCCTGTTCCGCCCATTTTCTGCCGATCATCTGCTGGAAGCGTTACCGGAAAGCGTGCGTCACATAGCCGTGCTGGACAGAACTAAAGAGCCGGGGGCGCTAGCCGAGCCGCTGTATCTGGATGTGATGACTTCCCTTGCCGAAGCCTTTAACTGCGGCGATCGTGAAACGCTGCCGCGCGTAATCGGCGGGCGTTATGGCCTTTCCTCCAAAGAGTTTGGTCCGGACTGCGTGCTGGCGGTCTTTAACGAATTAAAAGAAGCGAAGCCGCGCCCGCGCTTTACCGTCGGTATTTATGACGACGTAACCAACCTGTCATTACCGCTGCCGGAAAACACTCTGCCTTCCCGCGCTAAGCTCGAAGCGCTATTTTACGGTCTGGGCAGCGATGGCAGCGTCTCGGCGACGAAAAATAATATCAAAATCATCGGTAACTCCACGCCGTTCTTTACCCAGGGCTATTTCGTCTATGACTCGAAAAAGGCGGGCGGCCTGACGGTTTCTCACCTGCGCGTCAGCGAGCATCCGATTAATTCCACTTATCTTATCGACCGCGCTGATTTTGTTGGCTGTCACCAGCTGCAGTTTATCGACAAATATCAGATGGCCGAACGCCTGAAGCCGGGCGGTATTTTCCTGCTCAACACGCCATACGGCGCGGATGAGGTCTGGCATCGTTTGCCGCAGGAAGTTCAGGCGGTACTTAATCAGAAGAAAGCGCGTTTCTTTGTGGTCAACGCGGCGAAAATCGCCCGCGAATGCCAGCTTGGAGCGCGCATCAATACAGTTATGCAGATGGCGTTTTTCCATCTCACAAATATTCTGCCGGGCGAC
This sequence comes from Buttiauxella sp., assembly GCA_032051265.1. Lineage (GTDB taxonomy): Bacteria > Pseudomonadota > Gammaproteobacteria > Enterobacterales > Enterobacteriaceae > Dryocola. The sequence continues at coordinate 280,183 of DAMBYU010000002.1, forward strand.
AGCGCGCTGGCTGAATTGCAGGGAGCGATAGCCAAAAGTTACAGCTCCAAAGGACAGGAGCTGGTTGAGCGTAACTGGCAGGCGCTGGCGTTGTCTCGTGAACTGCTGGCGGAGGTTGCGCTGCAGCAGGTCTTCGAAAGCAGTCCGATGCGCCCGCCGGTGGTTTCCGACGCCGCGCCAGATTTTGTGAAAACCGTTACCGCCGCCATGCTTGCAGGTCTTGGGGATGCGCTGCCTGTTTCTGCCCTGCCGCCGGACGGCACCTGGCCGATGGGCACCACGCAGTGGGAAAAACGCAATATCGCCGAAGAGATCCCCATCTGGAAACCGGAAATCTGTACCCAGTGCAACCACTGCGTGGCAGCCTGTCCGCACTCGGCGATTCGCGCCAAAGTGGTTGAGCCGGAGGTGATGGGATCCGCCCCTGCCGCGCTGCAATCGCTGGATGTAAAATCCCGCGATATGAAGGGGCAAAAATATGTGCTTCAGGTCGCACCGGAAGACTGCACCGGCTGCAACCTGTGCGTGGAAGTCTGCCCGGCGAAAGATCGCCAGAACCCGGAAATCAAGGCCATCAATATGATGTCGCGCCTTGAGCACGTTGAAGTTGAGAAAGAAAACTACGATTTCTTCCTCAACATGCCGGAAAGGGATCGCACCAGCCTGGAACGTATCGATATCCGTACTTCACAGCTGCTGACGCCGCTGTTTGAATACTCCGGCGCCTGCTCCGGCTGCGGCGAGACGCCTTACATTAAACTGTTAACCCAGCTGTATGGCGATCGTCTGCTGATCGCCAACGCCACGGGCTGTTCGTCCATTTACGGCGGCAACCTCCCTTCCACACCCTATACCACCGACGCCAACGGACGCGGCCCGGCATGGGCAAACTCGCTGTTTGAAGATAACGCCGAGTTTGGCCTGGGCTTCCGTTTGACGGTTGATCAGCACCGCGTGCGCGTGATGCGCCTGCTGGAGAAATTCGCCGATCGGTTGCCAGCAGAGCTTAACGAGCAGCTGCACGGCGAAGCCACGCCGGAAGTGCGCCGTGAACAGGTTACCGCCTTGCGGCAGCATCTGGCTAAGGTGGATGACGCCGATGCCCATCAACTGTTGACCGATGCGGATGCCCTGGTTGAAAAATCCATCTGGCTTATCGGCGGCGACGGCTGGGCCTACGACATCGGTTTTGGCGGCCTTGATCACGTGCTGAGCCTGACTGAAAACGTCAACATTCTGGTGCTGGATACGCAGTGTTATTCCAATACAGGCGGCCAGGCTTCCAAAGCTACCCCACTCGGCGCGGTGACTAAATTTGGCGAGCACGGCAAGCGTAAAGCGCGTAAAGATCTCGGCGTCAGCATGATGATGTACGGCCATGTCTACGTGGCGCAGATTTCCCTTGGCGCACAGCTAAACCAGACGGTGAAGGCGATTCAGGAAGCGGAAGCCTATCCGGGTCCTTCGCTGATCATCGCCTACAGCCCTTGCGAAGAGCACGGTTACGATTTGGCGCTAAGCCACGATCAGATGCGCCAGCTCACCGCAACCGGCTTCTGGCCGCTCTACCGCTTCGATCCGCGCCGTGCGGATGAAGGCAAGCTGCCGCTGGCGCTGGATTCCCGTCCACCGTCGGATGCGCTGGCCGATACGCTGATAAAAGAGCAGCGTTTCCGTCGCCTGAATTCGCAGCAGCCGGAGGTGGCTGAGCAACTGTGGAAAGACGCCGCCGAAGACCTGCAAAAGCGTTACGATTTCCTGGCCCGGATGGCAGGTAAAGCGGAGAAAACGGGCAGCGAGTAAAGATTTCCCCTCTCCCTTGCAGGGAGAGGATTCATTTCGCCTCCGTATCCCTCCTTTTTGTTACATCCGTAACATATTCCCAACGTAGCCGTTGCGAAGAATATATTCGCACGCATCATGTCGCCTGGCCCCTTTTGAATGAGCAGCCCGATGATTGCCGTTGCTTTAGTTGATGACCACGTTGTGGTGCGTTCCGGTTTCGCCCAGCTTTTAAGCCTGGAGGCGGATATTCAGGTTGTCGGACAACACAGTTCCGCCGCAGAGGCCTGGGCTGCGCTTATCAAAAATCCCCCGGACGTCGCCGTGCTCGACGTAGCCATGCCCGATGAAAATGGTCTGAGCCTGCTTAAACGCCTGCGCCAGCAGCATCCGGGCTTTCGCGCCATTATCCTGAGCATTTACGATACCACCGCTTTTGTGCAAAGCGCGCTTGATGCCGGTGCCAGCGGTTATCTCACCAAACGTTGCGGCCCCGAGGAGCTGGTTCAGGCCGTGCGTACCGTTGGCCTGGGCGGACATTATTTGTGCGCCGATGCGCTGCGAGCGTTGCGCCATGCAGGACAACCCGCAAAAGCGCTAGAAGGCTTAACGCCTCGCGAGCGCGAAGTTTTTGATCTTCTCGTGAAAGGAGAAAGCGTCAAACATATCGCAGATATGCTCAGGCTAAGCCATAAAACGGTGCACGTGCACCGGGCCAATATCCTCGGCAAGCTGCAATGTGAAAGCACTATCGATCTGGTGCATTTCGCCCTTGACCACCAGCTGCTGCCCGGGCACTAAATGGGGCGTTCGTGGCGTCATCTTCTGCTGTCGCTGTTTATCATCTTTGCCTGGGGGCTTGGCTGGCTTGCGCTGTGGACCATCAGCTTTTACCTCACCAGTAACGGCCAGCAGGCCACCCTGCTCTTGCCGCAGGGCGTGCATCTCGCGCTGCTGATCCTGCTTCATCGTCGTTACTGGCCTGCCCTGTTTGTGTCGGTTATCGGGCTGCTGGGCTGGCTGTGGCAGCAACAGCTGATGACCGAACCGGTAATGCTGCTTTCCCCGTTTATCAGCGCCCTTCCGGCGCTACTGGTGCAGCGTTACTGGCATCGCTTCACCCTTTACTGGCAGCGACTTTCTTTGTTGATGGCGGCAATTACCGCCGATGCTTTGCTGCATACGCTGGCGCTTAGCCCCTTCCTGGCAAGCCCGGCTTCGCAAATCTTACTGGCCGCGTTTACCGGCGGGATCCTGCTGACGCCCTTTGTGTACCTGATTTATGAATATCTGCGCCAGCAGCATCTGGAAAGCCTGCTGGCGCAGGAGACGCCGAATCCTCCGCTGCGTACTTCTCTGCTTATCTGGTGCAGCCTGTTTTTTATTATTGGCGTTGGCGCGCAGATGGTGCTGTCGCCAGAGATTGAGCGTTTGCTGCTGATTGTGGTGTTCCTGCCTAACGTGGTGATGGCCTATAAATTTGGCTGGCAAGGCGGCGTGCTGGCGGCGCTGCTTGGCAGCATGATGATCACTATCGCCCGTCAGATCGGCACCGGTTTTAACGGGCTGATGGAGATGGAGCTGTTTCTGTCGACCCAGGCGCTGCTGGGTATCGGGCTGGGCATTGCCATCAGCCGCCAGCAGCATCTGGCTAATAATCTTCATCGCTACCGTCAGCGGCTGGAAATCGAGCTGCAGGCCCGGCGTGAGCTGATGGAAAAGCTGGTGCATGCCGAAGAAGATACGCGCAAGGATCTCGCCCGCGAACTGCACGACGAAATTGGCCAGAACATCACCGCGATCCAGATCCAGTCGATGCTGGTGAAGCGTACCGCCTGCGGTGATTCGACAACGCTTGCCGCCGAACAGATCAACCAGCTTGCCCAGCGTATTCACCACTCCACCCGCCAGCTGCTGCGCCAGCTTCGCCCTCCCGTACTCGATGAGATGTCCCTTGAGAAGGCCCTGCATCATCTGGTGCAGGAATTTGCTTTTGCCGAACGCGGCATCCTCTGCCGTTTTACTTACGATCTTCCCGGCCAACCCGTCAGCGATACCGTGGTGTTCACGCTTTATCGTCTGGTGCAGGAGCTGTTGAACAATATCTGCAAGCATGCTGATGCAAGCCGCGTCGATATCTCTCTTACTTTACAGCCACACGGCGTAAGGCTTGAGGTAAAGGACGACGGCGTTGGTTTTACCGGCGATCTCAATTCGGGCTTTGGCTTACAGGGTATCGGGGAACGCATCCGCGCTTTAGGCGGGGATTTGACGCTCGAAGGCCGCGCCGGAACGCGCGTAATTGTTAACCTGCCCACACTTTTTCAACAAAATCAGGGATAACCAGGAAAAAGTCTTAGTGACCTAAAACCTTGTCTCATCCCCTTTCTGCCGCCGTTTTCTATAGTCTTTTCAACCCGGGGGATCCCATGATTTCTGAGCAGGCCATTGGTCGTGATTATCGTTACTGGCGTCCGCGCTTGCTGTTTTCGATGGTGGTGGGTTACGCCGCTTTTTACCTGACACGCAAAAGCGTGAGCTTTGTCCTTCCGGCGATGCAGGTCGATCTTGGGCTGAGCAAGAGTGATATCGGCCTGATGGGCACGCTGTTTTATCTCTCGTATGGCCTGTCGAAATTTGCCGCGGGGCTGTGGCATGACAGACGCGGAGAACGCTGGTTTATGGGCGTCGGCCTGCTGGCGACCGGCGTGCTGAATATCCTGTTCGCCTTTGGCAGCAGCCTGACGATGCTGCTGATTATCTGGACGCTGAACGGTTTTTTCCAGGGCTGGGGATGGCCGCCCTGCGCAAGATTGCTGACGCACTGGTATTCCCGCAATGAACGCGGCTTCTGGTGGGGCTGCTGGAATACTTCCATTAACCTGGGCGGCGCTGCGGTGCCGATGATATCCGCGCTGATGGCGCTGTGGTTTGGCTGGCAGGCGGCGCTGCTGGTGCCGGGCGTTATCGGCATCGTGACAGGGATCTGGCTATGTCGCCGCTTAACCGGCACGCCGGAAGAAGCGGGCCTGCCGCCGGTAGGCGTCTGGCGACATGACCCGCTGGAGATGCGCCAGGCGCAGCTTAGCTCGGCAATGCCGCTGTGGCAGATGTTTCGCAGCACGGTGCTGCAAAACCCGATGATCTGGCTGCTCGGCGTGAGTTATGTGCTGGTCTATCTGATTCGTATTGCGCTCAACGACTGGGGCAACATCTGGCTGGCAGAAAGCCACGGCGTAAATTTACTCAGCGCCAACGCCACGGTGATGCTGTTTGAAATGGGCGGGCTATTCGGGGCGCTGTTTGCCGGTTGGGGATCGGATTTGCTGTTTCGCGGTCAGCGTGCGCCGATGATTTTGCTGTTTGCCCTTGGGCTGTTTATCTCCGTTGCCGCCCTCTGGCTCTCGCCGGTGCACCATTACGCGCTGCTGGCGATGTGCTTTTTTGCTATCGGCTTCTTCGTGTTCGGTCCGCAGATGCTGATTGGCCTCGCGGCGGTGGAATGCAGCCACAAACAGGCCGCGGGCGCCGTAACCGGTTTTCTGGGCTTATTTGCCTATCTGGGCGCTGCGCTCGCGGGCTGGCCGCTGTCGCAGGTCATTGAGCGTTACGGCTGGTCGGGGATGTTTGTTCTGTTGACCATCGCCGCCGCATTGATTGGATTTTTGCTGATGCCGCTGCTAATGGCGGGCATCAGCGCGCAGGACAGGAGTATTGGGGCCATGGAGCCGGCTATCACCTTACCTCAGGACACTTAGGATAATAATATGAAACTGACCATGCTCTCTTCTCTGGTTGCCGCAGGCGTCGCGCTGGCAACGCTTTCGGGCGCCGCCCAGGCGAAAGGCCGTCTGGTGGTCTATTGCAGCGCCACCAACGAAATGTGTGAAACGGAAGCCAAAGCGTTTAGCGAAAAGTACGATGTGAAAACGTCGTTCATCCGTAACGGCTCCGGCAGTACGCTTGCGAAAGTAGACGCCGAGAAGAAAAACCCACAGGCCGATGTATGGTACGGCGGTACGCTTGATCCGCAGTCGCAGGCGGGCGAGATGGATCTGCTGATGCCCTATAAATCCGCAAACCTTGAACAGATTATGCCGCAGTTCCGCGATCCGGCTAAACGCAAAGGGAACTACTCTTCAGCCGTCTACATCGGGATTCTCGGTTTTGGCGTTAATACCCAACGCCTGAAAGAGAAAAACCTGCCGGTACCAAAATGCTGGAAAGACCTGACTAACCCGGTCTACAAAGGCGAAATCCAGATTGCCGATCCGCAAAGTTCGGGCACGGCCTATACCGCTCTTGCGACCTTTGCCCAGCTTTGGGGAGAAGATCAGGCTTTTGATTACCTGAAAAAACTCAACGGCAATATTTCACAGTACACCAAATCCGGTATCGCCCCGGCGCGTAACGCCGCTCGTGGCGAAACGGCCATTGGCATTGGCTTCCTTCATGATTACTCGCTGGAAAAAGAGAACGGCGCTCCGCTGGAGCTGATTTCGCCCTGCGAAGGTACCGGCTACGAAATTGGCGGGGTCAGCATTCTGAAAGGCGCGCGCAATGTGGACAACGCTAAGCTGTTCGTTGACTGGGTGCTGTCGAAAGAAGCGCAGGAGCTCTCCTGGAAGAAAGGTAAGTCCTACCAGATCCTGACCAATACCACCGCCGAAACTTCGCCGCTCTCCCTGAAGCTCGACGGCCTGAAGCTCATCAATTACGACATGGATAAATATGGCGCAACCGACATGCGTAAGGCGCTGATCGGCAAGTGGGTTACCGATGTGAAGATGGGTAACTAACCCACCGGCGGGTGACAACGTCACGTCACCTGCTCCTTTCTTTTCTTCTGGCCGCTTTGGCCGATGAGGCACTTATGTCTGAAACTTTACTTTTGCGTACGCCGCAAAAGCGGGACGCTATTATCTGGTGGGTAGCGCTGTGCTGGCTGGCTTTTGCCCTGCTGCCGAGCTGGAGCCTGGATTACGGCCTGTTTGAATCCACCCCTGATGAGATTCTCGACGCCTACGGCTGGTCCGGATTAAACATCAGCCTGCTGTGGTGCATCCTGCCTTCTTTACTGCTGCTGCGCCCGTTCAACGAGCTGGGGCCTGAGAAAAAACAGCGTCACTATTTCGATGCTGGTTGGGCCTTAGTCTGCATGGCTTTTGTGGTGGTAAGCGCCACGGTCACCGGACGCGGAATGGGCTACGCCACCATCGTGCTGTTTATCGCGCTGGGCATGATTATCACCCTCGCCCTGGCCCGCCTTGAATGGCTGGGCGGCGATCGCTTTGTCATTGGTTCGCTGGTGACCATTGTGGCGCTGATTAGCGTATTTATCGTCTGGCCAAGCATCGCTATCTTCATCCCGATGTTCACCAACGACGCCGGGGATTTTGCGCCGCTGGCGTTTATGGCGGTGCTCGGCCAGGCGCACATTGTGCAGGTGATCATTAACTCCATTGGCCTGTCGATTGCCGTGGGAATAGGCTGCACGTTCTTTGGCCTGGTGCTGGCGATTTATACCACGCGCATTGCCAGACGCAGCGCAATTATTGGCCGAATCTTCTCCATTTTGCCTATCGTAACCCCGCCGTTTGTCGTCGGGCTTGGCGTCACGCTAATGATGGGCCGCTCCGGCTATATCACCGAGCTGATGGTGGACTGGTTCGGGCTGACCAACACTAACTGGCTGTACGGTTTTACCGGCATCTGGCTGGCGCAGGTGCTGGCGTTTACGCCGATGGCTTTTATGATCCTCGATGGCGCGATAAAAACGATTCACCCGTCGCTCGAAGAAGCTTCATACACGCTGCGCGCCACGCGCTGGAAGACCTTCAAAGGCGTCTTTCTGCCGCTGTTAAAACCGGCGCTGGCGAACGCCTTCCTGATTGTGATTGTACAGTCGCTGGCGGACTTCAGTAACCCGCTGGTGCTGGGCGGCAACTTCGACGTGCTCGCCACACAAATCTATTTCTATATCACCGGCTCCCAGCTTGATTACCAGGCCGCCAGCACGCTCGGCGCGTTCCTGTTGCTGTTCTCGCTGCTGGTGTTCTGCATTCAGTACATGTGGATTGGCAAGCGTTCTTACGTGACGGTATCCGGTAAATCTAACCGCGGCGACGTGCAGCCGCTGCCGGTCACGCTGGTCTGGGCGGTTATCGCTCTGCTGGCGGTATGGATTGCGTTTAACGCCCTGCTTTACGGCAGCATTTTCTACGGCAGCTTTACGGTGAACTGGGGCGTGGATTACACCCTGACGCTGGATAATTTCATCAAGCTGTTCGGCCAGGGCATGAGCGACGGCGCGTGGCCTTCGCTGCTCGATACCCTGCTCTACGCCGGGATTGCCGCACCGATCACCGCATTCTTCGGCCTGTTGATTGCCTGGATTGTGGTGCGCCAGCAGTTCCGCGGCAAAAAGACCATCGAGTTCACTACCATGCTGTGCTTTGCGGTGCCGGGCACCGTGGCGGGCGTCTCTTATATTCTGGCGTTTAACAGCGCGCCGGTTTACCTGACGGGCACCGCCGCCATCGTGATTATGTCGATGGTAATGCGCAACGTGCCGGTGGGGATCCGTGCCGGTATCGCCGGGCTGGGGCAAATTGACAAGTCTCTGGATGAAGCCTCGCTGAGCCTGCGCGCCGGTTCCATGCGCACGATTATCAATATCCTGCTGCCGCTGCTGCGCCCGGCAATCCTTTCCGCGCTTATTTACAGCTTTGTGCGCGCCATCACTACGGTCAGCGCCATTGTTTTCCTGGTGACGCCGGATACCCGCGTGGCGACAGCCTACATTCTGAACCGTGTGGAAGATGGCGAATATGGCGTGGCAATCGCCTATGGCTCGATACTGATCGTCGTGATGCTGACGATTATCTTCATTTTTGACTGGCTGATTGGCGAGGCGCGTATTTCGCGTTCAAAAGCCAAAACCAACGCGTGATTACGGAGTAAACCATGACACAACCTCATTTTGTAGAACTGCGCGGCGTCACGAAACGGTTTGGTGATAACACCGTCCTTGGCGGCATCAATCTGGCCATTCCAAAAGGTGAAATGGTTACCCTGCTCGGCCCGTCCGGCTGCGGTAAGACCACGGTCCTGCGCCTGGTGGCCGGGCTGGAGAAGCCCACCGAGGGACAGATTCTGATTGATGGCGAAGATGTAACGCACCGCTCAATCCAGCAGCGCGATATCTGCATGGTATTCCAGTCCTACGCCCTGTTTCCGCATATGTCGCTTGGCGATAATGTCGGCTATGGCCTGAAGATGCTGGGCACGCCGCGGGCGGAAATAAAAAGCCGCGTGACAGAAGCGCTGGCGATGGTCGATCTGGAGGGATTTGAAGACCGTTTTGTCGATCAGATTTCCGGCGGCCAGCAGCAGCGCGTGGCGCTGGCACGGGCATTAATCCTCAAGCCGAAAGTGCTGCTGTTCGATGAACCGCTCAGCAACCTTGACGCCAACCTCAGGCGCAGCATGCGCGACAAGATCCGCGAGCTGCAAAAGCAGTTCAACATTACGTCGCTATATGTTACCCACGACCAGAGCGAGGCGTTTGCCGTCTCGGATACGGTGCTGGTGATGAATAAAGGTGAAATCATGCAGATCGGCAGTCCGCAAACGCTTTATCGCCAGCCGGCCTCACGCTTTATGGCGAGCTTTATGGGCGATGCCAACATTTTCCCGGCGCGCTTTGGCAGCGATTATGTAGAAATTCACGGCTATCGCCTGCCGCGCCCGCCACAACTGGCGATTTCACAGGCGGAAGGTACGGTAGGCGTTCGCCCCGAAGCTATTACGCTGAGCGAACACGGCGCGGAAAGCCAGCGCTGCGTGGTTCGCCATGTCGCCTATATGGGGCCGCAGTATGAGGTAACGGTGGAATGGCATGGCCAGGCGCTGCTGTTGCAGGTGAACGCTACGCGTCTGCAGCCGGATGTGGGGGATAATTATTATCTTGAGATCCACCCGTACGGGATGTTTGTGCTGGCGGACGCGGCTTAGCCTGGTTTTCTCCCTCTCCTGACGGAGAGGGAACTTTCAGAGCGTTACTTCAGCAAACGAACCTTAACGGATTTGCCTTTAATCTTGCCCTGCTGCAGCTGCTTCCATGCGTGGCGGGCAACCGACTGACGAACGGCAACGTAGACATGGATCGGATGCACATCTATTTTGCCGATATCCGCACCGTCCAGCCCCATATCGCCGGTCATGGCGCCAAGAATATCGCCCGGGCGCATCTTGGCTTTTTTGCCGCCGTCGATGCACAGCGTCGCCATTTCCGCTTCCAGCGGCTTGATGCTGATGCCGGTCGGCGCCTGCTGCCATTTTAAAGAAAGGTTTAGCATGTCCGCCAGCACGCTTGCGCGCTGCGCTTCTTCCGGGGCGCAGAAGCTGATCGCCAGGCCGCTTTCACCCGCACGAGCCGTACGCCCGATACGGTGAACGTGTACTTCCGGGTCCCAGGACAGCTCGTAGTTAATCACCATCTCCAGCGCTTTGATGTCCAGCCCGCGAGCGGCGACGTCCGTTGCCACCAGTACGCGGCTGCTGCCGTTGGCAAAACGCACCAGCGTCTGGTCGCGGTCGCGCTGTTCCATATCGCCATGCAGCGCCAGCACGCTTTGATTGCTTTCGCTCAGCGCATCACATACGGCCTGGCAGTCTTTTTTGGTGTTACAGAACACCACGCAGGAAGCGGGCTGATGCTTGCTGAGCAGCTTTTGCAGCAGGCCAATTTTGCCGCCGCGTGAAACTTCATAGAACTGCTGTTCCACAGACGGGAGTTCGTCAACCGAGTCGATTTCGATGGTCAGCGGATCGTTCTGAACGCGCTTGCTGATGGCGGCAATCGCTGTCGGCCAGGTGGCGGAGAACAGCAGCGTCTGGCGTTTAGCCGGCGCGTGGCTGATAACTTCGTCGATGGCATCGGCGAAGCCCATATCCAGCATACGGTCCGCTTCATCCAGCACCAGCGTTTGCAGCGCGTCCAGCTTCACCGTCTCTTTTTTCAGGTGGTCGAGCAGACGACCTGGCGTTGCCACAATGATGTGCGGCGCATGGGTCAAAGAGTCTCGCTGCACGCCAAACGGCTGCCCGCCGCACAACGTCAGCACTTTAATGTTCGGCATATAGCGCGCCAGACGGCGCAGCTCTTTAGCAACCTGATCCGCCAGCTCGCGCGTGGGGCACAGCACCAGCGACTGGGTGATGAACTGGCTGGCGTCAATGTGTTGCAGCAGGCCCAGACCGAAGGCTGCGGTTTTGCCGCTGCCGGTTTTCGCCTGAGCGCGGACATCTTTCCCTGCAAGGATAGCGGGCAAGGCGGCAGCCTGAACGGGGGTCATGGCGTGATAGCCCAGTTCGTTAAGATTGGCGAGTTGTTCCGCAGGCAGAATGTTTAGGGTAGAAAAAGATGTCACAATTATACTCTCGATAAATGGGCTGTCGGTCAGCGACTGGCGCGCATTCTAGCAGCTTCGGCTGGCAGGGTCATTTATCTACGTATTTAATGCCAGACAGCGCGTTTATTACCGTACTCATCGCCCTTGCCGTTAATTCAGAGCGTTTAATTTTTTGATTGGCAAGCGATGCCCGCAATACGCCAGCTATGACTATATGTTTGGGCTCCTGACCCAGATCGCGCATCTCCAGTACCACCTTGCCTACCACGCGGCACATTTCCTGGTACAGCTCTTCATCTCTGGTCTGGTTTCCCATGCTCTCTCCATTTTTAAATTCGCGTAACACAATAGCATTATGCTAACAGGGATTCAGCCGGGCTCTCTTTTATTGTCCTCGCCTCACAATTTCAACCGCCTCGTAGCTTATTACGCTTCCTGCCCCGTCACCGATTTTTTTCCCCTGCCGGTGTAGTTCAACGACGAGGTTGTCACGATTGATCACGGTTCCTTCCGCTATCAGACTAACCACGGCCGCGCCAATGGCGCAGCCGATTAGCTGCGCACGCTCTTCATCCTGGCTCATTACCCTGCTCTCTTGTTATTACCCATAAAAAAACTAGCACAATTTTCTGAGTGCACCATAGCACTTAGCGGGATGAAATATGGCTAAAGGTTCTTTCCGACGGCGTTTAACCAGAGCGGTAAGACGTTGCGATACCAGGTGAGATATAAGTTGAGCTCGGGTTTTGATCGGCTTAGCAAAATATCAATGACTTCTGTGGCTATCCAGGCCTTGCTGATAATAATTTTTCAATCCAGCTCAAGCCTGGATAATGCCGGGTAAAAACTCGTATACCGACCGGCAATACTCAGATACTCCTCCCAATGCCCCATACCTTTAATTAACGGGGCAAGATCAATAGCAGGACTCCCTTGACCAAAGCGCTCCCGCCAGCCGCGCTTAGATCTTCTGCGGCGCGGTGATAGAACTGATATTCAATGGATGAAACGCCTGGTTTACAGGAGATCACCGCTGTTGTCAGACCCGATCATCTCGCATCCCGGAGGATGAATATTTGCAAAAGTAAAACGATCGGTTTACTTTTGTTAGTATGAATAAACAACAAGATATACTGCAGGCTGCTGAAAGGCTGTTTTATACCAACGGCTTTCACGCCACCAGTACAGACCAGATATGCAGTGAGGCGGATGTCTCGACGCGCACTTTCTATCGCTATTTTCCCTCGCGGGAAACGCTGACCTTATGTGTTATGCAGGAGCGTCAGAAACGATTTTTCGCGGAGCTTCATGCTCCTCAACATCCAGACGCAGTGATTAAGCTTTTTAGCGTGCTTGAAGCGTGGATACGAAAAAATGGCGCGCTGGGCTGCTTCTTTGCGAAAGCCTGGGGAGAATATGCCCAACAGGATATTTTGCTGGCAGCTCACGCGCTGGATTATCGCTATGCGCTACGCGAATACATAGCAGCCTGCATAAAGCACTCCCATCATCCTTCAGATGAGGCGCTTGCTAATGCTATCTGGATGCTGTTTGAAGGCGCCATCACTTCTGCTCTGATAATAGGGCCTGATGCAGCCGCACAGGCTGTACGTGCCGCCGCCCTGTTACTAAGCGCAAGTGAGAAGAAGCAATGAGAGCTTCCTTTGCGCTCGGGTTCACCGGTTTCTCGCTCATCGCCATAACCTACGGTATGGCAAGGTTCTCGTGGGGGCTGATGATGCCGGCAATCGTTAAGGAGATACCCTTTTCTCCCTACGTTTCCGGAATGATTGCTGCCTGCAGTTATGTAGCTTATTGCCTGTCAGCGGTAAGCGCATCATTTAGCGTGATACGCTTTGGCCCGCGAGTGCCGGCTGTCATTTCTGCCTTGTGCGCCTCGGCAGGCCTGCTTCTCCTCGCATGCTCTTCTTCTTCTCTCATGCTGGCTGTCGGCCTGTTTATTGCCGGACTGAGTTCAGGGCTGGCTTCGCCTTCGCTGGCCGGCGCGGTCGCCAGCAGTATTCCTGAAAAGCAGCAAACTCTGGCGAACACGGTGATAAATGCCGGAACCAGCGCAGGCATTATACTGGCCGTTCTTGTCCTGCTTATGGCACCGGGGGGTTGGCGTGTAGCTTGTGTAATTTTTAGTGTCGTGGCCCTCATCTGCCTGGTTCCTGTTATTCGTTACATACCCGGCAGAGGCGCGAATAGCAGCCCGGAGAAAAGCAGCTGGCGTGAAATCCTTCTGAGCCGTTCTATGCGGCGTCTTGCCATCATTTCCTTTATCAGCGGAACAGCCAGCGCGGCATGGTGGAGCTTTGGTCCGGAAATATTACAGCATCACTCCGGCGTGGATAGCTCAACCACCAGCATGCTCTGGATGATAAGCGGAGGGGCAGGAATTATTGCTGTGTTAACAGGCGCGGTGACTGCTTTCATCGGTATGCGTCAGCTCTACCGCCTGTCACAGCTTTTTATGGCTGCTCCACTTGTGCTGTTCGCATTCAGTCATGGCTTCTCATGGTGGTTATTCCCGGCGGTAGCGCTCTGCGGAGCGGGTTACGTCATACTGTCCGGCGTCTTGCTGGTCTGCGCAACTTCATCAGCGAAAAAATCACCGACCTCCGGCGTGGGGGTTGCTTTCTTCATGCTGGCCGCAGGCCAGGTAACAGGTTCAGTAGTCTTTGGTCAGCTTTATGCAGCAGCCGGTGCAGCCATTGCCCTGACAATTTTTGCCTCTCTTTCCCTTATGATGATGTTTCTGGTGCCGGCAGAGTAGTGCTCAACTTTTGTCCCGGCGCTGACGCGTTACTCATGAAAACTATCTTCAGCTTACTGCCCCTGATTAAAAATATTCAGTTATAAAAAATAGCCCGTTCGCTTAGCTATTTTAACGAAGCGAATATCAACCTAAGCAAGCAACCGGTTAATTCTTAACAAAATAAATGCAGTTAAAAAAACCACAGCCTTATATATAAAAATCATCTTGTTACATGCACACAATTAAATTCATACCAGAGACATAATGCAACGCCTTCCTGCCGCGCGATCGGATAATTGAACTTGCAGTGTCCGTTATAGCCACTATATTTAATTGCGTGGCAGCAAAGCTTCATCATTTAAAGCTGCTTAATGTGAAATTTAAAGTTTAACCCGGAGGTTTGTATGGCCGAACATCGTGGTGGTTCAGGTAACTTCGCAGAAGACCGTGATAAAGCTTCTGAAGCAGGTAAAAAAGGTGGTCAGCACAGCGGCGGGAACTTCAAAAACGATCCTGGACGCGCATCAGAGGCTGGCAAAAAAGGCGGTGAAAACAGCCATGGCGGCGGACGTAAGTCAGAGTAAGCCCGTCAACTTGTGAAGCGAAGCTTTCGAGCCTCCCCCGTAAAATAATTACGGAGGAGGCTTTATTTTTGGATTACCTTACACATCCCATTGCCGTCTTAAAAACGGAGACCAGCTTTTCTTCAACGTGCCCATGCGCCACTTGAAGATAAATGGCGTGTATGCGTTCGTCTATGGACTAACCTTCCATAACAAACGCCCGCAGATGCACGGCGATAAGCGGTAGCAGTTTCCTGGTTTGCCAGCCCCCTCCAGCCCGGTCATCGGGTCGGTTTTTGTCTTTTCTGTAATCTGAAGCAATTTTTACTAAAGTTTTCCTCTTATCTTTCCGATAGTTAGGCTGCGGAATAAGCCCGCTTTTTGCAATTTGTCTACAGGAAAGGATGAAATGAAGAAAATTATTATAGCTGCCATGATGGCAACGCTTCTGGCTGGTTGTGCATCTTCTGGAAACAGCAAGTTAAAGAACGAAACTGAAGTCAGCATGCAGTCAAAAATCAAAGAAGGTGATACAACCAAAGGTCAGGTTAAAGAGATGCTCGGTTCTCCCGACAATGTATCTTTCACTGATGGCGGTAAAGAAATCTGGAAGTACTCATTTGCTAAAGTAAAAGTTGATGGCAAGAGCTTCATTCCCTTCTACGGGCTGTTCCACAACGGAACCAATGGCACTAAGAAGGAGCTGACCCTCCTTTTCAAGAATGACACGGTTGAAAAATATACCATGGCGGAGTCTGCCATCAGCACCAGGACCGGCTGGGCTGATTAATTTTCCTTTGTCATTACGACCTCGCTGCGGCGAGGTTTTTTATTACTCTCTTCTTACCAGTGCTGCCGTACTCCTTCTTGCCCATAACCCTTCGCTGGGTTAAAGCCATTACGCTGCCCACCAGCGAAAGGCATTGGGATGGCAATAAAAAAGCCCCGCTTACGGGGCTGAAATATGATCTACAGATGTATTTAGTTCAGATCTTGAAATCCAGTTTTATGCTCGTAGGTACACCAGAGGTTTTTTGAGGAAAATTTTCATCCTTAGTTGCTTTACTGACAGCCGCCAGGGCAGCCTTGCACGCAACTTCATCACCTCCATCAATGCTGACGCTACTTACCTTTTCTCCTGGCTCCTGTTCGAGAGTCAGTACACATTTTTTACCTGCAAACTTCCACGCGTCGTCAAAGTTCTTCTCGATGGTATCCCTGACTTGCAGAGCGTAGAGATTAACCTCACCAGTTATAATTCTGGATTGTTCAGAATTTCCCGCTGAGGCGTTGTGATAATTTTTAGCCTGGCACGCCACCAGCACCGTGGAAATGAAAAATAAAAAAATTGCTTTCACCAATGCAGTGTTACCTTTTTATTGCGTTTCTTGTTAATTTATCATAAGCCTTCAGTGTGCGATGGACTTAATGCCAATAGTGATGACAACAAAAAAACCGCCCTGAGGCGGTCTATTATCAAATAATAATCAGTATTTGAAGTGTAGAAATTTACCATTTGTTTTATTGGATGCGACTTGCTTAGACCCAATAAAAGCATCCGCTATCTCTTCAAGTAAAGAAGCCTTCCATACATTACCAAGCTGCAAAGATTCACTATGTGAAACCTTGAATTCTCCTCTTTGGACAACCTGCTCTAAAAAGAGAGCACTATTGATCATTGGCATATTAGATTTCTAAAAGCACTGCTCTTTGATGTAGCCCTGCAGATACTTCACTTTTGCCTGGTCGCTGATGATTCCGGAGCGGATACTAAGAACGTTCCATCATCGGGAATACGGCAAGACAGAAAAGCCGCGTGTACGCTTTGTTTTCATGTCCCGGATGCGCAAAGGAGTTCAGGCTCTCCACTACATGCTAAAACTTGCTGGCATTCGCCGCCGCAATCCGTACCATACACGCCAGCATTACGCGTTACGCGTGTTGATTTACAGCCCGAGAATTCCATGACCAGTCAAAAAGAACAGTACAATCTCAATAAATTACAAAAACGCCTGCGCCGTAACGTCGGTGAAGCGATTGCTGATTACAATATGATCGAAGACGGCGACCGCATTATGGTTTGCCTCTCCGGCGGTAAAGACAGTTACACCATGCTGGAAATTCTGCGCAACCTACAGCAAAGCGCGCCCATCAGCTTCAGCCTGGTGGCGGTGAATCTCGATCAGAAACAGCCGGGCTTTCCGGAGCATATTCTGCCAGCTTATCTGGAGAGCATCGGCGTTGAGTATAAGATTGTCGAGGAGAACACTTACGGTATCGTAAAAGAGAAGATCCCGGAAGGTAAAACCACCTGTTCTCTGTGTTCTCGCCTGCGTCGCGGCATTCTGTATCGCACGGCTACGGAGCTGGGTGCGACTAAAATCGCGCTTGGCCACCATCGTGATGACATCCTGCAAACGCTGTTCCTGAACATGTTTTACGGCGGGAAGATGAAAGGCATGCCGCCAAAACTGATGAGCGACGATGGCAAGCATATTGTTATTCGTCCTCTGGCCTATTGCCGCGAGAAAGACATTGAGCGTTTCGCCATCGCTCGCGAATACCCTATCATTCCTTGCAATCTCTGCGGTTCGCAGCCGAATCTGCAACGTCAGGTTATTGGCGATATGCTGCGCGACTGGGATAAGCGTTACCCTGGCCGTATCGAAACCATGTTCAGCGCGATGCAAAACGTGGTGCCTTCACACCTGTGCGATACCGAACTGTTTGACTTCAAAGGTCTCAAACAGGGTACGGAAGTGGTGGACGGCGGCGATCTGGCATTCGATCGTGAAGAACTGCCGATGCAGCCTGTCGGCTGGCAGCCAGAAGAAGACGACAGCGAAACGCCGCTGCAGCGTCTGGACGTGCTGGAAATTAAATGATGGCAACTTCCCTCTCCGCAAAACGGAGAGGGAATCCTTTACATATGCGGTGGCGGATCGATGATAGGCTTCGGATCGGGGTCAACAGGTGGATCGGGTATCGGCTGCGGTTTTGGGAAAGGATCGGGATTCGGTACCGGATCGCTGGGGGTTGGGTCGCTCATAAACATGTCTCGGTGAAAAGTCATATACTCCTCCTGTTAGTTCTCCCTTTAAGCATAGACAACAAATCGCAGACAAAAAAAAGCCGACTATTAAAGTCGGCATTGTATGAATCAATTGTGCTATGCAGTAATTCTAAAAAAGGAAGTAAGACAATATGGAGCGCAACGCCCATCGCTTGACGTTGCATTCACCTGCAGGAGAGATATTGCCTCTAACCTCGCGGGAGTTTATTGACTTCGCTCAATTTAGTCGGCCTTTTTTGCCGTCAGACCGATTGAAAAGGTGAAATTTTACAACCATTTACTGCGATGTAACCACCAGGCAACACCGCCAATCAGAACCACCAACATAATGCAAAACAGGCTGAAGCCGAAATGCCACCCGCCGCCCGGGATGCCGCCAAGGTTTACGCCGAACAGTCCGGTAAGGAAGGTGCTGGGTAAAAACACCATCGCCATCAGCGACATGGTATAGGTTCGTCGTCCCATCGCTTCCTGCATAACCTGCGCGATTTCGTCCGTCATTATCGCCGTACGGGCGATACATGAATCTATCTCATCCAGCCCTCTTCCTAACCGGTCTGAAATATCCTGCATGCGGCGGCGATGATCGTCAGTCATCCAGGGCAGCCGCTCGCTTGATAAACGGGCGTAAACATCCCGCTGCGGAGCCATATAACGACGCATCACAATTAGCTGCTTGCGCAGCAATGCCAGAAAACCACGCGGCGGAATTTGCTGATCGAGCAGGTTATCTTCCAGGTCGATAATCTTGTCGTGCAGCTGTTCGATAAATTCGCTGGCGTGATCGGTCAACGCGTCACAAACGTCCACCAGCCAGCTACCGCAATCCACAGGCCCGGCGCCTTCGTTCAGGTCGTTAACCACATCGTCGAGCGCCAGAACCTGCCGCTGGCGCGTCGAGACGATAAGGCGCTCGTCCATATATAACCGCATAGCGACAAGCTGGTCCGGGCGTTCATCGGTGCTGCCGTTAATGCAGCGCAAAGTGATTAACGTTCCTTCTCCAACGCGTGACACTCGCGGGCGCAGGCTTTCACCAGCCAGGGCGTCTCGTACGTAATTCGGCAGCAGCGGCGTTGTTGCCAGCCATTGCGCGCTGTCGCGATTGGTATAATTGAGATGCAGCCAGCATGGTTGCTCGCGCCCGATGACGGTATCGCTGTCAATCGGTTTTACGCCGCCCTTGCCATCCAGTTGCCAGGCGAATACGGCGTCAGGCACATTGAGCTCCGCCCCTTTAATCACTTCCACTTCTTTTCTCCCGGCCAGACCAGGATTCGCTAGTCAGTCTGGCTATCCTGTTTTGTTATTCAACCCGCACCATTTTGCAAACTTGCTGAATTAATTAAAGAAAAGTCATTCACTCCCCGTTGACCATTAGACAAGATAGCGACACAGGCTACAGTTAACCACAAATCGATACCTCTTTTTACGTGATGCAGGGAGTGAAATTTGTCAGACAGACGTAAAGCATACCCCAATTTTGATTCACGCCTTAGCATGGTACGCCAGCACGCCATCAACGTAAGCGGCACATGGTTTCTTTGGGTAAACATACTTTTCTCCGCATTTATCCTCGGGCGTAATTATTTTTCTCCCGACAGCCTGGCAGCCGGGCCTCATCATCCCCGGCATGTGCTGGAAACGTCACTGGTGCTGATACTGGCCCTGTCCGCAGCGGTGATTTTTATTCTGCGTATGGCCCCCGAACAGCAGGCGTCGTGGCTTAGCAAGCTAACGCGCGGGACGATAGTTTGCCTTAGCGGATTGTGGGCCCTGTGCTTTTACGTTTTTATCGCCAGCGGTGATGTCAGGATCGTTTTTCCGTTCTCGGCGCTGCTGATTTTTACCGCCCTGATTTCGTTGTATTTTGACGGACGGGTCCTGCTTAGCTTTACCTTACCAGTGTGGGCGGTCATTTTGATATGTAACTTTGTCTATCCCACCACGCTCACCGCCCTGAATGCGATTTTATACGCGCTGATGGCGGCATTATTTGAGTCGGGGAGGCGAATTCTGCGGAGCTGGTTTGTGCTCGCTATTCGTCGCGAGCAGGAAAATGTCGATTTAATAAATCAATTAAAGCTGCTGGCTAACCGGGATCCTCTGACCGGCATCGCCAACAGGCGTTCCTTCCAGTTGCTACTGGATAAAGAGATTCAGCGCCAGCATCAAACCAATGCTGAGCTCTCGCTCATCATGCTCGATGTCGACTACTTCAAAAAATATAACGACCGTTACGGGCATCAGGCGGGCGATGAATGCCTGATCAAAGTGGCGCGTTGTCTGGAGAGCGCCACGCGGAACAGTCAGGATATGGTGGCGCGCTTTGGCGGCGAAGAATTTATCATGCTGCTGCCGGATACCTCACAGCAGCATGCGGCGACGATTGCCGAACGCGTAAAAATAAACCTCCAGGCGATGGCGCTGGAACATAAAGACTCCCCTGTCGCTCCCTTTGTAACGCTAAGCCAGGGCATCGCCAGCTGCGTTCCGGGCACCTCCGCCGCCCGGCTTATTGCCGAGGCTGATGCGGCGCTTTATCAGGCGAAAGAAGCGGGCAGAAATCGCTGGCAGCGTTACAAGCCTTAAGCTCCTGCTAGCGTAGCTGGCTGTCTTTGGAGCCGCGTCGGTTATAGCCTGAGAAAGTAGCTTTTCTGGTGTCCTCTTCCTGCTGGCATTTGACACATAGCCGCACGCCGGGAATCGCTTTACGACGTTGTTCAGGGATAGGTTCTCCGCACTCTTCACAATGCGTCAGGCTTTCCCCTGTTGGTAATTCACTGCGCGCGCGAGCAATAGCATCGTCTATCGTGCTGTCAATTTGCTCCTGCACCGCGTCATCATTTGCCCAGCCTGATGCCATATTCCACCTCAGAATAGTTGGTGCCTGAGTTATTAATAATAGCAGATGGGTAAAGCAGGTATTTCTGCGAAGGCCGCGCTCGCCGCACCTTTTTGTTCAAAGAGAATAAGACGCCTCGCCTCCTGCAGAAGCAGCTGTTTCTGGTATTGCAGCGGAGCGAGCAGCGTAACTTTTTGTAAACGCACAGATCCCTTTGGTTAACAGAAAATGCTATTCCCCGCCCTTATGGGCAGGGAATAAACATGCAGGCAATCAGTGCGCCACGATGTACATCGTGCGGCTGTAAGCCATATCTTCCGGGTTGTTGATCGGATATCCCTTCAGCCACGGCTTAATCAGGCGTCCGTTGGTGTACTGGTAAACCGGGGCGATCGGTGCCTGCTCCTGAATGATCCTTTCAGCCTGGTTGTAGAATTTATTACGCGCGGCCTCCGTCACTTCCAGGCTCGCCTGGGTCATGACTTTGTCGTAGGCAGGTGAATTGAAGCGCGCAATGTTGCCGCTGTGGGTTGAGGTCATCAGCGACAGGAAGGTTGAAGCCTCGTTGTAATCTCCTATCCAGTTGGCACGAATCACATCGAAATTGCCGGTATGGCGGCTGTCGATATACGTTTTCCATTCCTGATTTTTTAATTTCACATCTACGCCAAGGTTTTTCTTCCACATCGAAGCCACCGCAATGGCTATTTTCTGATGGTTTTCCGAGGTGTTATACAGCAGTGAAAGTTTAAGCGGTTTATTGGCATCATAGCCTGCCGCGCGCAGCAGGGTTTTTGCCTGAGCATTCAGCTCCTCCTGGCTCATCTGCTCAAACGGCGAAGGCTCAGGTTTGAAGCCCGCCGTCACGTCCGGCGTAAAGCGCCAGGCTGGTTTTTCGCCTGTTCCGAGCACCTTCTCCGCCAGCAATCTACGATCGATAGTCATGCTCAACGCCAGGCGAACCCTCGCATCTGCGGTAGGGCCTTTTTGCGTATTGAATGCGTAATAATAAGTGCCGAGCTGCGGCGGCGTGTAGACCTGGCCCGGAATATCCTTCAGCAGCTTCTGGTACATGGTTTTCGGGAAGGACTCGGTGATATCAATATCGCCTGCCAGGTAGCGTTTTGTTGCCGCGGTCTCCTGGTTAATGGGGATAAAGGTCACTTTGGTCAGCACGGTCTTGCCGTTATCCCAGTAGCTTTTATTCGCTACCAGTACCAGTTTTTCATTTACCACACGTTCAGTCAGGGTAAACGCGCCGTTTCCAATCAGGTTGCCGGGTTTGGTCCAGTCCTGGCCCAGTTTTTCCACCGTGGCTTTAGGAACCGGATAGAGCGAGAAGTTCGCCGTCAGACTTGGGAAGTATGCAACTGGCTTGTCGAGCTGAATACGCAGCGTGTGGGCATCCACCGCCGTCACGCCCAGCTTATCCGCCGGCATTTTGCCATCGATGATTGCCTGCGCGTTCGTTATGCCTGCAAGGGCCGCAAACCAGGCAAAGGGGGAGGTATTTTCAGGATTAACCAGGCGCTGCCAGCTATAAACGAAATCTTCTGCCGTGACCGGGGAGCCGTCAGACCAGCGGGCATCGTCACGCAGGGTAAACGTCCAGGTACGGTTATCATTGCTTTGCCATTTTGTCGCAACGCCCGGAATCAGCTCACCTTTTTCATTCTCATTCACCAGCCCTTCGAAGAGATCGCGAATAACCTGAATTTCCGGCAGGCCAACGGCTTTAACCGGATCTAAAGATGCAGGCTCATCTTTAATATGACGAACCAGTTCCTGATTGGGAGCCAGTTTGGTACCGGCAGGCACGTCTGCTGCCCAGGCCGCCGAAAACGTGCAGGCCACTGCCAGCGCGCAGCAGGTAATACGAAAAGTTTTTTTCATCAGTTACCTTTTAAGGGTTCATTTTTTGGCGTTAAAAACACCGCTGTTCGACGGATAATGTCGCGCAATTGCTTGTTTTGCAATTAAGAAGAGCAAACAAGCTGCCGCAATGCAACCGTCGTGGGAAATTAAATTCTTATAACTTGAGCGCTGTCATCTACCGCAGCAGGGTCAGGCCTGCGAACAAACCGACGGCCAATTGTTTCAGATGAGATTTTCGCTAAACGCTGCTATTAATGTTAAAAGCTATTAACTTCCATAAGGATTTCTATGCCAGGTCATCGCCCTCGCCCACAACGTGGTCATTTGCCTCCCGGCAGCGAGCGTTACGGTAAATCTGTATTTGGCGCACCTTTACTGTGGTTCCCGGCAAGCCCGAGCGAAACCCGCAGCGGGTTGATCATTGCCGGAACACACGGCGATGAAAACGCAGCGGTAGTGACGCTTTCCTGCGCCCTGCGCACGCTTGAGTCAACATATCGCCGTCATCATGTTGTGCTTGCCGTCAATCCGGACGGCTGTCAGCTAGGCCTGCGCGCCAATGCCAACGGCGTCGATCTGAACCGTAACTTTCCTGCGGCAAACTGGAAAGCAGGTGAAACGGTCTATCGCTGGAATAGCAGTGCGGATCAACGCGACGTGGTTTTATCAACCGGTGCAAAGCCCGGCTCCGAGCCAGAAACTACGGCGCTCTGCCAGCTAATTCATTCGCTCCAGCCGGCATGGGTCGTGTCGTTTCACGATCCGCTGGGCTGCATTGAAGATCCCGATAATTCTCTGCTGGGCAACTGGCTGGCAGACGCCTTTGCATTACCGCTGGTGACAAGCGTTGGCTATGAAACGCCGGGATCGTTTGGCAGCTGGTGTGCGGATCTCAATCTGCCGTGCATCACGGCTGAATTTCCGCCCGTATCGGCCGATGAGGCCAGTGAGCGTTACCTTGAGGCGATGATGGGGTTGCTGCACTGGCATAAGTAGGCAGGGGTTAAGGGTAAAGTTTCCCGCTTTCGAAATGCAGGGCTGGTTCTACATCTACCGCCAGCCACGTCGGGCCATCCAGATCGGCAAAGCGAACCATTGCTGCCAGCGGTATTGCTGCGGCAATGGCGCGCGAAGTGCAAAGCATGCAGCCAAGCATCACATCAAAACCCTGCTCGCGTGCCGCCCGCATTAAGGCCAGCGCTTCGGTCAGCCCGCCGGTTTTATCCAGCTTCACGTTTACCATCTCATAGCGCCCTTTCAGCCCCGCCAGGCTTTCACACGTGTGGCAGCTTTCATCGGCGCAAATCGGCAGCGGATGGATAAAGTTCGCCAGCGCGCCGTCTTCGCTGGCAGGAAGCGGCTGTTCAAGCATCGCGACGTTCAAATCCGCCAGCAGCTGGCAGCGTGCGGCCAGGCCTTCACTGTGCCAGGCCTCATTAGCGTCGACAATCAGCACGGCCTCCGGCACTGCCGCGCGAATGGCAACCATGCGTTCGGTAATCAGGCGATCGTCGAGTTTCACTTTCAGCAGACGTGCGCCCTTTTCCCACAGCAATGCGGCGGCGGCGGCCATATGCTCAGGAGCGGCAATACTTACCGTTTGCGCGGTAGTTATCATCTCCGGCAGTTCAACGCCTGCAAGGTGCGCCACAAAAACGCCTTTGCGCCGCGCTTCCAGATCCCACAACGCGCTGTCCACGGCATTGCGGGCCGCCCCTGCGGGTAGAGCCTGCTGTAATTCTTCACGCGTCATGCCCAGTTCCAGCTGCGGGATTATCGTAGTAATTTGCGCCAGCACTGAGGCCTCGCTTTCGCCATAACGCGGATAAGGCGTGCATTCCCCTACGGCTTTGATGCCATCTTCTTCAAGTTCAACCACCACCACAACCGCCTCGCTGCGCGTGCCGCGTGAGATAACAAACGGGGTATGCAGCGGCCATGCTTCCTGATAAACCTTAACTGTTCTCATCGCTAACCTTGTCATCGGGGTTTTTGCTCAGTATAGGGGCGAACACTTTTACGTGCAGTATCAGTTTTTTATATTCATCCGGGGAATCCTGGAATACACTGCATGCGGCGTTAATTATATGTAAACAGGAAAATTAAACATGTCACAACTCGTTCATTTCCAGGGCAACCCGGTTGCGGTCGCCGGTCAAATTCCACAGGCTGGCAGCAAAGCCGCTGCTTTCTCACTGGTTGCAAAAGACCTCTCTGACGTTGCGCTGAGCCAGTTCGCGGGCAAACGTAAAGTGCTGAACATTTTCCCAAGCATCGACACCGGCGTTTGCGCGGCATCCGTGCGTAAATTCAACCAACTGGCGACCGAGATGGATAACACCGTTGTTCTGTGTGTTTCCGCTGACCTGCCGTTCGCGCAGTCTCGCTTCTGCGGCGCAGAAGGCCTGAGCAATGTGGTCACCCTGTCTACTCTGCGTAACCCTGAGTTCCAGCAGGATTACGGTGTGGGCATCGCCGAAGGCGCGCTGAAAGGTCTGACGGCCCGTGCGGTTGTTGTGATCAACGAAAAAGATGAAGTGGTGTTCAGCCAGTTAGTTAATGAAATTACTAACGAGCCGGATTACGCTGCAGCACTGGAAGCCCTGAAGGCTTAAGGTGTGAATGTCCCCCGGAAGGGGGACATTTAATTACTGAAAAAGAAAGCAAAAGCTGGGTGTTCTTGCTTTTTGGTTAAAGGATTACTCTTCGGATTTACGCTGGCTCAGGCCATATTCGCGCAGCTTATTGGCAATAGCCGTATGCGACACGCCAAGACGTTTTGCCAGCTTGCGGGTGCTTGGATAGGTACGATAAAGCTGGGTCAGGACAGATCGTTCAAAGCGACGCGAAATATCATCTAACGTCCCTTCCATCGCTTCTTCGCCAACGGCCAGGCTCGCGGTGTCAAAGTCAGGCAGCAGGATATCCTGCGGGCGCAACTCGTAGCCTTCCAGTTGGGTTAAGGCGCGATAGATAGCGTTTTTTAACTGACGGACATTACCCGGCCAACCGTAACGTGTTAATACGCTACTGAGATCGTTTGCCAGTTTAGGACGCGGTACGCCCTGCTCATCGGCAAAGCGCGCTACAAACAGTTCGGTAAGCGGCATAATATCCTGCGGACGATCCCGCAGCGGCGGCAGATTTAGCGTCAGCACATTCAGGCGATAATACAGATCCTCGCGGAACTCACCTTTCTGTACCAGCTCCACCAAATTTTTCTGCGTCGCGCAGATCACGCGTACATCAACATGGACTTCATGCTCTTCGCCTACGCGGCGGAACGTACCATCGTTGAGGAAACGTAGCAGCTTGGTTTGCATGCGCGGCGACATTTCGCCGATCTCATCGAGCAGCACCGAGCCGCCATTCGCCTGCTCAAAGAAGCCTTTTTTCCCTTCGACTGCGTTGGCATAGGCTCCCGGCGCATGGCCGAATAATTCGCTCTCAACAACATCATCCGGCATCGAACCGCAGTTCAGCGCCAGGTAAGGTTTTTGCGCACGCGGGCTGCTGAGGTGGCAGGCATGGGCGAGCAAATCTTTTCCGGTGCCGGTGTCGCCAACGATTAACAGCGGGGCGTTCAGCAGCGCCAGCTTATGCGCCTGTTCGACGACGTGACGCATTTTTGGGCTGACCGCAATGATCTGGCTGAATGCGCTGGTGTCGGCCTGAGTGATATTCTGCAGCTGGCGACCCATACGTACCGTGGAACGCAGCATCACTACCGCGCCAACCAGCATCGGCAGTTTATCTTCACCCTCCAGGTGCACCGGCGTAATTTCCATCAGGAAATTTTGTCCGTTGATAACTACGTGTTCGGTATGAGAATCCGCAGGTGCGCCTTCAAGCCAGCGCATAAAGTTAAAGCCGTTGATAAGACTCGCCGCGTTATGATTACGCAGCTTATCTTCGCCCTGCCCGAACAACGCGCAGCTTGCCGGGTTGGCCAGTTCAACTTTGCTTTTCATATCCAGCGACAGCACGGGTTCTGGCAGCGCTTCAAGCAAAGCGCTCAGCGCCCGGTGCTCGCGTTCGGATGGCATCCACGGCACCGTGCGCACGTCCTTCACGCCCGGGATGCGCCGGATTTCAGCCATAAGGCTGCTAAATGAATCGAAATCCAGAGTGGAGAAATTCAGGTAAATGAGCCCAACCGGGTCAATTTCTATGCCTCGTAAATCAATGCCACGCAGCACTAATAAATCGAGTAATTCGCGTGTCAGACCAAGGCGGTCTTCACAAAAGACTTCCAGACGCATGGAGGTGACCTTTCTTCGCTTTAAAACGGCATCATTGGGTAGAGTAATAATACTCCAGATACCCGCGGGTCAGAAGAGATGTGTGAAGAAAAGTTGACAGATAAGTCACTGAATGGGGGGAGAGCCGTAAAGCCAGACGGTCACGGCATTACCCCCTTTGTCACATTGTGGGTTTGGTTTTGCTTTTGCTCATCGTTTCTTTAAGCTGCACCAGCAGCTGACGACGGAAATCCCCAAGGCGTGGTTTATCGTCATTCATCCATGGCAACGGGCGGCAGAGCTCCATGGCTTTAATACCAAGGCGCGCGGTGAGCAACCCGGCACCAATCCCCTGTGCAGCGCGTGCTGAAAGGCGAGCGGCAATATCCTGCCCGATCCAATCCATCCCTACTTCACGCACCAGTTCGCTTGCGCCTGCGAACGCGATGTTCAGCAGCACCAGGCGGAACAGGCGTATACGGCTGAAATAGCCCAGTTCAATACCATACAGCGTGGCGATGCGGTTGATCAGGCGCAGGTTGCGCCAGGCAATAAAGGCCATATCCACCAGCGCCAGCGGGCTGACCGCGATCATCAAAGTCGATTCGGCTGCAGAGCGGCTGATTTCCCGACGAGCCTGGCCGTCCAGCACCGGCTGCACCAGCTGAGCATAAAGCGCGACGATTTCACGATCGTTTTGCGTTTCGTGAATTGCTGCGTACCAGCGCTGTAATGCCGGGTGGCCCTGGTCCAGGCCAGCCTGTCGCGCCAGTTTTTCGCAAAAAGCGCGACCTTTTCCTATGCTGTGGCTGTGGAGTAAATCTCGCGCTTCATCACGTTCTTCCGCACGCTGGCGCAGACGCCACAAGCGCCGCCATTCTGTTGCGATAGAACCAACGCCAGCCGCAACAATTAAGCCGCCTGCAATGCCGCCGCCCAGCGCAATCCAGTCCTGAGTGACATATGCGTTATGCGTCCACTGCACGCCCTGGGCAACGACGCTTATCCCAAACAAACCCAGCCCAGCGGTAACCATACGCCGCCAGATGCTGCGTTTCGGGCGCAGCGCCGCTTCCACGACGGCTTCGGCCTGGCTTTCTTCCTCCGCTTCATCAAGCGTTGCCAGCGCGGGAGTAAACTTCTCCGCTTCCGGCTCGCTGAAAGCGTGCGCGGATTTATAAGCCTGCTCTTTTTCCACGTCCAGCGACTGCGCGAAGTCGATCCGCGGTTTCAAAGGTTCGTTCATCGCAATTTATCTCCGATCAAAAATTCCAGCGCCGCGTCCAGACGGATATGTGGTAACGGCCTGTCGATGTCCATGATCTGCGGTCGGAATTGTTCAAACTGAAAGCCCTGCTTTTCCCAGAAAGCGCTGCCCGGCAGGCGCGCCGGGACTTCACCGGGATAAACAGTCAGCGGCGAACCATCGCTTAAGCGACTCCCTCGCAGGGCAGGTATTTGCTCGCCCTGCATATCAATCAGGCCACTTTGCGTCGCCTGCACCGAGGCGATACCCATGCACTCGCGATCGATACCTTCAAACGCGGCGTTCTGCCAGGCGTCCTGCACCAGCTGCTGCAACAATGAAACCATGTTGGCATGTTGATCGACGGTGACGTGATCGGCTTTAGTGGCCGCAAACAGCAGCTTGTCGATAACCGGAGAGAAAAGCCTGCGAAACAGCGTGCGCTGTCCGTACTGGAAGCTCTGCATCAGCTGCGTGAGCGCAAGACGCATATCGTTAAAGGCCTGTGGCCCGCTGTTAAGCGGCTGCAGACAGTCCACCAGCACAATCTGCCTGTCGAAACGCAGGAAGTGATTTTTATAAAATCTCTTCACCACTTTCTCGCAGTAATAGTCAAAACGTGAGCGCAGCATGCCGAGGTTGGTGGTTTTATCCGCCTGGGCGAGTTTAGATTCGCCAAATTGATCGACGTCCGGCCACGGAAAAAACTGCAGCGCAGGCGCACCGGCCATATCGCCCGGCAGGACAAAACGGCCCGGCTGAATAAAATGCAGCCCCTCTTGTTTGCAGCGCAGCAGGTAATCTGTCCAGGCTTCGGAGATAGCCGCAAGACGATTTTCATCGGCCGGAGCAAAGGGGTCTAAATCCGCACATAATTTGCGCCAGACGGCAGACCATTCGGCGCGATCGCCCTGCAACAGGCCGGTCATCTGCCGCGACCAGCTTAAATAATCCTGCGCCAGCATCGGCAAATCCAGCAGCCACTCCCCCGGATAATCCACGATTTCCAGGTATAACGTTGAGGTATCTTTGAAGTGTCGCAGCAGCGAATCGTTAGAGCGATAGCGTAGCGCAAGGCGCATTTCGCTGACGCCGCGAGTTGGCGTTGGCCAGCCTGGCGGGTTGCCATAGAGCTGAGCCAATCCTTCGTCATAGGTAAAACGCTGGATCCCTAAATCACGCTGTGGCACGCGTTTAACGCCTAACAGGCGCTCTTCACGTACCGCGCTAAGCATCGGCAGGCGAGCGCCGTTATTGACGCTCAGTAACTGGTTAACCATCGCTGTGATAAACGCGGTCTTCCCGCTGCGGCTCAGGCCGGTGACCGCCAGCCGCAAATGTCTGTCCACGCCGCGATTCACCAAAGCATTCAGTTCATTCTTGATTCTGTTCATATGCGTCCTGGTTGCCCCCATTTTTTACTAATGGGAAAAAATATCTTCAATGATTGTAATAAATAAGGTTTGGGAATAGCGAATCAAAGAGGCAAACAATGTAAACAGAGTGCTATTTGGTGTTATAGCGAGCAGAAATTTTACGCAGCATACGGGAAACAAGCGGCTCAATTGTCAGTGCCAGCAGCATCTTTAACGGACGGCGCGCGACAGACTTCACGGCCCAGCCCGCAACGCCCGCCGGGCCGTAACGTAGAGCAACAAGCAGAACCAGCTTCCCGGCAATTTTCAGGCCCGGTTTCGCTTTCTGGCTGGCGGTGCGGAATGTGGTCATGGATTCTCCAGAGATGAAGGGGGCGAGCCCCCGGGAAGAAATTACAGCTGACGGAACCGGCTGCGTAACGAGAAAGTATCCGACGTTATGTAGCGTTCCATGGAACGTAAACGTTGCTCTCCTGCCGCCAGCTGCGCATCCACTTCATCAAGCAGATCACCGCAGGTTGGCTGGGGCTTCTCCCGATCGGCACCGTGCGGCATGGGATCAAGGATAAACGTCAAGGCGATATAGGCCACCATCACGAAGAAAAACAGGCCAAAAATCATAGATAAAACAACGATCAGGCGAACCAGCTTCACTGGAACATCAAGGTATTGCGCGATACCCGCGCAAACGCCCTTCAGCATCCCCTTTTCAGGGATACGCCACAATTTACGACCGGAAAATGAATTCACCATTATTTATCTCTCCAGTTCGGATGCTCAGCATCGAGGATCTGCTCCAGCGCCTGAATACGGTCCCGCATGCGCTTTGCCTCGTCAGTGAGCTGCGCCAGCCGCTGTTGTTCGCCCTGTGAAAGCTGGCCGCCATTTGCCGCGCGGTTGTTATAGTGCAACCACAGCCAGATGGGGGCGACAAACAACACAAAAATCGTTAACGGTATGGCCAGAAAAAGCGCGCTCATGTGTACTCCTTACAAGTCAGACGAACTGCGGTGTGCCACGCACAACCGCAGTTGCGAAAAATTAACCGCGATCCTGGGCGTTCATTTTTGCTTTCAGCGCCGCCAGCTGCTCGCTGATTTCATCGTCGGCTTTCAGTTCGGCAAACTGCGTGTCGAGATTTTTCTGTTTGCCAAAGCTGTGGCTTTCAGCTTCTGATTCCATCTGGTCGATGCGGCGTTCAAAAGATTCAAAACGCGCCATTGCTTCATCCAGCTTACCGCTGTCCAGCTGACGGCGCACGTCGCGGGAAGATGAGGCGGCCTGATGGCGCAGCGTTAATGCCTGCTGGCGCGCGCGGGTTTCGCTGAGTTTGTTTTCCAGCTCGCCAATTTCTTTTTTCATGCGCGCCAGGGTTTCATCGACATGCACCACTTCATCATCCAGAGTGGCGATCAGGTCGGTTAATTTCTGTTTTTCGATAAGCGCCGCACGGGCCAGATCGTCTTTATCTTTCCGCAGCGCCAGTTCCGCTTTTTCCTGCCATTCAGCCTGCTGAGCGGTTGCCTGTTCTACGCGGCGGGAAAGCTGTTTCTTTTCAGCCAGCGCGCGGGCCGAGGTGGAGCGCACTTCAACGAGCGTGTCTTCCATTTCCTGAATCATCAGGCGCACCAGCTTCTGCGGATCTTCTGCTTTTTCCAGCAGCGAGTTGATGTTGGCATTCACGATGTCGGCAAAACGAGAAAAAATACCCATAATTCAATCCTCTTTAGTCATTATTTCAGGTGCCTGGCACCCTGCACGATAGAGATAATACAATTGTCGTGCCAACTTATTATGCTGTTGATTTTAAAGAAAACATTTAAATTTGACTCTTCATCCGTCACGTTTATAGTGGTTTTATTCACTAACAGTTGGTTAATTTCATCATGGCAGAACATAAAGATAACCTGATCGGCGAGGCAAACAGCTTTTTAGAAGTACTGGAGCAGGTTTCCCGCCTTGCCCCGCTCGAAAAACCCGTGCTGGTGATTGGCGAGCGCGGAACCGGCAAAGAGCTGATTGCCAACCGCCTGCACTTTCTTTCGCGCCGTTGGCAGGGGCCGTTTATCTCGCTGAACTGCGCCGCGCTAAACGATAATCTGCTGGATTCCGAGCTTTTCGGCCATGAAGCCGGCGCCTTTACCGGCGCCCAGAAACGCCATCCGGGGCGTTTTGAACGCGCGGATGGCGGCACTTTGTTTCTTGATGAGCTGGCAACCGCACCGATGATGGTGCAGGAAAAGCTGCTGCGCGTGGTGGAGTATGGCGAACTTGAGCGCGTCGGCGGCAGCCAGCCTTTGCAGGTTAACGTGCGGCTGGTATGCGCCACCAACGCCGATTTGCCAAAGCTTGCCGAGGAGGGGAAATTCCGCGCCGACCTGCTCGACAGGCTGGCTTTTGACGTTGTCACCCTGCCGCCGCTGCGCGAACGCCAGCCCGACATCATGCTGATGGCCGACCACTTTGCCATTCAGATGTGCCGTGAATTACAGCTTCCCCTCTTCCCCGGGTTTACCGAACAAGCACGGCAAACCTTACTGAACTACGCCTGGCCGGGGAATATTCGGGAGCTGAAAAACGTTGTGGAGCGCTCGGTTTATCGTCACGGCAACAGCGAAGAACCCGTTGATGAAGTGATCCTCGATCCCTTCGCTCGCCGGGCGATTGTCTGCGCGCCTGTTGAACCGTCGGGATTACCTGCTTTACCTGTCGATCTGCGGCAGTGGCAAAACGATCGGGAGAAACAGCTGCTGGAAACCAGCCTGAAGCAGGCTAATTATAACCAGCGCCGTGCGGCTGAATTGCTTGGCCTGACCTATCATCAGCTGCGCGCCATGATGAAAAAGCATCTTGTTCATCCAGGGAGTATGTCCTGAAAGGTATGCTTTCCGACGCTTTTATCAGCACTCTGAGCAGAAAATTGTCACTCTTCATCACTTATTTTGGGGAGAAGGCCAGAGTGCGATACACTTTGGCTATCACCTTTGAAAACTCAAAAACTTATGCGCGGAATTATCCCCTGCCTCTTACTTAGTCTGAGTTGCCTGAGCAGCGTGGCGCAGGCAGCTACGCCCGATCGCAAGCCTGAAGACATTCGCAAGAGTGGGTTTGTTTATTGTGTTAATGGCCAGGTCAATACCTTTAACCCGCAGATGGCAAGCGGCGGTCTGACCGTGGACACGCTGGCCGCACAGCTTTATGACCGTCTGCTGGATGTCGATCCTTATACTTATCGTTTAGTGCCGGAGCTGGCGCAAAGCTGGGAGGTGCTGGATAACGGCGCCACTTACCGCTTCCACCTGCGTCCGAAGGTACAGTTCCAGTCAACCTCCTGGTTTAAGCCAACGCGGGCGATGAATGCCGATGACGTGGTGTTTAGTTTTCAACGCATTTTTAATCGCAATCACCCGTGGCACAACGTCAACGGCGGAAACTATCCCTACTTCGACAGCCTACAGTTCCCCGATTCGGTAAAAAGCGTTCGCAAACTGAATAGCCACACCGTCGAGTTCCGGCTGGAAAAACCGGACGCCTCTTTCCTGTGGCATATGGCGACCCATTACGCCTCGGTGATGTCGGCTGAATATGCCGACCAACTGGCTAAAGTCGGCCGTCAGGAATTGATAGATCGCCAGCCGGTGGGCACCGGTCCGTTCCAGTTGAGCGAATACCGGGCCGGTCAGTACGTCCGCCTGGCCCGCAATCCTGCGTACTGGCGTGGCGTTCCGCTGATGCCGCAGGTGGTGCTGGATTTAGGATCCGGCGGCACCGGACGCTTATCGAAACTGCTGACCGGCGAATGCGACGTGCTGGCTTATCCTGCCGCCAGCCAGCTGACTATCCTGCGTGACGATCCGCGCCTGCGCCTGACCCTGCGTCCGGGAATGAACATCGCTTACCTGGCTTTTAATACCAATAAAGCGCCGTTGAATAATCCTGATGTGCGCCATGCGCTTGCTTTAGCGATTAACAACCAGCGCCTGATGCAGTCTATTTATTACGGAACGGCAGAAACCGCCGCTTCGATTTTGCCGCGCGCGTCCTGGGCGTATGACAGCGATGCTAAAATTACCGAATACAATCCCGCAAAAGCGCGCCAGCGTCTTCAGGCGCTGGGCATCCATGATCTTGAGCTGCGTCTGTGGGTGCCAACCAGCTCCCAGGCCTGGAACCCAAGCCCGTTAAAAACCGCCGAACTGATTCAGGCCGATATGGCGCAGATTGGCGTGAAGGTGATCATCGTGCCCGTCGAAGGCCGCTTCCAGGAGGCGCGTTTGATGGATATGAACCACGATCTGACGCTGGCCGGCTGGGCGACGGACAGTAACGATCCTGACAGCTTCTTCCGCCCAATGCTGAGCTGCGCGGCGATTGGTTCGCAAACTAACTATGCCCGCTGGTGTAATTCCCAGTTCGACAGCGTGCTGCAAAAGGCGCTCGCGTCACAACAGCTCGCCTCGCGCATCGAAGCCTATAATCAGGCGCAGGATATTCTGGCTAATGAACTCCCGGTACTGCCGCTGGCCTCTTCGCTGCGCCTGCAGGCCTATCGTTATGACATTAAAGGGCTGGTATTGAGTCCGTTTGGTAATGCGTCCTTTGCGGGCGTATTTCGAGAAGACGTAGAGGTGAAAAAACCATGATCATCTTTACCCTGAGGCGTTTGTTGCTGCTGCTGATCACCTTACTGTTCCTCGCGATGGTCGGGTTCAGCCTGAACTACTTTACGCCGCACGCGCCTTTGCAGGGCGCGTCGTTATGGAATGCCTGGGTGTTCTGGTTTGAAAGTCTGCTGCACTGGGATTTTGGCGTTTCCAGCATCAACGGGCAGTCCATTAACGAACAGCTGCGCAATGTCTTCCCGGCCACCATGGAGTTGTGCCTGCTGGCCTTTGGCCTGGCGCTGTTGATTGGCATTCCCGTGGGCATGCTTGCGGGGATTACGCGTAATAGATGGCAGGACAAACTGATCGGCGCGTTAGCCCTGGTTGGTTTTTCTATCCCGGTGTTCTGGTTCGCCCTGCTCCTGACGCTCTTTTTCTCACTCACGCTTGGCTGGTTCCCTGTCTCCGGCCGTTTCGATTTGCTTTATGAGGTGAAGTCCGTCACCGGTTTTGCGCTGGTGGACGCCTGGCTTTCCGACTCGCCTTATCGGGAGGAAATGATCGTCAGCGCCGTGCGGCATATTATACTGCCGGTCATTACGCTTGCCGTGGCCCCAACGACGGAAGTCATTCGCCTGATGCGCCTTAGCACCAGCGAAGTGTTCGATCAGAACTATATCAAAGCGGCGGCCACTCGCGGTTTATCGCGCTTCACCATTCTGCATCGCCACGTGCTGCACAACGCGCTACCGCCGGTTATTCCACGCCTGGGATTGCAGTTTTCCACCATGTTGACTCTGGCGATGATCACCGAAGTGGTCTTTAGCTGGCCGGGGCTTGGGCGCTGGCTTATTAATGCTATTCGCCAGCAGGATTACGCGGCTATCTCCGCAGGCGTCATGGTCATCGGTTCGTTAGTTATTATCGTTAACGTGATTTCCGATATTCTGGGTGCTATGGCTAACCCGCTGAAACATAAGGAATGGTATGCCTTACGATAGCGTCTATCACGAGAAGCGGCCGCCAAGCACGCTGCGCCTGACCTGGCGAAAATTCTACGGCGATACCTCGGCAATGGTTGGCCTCTACGGCTGCGGCGCGCTGGTTTTGCTGTGCGTTTTTGGCGGCCTATTTGCTCCTTATGGCCTCGATCAGCAATTCCTTGGCTATCAGCTACTGCCGCCTTCCTGGTCCCGCTATGGCGAAGTCTCCTTCTTCCTCGGTACGGACGATTTAGGTCGCGATTTGCTGAGCCGTCTGTTAAGCGGCGCGGCTCCCACCGTTGGCGGCGCTTTTGTGGTTACGCTTGCGGCGACTATCTGTGGCGTAGTGCTCGGCGTGGTAGCTGGCGCAACGCACGGCCTGCGCTCCGCCGTACTTAACCATATCCTTGATACGTTGCTCTCTATTCCTTCGCTACTGCTGGCGATTGTGGTGGTGGCGTTTGCCGGCCCGCATCTCACGCACGCTATGTTCGCCGTCTGGCTGGCGCTGCTGCCGCGCATGGTGCGCTCGGTATACAGCGCGGTTCATGACGAGCTGGAAAAAGAATATGTTGTTGCCGCGCGTCTCGACGGTGCCTCAACGCCCAATATTTTGTGGTTCGCCGTGATGCCAAATACCGCCGCAAGCCTGGTCACGGAAATCACCCGTGCGCTGTCGATGGCGATACTGGATATTGCCGCGCTGGGCTTTTTGGATCTCGGCGCACAGCTACCCTCTCCGGAATGGGGCGCGATGCTTGGCGACGCGCTGGAGCTGATTTATGTTGCGCCCTGGACCGTGATGCTTCCGGGTGCAGCGATTATGATTAGTGTATTGCTGGTCAATCTGCTGGGCGACGGTCTGCGCCGGGCGATTAACGCGGGGGTGCAATAATGCCATTACTTGATATCCGCAATCTGACCATCGAATTTATGACCTCAGAAGGCTGGGTGAAAGCCGTTGATCGCGTCAGCATGACGCTCAGCGAAGGCGAAATTCGTGGTCTGGTGGGTGAGTCTGGTTCAGGCAAGAGCCTGATTGCCAAGGCTATCTGCGGCGTGACTAAAGACAACTGGCGGGTTAGCGCAGACCGCATGCGCTTTGATGATATCGACCTGCTACGCCTCACCGCACGCCAGCGCCGTCGCCTGGTCGGCCATAACGTGTCGATGATTTTCCAGGAGCCGCAGTCTTGTCTCGACCCGTCTGAACGGGTCGGCCGTCAGCTCACGCAAAACATTCCGGGCTGGACTTATAAAGGCCGCTGGTGGAAACGCTTTGGCTGGCGAAAACGCCGTGCAATCGAGCTGCTTCACCGCGTGGGAATCAAAGATCATAAAGATGTGATGCGCAGCTTTTCGTATGAGCTCACCGATGGCGAATGCCAGAAAGTGATGATTGCGATTGCGCTGGCAAACCAGCCTCGCCTGCTGATTGCCGATGAACCGACGAACGCCATGGAGCCGACGACGCAGTCGCAAATCTTCAAGCTGCTGACCCGGCTTAATCAGTACAACAACACCACGATTTTGCTTATCAGCCACGACTTGCAAATGCTTAGCAAGTGGGCGGACAGAATCAACGTGATGTACTGCGGGCAAACGGTGGAAACCGCCCCGAGCGAGGAACTTATCGCCACGCCGCACCATCCGTACACCCAGGCCTTAATTCGCGCCATCCCGGATTTCGGCAGTCCGATGCCACACAAGAGTCGACTGAATACCCTGCCGGGCGCCATTCCCCTGCTGGAACATCTGCCTATTGGCTGCCGCCTGGGACCACGCTGCCCTTATGCCCAGCGCAAATGTATTGAAACGCCTCGCCTTGAAGGGGCTAAATCACATTTATACGCCTGCCATTTCCCGCTGAATATGGAGAGACACTGATGGCCGAAACGTTGCTGGAAGTGCGCAATTTGAGTAAGACGTTTCGCTACCGGACGGGACTGTTTCGCCGCCAGCATGTCGAGGCCGTTAAGCCGCTGAGCTTTACCCTGCGCGAGAAGCAGACGCTGGCGATCATCGGCGAGAATGGCTCCGGGAAATCAACGCTTGCGAAAATGCTTGCCGGGATGATTGAACCCACGGGCGGCGAGCTGGTGATTGACGATCATCCGCTACGTTTTGGTGATTATTCGTACCGCAGCCAGCGCATCCGCATGATTTTTCAAGACCCCAGCACCTCGCTCAATCCTCGCCAGCGTATTTCGCAGATTCTGGATTTTCCGCTGCGTCTGAACACCAGCCTGGAGCCGGAAGCGCGTCGAAAAAGGATTGTCGAGACGCTACGCCAGGTAGGATTATTGCCTGACCATGTCAACTACTACCCACACATGCTCGCACCAGGACAAAAGCAGCGTTTAGGGCTGGCGCGCGCGCTGATCCTGCGCCCGCAGGTCATTATCGCTGACGAAGCGCTGGCCTCGCTGGACATGTCCATGCGCTCGCAGCTAATTAACCTGATGCTCGAACTTCAGGAGAAACAGGGCATCGCCTATATCTACGTGACGCAGCATATCGGCATGATGAAGCATATCAGCGATCAGGTGATGGTGATGCACCATGGCGAAGTGGTAGAGCGCGGCAGTACGGCGGACGTGCTGGCTTCCCCTCTCCATGAACTCACCAGGCGCCTGATTGCCAGCCACTTTGGCGAAGCTTTAACCGCAGATGCGTGGCGAAAGGATCGTTAATACAGGCACGACCTCTGGCGACGCGATAACCACTCGGCCCCCGGCTGGAAAAATAACGTGACACAACCAGGCGTCAGTGGGATATAATTTCAATTTAGTGTTGAATAATTGTGACTAATCGTTTGTAACATGATGATTATACAGTCATAAAATTAGCAGAAACTATAAGGATTCAAAGCTATGGGTTTTCTTACCGGTAAACGCATTCTGATCACTGGCCTCGCCAGCAAACTCTCCATTGCCTACGGTATCGCTCAGGCGATGCACCGTGAAGGCGCGGAACTGGCCTTCACCTATCAGAACGACAAACTGAAAGGCCGTGTGGAAGGTTTTGCTGCCGATCTGGGTTCCAGTATCGTACTGCCGTGCGACGTTGCAGAAGATGAAAGCATCGACGCGCTGTTTACCGAACTGGCGAAAAGCTGGCCGAAATTTGACGGTTTCGTTCACTCCATCGGTTTCGCACCGGGCGATCAGCTGGATGGCGATTATGTGAATGCCGTTACCCGTGAAGGCTTCAAAATCGCTCACGATATCAGCGCTTACAGCTTCGTTGCGATGGCTAAAGTGTGCCGTGAAATGCTCAACCCAGGCTCTGCGCTGCTGACTCTCTCCTACCTGGGTGCAGAACGCGCTATTCCTAACTACAACGTTATGGGCCTGGCTAAAGCTTCTCTGGAAGCTAACGTGCGTTACATGGCGAACGCTATGGGTCCTGAAGGCGTGCGTGTAAACGCCATCTCCGCAGGCCCAATCCGTACTCTGGCAGCAAGCGGCATCAAAGATTTCCGTAAAATGCTGGCACACTGCGAAGCGGTCACGCCGATTCGTCGTACCGTGACTATCGAAGATGTGGGTAACTCCGCAGCCTTCCTGTGTTCTGATCTGTCTGCCGGCATCTCCGGTGAAGTCGTTCACGTTGACGGCGGCTTCAGCATCGCGGCAATGAACGAGCTGGAACTGAAAGACTAATTCCGCCCGTTTCGGGGCGGGCGTCCGCCTGCCCCATTAACATCCTGTTTGA
The DNA here is from genome assembly GCA_032051265.1 of Buttiauxella sp. Classification (GTDB taxonomy): domain Bacteria; phylum Pseudomonadota; class Gammaproteobacteria; order Enterobacterales; family Enterobacteriaceae; genus Dryocola. Next base: position 318,665 of record DAMBYU010000002.1, read on the forward strand.
CTCCGCCATATACCATTCCGATATTTATTATCACCGATCATTCTTTTGTCGCCTCCCGCGCTTGCGCCAGGATAAAGCAGCGAACCAGGTCTCCCTCTTTACCGGCCTGTTAACTCTTTGACCAAGGAACGACCATGGAACAACGCCAAATTTCGGGCAAAAGCCACTGGTATCATGAAACCCAGTCCAGTCTCTGCCCGGCGGAAGTACTGCCGTTGGTTCCCGAAGCTGCGCACGCAGACCGCTTTTTACTCGACCTTAATTTAAGTGCGGAACAGCTTGCCGAAGAACAGGCGTGGATAGCGGCTGCCCGTGGCGCCAGCGAGGCGCTGCTGCCGGAGCACGTCTCCGTGACGCGTATGCATACGCTTAGCTGCTACGACCGCCTGAGCACCGCGCTTACCGTCGCGCAGGTTTATGGGGTACAGAGGCTTTGCAACCACTATGCGGCACGCCTGGCGCCGCAGCCCGGGCCCGATTCTTCGCGTGAGAGCAACCGCCGTCTGACGCAAATCACCCAGTACGCCCGCCAGCTTGCCAGCCAGCCGACGCTAATCGATAACGCCTCCCGCACCCAGCTTGATGAAGTTGGGCTGTCGATAAACGATATCATCACCTTCAATCAGATAATCGGTTTTGTCGGCTTCCAGGCTCGCGCTGTCGCCGTCTGGCAGGCGCTGCAAGGGTTACCCGTCCGCTGGCTGCCCGGCTTCGATACGTTGCAGGATGCCCCGGCAGAAATTTTTACCGCTGAAGGCGCATTCTGGGCTGCGGATCTTCCCCCGCTAGAATTACGCTACGCCCGAACCGATCAGCTTGAAGCGTTCAGCCTAAGCCAGCCTCTTTGTCCGCTACAGAGCATGGGATGGCTGCTGGCGCATGATGCCCCTGCGCTTTGTGCGTTGAGCCAGTTAATCCGCCTGCTGTGGCATCCTGCCCCAGCCCATGCTGATGAACAGACGCTGGTCATGCTGCTTTCTGCCAGAATCAACGGAAGCCCTTCCTGTTTCGCAGAGGCTGCAAAGTTATGGCGTGGGGATAGCAGCCTGCCCGATGCGGTGCGCAATGGTGAAAGAGCGCTGCAGGCATGGAGTCATAACCATCCACGAGCGCGCGCTATTATTCAGGCGGTACAGTTGCTCACGCGGGCACCTGACCGTTTCAGCGCCGCACATGTTCAACCCTTGCTGGAGCAGGGTTTTTCCGCATCTGAAGCGTTAAGATTGCTGGTCAGCTCAGCTCTCTTTGGCTGGCTTAATCGCCTGAAAGCAGGGCTGGGCGGCAGGCCGTAAGCATTGAATTTGGCGTGCTTTTGTGGCAAACAGCGCTTGCCGCAGAGTACGGATTCGCGTAAAACTGTCAGCCGCTCTTTTGGCCACGAAAACTAAACATTATGTTTCAGGATAACCCGCTGCTCGCGCAGCTTAAACAGCAACTGCATTCCCAGACTCCTCGCGCCGAAGGCGTGGTAAAAGGTACTGAAAAAGGCTTTGGCTTCCTCGAAGTTGACGCCAGTAAAAGCTACTTTATTCCGCCTCCGCAGATGAAAAAAGTGATGCACGGCGACCGCATTCGCGCTGTGATCCACACGGATAAAGACCGGGAGACCGCTGAGCCAGAAGAGCTTATCGAACCGTTCCTGACCCGCTTCGTTGGCCGCGTGCAGAAGAAAGACGATCGTCTTTCTATCGTGCCGGATCATCCTTTATTAAAAGACGCTATTCAGTGCCGTGCCGATCGTTCAGTCACGCACGATTTTCAGAATGGCGACTGGGCCGTGGCCGAAATGAAACGCCACCCGCTCAAGGGCGATCGCGGTTTTTACGCTGAGTTGACTAAGTTCATCACCTTTGGCGACGATCACCTCGCGCCGTGGTGGGTTACGCTCTCTCGCCATAATCTTGAACGCGAAGCTCCCGATGGCGTCGCAACCGAAATGCTTGACGATGGTCTGGTGCGTGAAGATTTAACCGCCCTGAACTTCGTCACTATCGACAGCGCCAGTACCGAAGATATGGATGATGCGCTGTTCGTTGAAGAGCTGGCGGACGGCAAGCTGCAACTGACTGTCGCCATTGCCGATCCTACCGCATGGATTGCCGAAGGCAGCAAGCTGGACAACATCGCCAAAGTCCGTGCGTTCACCAACTATCTGCCGGGCTTTAACATCCCGATGCTGCCGCGCGAACTCTCTGACGACTTGTGTTCGCTGCGCGCTAACGTCTCCCGCCCTGTCGTGGCCTGCCGGATGGTCATTGAACAGGATGGCGCAATCAACAGCGACATTCACTTCTTCGCCGCCACAATCGAATCCAGAGCCAAACTGGTTTATGACGAAGTATCCGACTGGCTGGAAGAGAAAGGCGAATGGCAGCCGCAGAGCGAAGCGATTGCTCAGCAAATTCGTCTGCTGCAGCGCGTCTGCCTGAGCCGCAGCGAATGGCGTCACAACCACGCGCTGGTCTTTAAAGACCGCCCGGATTACCGCTTCGTGCTGGGTGAGAAAGGCGAAGTGCTGGATATCGTTTCCGAGCCACGCCGTATTGCTAACCGCATCGTTGAAGAAGCTATGATCGCCGCCAACGTTTGTGCCGCCATTGTCCTGCGCGAAAAACTCGGCTTTGGTATCTACAACGTGCATACCGGTTTCGATCCGGCTAATACTGAACAGCTGGCGACCATGCTCGCAGGCCACGGTTTTACCGTAGATGCACAGGAAGTGTTGACGCTGGACGGCTTCTGCAAGCTGCGCCGCGAGCTTGACGCGCAGCCGACAGGTTTCCTGGATAGTCGTATTCGCCGCTATCAGTCCTTCGCTGAAATCAGCACCGAGCCCGGCCCGCACTTCGGCCTTGGTCTGGAAGCGTATGCGACATGGACCTCCCCGATCCGTAAATATGGCGATATGGTTAACCACCGCCTGCTTAAAGCCATCATTAAAGGCGAGTCAGCAACGCGTCCGCAGAATGAAACCACCGTCCAGATGGCAGAGCGCCGCCGTCTGAACCGCATGGCTGAACGTGATGTGGGCGACTGGTTATATGCCCGTTTCCTGAACGATAAAGCCGGGACCGATACGCGCTTTGCCGCTGAAATCATTGATGTCAGCCGCGGCGGGATGCGTGTGCGTCTGGTTGAGAATGGCGCAGTGGCGTTTATTCCCGCACCGTTCATCCACGCGGTACGCGATGAGCTGGCCTGCAGCCAGGAAAACGGCACCGTGCAGATCAAAGGTGAAGTCGCTTACAAAGTAACCGACGTTATCGATGTGACCATCGCCGAAGTGCGCATGGAAACCCGCAGCGTTATCGCCCGTCCTGCAGCGTAAAACTAATTAACTACTCATAAAGGCTGAATAAATTTTCAGCCTTTTCTTGCAAAAATTATTCCTTCTCTCTGATATTCTTGCCTGCCGTCACTGACAACAAGCCAATAACCCGTTACTTTTGTTATAATTTCAGCACCTGATTAGTAAGGCATGCTAAGTAATCTTCATAGGCTGTGCTTTCAACTTTTTTAGAAATTATGCAAATTACCTTCATTTTTCTGACGGTTAACACATATCTGCGGGTTTTTATCCGTCGCCGCTTGTTTAACACGGGCTTTATGTTGCTAATATAAATAGAAACTGACGCGCCATGCACCGGTTCAGGAGAAAGCATGAAAGACGAGTTGGAGCAGAATCTGCTTTACCGTTATTTAGGGACAACCAGCCCATACTGGCGTTTGCCTTCAGACAGCAACGCGCTGCAACTTGCCGCCCATGAAAATGCAGATACAAGTCAGGTAATAGCGTTAAGCCAGGAACAGGCTGAAGAGATACGTCAGATGACGGTGATCACTTCAAGCATCACCATGACGATACCTCTGTTTGGCAGCGATGTGCCTGTCCATCTTGTGGGGCGAAAAGTGTCAAAGCGCGAATGGGCAGGTACGGCTTCAGCATGGCATGACACTCCTTCCGTAGCGCGCGATCTCGCGCAGGGGCTCTCTTTTGCCGAACAGGTGGTTTCTGAAGCGAACTCGGTTATCGTTATTCTCGATCGTCAGGGTAATATTCAGCGCTTTAACCGGCTCAGCGAAGAGTACACCGGGCTTAAAGAGCAGGAGGTTATCGGGCAGAACGTTTTTAAACTTTTTATGAGCCGCAGCGAGGCCGCCGCCTCCCGACGCAATATCAGCGGTTTTTTCCGCAACGGCAGCTCCTACGAAGTTGAGCGCTGGATTAAAACGCGCAAGGGCCAGCGTCTGTTTTTGTTCCGCAATAAATTTGTCCACAGCGGCAGCGGCAAAAACGAAATCTACCTGATTTGTTCAGGTACCGATATCACGGAAGAGCGCCGCGCCCAGGAACGCCTGCGCGTTCTGGCAAACACTGACACCATCACCGGTCTGCCAAATCGCAATGCCATCCACGACCTTATCAGCGCCGCCATAGAAAATCGCGGCGATACCCAGGTGGGCATTGTCTATCTCGATCTTGATAACTTCAAGAAAGTGAATGACGCCTATGGGCACATGTTCGGCGACCAGCTTCTGCAGGCCGTTTCGCTGGCTATCCTCAGCTGTCTTGAAGAAGGCCAGGTGCTGGCGAGGCTTGGCGGCGATGAGTTTATCGTGCCGGCAACCGACACGTCGCAGGCAGCGCTCGAGGCGATGTCCTCCCGCATTCTCACCCGCTTAAAACAGCCCTTCCGCATTGGCTTAATTGAAGTCTATTCCGGTTGTTCGCTGGGGATTTCTCTCGCCCCGCAACATGGCGAAGATCGGGAAAGCGTCATTCGTAATGCGGATACCGCCATGTATACCGCCAAAGAGAGTGGTCGCGGCAAATTCTGCGTCTTTTCCCCGGAAATGAATCAGCGCGTCTTTGAATTTTTGTGGCTTGATACCAACCTGCGAAAGGCGCTGGAAAACGATCAGCTGGTTATCCATTACCAGCCCAAAATAACCTGGCGCGGCGAAGTACGCAGTCTGGAGGCGCTGGTACGTTGGCAGTCTCCGGAGCGAGGCCTGATCCCACCGCTGGATTTTATCTCCTATGCGGAAGAGTCCGGGCTAATCGTGCCGCTTGGCCGTTGGGTAATGCTAAGCGTGGTGCAGCAGGTGGCGAAATGGCGCGATAAAGGCATCAACCTGCGCGTGGCGGTGAACGTTTCTGCCCGGCAACTGGCGGATCAAACTATTTTTAGCGATCTGAAACAGGCGCTTAAAGATTTAGATTTCGAATATTGCCCCATTGACGTCGAGCTTACCGAAAGCTGCCTGATAGAAAACGAAGAGCTGGCGCTGTCCGTTATCCAGCAGTTCAGCAAGCTGGGGGCACAGGTTCACCTGGACGATTTTGGCACGGGTTACTCATCGCTCTCACAGCTGGCACGCTTTCCTATCGATGCGATTAAGCTCGACCAGGCGTTTGTACGCGATATCCATAAGCAATCCGTCTCGCAGTCGCTGGTGCGCGCGATTGTCGCCGTAGCGCAGGCGCTGAATTTACAGGTAATTGCAGAAGGGGTGGAAAGCAAGAAAGAAGACGCCTTCCTTACCAAGAACGGCGTCAACGAACGGCAGGGATACTTATTTGCCAAGCCTATGCCCGCTGCCGTATTCGAGCGTTGGCTAAAGCGTTATCTGGTGAGAACGGGGCACTAGCTCGCTTTACGCAAGGCCGTTGAGGTATGGCGGTTTTGCAGCTGCACCAGTCTTTCCATATAGGCGATATCCTTCGGCTGCAGGCTGAACGCGGCATCCACCCAGTCTTCCGTGATATCCATCAGTTCCGCACGCGGCAGTTGCAGCACGCGCTGCCGGGCGCGCAGCATGGCGCGGACGCCATTCAGCTTAGGCTTGAGAGTATCGATAAAGGTACGGGTCGCCATATACCCTTGATCCGGTTCAAATAACTGGTCGACAAGACCATATTGTTCGTACCATTCCGCGGTGTGCGACTCTCCTTTATAAATCAACTCCTCTGCGAGCTTCATTCCCGAGCGTCGGGCGACCAGCGAATATCCTCCCATGCCAGGGAAAAGGTTAAAGGCTATTTCCGGAAAACCCATGCGGACATCGCGCTGCGCCAGCACAAAATGGTGTGCCAGGGCTGCCTCAAAGCCGCCGCCTAACGCGCTTCCCTCCACCATCGCAAGGCTAATAGCGCCGCTGTCAAAGCCACGAGAAGCCGCGTGAACGCAATCCACGCAGGCTCGCGCATAGGCTCGCAACGCCTCGCGCCGCCCCTCCTTAATGGTCTCAACGAAAAAGCCCAGATCTCCGCCGGTATTGTACATACCGGGGACCAGCGAGCCGGTTACCCAGAAATCGACAACAAATCCCGAGCGTTGTACCAGATAACTCATGTTCATGATCTCTTCAATCAGCACATGGTTAAAGCACGGGCGTGGCTGTGCGCGAAGCATCATCCATACCGTGCGGCGTTCTTCTTCGTAATACCCCGAAAGCTGGGTAAAACGTGCAGTATCGGTAAACAATTTGCAGGTTGGTTGGTTTATCACAGTCATCTTATTATCCTGGGTTTCAGGGTGGGGAAACAATCTAAGGAGCCTTAGATCGCGTGGCAAAGCAGTGGATTACCGCCGTGCATGCGCAAACTTTAGATAGTGTTCACGACAAGTAACGGTAATTTTTTTGCCCTACCAATTTCCCACAGCTTGATAAGCCAGATGACGAAACTCATAGATTATTTATATATATATTGCTGAAAAGGCATAAAAAAACGCTCATCAGGATGAGCGTCTGTAAGACTGGTGCTTTAGCCCTGCAGATGCAGGGCGTGCTAACAGGAGCAGTTAGCTTTTGGCTTTTTTCGGCAGCGTCTTCATCAGCTCGTCCGGACTGATTGTCGCTACGATGCTGCCGGGCAGCGGCATCTTGAGGATATGATTCTTCATTTTGCCAATCACATGCATCTCGCATGGCCTGCAGTCAAATTTCAGGGTCAATACTTCATCCCCGTGGACCAGCTGCATCGGCGTGGCGCGCCAGCTTTTGATGTTGCCTTTTGCCTGTTTCGGGCAAAGGTTAAACGCAAAACGCAGGCAGTGTTTGGTGATCATCACCGGTACTTCGCCCTTCTCTTCGTGCGCTTCATAAGCGGCATCAATGAGCTTCACGCCGTAACGCTGATAGAATTCGCGCGCTTTATGGTTGTAGACGTTTGCAAGGAAAGTAAGATGCTCTTCCGGATAAACCGGCGCCGGAACGCAGACCGCTTTACGCGAGCCACGCTGATACTGCTGCAAACGCGCTTCAGTCAAAGCGTCTACGGCGTCACGTCGCAACTGGTTAAGCTGACCGTTCGGCACAAATAACGGCGCAGGCAGTGAGAGATTTACCGCACGGGCGGAGTACATAGTCTGGCCCAGCTTCGTAAGACCATCGCGCAGGCTGTCATAGGCTTTCTGCGGGTTGTTAGCGGCTGCAAACTGGCCTTCGAGCGTGCACGTTACGCTTGTACCCTCTTCGCTCGTCAGCGTCAGGACAAGCTGCTCTTCCCAACCAGACAGCTCCATATCCACCGCTACGCGGCGTTCGCTTGAAGTTTTCAGCAACGCCTGCTGCCAGTTATGGTCGAGGTTACGGTTAAGCGGGTGGTGCGGGCGCACATTTTTCAGCGTGTCCGGCATCTCGTTTGGCCACACGCGATACTGATTTTTACCGGTTTTCTCAACGGTGTTGGCGCGGAAACCGACGATTTCACGTTTGATAAGCACGTTCAGGCCATCGCCGTTTGTCAGCGTATTGGCATCAACAACCACGTCCAGATGATCTTTGCCGACCTTCAGCACCTCGCCCACCGGCAGGCCAACAAACTTCGGCGAATCAAACGCGCCGATATCGATTTTGCGTTCGTTAACGAAGTAGTCCGTGCTGCCGCGATGGAAGGTTTTATCCGGCGAAGGAATAAAGAAATGCGAAGTCACGCCAGCGGAGGCACGTTTCAGATCCGTGCGGTTCTCCATTAGCTCGTCGAGCAGTTGGCGATAATATGAGGTGATGTTTTTCACATAGCTCATATCTTTATAACGGCCTTCGATTTTGAAGGAGCGCACGCCAGCATCCACCAGCGCCGCAAGGTTCGCGCTCTGGTCGTTATCTTTCATCGACAGCAGGTGTTTTTCGAAGGCGACAACGCGGCCCCGATCGTCTTTCAGGGTATACGGCAAACGGCAGGCCTGAGAACAATCGCCACGGTTTGCGCTGCGCCCCGTCTGGGCGTGGGAGATATTGCACTGGCCGGAATAGGCCACGCATAGCGCGCCGTGAATAAAGAATTCTATCGTCGCGTCAACGTCCTGATGAATGGCGCGAATCTGCTCCAGGTTCAGCTCGCGAGCCAGAACTATCTGCGAAAAACCCACGTCTGAGAGGAACTTCGCCTTTTCCACGCTGCGGATATCGCACTGGGTGCTGGCATGCAGCTCAATCGGCGGCAAATCCATTTCCAGCACGCCCATATCCTGGACAATCAGCGCATCAACGCCCGCCTGGTAAAGATCGTGAATCATCAGCCGCGCGGGCTCCAGCTCGTTGTCATGCAGGATAGTGTTCAGCGTGACAAAGATCTTAGCCCCGAAGCGATGAGCAAAAGGCACCAGGTCGGCAAGATCGCGCAGGCTGTTACCGGCGTTATGGCGAGCGCCAAAGCCTGGGCCGCCGATATACACGGCATCTGCGCCGTGCAAAATAGCTTCACGGGCGATGTCGGTATCACGGGCGGGACTGAGTAGTTCAAGATGATTAGCGTGCAGGCGCATAGTTCGTCGTTTTTCTGTTTGTAGGCGAAAGGCGGCTATTGTAGTCAGAAAGGACGGGTAAAAACAGAGTCCGCTTTGAGGTTGAGGCTTTTCATAAAGGGATCTCTCACCGGAAGAGGAAAATTACGCATAATGAATTAAAGAATGAAAATGTACCCGCGCATCGCCGCTGTTGCGATAGCTATGCGCTTCATCCCCTGCAAAGCGCAAACCTTCTCCCGCCCGTAGCGTCTGCCACTTTCCCTTAATCTGCATTTCCAGCTCGCCGCTAATCACCGTTACATGCTCAATCACGCCGGTATCATGCGGGGATGACTCGCTTAACGCCCCAGGCGCAAGCGTGATGGAAAAAAGATCAAAGCGCAGGTGCTCATCGTAGGGAAAAAGCGGCACTACCACCATATCGCTGTTTTGTGGATCGAAGACCGGACGCTCCGGCAGCTCGCCCGACTCAATAAATACCGAAAACGGCACGTTCAGGCCGGTGGCTATTTTCCATAGGGTCGCCACCGTCGGACTGGATTCGTTGCGTTCGATCTGGCCAAGCATCGCTTTTGACACGCCCGTTTTTTCTGCGGCCAGCGACAGGCTCCAGCCTCGCGCCTGGCGCAATGCTTTTAATTTCGCGCTTAAGTGGGCGGCAATATCCATCTTTCTCTCCTTATTTAGCAGGCGGAGTATAGCGTCTTGTACGCTATAACGCACGATGCTATAGTCCGTCGGACGTTATAACGCACAAAGAGGTTTTTATGCGCGCCTTTCCGGTTCCTTTACCCACGGTACTTGCAGGATTTGTTGCGGTGCTGGTGGGCTATGCCAGCTCAGCGGCCATTATCTGGCAGGCGGCGGATGCTGCCGGAGCCGATGCACGGCAAATCGCAGGCTGGCTGACAATGCTCGGCATCGGCATGGGGATCAGCACCCTTGTGCTGACGCTGTGGTACCGCGCCCCTGTTCTTACCGCCTGGTCCACGCCCGGTGCGGCCCTGCTGGCCACCAGTTTGCATGGCAGTACATTAAACGAAGCCGTTGGCGTATTTATCTTTGCCTCAGCGCTCATTTTAGTTTGCGGTGCCAGCGGGCTATTCGCTCGCCTGATGCGTCTTATTCCGCACACTCTCTCTGCGGCAATGCTGGCGGGGATCCTGCTGCGCTTTGGACTGGATACCTTCACGTCGTTACAGGACCACTTTTTATTGTGCGGATCAATGCTCATTAGCTGGCTGCTGGCCAAAGCCTGCGCCCCGCGCTACGCGGTAGTTGTGGCTCTGGTAGCAGGCCTGGTAATTTGCCTTGCGACCGGTGAGTTTAAACCCGAAGGCGTACCGGTAGGCGTCGTGATGCCAGAGTTCACCGTACCGCATTTTTCCCTTAGCAGTTTACTGAGCATCGGCCTGCCGTTTTTTCTTGTCACTATGACATCGCAAAATGCCCCCGGCGTGGCGACGCTTAAAGCCTCCGGTTATAACGTTCCGGTATCGCCGCTGATGGTAGTTACTGCGGTTATTGCCCTGTTACTCGCGCCATTTGGCGTATTTTCCATTTGTATTGCGGCCATTACCGCGGCTATTTGCCAGGGAGCTGAAGCGCATCCGGAGCCTGCTAAACGTTGGCTTGCCGCCGCCGCGGCTGGCGTGTTTTATCTGCTGGCCGGCATATTTGGCGGATCGATTTCAGCGTTGCTGACCGCCCTGCCTCTGGCCTTTATCCACACCCTCGCCGGGCTTGCCTTGCTGAGCACTATCGCGGGCAGTTTGTACCAGGCGCTAAGCCATGAGCGGGAACGCGATGCGGCGATCGTAACTTTTCTGGTCACCGCATCAGGGCTTACCCTTGCGGGAACAGGTTCTGCTTTCTGGGGATTGATTGCGGGTGGCTTTTGCTACGGCATATTCTCACTGAGCCGCCGAGCGTAGCTGCGAAGGCGTTACGCCGAGAGTGGCTTTAAAACGGTTGCTGAAATGGCTGGCGGAGCTAAAGCCGCAGGCCATGGCGATATCCGTTAACGACAGCAGGCTATGGCGCACAAGCGTTTCCGCCCTTGCCATACGCCGCTGCATCACGTACTGATGCGGGGCCTGTTGAGTAGATTGTTTAAACATTCGCGCGAAATGAAATTCGCTCAACCCTGCCTCAAGCGCCAGTTCGGCCAGCGTTAATGGGTCACGAAGATGCTGTTCGATGTAAGCCTGAATATTGCGCAGCACTACCGGAGCCAGCCCGCCACGCACCACAGGTAAACGCCACTGCACGCTGCTGTAGTTTTGCACCAGATGGGTAAGCAGCAACGTCGAGGCGGTGCTTAACGTCATATGATTCGCGCTCTGCTGCCAGCTGCTGCTCAGCAAAAAGTGGCGATAAAGCTGCGTGATACGCGCATCGTCGGCAAAGATTTTTTCATCTATTTGCAGGCTTGCCGGGCTGCGGTCCCAGACCTGCTCGGCGATATGGCGCAGGTGCGCATCCGTACAGTACAGGTGCACAAACGAGAAATCGTTACGGATATCCCAGGTTGTTTCGCTCTCCTGCGGCATCAGGCAAAACCTGTCCGGGCCGCCGCCGTTTTTCCAGCCTTGCGACGTTTTCTGGTAGGTTTCGTATCCGTTGTTGATATAGAGGCTAAGCGTGTGGTGATCGCTAAGCTGCGTGACGCGATCGTTCTGATTTGACCAGGCCGCCAGTTGAATACCCGAGCCAAGCTGCACGCTGTCATTCAGACGAGCGTTGTGCTTACGAAGATTTTCAAAAGCATGATATGACTGAGTCATAGTTGCCTGGCGCTTAGGGAACAGAACGTTAGTGTATGTAGGCCCGCTCCGGGTTACCAGCCATTAAGCCTGGAGAATCAAAAAAATGCGCAAGATTATGCAAGTGGCGCAAGACGGTGAAAGCGAGCGTTGAGGGTTAGCTGCAAACTGTCGCTTCTGTCCGACAGTGAGATAACAAGATGAACGCGGTACTTTATATTCTGGTGGTGGCGATCTGGGGAACAACCTGGCTTGCCATTTATATGCAGCAGGGCGTGGTTTCAGTACCCGTTTCAATTTTCTGGCGTTTTGCCGTGGCGGCGGTGGTGATGCTTGTGGTGCTGCTCGCGCTGGGGCGGTTGCGCCGTCTTAGCCTGCGCGATCATCTGTTCTGCCTGCTGCAGGGCGCATGTGTATTTGGCTTTAACTTTTACTGCTTTTATCATGCCGCGGCTTACATAAGTTCGGGTCTTGAATCAGTCATTTTCTCTATGGCCGTACTGTTTAACGCCTTTAACAGCATGCTGTTTTTCCGCCAGCGCCCGCACGCTAACCTGCTGCCCGCCGCAGCGCTCGGCATTGCCGGCGTTGTCGCGCTGTTCTGGCACGATTTGATCGCAACGCGGTTGGCACCGGAATTATTATTGGGGATTGGCCTTAGCGCGCTGGGGACGTTCGGTTTCTCACTTGGCAATATGATCAGCGCTCGTCATCAGCGCCGTGGGCTGGAAATCCTGTCGACCAATACCTGGGCCATGCTCTATGGTACGGCGATCATGGGCGTTATTGCCCTGATTCGCGGGGACTCGTTTATGCCGGAGTTGACCGTCCGCTACCTCGGTTCGCTCTTCTACCTGGCGATATTCGGATCGGTCATCGCCTTTGGCGCCTATTTCACGCTGGTTGGACGTATCGGCGCAAGCCAGGCGGCCTACAGCACGTTACTTTTCCCGCTGGTGGCGTTAAGCCTTTCAACGGCCTACGAAGGTTATATCTGGCACAGCAACGCGGTAATAGGTCTGGCGATGATCCTGGTCGGCAACCTGGTGATGTTTTCAAAACCCGGCATGCTCAAAACGATAATCTGGCGAAAACGTACAACGTAAACACTGCGCGATAAAAAGGGAGCCGTGGCTCCCTGGTTAACTGCTGTATTACTGCTGCGCTTTTTTAACGTCAAACATTGAAGCATCGGTTGCCATATCATCTACAACCTGTTTTAGCGTATCGAGCGTTAATTTGGTGCCTTCGTTTCTGATGTCTTTCCCGGCCCCTTTACGTACCACTCGTATTACAGGTTTATTGGTCGCCGCATCGATAATTTCCGCCTCAAAATAGAGGTTGGTATTCATAGTGCGATGACCAGTCGCTACCTGGGTACCGGCAACAACCAGCGCGATAGGAACGACTTCGTAGAACTGTAAGCCTTCGTTGCTGCTGTCCACGCCGGTTATCGCCCCGCGGAAGATCAGGCTACGGGGACCCGGCCTGGTTACCAGCGGCTTACGTTCCGCCGCAGCGGCTTTCAATTGCGTATTTGTATAATTCAGGATCTGCGCCAGCGCTTTTTCGCCAATCTGCGTGGTTGGCTTTGGCTGCGGATAGTAAGTTACCGGGTTAAAGACCAGGCTGTCGTAATTGTTGCTGTCATAGTTTGGATCAACCCAACGCATGACGGTTTTACCGCTCGGCGTGGTCACTTCTTTAAGCCCTGAATAATCTTTCAAAAAGCCAGAATATTTTTCGGGGGCCGTCACCGAAGAAGAACAACCAGCAAGTGCCAGCAAGCCGACCAGACAAGCTGCTTTGAAACAGAGGATGGTTCTCATTTCTTGGTCCATGTGATGTACGTATAAGCTGTTAAATTATAGCTGTTAACCCGCTAAATTTATGGAGTGAAAGTGCTGTCGGACACTATTCAGACACAGCGCACATTATTTTGTGCTATTAGCAGAGTAACTATTATTCCTTGCATGAAACCAGCCCGTCGCACAGTAAATCGACGATTATCAGGGAGCCGTACCGAGGGCCCTGTAAGGGCAGAAAAATATCCTGGGAATGCATTAACGTTGGTTTTTCCTGGGCAATAATAATTACCTGCGCACCCTGCCTTCTGGCCTGGTGCGCCGCAGCGGTCAAAGCATTATCCGGGGCCGCACCCGCAAAAATGAGCAACGCCTGGCCCTTAGCGAGCATGGAGGCCGTAATACTCATCAACGCCGTATCCTGACACAAATTTGCCGGATAGCCCTGTGTCAGCAAGCGGTACTGCAGCAGGCTGGCAAAAGGTTTATCTGCCGCGCTGGCGCTAAATATATGAACAGCTTTCGCCTGTTGCAATGTGGCGACAGCGCTTTCAATTGCCGAAGGCGACAGAGCACTCAGTTGCGCAGCCAGCATGTTATGCACGCTATTAAGTCGCTCCCGCCAGGTATGCGGCATATGACCCTCTTGTGCAGGAGTACTGGACTGCGCAAGTTTCATGCGTAAATCACGGATATCCTCGCAGCCGGCTGCTCGCGCAAAGCGGGTAATAGTTGCAGGACTCACTCCTGCCGCCGTTGCCAGCTGATCGATAGTCGCGGAAGCGGCAAAACTCACATCGGCAAGAATGGCTTGCGCAACACGAGATTCCTGCTGGCTGAAATCATTCAGGCGCGTGCGAATCTGACTGAGAATATCGCCGCTGCTTTCGCGTCCGGTTGAGTGAGCGAATCGCTGCAGAATTTCATTGCCGACGCCCGCGTGCGCCGCCAGCTTTTGCAGCGCCTCAGGTTCAACCCAGGCCGCATCGCCCAGTAACGTTGTTTGCGATCCGCCGAAGAATACCGGTTTCTCCTGCTGCTGGTTACGCACCTGACCAAGGAAATCGTTGAGATCGTCACAACCAATACTGCGGGCAAAATGATGGAGCGTGGCCGGGCTGACCCCAGCCTGAGACGCCAGCTCCTCCATCGTTGACTCGGGAATATGCGCAAAATTTTCCAGGAAAAAACGTGCCAGACGGGATTCCTGCGCAGGCAGGCCGGACATTCCCTGTACCAGTTGATAAACGATATCCATAACAGATTAATTCCTCACATCGGCAGCAACGGCTCGTTAAATTCATCATAGATGATTGAAATTATTTTTCAATTGCGGCTCTTTTCTCCGGTATCTCTTTCCGTTAATCGCGTCTTAAATTTCATTTTTCTTTCGTAAGTTATTTTTTTCACGCGCTACATAGCCTTTGCTGATAATCCAACCGCGATCACACTCATGAAAATAATTTTCATACATGCTGCTTAAAACGGCTAATGTATGAAATATGTTTTCAAAGGGGAAAGGAGTTGTGATGAAAAAGATTATGTTGTGCTGCGCGGCGGGGATGTCCACCAGTATGTTAGTGCAAAAAATGCGAGCGGAAGCAGCAAAGCGCGCTCTGGAAGTTGAAATCGATGCTTATCCGGTTGCGGAAATTGAAAGCCAGCTCGGCCGTGCCGATGTGGTGCTGCTCGGCCCGCAGGTACAGTTTGAACTGCAACGTCTGAGCGAACTCTCCGCGCCGCTTGGTAAACCTGTAGCGGTTATCGACATGATGGATTACGGCACCATGCGCGGCGATCGCGTGCTGGATAAAGCCCTCGCACTGATGGCCTGAAGCGAACGGAGAACACCATGAAAATTACCGTTGTTGGCGGGGGAAGCAGCTACACCCCGGAACTGATAGAAGGTCTGATCGAGCGCCATGCTTCGCTGCCAATGGCGGAACTGGCGCTTGTTGACGTTGAAGCCGGGCGCCAAAAAGTAGAAATTATTGCCGCTCTTGCGCGCCGCATGCTGGACCGAAACGGGCTGGAAGCGGTGAAAGTGTCCGTGCATTTTGATGCGGACCAGGCAATCAAGGGTTCGAGCTTCGTATTAACTCAGCTACGCGTGGGGCAGCTTCCCGCCCGCGCGGCTGACGAACGGCTTGGTTTAAGCCACAGGCTGCTGGGCCAGGAGACCACCGGCGTTGGCGGTTTTGCCAAAGCGTTGCGCACCATTCCGGTGATGCTGGATATCGCACGTCGCGTGGAACGCCTGGCACCGGACGCATGGATTATCAATTTTACCAATCCAGCCGGTATCGTCACGGAAGCGGTTTCGCGCTACAGCAAGGCGAAAATCATCGGGCTGTGTAACGTGCCGGTGACCATGCACCACACCATTGCCGACATGCTGAAATTACCGCACTCGTCCGTTACCCTGCGCTTCGCGGGTCTGAACCATATGGTTTGGGTGCATAAAGTGCTGGCCGATGGCCGCGACGCCATCGACGAAGTGCTTGAGATGCTCTGCGACGGCGAACAGCTTTCGATGAATAACATTAAAGCCGTTCCCTGGCCGGCAGATCTGCTGCGCGCGTTGCGTGCTATTCCCTGCCCTTATCACCGTTATTTCTGGCAAACCCGTACCATGCTTGAAGACGAGCTGGCCGACGCGGGCAACAAAGGAACGCGTGCAGAGCAGGTCATGAAGGTAGAAGAGGCTTTATTTAAGCTTTATGCCGATCCGAATCTGGATAAAAAACCGGAAGAACTCAGCCAGCGCGGCGGATCTTTCTATTCAGAGGTCGCGGTTGAGCTTATTAATGCCCTGCATAACAACCTCGGCGTTGAAATGGTCGTCAATACCACTAACAATGGCGCTATCCAGGGGCTAGCGGACGATGCGGTGATAGAAACGAACTGCCTGATCGACGCGCTTGGCGCGCATCCTCTGGCTTTCGGCAAGCTGCCGCCGCTGATGAACGGCCTGACGCAGCAGGTAAAAGATTTCGAACGCCTGACGATTGAAGCGGCGGTCCATGGCGATAAACATAAAGCCCTGCTCGCGCTGGTGGCCAATCCGCTGGTAGCGGATGTGAATCTGGCCTCGTCGCTGGTCGAGGAAGTACTCAGCATTAACAAAGCGTGGTTGCCGCAGTTTAACGGCTAGCCGCCATTCTGGCGCACGCCCGTCTGCACGGGCGGAAATAACAAAAAACGATTATACCCGGGCGGCAGATTCTGCCCCGGGCAGGGGGTGTCTGTGTCAGTCAACAAATCCATTATTGAAAAGTACGTGCTGCCTGGGGCGCTGAAAATAGCCGGGCAAAAGCATGTGTTATCCGTGCGTGACGGTATCATTCTTAATATGCCGTTTATGCTGATCGGCTCATTTTTCCTTATCTTCGCTTATTTGCCGGTGCCCGGTTACGCGCAGATGATGAGCGATCTGTTCGGCCCTGCATGGCAGGAGAAAGTGCTGTATCCGGTAAAAGCCACCTACGACATCATGGCGATTATTTCCGCCTTCGGTATCGCTTATCGCCTGGCGGAGAAATATCGTACTATCGATCCGCTAACCGCCGGTGCCGTCTCGCTGGTGGCGTTTATCATGACTATCCCTCAGCATATTATGTTCACCTCCACTACGGCCTCCACGGCTCAGCTGGTAAAGGGCGTGCTGCCAATGGGCCAGATAGGTAGCCAGGGCCTGTTTGTTGCGATTCTTATCGCCCTGCTTTCCACTGAAATTTATCGTTTTATCAATAACCGCAACCTGGTTATTCGCATGCCGGAAGGCGTGCCGCCTGCGGTGGCAAAATCTTTCCTCGCCTTGATTCCTGGGTTCTGTGTGCTGGCGGTCGTGCTGGCTCTGCGCCTGTTGGTGGAGGCGACGCCGTTTGGTGATATCAATACCCTGATAACCGACCTGGTGGGCATCCCGATGAGCCACGTTGGCGGCTCCCTGCCTGGCATGATTATCTCGGTGCTGCTGATTGGCATTCTGTGGATGCTGGGCCTGCACGGCGACACTATCGTGCTGGTCTTTATCCGTCCGGTCTGGCTGAGCAATATGGCGGAAAACCTCGAAGCGTTTCAGAACGGTCTGCCTATTCCGCATATCATCACCCAGCAGTTTTATGACCTGTGGATTGCGCCTGGGGGCACCGGCGCCCTGCTGGGACTGGTGATCTTCATGCTGATCCGCAGCCGTAGCGCCCAGATGAAACAGCTGGGGAAAATCGCAGCGCCGGGCAGCCTGTTTAACATCAGCGAGCCGATGGTGTTTGGCATCCCCATTGTGATGAACCCGTATCTGGTGGTGCCGTTTATCCTCACGCCGGTGGTGCTGGTTATTGTTTCTTACATCGCTATGACCACGGGACTTGTGGCTAAACCTGCAGGTATTGCGCTGCCGTTTACCACGCCGATTGTTGTCAGCGGTTACCTTGCGACGGGTGGACATATTTCCGGGTCGGTATTGCAGATTGTTAACTTAGGGATTTCGCTGGTGATGTATTACCCCTTCTTCCGCATCTGGGATAACCTGAAATATCGCGAGGAACGGGCAAACCAGGCGCCGCAGGAGACTGAGGTTGAGGCCGTAACGCAGCGCAGCCCAATTTAATCTCTGCTATGAAAAAGCCCTGTCGTTTTACACGGCAGGGCTTTTTTATCTTCAGGAAAATACTACTTCACATCAACCTGATAAAAAATGTGCTTCCCAAACGGGTCAATTTCATAGCCGGTCACCTCTTTACGCACCGGTTCGAAAATCGTTGAGTGCGCAATCATCACCGCAGGCATCTGGTCGTGCATCATCTGCTGCGCCTCCTTATAAAGCGCCACGCGCTTATCGTGATTAGCCTCAGCCCGAGCCTGCAGAATCAGCTTATCAAACGGCTGGTAGCACCACTTCGACGAGTTAGAACCGCCATTCGCGGCGGTACAGGTAAACAGCGGGCCGAAGAAGTTATCCGGATCGCCGGTTGCCGTTGTCCAGCCCATCAGGGCAGCCTGATGATCGCCGCTCTTCACGCGTTTAAGGTACTCGCCCCATTCATAGGTCACCACTTTCGCCTTCACGCCCACTTTTGCCCAGTCGGCCTGGATCATCTCCGCCATACGTTTGGCGTTCGGGTTATAGGGGCGCTGAACCGGCATTGCCCACAGATCGATGCTCATACCCTTAGCGAATCCTGCCTCCCTGAGCAGCGCTTTGGCTTTCTCCGGGTCGTAATCATAATCTTTTAGCTGCTCGTCCGCGCTCCACACGCCCGGCGGCAGCAGATTTTTCGCCGCCGTACCGCTACCCTGGAAAACCGCCTCGATAATCGCCGGTTTATTGATAGCCAGCGCCAGCGCCTGACGCACTTTCACATTATCCAACGGCGCCTTCTGGGTATTAAACGCCAGAAAACCGGTGTTCAGCCCCGCTTTTTGCATCAGGGTGATATCTTTGTTTTCCTTCATGCGCGGCAGATCCGCCGGATTCGGGAACGGCATTACCTGGCATTCGTTTTTCTCAAGCTTGGCGTAGCGTACCGAAGCATCAGGCGTAATGGAGAAAATCAGGCGATCGAGCTTCGCTTTGCCCTGCCAGTAGTCCGGGAAGGCGGTAAACAGGATGCGCGAATCTTTTTGATACTGCTTCAGTTCAAACGGCCCGGTGCCGATCGGGTTCATATCCACGCGCTCAGGCGTGCCTGCTTTCAGCATCGCATCGGCATACTCGGCTGAGAGAATGGATGCGAAGTACCAGCCTAAATCGGCGATAAACGGCGCTTCCGGATGGGCCAGCGTGAAGCGCACCGTATTGTCATCCACCTTGTCGATAGCGGTTATCAGCTTGCCGAACTCAAGGCTTTCGAAGTTGGAGTAGTTACCGTTGGAAACGTTGTGGTAAGGGTGTTTTGCATCTTTCTGCCGCATAAACGAGAAGATCACGTCATCGGCGTTAAAGTCGCGCGTCGGTTTGAAGTATTTGTTGCTCTGAAACTTCACCCCTTTGCGCAGATGAAAAGTGTAAACCTTGCCGTCTTCGCTGACGTCCCAGCTCTCCGCAAGGCTCGGCTGCAGGTCGGTGGTGCCGACTTTGAAATCCACCAGCCGGTTATAAACCGGCACTGCACTGGCATCGACGCTGGTACCAGAGGTATATAACTGCGGATTAAAGTTCTCCGGAGAGCCCTCAGAACAATAAACCAGCGTTTTTGCTGCGGCACCTGAGCTAACTGAGATTGCGGCTACGGCCAGCGCAAGCGCGGTCATTTTTATTTTCATCGCTATCTTCCTGTTGGTTATCCTGCCCCTGAACGAATAAAGCTTGTACTAAGCGTCCTAATAAATAACATTAAATTTACATCACCAACAAACAACATCGAACAATAAGGAAACAATATGCTCTCGCCGCTCTCCTCGCAGCTCACCCAACGTTTCTTCCGCTACCTGGCCGTCACCAGCCAGAGCGACCCTCGTGTTAACGCGCTGCCAAGCACGCCAGGCCAGCATGAAATGGCGAAAATGCTGGCTGCGGAACTGCGCGAGCTCGGCCTGCAGGATGTGCTTATTGACGAGCACGCGACCGTTACGGCGGTAAAAAAAGGCAACGTGTCGGGCGCGCCGCGGATAGGATTTATCACGCATATCGATACCGTCGACGTAGGCCTGTCGCCGGATATCCATCCGCAAATTTTGCGTTTTACCGGCGAGGATTTATGCCTGAATGCAGAAAAAGATATCTGGTTGCGTACTTCTGAACATCCGGAAATTAACGCCTATCCGGGTGAGGAAATTGTCTTCAGCGACGGGACAAGCGTGCTGGGCGCGGATAATAAAGCGGCGGTGACGGTGGTGATGACTCTGCTGGAAAACCTCACCCCAGAGCATAAGCATGGCGATATTGTGGTGGCGTTTGTACCGGACGAAGAGATTGGCCTGTGCGGCGCGAAGGCGTTAGACCTGGCGCGTTTCGACGTTGATTTTGCCTGGACTATCGACTGCTGTGAATTAGGCGAAGTGGTGTATGAAAACTTCAACGCCGCCCACGCCGAGCTGCGCTTTACCGGCGTGACCAGCCACCCAATGTCCGCCAAAGGCGTGCTGGTTAATCCGCTGCTGATGGCGATGGATTACATCAGCCATTTCGACCGCCAGCAAACGCCGGAGCACACCGAAGGACGAGAAGGCTACATCTGGTTTAACGGCATGCAGGCCTCCCAGAGCGAGGCGGTGCTGAAAGCCAATATCCGCGACTTTGATCTGGCTAACTTTGAGCGCCGTAAAAAGCAGATTGGTGAAGTTGCGCAGAAAATTGCCGCGCAGCACCCGACGGCGCGCGTGGAATATCACATCAGCGATACCTACAGCAACATCAGCAACGCCATTACCGACGATCGCCGGGCAATTGATTTGATATTTGCCGCACTCGATGAGCTAAACATTGAGCCGAAAGTGATTCCGATGCGCGGCGGTACCGACGGGGCTGCGCTTTCCGCAAAAGGGTTATTAACGCCGAACTTCTTTACCGGCGCGCATAATTTCCATTCACGGTTTGAGTTTCTGCCGCTGAAGTCGTTCGAGGCTTCTTATAACGTGGCGCTGAAGCTGTGTTTGCTGGCGGCTAAATAAGCATAAAGCCCTCTTTAAGAGGTTTGTAAGGTGGATAAGCGCCAGCGCTGTCCACCCTTGTTCTGGTTAGGAGTGATGCAATGCAGCAGCAATGGACAGACGTTGATGATTACCTTGTTCGTACCCTGATCCCAAACGATCCTGTTTTCGAGAAGATCCTCGCCAATAACACTACCGCGGGCCTTCCTGCTCATGACGTAGCCCCAAATCAGGGAAGATTTCTCCAGTTGCTGGTGCAAATAACCGGCGCTAAAAACATTCTTGAGATTGGCACGCTTGGTGCATACAGCTCGGTGTGGATGGCGAGGGCATTGCCTGCAGGCGGTAAACTGGTGACGCTGGAAGCGGATCCGCACCATGCCGAAATCGCGATGCAGAACATTCAGCTGGCTGAACTTGCAGAGGTCATTGAGCTTTATACCGGCCCGGCCATTGAAAGCTTACCGCAGCTGGCAAGTCAGGCCCCTTTTGATTTGATCTTTATCGATGCCGATAAGCCCAGCAATCCGGTTTATCTGCAATGGGCGCTGAAATATTCACGGCCCGGTACGTTAATTATTGGCGATAACGTAGTGCGTGACGGTGCAGTGACAGATCCGCAAAGTAACGATCTTCGGGTGCAGGGCGTGCGAAAGTTCATCGAGCTGCTGGGTGAAAATCCCCGCCTTACCGTCACCGCGCTACAAACGGTCGGCAGTAAAGGCTGGGATGGTTTTACGCTTGCGCGGGTGAACAGCTAGCCGCCATTAATTGACGCGCCGCCGTCTACCAGAGACGCGGTGCCCGTCACGAACGAAGATTCATCCGATGCCAGCCACAGCGCGGCAAAGGCGATCTCTTCTGGCTTGCCTGCCCGCTTCAGCGCATGCATATTCGCAAGCGCTGACTTTGACTCCTCGGTTGTGTTCGCCTCGCGGTACATATCCGTTTCCACCGCGCCTGGTAAAATTGAATTTACGCGAATGTTCTGCGGGCCAAACTCGGTGGCCAGTGCCTGGGTCAAGCCAATCAGTCCGGCCTTGCTGGCCGCATAAGCAGCCAGCTGTGGAAAGGCTATGGTGTAGCCGACGAGCGTTGAGGTGAAAATCACCGAGCCACCGCCGTGTTTGATCATTTCCGCAATCTGGTGTTTTGCCCCCAGAAATGCGCCGGTCAGGTTAACCGCAACCGTACTGGCAAACCCTTCGGCAGAAACTGCGGTGCTTGGCCCCGCTTCCCCAAGCGTGCCCGCGTTATTAAAGGCCACATCCAGCCTGCCCCAGGTTTCCACGGCTTTTGCTATTAGAGCTTTGGCATAAGCTTCATCACTCACGTCACCGCTGAGCGCTACCGCCTCTCCGCCAGCCGCCTTTATTTCATCAACCAGTCTGGCAAGCTCGGCTTCTCGCCTGGCCCCGACCACCACTTTTGCACCTTCTGCCGCAAATAACTTCGCCGTGGCATAACCAATACCCGAGCTGGCGCCCGTAACAATCGCAACTTTGTCAGATAAACGATTCATGGAGGTACTCCGGATTAGAAGCGGTTAAAAATTAACCGCCTCAGGAGTATGGTACCGGGAGAGATATTACGAAAGGTGGAGCAGAAATCGGGTGGCGCTGAGGCTTACCCGACCGCCAGAAGCCACCCTTTTATGCTGTAATCTGATCCATCGCCTGCAAAATACGCTTGTCGGAAATGGGGTATGGCGTACCTAACTGCTGGGCGAAAAAGCTGACGCGCAGCTCTTCAATCATCCAGCGGATCTCCTGCACATCCTCATCTTCACGCCGTTTCGGCGGCAGCTTGTTCAGCCATTGCTGCCAGGCCTGCTGCACCTGCTCTACCTTCAGCATCTGCACGCGATCGCGATGCGGATCGATAGCCATTTTCTCCAGGCGTTTTTCAATCGCCTGCAAATAGCGCAGCGTATCGCCAAGGCGTTTGTAGCCGTTGCCGGTAACAAAGCCGCGGTACACCAGGCCGCTCATCTGCGCTTTCACATCCGACAGGCCAAGCGCCATGGTCATATCCACACGCCCTTTCAACCGCTTATTGATATTGAAAACAGCGGTAAGGATCTGTTCGACCTGCTTCGCAATCTCCACCACGGTGTCGTTCAGCTCCGCGCGTACTTTCTCGTGCAGCACGGCAAATCCTTCTTCCGTCCACACCGGGCCGCCAACCTGGGCAATCAGCTTGTCAACGCCACAGGAAATACAGTCGTCAATCAAGTCCAGCACTTTGCCGTACGGGTTGAAGTACAGGCCCAGCTTGGCTTTGTTCGGCAGCTTTTCATGCAGATATTTGATCGGCGAAGGGATGTTTAGCAGCAGCAGGCGACGTAAACCGCGCCACATCGCCTGCTGCTGTTCAAGCGGGTTATCAAAGAGTTTGATCGCCACGCTCTCTTTTTCATCCACCAGCGCCGGGAACGCCTTCATGCGGTAGTTGCCGCGCTTTTGCTCATAGCTTTCCGGCAAGCTGCCGAAGCTCCAGATATGCAACCCGCTTTGCTCAATGCCATCATCGGCGACGGCAGAGAGCGTCTGCTGAACTTTGTCCTTCAGGCCGCCTTTCAGCTCGCTGAGATCTTTGCCCTCTTTGAGCTTTTTGTTGTGCTCGTCCACCACGCGGAAGGTCATTTTCAGGTGATCGGGCACCTGCTCCCAGTGCCACTCCTCCCGGTCAATCGTCACGCCCGCCATACGGCGGAATTCACGCTCAAGGCTGTCGAGCAGCGGCAGCTCAAACGGCGTGGAGCGGCCTAAAAACGCTTCGGCATAGTTTGGCGCAGGGACAAAATTACGGCGTACCGGTTTCGGCAGAGATTTGATCAACGCAATAACCAGTTCCCGGCGCACACCCGGAATTTGCCATTCAAATCCAGCGTCTTCCACCTGGTTTAACAGCGGCAGCGGAATATGTACCGTTACGCCATCGGCATCGGTACCCGGTTCGAACTGATAGGTCAGACGCAGCTTGAGGTTGCCCTGATGCCAGAAGTTCGGGTAGTCCAGCTTGCTGACCTGCTCCGCGCCCTCTTTTATCAGCATGCTCTTTTCAAAATTGAGCAGGTCCGGCGTCTCTTTGCTGACTTTCTTCCACCAGCTATCGAAATGGCGGGCGGAAATCACATTGTGGGCGATGCGTTGGTCGTAAAACTCAAACAGCGTGTCGTCATCCACAAGGATGTCGCGGCGGCGGGATTTGTGCTCCAGCTCTTCCACTTCGTTGCGCAGCCTGAGGTTTTCGCGGAAGAAGGCGTGACGCGTCTGCCAGTCGCCTTCAACCAGCGCGTGGCGGATAAACAGCTCGCGGGACAGGGCCGGGTCAATCTGGCTGTAATTTACGCTGCGTGCGGCCACAATCGGCAAGCCGTAAAGCGTAACTTTTTCGGTAGCCATTACCGCACCCTGCGACTTCTCCCAGTGAGGTTCACTGTATGAACGCTTAAGCAGGTGCTGCGCCAGCGGCTCGACCCATTCCGGATCGATACGCGCGGCAATACGGCCCCACAGGCGGCTGGTTTCCACCAGTTCGGCAACCATCGTCCACTTTGGCGGCTTTTTGAATAAGCCGGAGCCCGGGAAGATGGAAAAACGAGCGTTACGTGCGCCGGTGTATTCTTGCTTATCGGCATCTTTCTGGCCGATATGGGAAAGCAAACCGGTGAGCAGCGCGCAGTGCACCGAGCGGAAGTCCGACGGCTCGCTGTTGATCGGCAGGCCAAGCTCTTTGACCACCTGGCGCAGTTGGGTGTAGATATCCTGCCATTCGCGCACGCGCAGGTAGTTGAGATAATCCGTTTTGCACAGGCGGCGGAACTGGTTAGACGACAGCGCTTTTTGCTGCTCGCCGAGATAATTCCACAGGTTCACGTAGGCAAGGAAGTCGGACTCTTTGTCATGGAAGCGGCGGTGTTTTTCGTCGGACGCCTGCTGCTTATCCATCGGGCGCTCACGCGGGTCCTGAATGGAAAGCGCGGAGGTGATAATCATCACCTCGCGCACGCAGCCAAACTTCTGCGCTTCAAGCACCATGCGCGCCAGACGTGGGTCAACCGGCAGTTGGGAAAGCTGACGACCGGAAGGTGTAAGTTTATAGACGCTATGATCTTCCTCGCTGGTAATCGCGCCCAGCTCTTCAAGCAGACGCACGCCGTCCTGAATGTTGCGTTTATCCGGCGCCTCCACAAACGGGAACGCGGCGATATCGCCCAGGCCCAGCGCGGTCATCTGCAAAATAACGGATGCCAGGTTGGTGCGCAGGATTTCCGGGTCGGTAAATTCCGGGCGCGACAGGAAGTCATCCTCGGAATAGAGCCGGATACAGATCCCTTCGGATACGCGTCCGCAGCGGCCTTTACGCTGGTTGGCCGAAGCCTGGGAAACCGGCTCAATCGGCAGGCGCTGGACTTTGGTGCGATAGCTGTAGCGGCTGATGCGCGCCGTACCCGGATCGATAACGTATTTAATGCCCGGCACGGTTAGCGAGGTTTCCGCCACGTTGGTTGCCAGCACGATGCGCCGCCCGGCATGGGACTGGAACACGCGGTTTTGCTCGCTGTTCGACAGGCGGGCATATAAAGGAAGCACTTCGGTATGCGGCAGATTCAGTTTATTGAGCGCATCGGCGGTATCGCGAATTTCCCGCTCGCCGCTCATAAAGATCAGGATGTCCCCTGCGCTTTCGCGACCCAGCTCATCCACGGCGTCAAAGATAGCCTGCAGCTGATCGCGATCGGTGTCGTCTGCGTCCTCAACAATCGGGCGATAGCGCACTTCCACCGGGTAAGTACGGCCGGAAACTTCAATAATCGGCGCGTGGTTAAAATGGCGCGAGAAGCGTTCCGGATCGATGGTCGCCGAGGTAATAATAATTTTCAGATCGGGGCGACGCGGCAGAAGCTCACGCAGGTAGCCGAGCAGGAAATCGATGTTAAGACTACGCTCGTGCGCCTCATCGATAATGATGGTGTCGTACTGCATCAGCAGGCGATCCTGCTGAATTTCAGCCAGCAGAATACCGTCGGTCATCAGCTTGACCAGGGTATTTTCACCGACGTGATCGGTAAAGCGTACCTTATAGCCGACCGCGCCGCCCGGCTCGGTTTGCAGCTCTTCCGCGATACGGTTGGCTACGGTACGCGCTGCCAGACGACGAGGCTGCGTATGCCCGATTAGCCCTTTTATGCCGCGCCCAAGCTCCATACAGATTTTTGGCAGCTGTGTTGTTTTACCCGAGCCCGTTTCCCCCGCGACAATCACGACCTGGTTATCACGAATGGCCTCAAGAATGTCTTGTTTTTTCTGGCTGACGGGCAGGTTTTCTGGATAGGTGATCTTCGGGCGCGCCGCTTCGCGCAGCAGAACCTTACCGGCCGCTGCGTCAATTTCCTGGGCCAGCGCGTCAAAGACGGCCTGCTGGGATTCAGGATTTTTCACCTTCTTCGCGCCGTGAATGCGACGGGAAAAACGCTGGCGGTCGCGCAGCATCAGGTTTTCTAAGCGGGAAGATAATGAGGTGACTGAAGGTTTTGTATTTTGCATAGCGTCATCATCGTGGCAGAGCACTGCCGGAAAAGTCTTGTGCGTGAATTACCCGTAGATTACCACATCGTCTTCATCGACGCCTTGTTCAATAAAATCGAACATAGAGTTCGATATATTGCGCTATCACTGTAATCGGATTGTGAATAGAGTAAGTCCCAGCGAACGGGCAATCTGTCCGAATGACCAAAAACAAAGGAATCACCCATGAGCAAAGTTTTAGTTCTTAAGTCCAGCATTCTGGCAGGTTACTCCCAGTCTAATCAACTGTCCGACTATTTTGTTGAACAATGGCGTGAACAGCACTCTGCTGACCAAATCACCGTACGCGATCTTGCTGCAAATCCAGTTCCGGTGTTGGATGGCGAGCTGGTTGGCGCGCTGCGTCCGAGCGATGCGGCACTGACACCGCGTCAGCAAGAAGCGTTGGCCCTGTCTGACGAACTGATCGCCGAGCTGAAAGAGCATGACGTGATTGTGATGACGGCGCCTATGTACAACTTTAACATTCCTACTCAGCTGAAGAACTACTTCGACCTGGTAGCTCGTGCTGGCGTCACCTTCCGTTATACCGAGAAAGGCCCTGAAGGTCTGGTAACCGGTAAACGCGCTGTGATCCTGACCAGCCGCGGCGGCATCCATAAAGATACCCCAAGCGATCTGCTGGTGCCTTATCTGAACCTGTTCCTGGGCTTCATCGGTATTACCGACGTGAACTATGTGTTTGCTGAAGGTATCGCTTACGGTCCAGAAGTCGCTTCTAAAGCGCAAACCGATGCCAAAGCGGCAATTGACAGCATCGTTACCGCTTAATTCGCAAAGCTTTACACAAGCGGCAAAGCAATTTTGCCGCTTTTTTTTATTCTGCTGACGCCCCGTCCCCGTATCCAGCAAATCTTCCGTGCATAGCCCGATGGTGCAATTTATGGCTATGCTTAGGGCAATCTTAGCCCGAGGAGAGCAATATGCAGGACTGGAACCCGGCGCTTTATCTGCAGTTTGAGGCGGAACGTACCCGCCCGGCAGCCGAGCTGGCTGCGCACGTTAATCACCCCTTTGCAGCACAGATTTCTGATTTAGGCTGTGGGCCCGGCAACAGTACCGCGCTGCTGCACGAGACCTGGCCGGACGCCGTAATAACCGGGCTGGATAGCTCTTCCGCTATGCTTGAAAAAGCGCGCTCTGCGCTGCCCGACTGTCAGTTCGAACAGGTCGATATCGCCCGGTGGCAGCCCCCGGTTAAACAGGATGTGATCTATGCCAATGCCTCTTTGCAGTGGCTCGGCAATCACCGGACGCTGTTCCCGCATCTGGCCGCTCAACTTGCAGAAAACGGCGTGCTGGCCGTGCAAATGCCGGACAACTGGCAGGAGCCGACGCATGCGCTGATGCGCCAGGCGGCAAATGAACTGGGTAACCCACCGGCCGGGCGCGAAGCGCTACTCCAGCCCAGTGACTATTACGATCTGCTGACCGACGAGCGCTGCCGGGTGGATATCTGGCGCACCACGTACTTCCACGTGATGCCCTCGCACCGGGCCATTATCGAATGGCTAAGCTCCACCGGTTTACGCCCTTATCTCGCCGGTTATGACACCATCCAGCAGGAGGCGTTTCTGACGCGTTACCACCAGCTTTTGCAGCAGGCTTACCCGACGCAAAAAGATGGCAACGTGCTGATGCTGTTCCCACGCCTTTTTATCATTGCGCGTAAGGGCTGAAAAGATTTTCAGGCCGCACACCCGGGCCTGTGGCACAGATACCAGACGGTGGAAAGCATGCAGAGGATATAACCAAACATTTCAGTGCCCTCTTCGACCATGTTTTTCACCAGCCGGTTATAACCGTCAAGCATCAGCCCTTCCCACAGCTGGTGCATGCCGAACAGGCGCGAGAAAATCAGCACGCACAGCAGGCCGGACAGCATCATACCGTAAGCGGGATGGCGCATAAAAGCCGCTATGCCTTCCAGCGTTTTTTGTTTATTGCTCAGGGCGTAAGAGATGCAGGCCACGGCGGTAAAGAGGGCGAACCAGACCCAGGCGCCATGGGCCAGCCCATCGAAGGCGAAATCCAGTTCGCGGATTAACATGCAGGTGAAAAATCCGCCGATTAATACGCTACTGTAACGCCGCGACGGTACTTTTCTGGCATGGCCAAAAAAGAGTAGCGCAAGGAGCAACAGGAGGCTTTCCTGAACAATTTCGGTGAAAGAATTTTCACGCACAAAATCATGAAACCAGATGACATCGCTGAAGAGAATTAATACACCTGTTGCCACAGCCAATACACAAAAAACAACCAGAAGCAGACGCTTTACTATAAAAGAAATATGCATAAGCCTTATTAATTATAAAGCGCTTATTATGCTTTATTTTTATAAACTTAAATTCACCATCCGTGCTTACTCGCGCCACGAATAAGCCACAGGCCGCGTACGGCGGCCTTTTCAGGGAAGGTTAACGATCGGCGATATATTGCAGACGGCGGTGGCGAAGCGCGTCGTAACACCAGTTGTAGATAACCGTATACGGCAGAAAGAACAGAAAGAAACCTATTTCGACCATCAACGCATTTAGCAAAGTTATATCCAGCATCCAGGCGGCAAGCGGCAGCCCAATCAAAATAAAACCACCTTCAAACCCCAGCGCATGCGCCACGCGCAGCGGCAGACGGCGCTGCTGTCCGAGCGGGAAGACTCTGTCGAATGCCGCGTTATAAATAATATTCCACACCATCGCTACGGTAGAGAGCATGATCGCCAGCGCGCCCATCTGGAACAACGGCTTATCCATGATCCAGGCGGCTGCCGGTGCGCAGATACCGATGGCGATGACTTCAAATCCGACCGCGTGCAGGACGCGTTCGCTAAACGATCTTTTTTGTGACTGCATCTCGATAAGCTCCAGAAAGTATTGCTCTGGCGCTATTATTATCGTAATTAGTGATAGCATGAAGTTAATTACCATCGATAAAAGCGATAGATGATGCTTTACTCTCCTGAATCCTTAGAAGCCTTTTTACAGGCGGTCGAAACCGGTTCTTTTTCTGCCGCCGCCCGCAAGCTGAAAAAAAGCCAGTCGACCATCAGCACTGCGGTAGCCAATCTGGAAGCAGATCTCGGCGTTGTGTTGTTCGACAGACAAAGCCGCCAGCCGGTGCTGACCGCGCAGGGTGAGCGGGTGCTGCCCTATATTCAGGCGATAATGTCCGCCAGCGAGCGACTGGACGAAGTATCGGTGCGCCTTGCCGGAAATATCGAACCACGCCTTAGCTTTGTACTTTCAGACGTCTGGCAAACCACGCACCATGAATCCATCCTTAAGCGCTTTTCAGAGCGCTTTCCGGATATTGAATTTGAGTGTCTGATTGCGGAAGATGATGATGTTATTGATTTGATTCAATCCGGTCGTGCCCACGTTGGCGTATTGCGTGTGCAGGAGCGTTACCCGTTTGATGTGACAGTGTCACGATTAGAGGTGGGCGCACAGATGTCGATTTATATCCATAAACAGCATGAATTCGCCGCCCGTCAGACCATCGAAATCGATGAACTTCATACCGTGCGCCAGCTTTGCCTTAAAACTTATAAAGATCCCACGCGTAATCCTGGCGGCGGCCCGGTATGGTCTTCGCCCTCTTTGCTGATGCTACTCGAAATGGCGGAACAAGGGTTTGGCTGGGGTATTTTACCGCGCTGGCTGGTGGAACAGTTCGGCCATAATATGCTTAAGGAGCTGCCTGTCGCCGGTTGGCCGCAGCTTATTGACGTGGACGTGATATGGTCCAACAAAGTGCCGCCTGGGGCTGCCGGAAGGTGGATTATCGATCAGCTCCGGGCGCAGCGTTAGATGAATCTGGTTTTGAGTCTGCTGCAACATTGCACAAACCAGACAAACTACGGAAAATCCTTTTATTCGCACAGCATCGCAGGCGATCGCTATTTGTCTGGCGCTGCTTAAAAAATACTGTCGTGCAAATTAATGTATACCGAGACGGTAGGCGTGGGAGATCTCTTCGCGCAGTTCGAGGGAGGTGAGTTCCATCAGGTCCGCAAACTCCAGTTTAAGCTGGTTAAACCGAATCAGGTACTGGGCCGGGGTCAGGCTTTCTTCTTCCCGGCGAAGATATTCAAACGCCAGCGTGGTCGGGGTTATGTCACTATTCATTGCAATCCTCAGTCTGTTCGTGATGAAAACCCGGTAAGGATACCACGAACAGACTGTTCAAAAAACCGCCACCCCGTATACCTGAAGATTATTTTAAACTTTCCGGCAGGGTGATAACCCAAAGCTCATTCAGCGATTCAGGCTTCTCAAGCGGCTTAAGCGCGATTCTGGTGGCGACCTCTTTTCCTTGCAGAGTCAGATGTCCTTTGCCGTCCACCTGGTAATCGTCCGCTTTCTTGCTTTCACCCTGCGGCTTATCCAGCACCGCCTGCAGGCCAAAATCATTGTCGTTGATTACCGCAATGGTCTGGTTATCAATCAGCGTCATCCCTTCCGCTTTTTCCTGCTGCCAGCCCAGCTTGCGTAGATCCAGGATCTCTTTCTTCCCGGCGAGTTTAATGCCGCGAGCTTGCAACTGTTGCGCATCATCGAATTCCGGCGCTTTTTCTTTATCAAATTCGCTCAGATCGCTGGCCTCGGATAAGTCGACGACGTAAACCAGATTGCGCATCACTTTATTTTTATCACCGCCCTGCTCAATCAGCAGCAGACGGTTATTATCCACAGCCACAATGTCGCCGATTTTGGCATCTTTGGCCTTTTTGTAGGCATCAGCATCAATCGGGTAGCCGTACATTGCGGTTTTGCCGCTTGCCGGGTCGATGCTGACCAGGCGTGTAAATAGCGCGCCGTTTTTGCTCTTGCCGTCGATATCCAGCGTGCTTTGCACCGCAGCGATGATGCGCCCGTCCGGCATGCGGGTTATCCCTTCAAAGCCACGATTTGCCTGCCGCCACTTAATAATATTGGGTAAACCGCCAGCAACGCCTTGCTCTCCCTGTTCCGCCTGCGGGCCGTATTTTTTCAGGATCTTACCCTTTGCATCGATGTTTACGATAAACGGGCCGTATTCATCACACAGCCAGTAGCCGCCTTTACCATCCGGCGTGATGCCTTCGGTATCCAGGCCTCGTTTGTCGCTCGGCAACTGCTGCAACGTATCCCCCAGCGCGATTTCGTTCGTTGCGCCAATCAAGCCTTCCGGCAGCGGTAAGCCGCTGATTGGTCCCCGTTCGTCATGCAGAGCGTGCGCGTCTGTCACCTGCGCTTTGCCGTCGCCGACGCGAATGGTCATCAGCAGCGGAGCGAATTTAGGGTTAGCGAAAATCTTGGAATCTTTCTTACCCGCTTTGGGAGAATCAGCATTTGGTCCACGATCGGTGACGGTAGCAAAAATCAGATCGCTGCCCTCTTTGCGCACAAATTGCAGACCAGAACCAACGCCAACCGGCAATCCGTCCGGAAATGCGCTGGCATATGCGCCCTTATATGCCACCCGATCGCCTTGCGGGAAGGTGACAACGTAACGATCAGCGTGGGGTGCTGCCGCCAGGCTTACCAGAGGAAACAGACAGGTGAATAACAGCGCAGGTGTTTTTAATTTCATGTTTTTACAGCTCCTTTGATATTCAGTCACCGTTTTATAAAGCAGCCAGATGACACAAATATGACGCGGGTCGAAACACACCTTGCAAGATAAATAAACCTTCAGCTGTTTCTGCCGATAGTAGAGGGCGAAGCGGTGATTCATCGGAGCCATCCGCAGTAGTGAACAAGAATATTCCAGTGATCTAAGGATCTATCATGTCAGTCAGGCGTTTTTCTCTTTTAGTTTTTAGCACGTTACTTATTATCTTTTTAGCCAGCACCGCCTCAAATATCTGGTCTCTTACCCGCAGTAACCAGTCTCTGGACAATGTAAACCGTGAAATTCGCGTAGTGCTGTCGGTTATCGATCCAATTAACCACAGCCGCACTCTGCGGGTGCGCGCTCTGGAAGCGATGGAGGAGATGCAGCGCGGCCGTACCGAACAGGCACAGCTTGCGCTTGAAGGCGCAAGGACGGTACTGGGCAAAACTAATGGCGCTTTCCAGGCCTATCTGCAGGCGCCGAAACAGCCAGGCGAACAACCTCTCGCCGATGCGTATCAGGCCGCGTTTCTTGCCTATCGCGATCAGGGTTTGCAGCCGTTGCTCGAGGCAGCCTCAGCAAATGATAAGCAGCGCGTAAACGATCTGGTGACGATGACCATACCCGCGCTCGATCGCCAGTACGAAATTACGCTGGATAAACTTCTGGCCTTCCGCGAGCAGTATGCGCAGCAGCTAAATAAAGACGTGCAGTCCAGATTTAGTTCCAGCCTGTTGCTTATCGCGGTATTTGCGGTGCTGTTTGTTGCCATTCTGGCAGGCGTTTTCATCCTGCTGAAAAGCCGCTTGATTAATGAGTTAGACGCGGCTAAAAGGCACTGTAGCGAGATTGCCGGCGGCCAGCTGCATACGCCAATCGTGGCAAGAGCCAATGATGAAATCGGTGAGATGATGCGCACGCTGGAGAAAATGCGTCAGTCGCTTGCGCATATTATCGGCCAGGTACGTGAATCCAGCCAGACGGTTGCCTACGCGTCCGAAGAGATTGCCGCCGGTAACACCGACCTCTCCTCCCGCACGGAAGAGCAGGCCGCATCGCTGGGCGAAACGGCTGCCAGCATGGAACAGTTGACGGTAACCGTAAGGCAAACGTCCGAGAACTCCCGGCAGGCAAACGCCCTGGCAGACGGCATGCTGATTGCAGCAAACGACGGGAATAACATTGTTGAAGAGGTTATCGATTCGATGCGCAATATCGAATCCAGTTCCGGCAAGATAGACAGCATCATCAGCATCATTGAAGACATCGCCTTCCAGACCAATATCCTGGCGCTTAACGCCGCCGTGGAAGCCGCACGCGCCGGGGAACAAGGTCGTGGATTTGCCGTTGTCGCCTCAGAGGTTCGTAATCTTGCCCAGCGTTCTTCCGTCGCGGCAAAAGAGATCAAAGATCTGATTGAGCTCTCAGGCGAGCAGGTCAATCACGGCAGCTTGCTGGTTAATAAAGCCGGTGAGAGCATGCAGCGCATCTCCAGAGCGATTAAAGAAGTGACCTCGTTAATGGAGCACATCGCCGTTTCCACAAAAGAGCAAAGCACCGGCATTGAGCAAATTAATCAGGCGGTCGTGCAGATGGACGTCGTCACTCAGCAGAACGCAGCCTTAGTCGAAGAGGCGTCCGCGGCCGCCATGTCGCTAAAAGAGCAGTCGCAGATGCTTAACGAGACGGTGGCGGTATTTAAACTGGCCTAAGAGATTTCCCTCTCCGTAATGAACATGGAGAGAGAATATTTTCAGGGCGCACTTCACGCCCGGCAGGGTCATCAGAGTACGTACTCACGTTGCTGAATGTGAGTACGTTCGAAGGAGTTAAGCGCTTGGGTCTTCTGCAGGCCTGGTTATTTCGTCAGGCTGGACTTCTTTAAAGCCGGGTTTGCTCCTGGTAACAGCGTACTCCACCGCCTTCGTATCGCCGGTTGTGGTGGTGAGTTTCACAGACTCCACGCTGACCTTGCCGATTAATGACTTAGCATAACCGCCAATCTGGTATGTCCCTTCAGGTAGCCGAAGCGCAACGCTTTCGCCGACTTTTAACGCTGCGGCATCTTTGCCGTCAACGGTAACATACACCGTCGCGCCATCGTCGGTACGAGTCCATGCATGCTCAACGGTGACAAGGGTTGGACCGGTAGTAAAGTCGGCCTGCGGCTCCCCGGTGACGGGTTTTGCACAACCAAAAAGAGAAAAAGCCGCGAGCGCGGTAAGGGTGAAACGATAACTCATTAAGTCATTCCTGCGGGGTTAGTTATTTTTCTGTCATCCAGCGCATGAAGCTTTTCGCCCCGTTTACGTGGGTTATTTCGGCCTCGGCGGCTTCATGCTTACGGCTCAATGTTTCACAGTGCTGGCTATCGCTGAGCACCTGTTCCAGCGACAAACGGAGTTGCGAAACCTGTACCTCAGCGTTTTCTTTAGCACGAGCGTAATTCTGCGCGGTTTCGGCCATCTCGTCCAGAGCGCGCTGCATAGTGAGAATTTTCTGGTCCAGCTCTTCTGCTGCCAGCCGGCTGGCCTGAGCTTCGTTGCGGTGTTCGACAACGCTGGTTTCCAGGCGTTTATTCTGCTGAGTCAGTTCGCTGAGCTCGTTCTTCAGCACATTGATATAAATTTGATGCGCCTGTAACGCCTGCTCATAGGCGACGCGCGCCGTATCGCTTTGCGCACCCGTTTCCTGCAACTGCTGTTTAAGACCGGCAATCTGATTTTGTAATGCCTGTACCGTTTCGATCAGAGCGTTGCCATTTTTGACCAGTTCGCTGCGTAGCATGCGTTGATTATCGATATCCTGCTGCATGGTTTCATGCAGTTGAACGAGTTCGGCATGGTATATTTCTTTCTGCGTGGTGAGCGATTTTTGCAATTCGAGAATACGTTCAGCGAGTTCTTGATTCACCCGCCCATCCGGCGTCTGGCGAACCTGCTCTTCCATTTTGCGCTGCAGGGTTTCGCGCAGCAGGGCCAGCTCCTGATAATGGTGTTCGCGTTCGCTTTCGAGACTCTTTTGCAACCCGGCTATGCGCGTTGAAAGACGCTGGATTTCAGCTGGCGGTACGGTATTAAGACGTGCCGCGGCCAGCTCACCCTGAACTTCCGCCAGACGTCTGAGCGTTTCGGGATTATCCTGATAAACCGTTTTGGTTTTGCTTTTATCGGCAATGGATTTTAATTCGGCACGTAGCTGCATGGCTTCGGCCTCGGCAGCTTTCAGGCGCGCCAGCATCCCAACGTCATGGCTGCCGAGCCGGTTGAGATTTACCCCGCACAGGGCCTGCTCGATTTCATACTGAATCTCAGCTTTGCTGCTGTTTTTCATACGATTGCATGCGCTGGCTAAAAAGCTGGCCGCCTCGTTGCTATTGACGGTTCCAAAGGCCTTCTTAATCAGATTCTGGATCATGCTCACAGCAGTGTTCCTGTTGTTGGGTGAGGTTGAATAGCCCGCGCCGCGTGCGAAAAAATCGAATGAGTACCTTATAAATATCGGTTAATTCGAAAATTTCTTTATTTATACAGCGGATTAGGGGATTCAGCCAGGGGACGCGTTCTCTTTAAACGAGTCCCCTCACCCTGACCCTCCCTTTAGCAGAGGGTCCTTAACATCAAAAAGTCGCCCAGTTATCGTCGCTTTCTGCTGCCGGAGCCGGTTTCAGCTTCGCTACTTTAGCCACGACAGGCTTCGCCGCTTGTGCCTGCGCACTCAAACGGAAGATGCCCACGGCGGCGGTCAGGCGCTCTGCCTGCTCCTCCAGCGAGACGGCGGCGGCCGTCGCCTCTTCCACAAGCGAGGCGTTTTGCTGCGTCACATTATCCATTTCGTTAATGGCCTGGCCGACCTGCTGAATGCCACGGCTTTGCTCGTCGGACGCGGCGGCGATTTCCAGCATGATGTCCGTTACGCGTCGTACCGCGTCAACCAGCCCGCTCATGGTTTCACCCGCATGGACCACCTGTTCGGAACCTGAATCAATTAAAGAGACGGATTCGCTAATCAGGCCCTCGATTTCTTTGGCCGCCTGCGCGCTGCGCTGCGCCAGCGTGCGCACTTCACTTGCCACAACGGCAAAGCCACGGCCTTGTTCCCCGGCGCGTGCGGCTTCCACGGCGGCATTAAGCGCCAGAATATTGGTCTGGAAAGCGATGCTGTTGATTACCGCGGTGATCTCAGAAATCTTTTTAGAGCTGGTGGAGATGTTATTCATGGTTTTCACAACGCCTGAAACGATGCGTCCGCCGTCACTGGCTTTTTTCGATGCATCTTCTGCAAGCTTGCTGGCGTGATGGGCGTTATCGGCGTTCTGTTTTACCGTCGAGGTTAGCTGCTCCATGCTGGCCGCCGTTTGCTCAATCGCCGCCGCCTGCTCTTCGGTGCGGGAAGACAGATCCGTGTTGCCGGCGGAAATTTCGCTGGTTCCGTGGTAAATGGCTTCAGCGCCTTCACGCACCGAACCTACCGTTTTAACCAGCGCAGACTGCATATCCTGTAAGTACTGACTAAGCTTACCGATTTCGCTGCGCCCGCACGCCTGTTGCGGGAGCGTTAAGTCTCCGCCAGCGATGCGTTCAATACGCGTTGCTGCCTCTTGCAAAGGCCCAATCACGACACGGCGCAGCAGCACGAACGTAATGATGGTCATGAACAACGCCACGGCAAACGCACCGGCCATTACCATCACGCTCAGTCGCGTACGCGCCTGTGCTTCGGCGCGTAACGCCGAGGCTCTTTCAGTCCGGATAGCGATGGCTTTGAGCAATATGCTATTGTAATTAGCGTCGAGTTTGCGCGCCTCTTCGTTTTCATGTCTGATAATCGCCTCGAACATGCCGTTTTTGGCAAATTTGATCATCGGCAGCATGCCCTGATTGATATAGGCATCAAAATTGCTGCGCAAATCAGCGTCCAGCGCTTCATCCGCCGGGGTTTTTACCCGACGATTCATATATGAATTAAACCCCTCCTGCGCCTGTTTAATACGTTTTTCCGCTTCAGCGACATTAAGTTTGTTACCTTCCATATCACCTACGCGTACTGCGGCACCTGCATGAATGACGTTCAGGCGCGCCGTGCGCAGATGGTTTGAACTGTTCGAGATACCCATGCGGACCTGAATTTCTTCAGTAACGTCCTGCAGCGCCTTATCGCTCTGGATTAAGAAATAGCTCGCCAGCGCAATGCATAAGGCAAATAAAACCAGGATCCCACCAAGAATGGCGCTAAACAGCGGGACCAGGCGGATGTGATGCCAGAAATTTACTGTGCCATGTTGAGTGAGGGTTTTTGTAGCCATATCCATGGGTTCTCTTCAGAGGAAAGATGTGTAGAAACGTCATCGGCAAAGGGACCACAAACCCTTATCACCAGCATGCAGAAATGTGGACTGCGTAGCAAATAACCTGCGGAAAGTTAAGTGGATCACACAATCAAACGGCAGCCCGTTTCGGCGACGACCGCCATAACCTGAAGGGATTAAATCTACTAAGCCGACAGCCTCTTCAATCTGATAACGCGGACTGTGCCTTAATCGTGCTGATACTCTTTTTGTTAAACAGGAGTAAACTGAGTGTAATTATTTGCGCAACAAGACACTGCAAGATGAAATTTAAATCTGCCATTAAGCCCTATCACGCCGCTGCCGGCGGCTGGGGCTCGCTCGAAGCTACCACTCGTTTTGTTATCGACAGTAAACACGCCCTGAAAAATTTGCGCAACCTGATGCGCATGAACAAAGCCCGTGGCTTTGATTGCCCGGGCTGTGCCTGGGGCGATGATAATAAAAGCACCTTCAGCTTCTGCGAAAACGGCGCCAAAGCCGTAACCTGGGAAGCAACACGGCGCTTTATCGACGGCCAGTTTTTTGCCCGTCACAGCGTTAAAAAACTCTATCAGCAGAGCGACTATTTCCTTGAATATCAGGGGCGTCTGACCGAACCCTTGCGCTACAACGCCCAGAGCGATCGCTACGAACCCGTAAGCTGGGATGATGCCCTGGCGCTGATTGCGCAACATATCCACGCGCTGGAAAATCCGCACCAGATGGAGCTGTATACCTCCGGGCGCACGAGCAACGAGGCCTCTTATCTTTATCAGCTGTTTGGACGCATGGTCGGCACCAATAACTTCCCGGACTGCTCGAATATGTGCCACGAAGCCAGCGGCAACGGCCTGAAGCGCAGTATCGGCGTGGGCAAAGGCACGATTCATCTCAACGATTTTGATCAAGCTGACGCAATCTTTGTCTTTGGGCAGAATCCCGGCACCAACCATCCGCGTATGCTCCATAGCCTGCGGCACGCCGCGGAAAACGGTGCGCAAATCGTTACCTTTAACACGCTGCGTGAGCGCGGCCTGGAGCGCTTTGCCGATCCGCAAAAGCCGCTGGAGGTGATCACCCCGCTTGCAGGCAATATCAGCACTAATTACTACCAGCCAAATCTCGGCGGGGATATGGCGGCCGTGCGTGGCATGGCGAAAGCGCTGCTGGAAACCCATCGAGGCCAGCTTGCGCGCGGTGAAAAAGGGATTTTCGATGAGCGGTTTATCGCTGAGCATACGCATGGCATAGACGGCTGGTTTGCTGAAATCGATAACACAACCTGGGCGCACATTACCCGGCAGTCCGGCTTAAGCGAGCAACAACTACGCGATGCCGCCGCTATCTGGCAGCAGGCTGAACGCGTGATTTGCACCTGGGCGATGGGCATTACGCAGCATAAGCATTCAGTGAATACGGTTCGCGAGATCGCCAATCTGCAGCTGCTGGGCGGCCACCTTGGCAAGCCAGGCGCGGGACTTTGCCCGGTGCGTGGCCACAGCAACGTGCAGGGTAACCGCACGATGGGCATAGATGAGAAACCGCCAGCCGCCCTGCTTGATAGCCTGGGCGCGCATTTCGAATTTACACCGCCGCGTCGGGCCGGACATAACACGGTCGAAGCGCTGGCGGCGATGCTACGCGATGAAGTCAGAGTGCTGATTGCGCTGGGTGGCAATCTGGCCGCCGCCGCGCCGGACAGCCCCCGTACAGAAGAAGCGCTGCGCCGTTGCGGGCTGACGGTGCATATCAGCACCAAGCTTAACCGCAGCCACCTGGTGCCGGGCAAAGAAGGGCTAATTCTGCCAACGCTCGGGCGTACCGAAGCGGATATGCAGGCCACGGGCCGTCAGTTTATTACCGTTGAAGATTCGTTCAGCATGGTGCATGCCTCAGAAGGCATAGGTAATCCATTAGCCGATACTCAGCGTTCTGAAACCGCCATTGTAGCGGGCATTGCCGATGCCGTTTTGGGTAAAGACAAGCTTAACTGGCTGGCGCTCGCAGATGATTACAACCTGATCCGCAATCACATTGCCGCCACGATCCCGGGCTTCCGGAACTTTAACCAGCAGTGCGAAAAACCGGGTGGATTTTATCTTGGTAACGCTGCGGCACAGCTATGTTTCAACACGCCGACCGGTAAGGCAGAATTCAGCGCGGCGCCGCTGCCTGTTTCGTTATTTGGCGATCTGGATGCGCCCTTTGCCCTGCAAACGCTGCGCTCCCACGATCAATACAACACCACGATTTATGGCCTCGATGACCGCTATCGCGGGGTTTATGGTCAGCGCGAGGTATTGTTTATCCATCCCGAGGATATGATCGCGCAGGGTTTACAGGAAGGCGACCTGGTGGATATTGAAACGGTGTGGAACGATGGCATTACGCGCAAAGTCAGCGGATTTAAAATCGTGCCGTACAATATCCCACGCGGCAATCTGGCGGCCTATTACCCGGAAACGAACCCGTTGGTACCGCTTTCAAGCGTGGGGGATGACACGGGCACGCCAACCTCAAAATCGGTGCCGGTAAAAATCAGCCATGCTTCATCGACGGTAAATAGTCGCATCGCGTAGGCACCCCTGACTCGCTATTATCTCTTCCGGTCGGGTAGCGCCCTTAGCCCGACCGCCTCCAGCGCAGCAACCCCTGTGCAATAAATGCGAAATTTCTTCTTAACAACTTTGCAATATCATAGCGTCAGATTATGATATTCGCAGCATTCACCATTTGGTTCGTTATAAATCGCCCTTTCGCCTGAAAGGCGGTCGCGCTCGCGCCAGATGCGTTCATGTTTACCCCAACCGGTACACAACAGGCGATTTCCTGTGACAGGGAGACGCGGTGGCACTGTAAGTTTAAGAAACAATAATTATGGAACATACTACAAGGAAGATGTTCCGACAGGAGAACGTTATGGTAAGTCATACTCCCCCACGCGGCCTGGCCCTGGCGCTGCTGTGGGTACTCGGCGGATTGATGGCCCTCATTGGTCTCGCCATCGGCATCGGCGGGGCTTATTTAGTCTCGCTGGGCGGCAGCTGGTACTTCCTGCTGATGGGCATCGTGATGCTTATTTCCGCCGTTTTGATCCTCAGGAAAAAAACCTCCGGGCTTATGCTTTACGCCCTCGCCTTTATTTGCACCATCTTCTGGGCCATCAGCGATGCGGGTATGGATTTCTGGCCGCTGTTTTCTCGCCTGTTTACCTTTGCGGTACTGGCGTTCCTCGCGGCTCTCGCCTGGCCGATTTTGCGCGCTGTAAATACTTCAACGCCGGTAAAAAAAGCGCCCGCTTACGGTATCGCAGCCCTCCTCGCCGTTTGTATGCTGATCGGCGCAGGCTGGATGTTTGTCCCGCAGGTGCAGGTCGCTGCTAATGAAGAGGTGCCGGTTAAGCCGGTTGCCGCAGGCGAAGCACAAAAAGAGTGGAAGCACTGGGGCAATACCACCCACGGCGACCGCTTTGCCGCGCTTGATCAAATCAATAAAGGCAACGTTTCCGACCTTAAAGTTGCCTGGGTTGCCCATACCGGTGATATCCCGCAGAGCAACGGCTCTGGTGCGGAAGATCAAAATACCCCGCTACAGATTGGCGACACGCTGTTTGTCTGTACGCCCTACAGCAAAGTGCTGGCGCTGGATGTGGATTCCGGTAAAGAAAAGTGGCGTTTCGACAGCAAGGCTACCGCGCCAAACTGGCAGCGCTGCCGTGGTTTAGGCTATTACGAAGAAACGACTCAGCAAGCTGCCGCAACGCCTGCAGAACCTGCTCAGCCAGCGGTCTGCCCTCGCCGCCTGTTCCTGCCAACCACCGATGCGCGTCTGCTGGCGATCAACGCGGATAACGGTCAGCTATGCGATGACTTTGGCGACCATGGGACCGTGGATCTGAAAGTTGGCATGGGCGAAGTTAAACCTGGCTACTACCAGCAAACCTCCACGCCGCTCGTGGCGGGTAATCTGGTGGTGGTTGGAGGACGCGTGGCGGATAACTTCTCCACCGGCGAACCTCCGGGCGTAGTGCGCGCTTATGACGTGCACACCGGCAAACTGGCCTGGGCATGGGATCCGGGTAACCCGGCGATTACCGGCGTGCCGCCAGAAGGCCAGACCTACACGCGTGGTACGCCAAACGTGTGGTCAGCAATGTCTTATGACGCGAAGCTGGGCCTGATTTATCTGCCAACCGGTAACGCCACGCCTGACTTCTTCGGCGGCACGCGTACTCCGGAAGATGATAAATACAGCTCTTCTATCGTGGCCGTTGAGGCAGCGACGGGCCAGGTGCGCTGGCATTATCAGACCACTCATCACGATTTATGGGACTTCGACCTGCCGGCACAGCCGCTATTGTACGATCTGCCGGACGGCAAAGGCAGCACCACGCCGGTTATCGTTCAGATCTCCAAGCAGGGCATGATCTTCATGCTTAACCGCGAAACCGGCGAGCCGGTGGCGAAAGTGGAAGAGCGTCCGGTGCCGCAGGGCAATATTAAAGGCGAGCGCTATTCAAAAACCCAGCCCTACTCTGTCGGCATGCCGATGATTGGCAACGAAACGCTCAAAGAATCGGATATGTGGGGCGCGACGCCAATCGATCTGCTGATGTGCCGTATCCAGTTCAAAGGCATGCGCCACGAAGGCGTCTTTACTCCGCCGGGCCTGGATCGCTCCCTGCAATTTCCAGGTTCGCTGGGCGGTATGAACTGGGGCGGCGTTTCCGTTGACCCGAACAACAG
Organism: Buttiauxella sp.; assembly: GCA_032051265.1. Taxonomy (GTDB): domain Bacteria; phylum Pseudomonadota; class Gammaproteobacteria; order Enterobacterales; family Enterobacteriaceae; genus Dryocola. The sequence continues at coordinate 360,850 of DAMBYU010000002.1, forward strand.
CCTGATGTTCGTCAACGATATGCGTCTGGGTCTGGCGAACTACATGGTGCCGCGCGCAAACGTTGCAAAAGACGCAAGCGGTATTGAGATGGGTATTGTACCGATGGACGGTACGCCGTTCGGCGCGATGCGTGAACGCTTCCTGTCGCCGCTGGGCATTCCGTGCCAGAAACCACCTTTTGGCACCATGTCTGCCGTCGATCTGAAGTCCGGGAAGATTGTCTGGCAGGTGCCGGTTGGCACCGTACAGGATACCGGCCCGTTAGGCATCCGTATGCATATGCCAATCCCGATCGGTATGCCAACCCTGGGCGCGTCGCTCTCGACGCAGTCTGGTCTGCTGTTCTTCGCGGGTACGCAGGATTTCTATCTGCGAGCTTTTGATACCGCAAACGGCAAAGAGATCTGGAAATCTCGCCTGCCGGTCGGCAGCCAGTCCGGTCCTATGACCTATGTGTCGCCAAAAACCGGTAAGCAATACATTGTGATTAACGCCGGCGGGGCGCGTCAGTCTCCTGACCGTGGCGATTACATTATTGCTTATGCGTTGCCTGATTCGCAGTAGTTAACAATGGCGGGTGGCGTTTGCCCACCCGCCCGTATGTTTAGTTACCCCCCTCAGGCGAAGCTAAAGCCTTCATCAGCCCAGCCGGTAATTCCCCCTAACATAATTTTGACCGGTCGTCCCAGACGAGCCAGCTTCAGGGCTGCCCGATCCGCGCCGTTGCAGTGCGGTCCGGCGCAGTACACCACAAACAGCGTATCAGCTGGCCATTCATGCATGCGTTCTGCGTTTATATCACGGTGCCGCAGGTGCAAAGCGCCTGGAATATGCCGACGGGTAAAAGCTTCCGGTGACCCCACCACATGTAACAGAACAAAGTCCATATCGCCTTCTTTCATCGCGGAGTGAACATCATCGCAGTCTGTTTCAAGGTTGAGGCGTTGCAAAAAATGGGCAGCGGTAATTTCTGGTGCGGCGGCCGGATAGTCAGTTACGTAGCTCATAAGCATTCTCCTTTGTGTGAGACACCACTATAAGGCCGTGCCGCTGGCTTGACAGGTGGCAGGAATGACGGATAGCGTGAAGATCATGACAATTAATCCCGCAGGTAATGTTTTGCAGAACCCTTTAGTTGTTGCCCTGGCCTATGACGGACTCTGTACCTTCGAATTTGGCGTTGCCGTGGAAATCTTCGGGCTTGCCAGGCCGGAGATGGGCGACGACTGGTATCGTTTCGCCGTGGCGGGCGTCGATAAGGGCGAGCTTCGCGCAACGGGTGGGATTCGCCTTGCGGTAGATGGCGGCCTTGAACTGCTGGCGCTGGCCGGCACAATCATTGTGCCGGGCTGGCGGGGTGCCGATGAGCCCGTGCCGGATGAGCTATGTAATGCGCTGGCCGCCGCACACCTTCGTGGCGCGAGGATAATGTCTATCTGCTCTGGGGTGTTTGTGCTGGCGGCCGCCGGCCTGCTCACTAACCGACAGGCCACCACGCACTGGCGGTACACCGATTTACTTCAGCAACGCTATCCGGACATTCAGGTTACGCCAGACGTTTTGTATATCGATAATGGCAACGTCCTGACCTCCGCAGGCAGTGCGGCGGGCATCGATCTCTGCTTACATCTGGTAAGACGCGATTATGGCAGCGCCGCGGCCAATACTGTTGCTCGCAGGCTGGTCGTTCCGCCCCACCGCGACGGCGGTCAGGCGCAGTTTATCGAACAGGCCGTGCCGGTAACGTATGAAAGCCATCGGCTAAGCCCGCTGTTCGATCATCTCCATGCCAGCCTGGCCGAAGAGCATAGCGTGGCTACGCTTGCAAAATTTGTCGGCATGAGCCCGCGTACTTTTCTGCGGCGCTTCGCAGCGGCGACGGGCACTACGCCCGCAAGATGGTTATTAACCGCACGTTTAGCCAGAAGCCGGGATTTACTGGAGAACAGCGCTTTATCCATCGAAAAGATTGCCCAGCAGACGGGATTTGGCAGCGCCGCCACCTTACGCCATCATTTCCGGACGCAGCTTGCCACTACCCCTGCAACCTACCGCAAAACTTTTACATCACTTGGCTAATAATTTACCAGCGGTTAGGTTTTGTTTAACTTTCGTCCACTATAATGCTTGCACTCTGATGAGAAAATTTTAATTAACGAGAGGTATTTCTATAGAAATGCGCAACAACGAGGGCTAATTATGCTGGGAAATATGAACGTATTTATAGCAGTGCTGGGATTTATTGTTTTTTCCGGGTTTCTTGCTGCTTACTTAAGCCACAAATGGGATGACTGATGAACGGTGACCTACCCCCGCCAACCGTGCCCCTCGCAGATGCAAATCTCGGGGGGCATTTTTATGCGGACTTGATCTCCGGCAGATAAAAAAAACCGCCACTATGGGTGACGGTTCAAAGCTGCATGGATAGATTTTTATTATCAGTGAAACCACGCAGATAATAATGTTTATTTTTGCGCAAATCCCACCACGCAACAAAATAGCTTTCTCTGGTTCAACCCCGCATAAACAAGCCATCAAATTATGTTTTTTGGTTAACTTGTGATGAGCGCCATTCGCAGCCATTCTTATCGTGTTACGTTTGTACATCATTCGACAGACTCTTTTGGGTGATGATACGTTTAGTGCGCTACGACAAAAATTGATCTACAAGTGGAGAAGTTATGCGTAAGTCGAAAGTTGTGTTGCTCTCAGCCCTGTTGATGGGATTGCCCGTCGCTTTTTCAGCCCAGGCATACAGTGAACCCGCGCCTGCCGCCCCGCAAAGCAATGCTAACACCTCGTATGAACTTAAAGAGTTCTACGCCGACTATAAGCACTTTGTTATTGGTGACATTGCGCCGGATCTCTATCGCACCAAACAGTATCAGATTGACGCCTGGAAAATTCGGCACCTGCCGGCGCCCGAAGCAGGAAGCCACTGGACGTATATGGGGGGCAACTATGTGCTGATTACCGATGCCGAAGGCAAAATCCTCCGCGCCATGAAGGGTGATATTTTTTACGCACATTGATAACGCTAATAGCGTCGGCCGGAAAATAAAAACCGCTGCATTATTTTTTATTGCCGTGGTTTTTATTTTTATAAAAAAATTATTGCGGTTGAATTTACGAACAATAGTGAAGAAAATGTGAAGGCGCGCTTTTTGAGTTTATTCTGGTGGTCTGAAGTTTCCGTTTATCGATAATCATTCACAGGTTAATAGTGAAAACGGTAACGCTCGATGAAAAAAATTTTATTAGTTCTGACCAGCCTGGCGATAGTTCTCTCCTTAAGCGGATGTATCTGGCACGACGGGTATCATCACGGCGGCGGGCACCACCATTCTCATCATCACTAAGGGTAGTCAACCCCGGCATGCCGGGGTTTAAATTTATACGCTGCGCAACGCTTTAACTTTCGAATAACCATATTCAAAAATAAGATCGGTGGTGCACATAAAGACAATGACATCGCCCGATGCACATTCCGCAAGCGCGCTGTTTAATTCCGCATCAAAATCTTTAGTCAGTTGCGGCATTAGCATCTGCATATCGCCCGGATAGTCGTCGTCTTCGTCTGCCGGCATATGTTCAATTTGTGAACCACGCACCACGTAAATCAATACGTTTTTATCGTTGAACGTGACGGGGGCGCGCAGATGTTTACCGACGGGATGCTTTGCCATAGAGTTACCTTAATTACGTTAGCGCGAAAATCGCGATATCCCGCAAAATATACCTGCCAAAACGTTAAAGGTCATCCCTTATGGGGCCTTCTTCCTGATAAGAAGAAGGCTATTGAGGATTTAGTATTTCGCCACCGTAGCTTTTGCGCCGTACTCGCGCAACGTCAGATAAGCTCCGGTAACCTGTTTAACGAATCGCTCGTTAGCAGGCAGATCCTCACCAAAGATAGTCTTCAGCCCTAACAGCGCCTGAACGCGGGCTTCCCCTTCGGGACTTGAGGCCACCGCCTGCTGAATTGTCGGCAGGAGCGGATCGCTGATTTCGATTTTTTCGCCCTGTTCGTCAACGCCGCCAACGTAACGCATCCATCCTGCTACGCCCAAAGCGAGCAGTTCGAAACGACTGCCGTGCGCAAGGTGCCAGCGAATAGAATCCAGCCAGCGCTGCGGTAACTTCTGGCTGCCATCCATCGCAATTTGCCAGGTGCGGTGGCGCAACGCCGGGTTGGCGTAGCGTGCAATAAGCGAATCCGCATACTTACCTAAATCAACGCCCGTTACTTTTAGCGTAGGCGCCTGTTCACCCAGCATCAGCTCATGCGCAGCACGGCGATAGTTTTCGTCCTGCATGCAGTCAGAAATATGCTGGTAGCCCGCGAGATAGCCCAGATAAGCCAGCAAGGAGTGGCTACCGTTGAGCATGCGCAGCTTCATTTCTTCATAAGGCAGCACATCTGACACCAGTTCGGCACCGGCCTTTTCCCACTCTGGACGGCCTGCAACAAAATTATCTTCGATAACCCACTGGCGGAAAGGCTCGCAGGCTACAGCGGCAGGATCGGCAACGCCGGTCGCCTGAGCTACCTGAGCAAGGGTTTCCGGGGTCACCGCCGGTACGATGCGATCGACCATTGTTGACGGGAAGGTAACGTTGGCTTTGATCCATGCGCCTAATTCCGGGTCGAGCGCATCCGCATAAGCGGTCACGACGTTACGGGTTACGTGTCCGTTTTCGGGCATATTATCGCAGGACATGACGCTGAATGCCGGTAAACCTGCGGCCTTACGACGAGCCAGCGCCTCTACAATTACGCCGGGCGCGGACTGCGGTTGATGCGGGTTTGCCAGATCGTGGACGATAAAAGGATGGTCCAGCAACAGGGTGCCCGTTGCCGGAGCGTGGCAGTAACCCTTTTCGGTGACGGTAAGAGAAACGATCGCCACTTCTGGCTGCGTCATGGCATCAAATACCGCTTCCAGACCATCCACCTGAGCATGAAGCGCTTTTTTCACCACGCCCACCACGCGACACTGCCAGGCATCAGCGGACATTTCCGCCACGCTGTAAAGATTATCCTGCTGCCTGAGGTCGGCAATTTGCTGCTCGCCGCCAACCAGGTTCACTTCACAATAGCCCCAGTCGCTGCCGTGTTCGCTAGCAAGAATGTCGGCATAGACAGCCTGGTGGGCACGATGAAACGCCCCAAAACCCAGATGAACAATACGCGAAACAAGTTGGTTACGATCGTAGTGTGGAACGATGGCTTGAGCAGATAAAAGCTTGTTTTCCATTTTAAACTCGCTGTAGAAGGAAGATCGGGACAGCCACAGACTACCTGCCATGGTAGTCTGCTTCTTGATTTGTATTAAATTTTGCTCATTTGGTATGACATAAAGCAAAAAGATGTATGACAACTCACACTTATTTTCCTCACACCGTTACCCCTTTCACTACCCGCTGTGCTTTTGGCTTCTCTGCGGCATCTTCCAGCACGCTGAGATCGCGATCTTTCACTTCCGGCATGATGACGGCGGCAATCAAACCGATGACGGAATAAGCCACCATCATCACCACGATGGGCCACCAGGCATCAGTTACATTGACGAAAATTCCCGCCAGAACCGGCCCAAAGCCAACGGCCACCAGGCCCCCTGCTTCTTTAGAGATCGCCATGCGTGTAAAGCGATTACGGGAGCCGAAGATTTCCGCCATGGTGATATTTTCCAGCGCAAACAGGCCCAGCACCGCCACGTTATGAATAATGATGATTGAGGCCATGATCACGTTCACCTCGTTACTTTTATCCATAATCATCGACAGCATTGGATAAGCGAGAACAATCGAGGAAATACTGACAATAATATATGGAATACGGCGTCCAATTTTGTCGGACAGCCAGCCCAGAAGCGGGATGGTAATAAAGCCAATCACGGAACTTAACATCAGCGCATCGGTTGGAACGCTTTTATCAAACAGCAGCGTTTGCACCAGATAACCGGCCAGAAATGTCTGGATTAAGCCTGAGTTGCCCGCCTGACCAAAGCGCAGCCCGGTGGCCAGCCAGAACGATTTGCTGGTGAACATCGCGCCCAGGGAGTGCGTTTTATCCTCTGCTGGTTTTGCAGCAACGTTAGCCCCTGCTTTATCGCTGACCTTTTCAAAGACCGGGCTTTCTTTAAGGTTCAGTCGCAGCCAGATGGCAAAGATCATCACCACGGCGCTTGCCAGGAACGGTACACGCCAGCCCCAGGCCAGCAGTTCTTCTTTAGAGAGCAAGAAGAACATGACGGCCCAGATGGCCGTTGCAGATAACGTGCCGCAGTTGGTGCCCATGGCAACAAGTGAGGAAATAATGCCGCGCTTACCTTTTGGCGCATATTCCGCGAGCATGGTGCCCGCACCCGAAATCTCTGCGCCTGCGCCAAGCCCCTGGATAATTCGCAGGAGCACCAGTAATAACGGGGCAAACAGGCCAATTTGCGCGTAGGTTGGTAACACGCCAATTAACGTAGTGCATATCCCCATCATGGTAATAGTAATAAACAGCACTTTTTTACGGCCAATGGTGTCCCCCATGCGGCCAAAAATAAATGCGCCGACGATGCGGGCGATATATCCCGCACCATAGGTTCCCATCGCCAGAATCAGCGCCATCGCCGCCGACTGCTCCGGGAAAAATATCTCGTGAAATACCAAAGCGGCACCCAGCGAGTAAAGTTGAAAATCCATAAATTCTAGTGCGGTGCCTAGCCAGCCGGATACCGCCGCTTTAACCAAATCAGATGTGCTTCTTTCCGGCTGAGCCGTGTTGAGTGTTGTTATATTCATATTTCATTTCCCTGTAACTTGTCGTTGTAGGTACAGCAAATCTTCGGGTACGGAGGGAGGCTGTTGCTCAGAACTTCAGAAGCACCTTGCAGCATCGCTTCTGGTCTTTTTCGAAAATTTCCATCGCTTCGGTCACCTGCGTATAAGTGAACTGGTGGGTGATTAATTTCTCAGGCTCTATTTTTTGCTCGGTCATCCAGCTGATGACCTGCGGGAAGCGTTTGCTGTTTAAACGAGAGCTGTAAATAGTGAGCTCTTTGCTGGTAATACTCTGCTGGTTAAGCACGCAAGGGTCAGATGAGAATCCCATAATCCCAATGCGCGCGGCTGGCGATGCCAGACTAATGGCTTCCGGCAGAATGGACGGATGGCATGCGGCATCGATGATTAACGTTGGCCGAATGCCGAGCGTCTCCAGCTCGGCTTTCAGGTCGAGATTCGCGTTATTAATTACGCGATCCGCACCGTTGCTCTTCGCCATCGCCAGACGTTCATCAATACGATCGACTGCTACGATCTCTTTTACGCCATAGACGCCACGCAGAACCTGAATGGTGGTCAGCCCCATAGGCCCTGCGCCGTAGATCAGCGCAGTATCCAGCGGGCCGGGGGACATCTGGCAGCAGATGTTGGCCGCTATAGTGAACGGCTCAACCATCGTGGCTTCGTTATCAGGAATACTGTCCGGCATTACGTACGCATTTTTGGCCGGTAAAGTGACAAATTCGCTGAAACCGCCGTCACGATGCACGCCAATCACCTCTAATTGCGTGCAAACGTTAGGCCGCCCAACTGAGCAAGGATAACAATGGCCGCAGCTGACTACCGGGTCACCAACCACACGCTCACCAATGCGGGAAGCGTCAACGCCTTCTCCTGTCGCATCTATTTGGCCAAAGAACTCATGGCCGATAACACGCGGATATTTCGCGAAGGGGTTGTGACCATGATAAATATGGATATCAGAGCCACAAATCCCCGCACTCGTCACACGAATACGTACTTCGCCAGGCTGTGGCTTAATCTGAGGGCGCTCTTCGATAACAAGCATTCCCGGTTGTTGAATAGTGATACTTTTCATTTATTTTTCCCGTTCATATAATGACTGATTTACCCTGCCGAATAAAAACCCAGGCCTGACAATTAATGTTTATGCCATTGCTGATATTCTTTTTTCAGTCTTAATGGCGCCGTTTCCGGCATCATCAAAAGGCCAATAATTGAAATAACACCCAGCACAATCACGTAGGTAGCCAGACCGTAATAGTGCCCGCCGGTCATCTGCAATATTTTCACGGCGACCAGCCCCAGCAGTCCGCTGCCGATTAACGAACCCACCTGCCAGATTAATGCGATACCGCTACAGCGAATATGCGTTGGGAAAAGCTCCGGGAAATAAGAAGCCTGTGGCGCATAACACATGCTGTGCCCGATGCTGAGCACCAGAACCATGACCAGCTGCGTTAACCAGAAGCTGTCCTGATTAATCGCAAGGAAGAATGGCACAATCATCACTACCTGTAATAACGCACCAAAAATATAAACGGGCCTGCGGCCAATTTTGTCGCAGAGGGCGCCCATGAGAGGGATCATAATTATCTCCAGAATAATGGCGACAATCATGGTTTCCATTAAGATATTGGCATCCAGATTATTGGCCTTACCGTATGCCAGCACGATAACGGTAAACATGGCGAACGTGCAGGCTTCGATTAATTTTGCACAGACGCCCTTTACAACAATGCCTGGAAAATCGCGAATCACCTCAACTAACGGGCGCGACTCTTCGGCTTTGGTTTCACGAATTTGTGCGAAAACCGGCGACTCATCAATTTTCAGGCGAATAAACAGTCCAACAATGACTAATAACAGGCTAAGCAGGAATGGGATTCGCCAGCCATAAGTCATCATCGCTTCCGGAGATAACGTGGCGTTAAGCAGAGCAAACAGCGCCAGCGGCAGTAAAAAACCTACCGGTGCGCCAATCTGCACCCAACTGGCGAAGAACCCACGCCGCGCCGGCACGGAATATTCAGCGGTCATCAGCACGGCACCCGCCTGCTCACCTCCTACGCCAAAACCCTGCAGAACACGGATGAAAATTAAAAGAACCGGCGCCCAGATGCCAATTTTTTCATAGGTGGGTAAAAGGCCGATGCAAAACGTTCCTAACCCAACAATCAAAATGGTAATTACCAGCGCTTTTTTCCGTCCGACCTTATCGCCTATATGCCCAAAGACGATCCCGCCTAATGGGCGAGCGAGAAAACCTACGGCGTACGTCGCAAAAGCCGCAAGCGTACTGATTAACGGATCTTCGCTGGGAAAGAATAAATGTCCAAAAAAGAGGACGGCGGCGGTGCCATAGGCAAAGAAGTCATAATATTCAGCGGCGGTACCTATTGCAGATGCCGCAGCAACACGTCGAATGACTGGCGTATTATCCACTTCTTTTATATCAACTGAGCTGACCATCATCACTTACCTTTATTTATGAGTTGATTTTACTGCCGTCCCTGGCCGCACTTTTTTACCAGTTCCACAGCGTGCCATCTTCCAGGCGGGCTACCGGTAAATAAGCGGGTTCGTAGGGATATTTCGCGGCCAGCTTTTCGTCGAATTCAATACCCAGGCCTGGTTTGTCGCCCGGATGCATATAGCCGTTTTCAAATGTCCAGCTATGCGGGAAGACTTCCAGCATCTGTGCGGAATAACCCATATATTCCTGCACGCCAAAGTTCGGCACCCACAGATCGAAGTGCAGCGCTGCCGCCATGCAAACCGGAGAAAGATCGGAAGGCCCGTGGGAACCGGTGCGAACCTGGTAGAGCGCAGCAAAATCCGCGATGCGGCGCATGCCGGTGATACCGCCTGCGTGGGTGATGGTGGTGCGGATGTAGTCGATGAGCTGCTCTTCAATAAGCTGCTTGCAGTCCCAGATGCTGTTAAATACCTCGCCTACCGCGATAGGCGTAACGGTATGCTGGCGAATCAGGCGGAAGCATTCCTGGTTTTCCGCAGGCGTTGGGTCTTCCATCCAGAACAGCCGATGTTGTTCAACGCTTTTGCCGAAGCGTGCGGCTTCAATCGGCGTCAGGCGGTGGTGCATGTCGTGTAAAAGATGTTCGTTAAAACCGAATTTGCTGCGTACCGCTTCGAATAATTTCGGTGTGAAGTCGAGGTACTTCTCAGTCGACCAAAGCTGTTCTTCCGGCCAGTGGCCTTTTGTCGCGGGTTCGTATGCAAGCCCTTTGCCTTTTGCCATGCCGTAGGTGGTTTTCATCCCCGGCACGCCGCACTGCACGCGAATCGCTTTGAAGCCCATCTCTTTATGACGCGCATAATCTTCAAGTACGTCATCAATAGAATGGCCGGTGGTATGACAGTAAACCATTACTCCCTCACGAGATGCGCCACCCAGCAGCTGGTACAGCGGCATGCCAGCGGCTTTGGCCTTGATATCCCAAAGCGCCGTATCCACGGCAGAAATCGCGGACATGGTTACCGGGCCACGGCGCCAGTAGGCCCCTTTATAAAAGAACTGCCAGATATCTTCGATACGATGCGCATCACGGCCAATGAGCTGCGGACAAACATGATCTTCCAGATAGGAAGCCACCGGTAATTCACGGCCGTTTAACGTGGCATCGCCCAGGCCCGTTAGCCCTTCGTCAGTGGTTATCTTCAGCGTGACAAAGTTACGCCCGGGACAGGTAACAAACACTTCTGCCTTAACGATTTTCATTCTGCTTTCCTTACTGCGGAGGATTTCAGGGAGCGCCAGTAAGAGAGAAATTACCTGTCGCCTTACTACCATACAAGTATATTTAAACAATTTTGACGGACTGAGTCACACTTTGTGGGTGATTTTTGCACAGGCAAACAAATGGCGAGCGGCGCTGGAAGAAAGAAAAGGAATGGTTACGTCAGGTAAAAATGGCGGTCGGGCAGATAAACCGCCATCCATTATTTTTAATGGCTACTGAGAGGAATGGGCATTTTATGCCACATTGTTTTTGACGATAAAGGCGTAACACAGCGCTCCTGTGAAGGTGACGCAGGCGGCAATAATTAAAGCCAGATCAAAGGATCCGGTGGTGTCCACCACCCAACCCGTTACGACAGGGGCAAAAGAAGCGAAGACAAAACTGCCGAAGTTCTGAATCGATGCTACCGACGCGACCTTAGCTTCCGATACCATCACCTGCACTAATCCCCAGGCAGAGGTGCCGGCAAAATGGACGCAGAATAACGCCATTGAAATGAAGGCGACCGCTGCCGCAGGGGTTGTCGACTGGACGACGAGTAACGTACCTAAGGCAGAGAGCACAAGCCCCGTCACGATGGCCGTTTTACGTGTTTTTGCCAGATCGAAACCACGTTTTGCGCACGCGTCCAGCACAAAACCGTTACACCACATCCCCAGAGCGGCCGCCAGGAAAGGGATTGCCGCAACCCATCCTGTTTTCGCAAGGCTTAGACCTTGCTGGGCTTGCAGATAGGAAGGCAGCCACGCGATATATAACCAACCGGTATAATTCACGCCAGAAAAACCCAGAATCATTCCCCAGACGGTACGGCGCTTAAATAAGGCTCCCCACTCTTTCAGACTCAGTTGAGGCCGCAGAACAGAAGACGTCACCAGGTATGCCTGTTCCTCCTTCTGCAACGCAAATTTGTCACGATTACGATACCAGACGTACCAGCACACCCCGACGAGAATGCCCGCAAGGCCGATGACCACAAACATCGTGCGCCAGCCCCAGGCAATCTGCATCAACACTAACGCGGGCGGCGCAATGGCTTGCCCCAGCACCGTCGAAGAATTAAAAATACCTAACGCCTTACCGCGTTCTTTCGCCACGTACCAGTCGGTAATGGATTTTACCCCGGCGGGCATGAACGGCGCTTCACCGATACCTAACCCGATACGCAATAAAATAAAATGGCTAAAGGAATTAACGATGCCGGTCAGCGCCTGCATCAACGACCACAGGATCAGGCCGCCCCCTAATACCAGGCGTGAACCAAAGCGATCGATTAACAGGCCTGATGGAAGTTGTGCAAAGCCGTAAGAGAGCGAGAAAGCCGAAAGCAAAACCCCTAACTCCGTTGCCGATAACCCAAGCTCGCCGCGAATGGCCTCGCTGGCAACGCTCAGGGAGGATCTGTCTAAGAAATTTACAATGCCTGCGATAAATAACAGCGTCAGCGTGACGAGCTGAATTTTACGTATGCGCGCGGGTTTTTGCGAGGGGATCGAAGCAGTAAGTGAATCGCCTGTTTCCATGTAGATTTCCTTTGCATATTAAGCGTTAATCAATGAAGGCAACCTTTGCTTAAGCCATTACTATTTATCAGGTTTATTTGGTAAACATGATCTAACCAAACTACCATACAAGGTATATTTAGCCGTTTTATTGGCCTTAGTCACATTTTTCATTAGATTATTTTACAAATACGCAATACAGGCGAAGTGAAATTACGACCGGCCCCATCCGGCAACAATGATCAGCATGCCGCAAAACGCGACGGCGGCGCCAAGCCAGTCATAGAGGCTCAGCTTGACGCCATCTACAATGCGCAGCCAAAGCAGCGCGGTGACAACATACACCCCGCCGTATGCCGCATAGACCCGGCCGCTGGCGGCCGGGTGAAGCGTCAAAAGCCAGACGAAAATCGCCAGCGAGCATGCCGCTGGCAGCAGCAGTAACGGCGAGCCGCTCCGTTTGAGCCAAAGCCAGGGCAGGAAACAGCCGATTATTTCAGCAAGGGCGGTCGCAAAAAACAGCAAGGTTGTTTTGATCATATTGAACTATATCTGGGATAATAGTGGCTAACAGGCGCACTCAATGGCGCACCCGCTTCACGATGGTAATATTAAAGTTGAAGTCGTGCTTCACCCTAAAAGGAAACTGTAATGAACACAATCTTTCGTAAACGTCTTACGCAGGCTCTTTTGCCTCTGGCGTTACTGCTGAGCGCGTTCGCTTTGACCCAGCCGGCGCATGCTGAAACAAACAAGCTGATTATCGAGTCCGGCGACAACGCGCAAACTCGTCAGCATGCCGCGATGGAAAAAGAGCAATGGAATGACACGCGTTCTCTGCGTCAGAAAGTGAATAAGCGCGTCGAAAAAGAGTGGGACAAAGATGATGTCGCTTTCGATGCCCGCGATAACTGTCAGCAAAGCGCCAACCTTAACGCCTACTGGGAGCCAAATACCCTGCGCTGCCTGGATCGCCGTACCGGACGCATGGTAGCCCCGTAATCTTTGCAGTAGCCCGATAAGGCTTCTCCGGCAGAAGCCTTATTTACCCCGAAAGGATTTCGCATGAGTAACAAACTCAACATAAAACTTCGCCCGCTTGAGCGCGAAGATCTCCGCTTCGTTCATCAGCTTGATAACAACGCAAGCGTAATGCGCTACTGGTTTGAAGAACCTTACGAGGCGTTCGTTGAGCTTTCGGACCTGTACGATAAGCACATTCACGATCAGAGCGAACGCCGCTTCGTGGTGGAGTGTGACGGCGACAGAGCCGGTCTGGTGGAGCTGGTGGAGATTAACCACGTTCACCGACGCGCCGAGTTTCAGATAATCATCTCCCCGGATTACCAGGGGAAAGGCCTCGCCTCACGCGCCGCAAAACTCGCGATGGATTATGGGTTTTCCGTACTGAATCTCTACAAGCTTTATTTGATTGTTGATAAAGAAAACGAAAAAGCCATCCACATCTACAGAAAGCTGGGCTTTATGGTGGAGGGCGAGTTGATTCATGAGTTCTTTATCAACGGTGAGTACCGCAACACGATTCGCATGTGCATTTTCCAGCAGCAATATCTGGATACGCACAGAACCCCGGGCACTATTCTGAAGCCGACGGCGCAGTAGAACGAAGCAGCAGCAGGGGGATAAGCTCCCCCCGCAACCTTCATCAATAGTAATCGATACTATTTTTGATGACATAACGCGTGGTCGCTGATGGCGTGACGCTGTCGTCGGTAATGTTTAGCGCGCAAGACACAGGATTAAAATGCGCGTCGTAATCACAGTTTTGTATGATCTTCGTCACCGGCTTACCGTTTAAGGTGCTGATCGCCGTGTAATCGAGCATTTTCTTTTTGTCGGCGCTGGTTTTCGTTGTCACCGCAAGCGTCGATCCTTTCGCCGTTGTGGTCTGGTCTGTTGGATAACCGTCTGCGTCGTAATGGTATTCAACCGTAACGTCTTTTCCGCTCGCCTTCACCACAAAGCCATTATCATCGGTATCGTAAGTTACCGCAGCAGCAGGCAGCTCCGCTAACTGGCATTTTCCCTGCAGCTTGATCCGTTTTTCACGGCTTATCGCATCCAGATAATAATTGGCGTCAAGGATCAGCGTCGCGCCCGTATTGGCCTCGATATCATGAAACTCGAGGGTATCAAAGCACCCTTCCGATGATACGGAGCCCACAACGCGTTTAACCACCTCGCCCTTCTCATTCATCAGCGTCTGGCTAAAATCTTTTACCGGGCCGCGCAGCGGATCGAAATTAAACTCGTTGGAGAAGCTTGCCATTTCCGGCGTGTAAGCCTGCGGCTTCTGCTGGTTATCACACCCGGTAAGAAACGCCACCAGCGTGCTAAGGATAATGATTTTCTTCACGTTAGTTCTGTTCCCGTCTGCAAATGTCCTGACATGATATAAGCAAATACAGCTATTTACACCAGAAGTACTATTCTTAGTAAACATCCTCAATATAAGGAAGAGACGATGAAACGATCAGTCTGGGTAGCCGCGTTACTGCTGACGGCCTCCGCGCCGGTGCTGGCAGCGCAGACCTCTTGCGATAAAGTTAAGGCCGATATTGAGCAAAAGATCCTCAACAATGGTGTGCCCGAGTCAGGTTTTACGCTGACGATTGTGCCAAACGATCAGGCTGATAAACCTGACGCGCAGGTTGTGGGCCACTGCGGTAACGACACACAGAAAATTCTTTATAGCCGCACCAGCAGTGGAAATGAAGCGGCCAGCAATAACGCTACGCAAGACGCTCCGCAAAACGAACAGCAACAATAACCTCCAGGGCGCCCCGTGCGCCCTTTCACCTGTCACGCTTTCCCTTCGCTTATCGCGCTATTATTGATGCGTATTAATAATTAATACCCCCAAATGAGTACAATCCTGTCCGAAAGGTATTATTTGCCTGGTAATGAATAAGGCAACGCGTACCCCTTCGCTGCAAGCAAAAGCCCAACATAAAACCCAAAAAATGGCCTCTCCCGTCAGGGGAAAAAGCCATGGAGTGAGCTATGTCGAACTTTAATACTCCGGGCGGGATCAGCCGCCGATCTTTAGTGAAGTCTACCGCCCTGGGAAGCCTGGCCCTGGCCGCTGGCGGCATTTCTCTCCCCTTTGGCCTGAAAGCCACCGCTGTTGCTGTTAATGGCGCGCTTGAGTCATCCACCGATAAAGTCGTATGGGGAGCGTGTTCCGTCAATTGCGGCAGCCGCTGCGCCTTACGTCTTCACGTACGCGATAACGAAGTTTACTGGGTCGAAACCGATAACACCGGCCACGACATTTATGGCGATCATCAGGTACGCGCCTGTCTGCGTGGACGCTCCATTCGCCGTCGCATCAATCACCCTGAGCGCCTGAACTATCCGATGAAGCGAGTCGGTAAGCGCGGCGAAGGTAAATTCGAGCGTATTTCATGGGATGAAGCGCTTGATACCATCACCAGAAGCCTCAAAAGCACCGTCGAAAAATACGGTAACGAAGCCGTATATATTAATTACACATCAGGAATTGTGGGCGGCAATATCACTCGCTCCTCGCCATATGCTTCCTTAGTCGCTCGCCTGATGAACTGCTACGGCGGTTTTCTCAGCCATTACGGCACCTATAGCACCGCGCAAATCTCCTGCGCGATGCCATATACCTACGGCAGCAACGAAGGTAACAGCACGTCCGACATTGAAAACAGTCAGCTTGTCGTGCTGTTCGGCAACAACCCGGCCGAAACCCGCATGAGCGGCGGCGGGATAACTTATTACCTGGAGCAGGCGCGCGAACGCTCCAACGCCCGCATGATCGTTATCGATCCGCGCTACACCGATACTGCCGCAGGTCGTGAAGATGAGTGGATCCCTATTCGCCCCGGCACGGATGCCGCGCTGGTTGCCGGTATCGCGCATGTATTGATCGGCGAAAACCTGGTTGACCAGCCGTTCCTGGATAAATACTGCGTCGGTTACGATGAGAAAACGCTGCCGGAAGGCGCGCCCGCCAACGCTCATTACAAAGCTTATATTCTAGGTCAGGGCGATGACGGCGTGGAAAAGACGCCGCTGTGGGCTTCGGCAATCACCGGTATCCCGGCCGATCGCATCATCAAGCTGGCACGTGAAATCGGCAACGCTAAACCGGCCTGTATTACCCAGGGCTGGGGGCCGCAGCGCCAGGCTAACGGCGAGCTGACCTCCCGCGCCATCGCCATGCTGCCGATTCTGACCGGCAACGTTGGCATCAACGGCGGCAACAGCGGCGCGCGCGAATCTACTTATACCATCACCATCGAGCGCATGCCGGTGCTGGAAAATCCCGTTAAAACACAGATCTCCTGTTTTAGCTGGACCGACGCCATTGCACGCGGCCCGTCCATGACCGCCAGGCGAGATGGCGTACGCGGTAAAGAGAAGCTGGATGTGCCGATTAAGTTCATCTGGAACTACGCGGGCAATACCATCACCAACCAGCATTCCGATATCAACAAAACCCACGATATCCTGCAGGATGACAGCAAGTGCGAGATGATTGTCGTCATTGAAAACTTCATGACCTCCTCGGCAAAATATGCCGATATCCTGCTGCCGGACCTGATGACCGTTGAGCAGGAAGATATTATCCCGAACGATTACGCCGGGAATATGGGCTATCTGATCTTCATCCAGCCCGCCACCGCACCGAAGTTCGAACGCAAGCCAATTTACTGGATTACCAGCGAAGTGGCGCGCCGCCTGGGGCAGGATGTTTATCAGAAATTCACCGAAGGCCGCACGCAGGAAGAGTGGCTCAAATATCTGTATGCCAGGATGCTCGCCAGAGATCCGGCGCTGCCCTCTTATGAAGAGCTGCGCGCTATGGGCATCTATAAGCGTAAAGATCCGAACGGTCACTTTGTGGCTTATAAAGCATTCCGCGAAGATCCTGAGAGTAATCCCCTCAAAACCCCTTCCGGCAAAATTGAAATCTACTCCGCTAAACTTGCTGACATTGCCGCAGCCTGGGAGCTGGAGAAAGACGAAACCATCAGCCCGCTGCCCGTTTACGCCTCCACCTTCGAGGGCTGGGATGCTCCGGAACGCAGCACGTATCCGCTGCAAATGTTTGGCTTCCACTACAAAGCCCGTACCCACTCAAGCTATGGCAACATCGACGTGCTCAAGGCCGCCTGCCGCCAGGAAGTGTGGATGAACCCGGTTGACGCGCAAAAACGCGGTATCGCCAACGGCGATCTGGTCAGCGTGTTTAATGGACGCGGTGAGATACGCGTGGAAGCAAAAGTCACGCCGCGCATCATGCCAGGCGTTGCGGCAATGGGCCAGGGCGCCTGGCATGACGCCGATATGGCAGGCGATCGTATCGATCACGGCTCCTGCATGAATACCCTCACCACGCAACGCCCGTCGCCGCTGGCAAAAGGTAATCCACAACACACCAATCTGGTCGAAATTAAAAAGGCGTAAGGGGTAGCTAATGACTACGCAATATGGATTTTATATTGATTCAGGTCGCTGTACCGGGTGCAAAACCTGCGAGCTGGCCTGCAAGGATTACAAAAATTTAGGCCCGGACGTCAGCTTCCGCCGCATCTATGAATATGCGGGCGGCGACTGGACGGAAGACAACGGCGTTTATCAGCAGAACGTATTCGCCTACTACCTGTCGATTGCCTGTAACCACTGTGAAGACCCGGCATGTACCAAAGTCTGTCCGAGCGGCGCGATGCACAAGCGTGAAGACGGTTTTGTGGTGGTCAACGAAGAGGTCTGCATTGGCTGTCGCTACTGTCACATGGCCTGCCCGTACGGCGCGCCGCAGTACAACGCGGAAAAAGGCCATATGACCAAGTGCGACGGCTGCTATGACCGCGTTGCCGAGGGCAAAAAACCCGTCTGCGTCGAGTCCTGCCCGCTGCGTGCGCTGGATATGGCGCCGGTTGACGAGCTGCGCAAAAAGTATGGTAACCAGGCTGCCATTGCCCCGCTGCCGTCCGCGCACTTCACCAGACCTAATATCGTCATTAAACCCAACGCCAACAGCCGCCCCTGCGGGGATAAAACCGGCTATCTGGCCAACCCGAAGGAGGTGTGAGATGGGTAACGGATGGCATGAATGGCCGCTAGTGTTATTTACCGTGCTTGGCCAGTGCGTTACAGGCGGCGTAATCGTTATGGGCCTGGCGTGGTTATCGGCGAGCAATAACAGCGAACTGCAAAACAAAATCGTCCGGGCGATGTTCTTTCTGTGGGTATTGATGGGCGTTGCGTTTCTCGCCTCGATCGTGCATCTCGGCTCGCCGCTGCGCGCGTTTAACTCCCTTAACCGCCTCGGACATTCTTCCCTGAGCAACGAAATCGCCAGCGGCTCGCTGTTCTTTGCCGTGGGCGGACTCTGGTGGCTGATAGCCCTGCTGAAAAAAATGCCTGCCGCGCTCGGTAAAATCTGGCTGCTGGTGACGATGGTGCTGGGTCTGGGCTTCGTCCATGCAATGACGCGCGTTTATCAGATCGATACCGTTCCGACCTGGCACAACAGTTATACAACGCTGGGCTTTTTCCTGACCGTTTTGCTTGGCGGCCCACTGCTGGGAGCGCTTTTACTGCATGTAGCCAGCTTTCCGCTCAAAAGCGCGAAGCTCGCGATCCTTAGCGTGCTGGCGCTGTTTGTCGCGATAGGCCTGGTAATCCTGCAGGCTTTTAGCCTCGCGGGTATTTATAGCTCCGTTCAACAGGCAACCGCCTTGCTGCCAGATTACGCGTCTCTCCAGATCTGGCGTATTGCGCTGCTGACGCTGGGCCTGGGCTGCTGGATTTGTCCTCTGATTCGTCGCACCCCGCCTGCAACACCCGGTCTACTGGTTGGCTTCCTGTTGGTTGTGGCCGGTGAGTTGCTTGGCCGCGGTATTTTCTACGGCCTGCATATGACCGTCGGCATGGCGGTTGCGGGTTAAAATAAAATGCGCGGGGTAACCTGCGCCGTTTTCCAGATTTAAACAAGGCAGAAAGATGTCATCTAAAAATTCACCACGGCTGGCGGCTATCGCCCTGACCGGTCGTGTTCTGGGCGTTTTGTACCGTCAGGATCCGCAAAGCCAGGCTGCTGCGCCGCTTTATGCTACCCTCGCCGATCCTTCATGGGCTGAACAGTGGCCGGTACAATCTTCTGAGCTGGCGGCAATAGCGCAGCGCATGGCAGAAGGTTTTGCCTATGCTCAGGAACCGCTTAGCGAAGCTTACCAGCGGTTGTTTATTGGGCCATACGCCTTGCCAGCTGCGCCCTGGGGCTCCGTCTACCTTGATAAAGAAAACGTGTTGTTTGGGGATTCCATGCTGGCGCTGCGCCAGTGGATGCGTGAAAACGGCATTGCCTACCAGTCTGAGCAAAACGAGCCGGACGATCATATCGGCACCCTGCTGATGCTGGCCGCATGGCTTGCAGAACAAGGTCATCAGCAACGCGTCGACGAACTGCTCGCCTGGCATCTTCTGCCCTGGGCCGGGCGCTTCCTCGAGTTGTTTAGCGCAAAATCCGCTCATCCGTTCTATCAGGGGCTGGGGGAGTTAACCCGTCTGACGCTCGCCGGCTGGCGCGAAACCTTGCTGATCCCGGTCGCCGATAAAGAGCTTTATTACTAAGAATCTGAGTAATGGGGGATAGCGCAGCCGCGCATCCACCCTTTGATTTATCCCGCCTTCCGCCGCAAAAAAGTTACAACGTAACTAATTGTTAGCTCTTTTAAGACGATTCTTTACGATACGTACTTAAGCGAGGCGGCATAAGGGCCTGTCTATCATTCACCTCATAAATCATTAGTCACACAATCATTACTCTGACTGGAATCATTCCCTCTACATTGCTATAGCTTTAACACCCTGCCGACACAAGGCATAACAACAGGCAACCTGATGGTGGCTATAACGCGTGCAACAGGGAGACACACCGCAATGCAAAACGCATCCTTTGTAAAACGTACCCTTTGGGGTGCTCTGGCGCTGATTGTGGTGCTCGGGCTGCTGGTCTGGGGTATCGGGCCGGAAACCATTAAGGCACGCCAGGTCGATTTACTTTATCTCGGACAACGGCATCTGATTCTGGTTTTCAGTTCTATGGCGCTGGCACTACTGGTCGGTATTCCGAGCGGTGTTCTGCTCAGCCGCCCGGCTGCTCGTCGCTGGGCTGAATACGTGATGCAAATCTTTAACGTGGGCAATACGCTGCCACCGCTGGCCGTGCTGGCGCTGGCAATGGTAATTATCGGGATTGGCGACAAACCGGCAATTATCGCCCTGTTCCTGGCCTCTTTACTGCCGATTGTGCGTAACACCTACGCCGGTCTGTGCGGCGTGCCCGCATCGCTGATTGAAGCGGCAAACGGCATCGGAATGACCAAATGGCAGCGTCTGTGTCAGGTGGAGTTCCCTAACGCCTGGCCGGTTATCCTCTCCGGTATTCGCATCGCCACCGCCATAAACGTCGGTACGGCGCCGCTCGCCTTCCTGATTGGGGCAAGCAGCTACGGCGAGCTTATCTTCCCGGGTATCTATTTAAATGACTTCCCGACGCTGATTCTGGGCGCGGCGGCGACCGCACTCTTTGCTCTGATCCTTGATATCGCATTAGCCGGGCTGGGTCGCGTTTTAAGCCCGCACACCGCGAAATAACAATAATAAGGAGCGCTGTATGAAACCATTTAAACGACTGCTGGCCGCCTTTGCCGTCACAGCATTGCTGGCTGGCACGGCGCAGGCAGAGCCTATCGTGTTTGCCACCAAAGGCTTTACCGAACAGCACATTCTCTCGGCCATGACCACACAGTATTTACGCAAAAAAGGCTTTCAGATAACACCCAAAACCAATATTGCCGCGGTGATTTCCCGCAATGCGATGGTCAATAAGCAAATCGATATGACCTGGGAATACACCGGCACCTCGCTGATTATCTACAACCATATCAATAAGCGCATGACGCCGCAGGAATCTTACGAAACGGTGAAAAAACTGGATGCGAAGCTGGGTCTGGTATGGCTTAAACCTGCGGATATGAACAACACCTACGCCTTTGCGATGCAGCGTAAACGCGCGGAGGAAGAGAACATTAACACCATGTCGGAGCTGGCGGCGAAAATTGAGCACATCCGCCAGACCAATCCGGAGAAGAACTGGATGTTAGGTCTGGACCTTGAGTTCTCCGGCCGAAGCGACGGGATGAAACCTTTGCAGGAGGCCTACAACATGCCGCTCGACAGACCGCAGATCCGCCAGATGGACCCGGGCCTTGTTTATAACGCGGTGCGCGATGGGTTTGTCGATGCAGGGCTGGTTTACACCACGGATGGACGAGTCAAAGGCTTCGATTTAAAAGTGCTGGAAGATGATAAAGGCTTCTTCCCGAGCTATGCGGTCACGCCCGTAGTGCGCAAAGAGACGCTGGCCGCAAACCCGGGACTCGACGAGGCAATGAATACCCTCTCCGGCCTGCTCAATAATGACGTGATCTCTACCCTGAACGCGAAGGTGGATATCGACCATGAATCCCCGCAGCAGGTCGCCCGCGAATTCCTGCAGCAAAAAGGCTTGCTCTAAGGAGGCATCATGGACACGTTGCATTACATGATTGATAACGCCGGTTATCTCGGCAGCCTTACCCTGCAGCACCTGTGGCTGGTCCTGATGGCGGTTGGCCTGGCAATTATCATCGGCGTCCCGCTTGGCATTTTAATCGTTCGCTACAGGTGGCTTGCAACGCCGGTACTGGGCATTGCCACCGTCGTGCTGACCATTCCGTCCATCGCACTGTTCGGCCTGATGATCCCGCTGTTTTCGATGATCGGGCAAGGGATTGGCGTGCTGCCAGCCATCACCGCGGTCTTTTTATATTCCCTGCTGCCGATTGTGCGCAACACGCACACCGCGCTGGACAGTATTTCGCCAGGGCTGCGTGAAGCGGGTCGCGGTATCGGCATGACCTTCTGGCAGCGCCTGCGCTGGGTTGAAATGCCGATGGCTCTGCCGGTGATTTTTGGCGGTATTCGCACGGCGGTAGTGATGAATATCGGCGTGATGGCTATCGCCGCCGTTATCGGCGCGGGCGGCCTGGGCCTGCTGTTACTTAATGGTATCGGCGGCAGCGACATTCGCATGCTGATTGCCGGCGCCATCATGATTTGTGTTTTAGCGATTGTACTGGACTGGCTGCTGCATCGTCTGCAGCTGGTCCTGACACCGAAGGGGATTCGATAATGATAAAACTGGAAAATCTCACCAAACAGTTCGTGCAGAAGAATGGGCAGACGTTTAACGCGGTTGATAACGTCAGCCTGAATGTACCCGAAGGCGAAATGTGCGTGCTGCTCGGCCCTTCCGGCTGCGGGAAAACCACCACGCTTAAGATGATTAACCGTCTGATTACTCCAAGCGGCGGCAACATCCTCATTAACGGCAAAAACACCAACGAGCTGGACACCGTGACGCTGCGTCGCAACATCGGCTACGTTATCCAGCAGATCGGTCTGTTCCCGAATATGACCATTGAAGAGAATATTACGGTGGTGCCGCGCATGCTGGGTTGGGAAAAAGCCCGCTGTAAAGAACGCGCCGCCGAGCTGATGAGCATGGTCGCGCTGGACCCGACCAAATATATGAATCGCTACCCGCGTGAGCTGTCCGGCGGGCAGCAGCAGCGTATCGGCGTAATTCGCGCGCTGGCGGCTGACCCTCCGGTATTGCTGATGGATGAACCTTTTGGCGCCGTAGACCCGATTAACCGTGAGGTTATCCAGAACGAATTTCTGGAGATGCAGCGCCAGCTGAAGAAAACCGTGATGCTGGTCAGCCATGATATCGACGAAGCGCTAAAGCTTGGCGATCGTATCGCGGTGTTCCGCCAGGGCAAAATAGTCCAGTGCGCCAGCCCCGATGAGCTGCTGGCGAAACCGGCGAATGAATTCGTCGGCTCGTTTGTCGGCCAGGACCGTACGCTGAAGCGCCTGCTGCTGGTGCAGGCTGGGGATGTCACCGATCAGCAGCCGACCATTACCGCCCGCGAATCCACCCCGCTGCCGGAAGCTTTTGCCACCATGGACGATAACGATATGCGTTCGATTACGGTAGTCGATGGCGAAGGTAAACCGCTGGGCTTTGTGAAACGCCGTGAAGCGCGAGGGGCGACGGGCGTCTGTGCGGAAATGCTGCATCCGTTCCGCGTTACCGGTCGTGCGGAAGATAACCTGCGTATCGTGCTGTCGAAACTCTATGAGCACAATACGGTCTGGATGCCGATTACCGATGAAGAAGGACGTTACAGCGGCGAGATCTCGCAGGATTATATTGCCGACTATCTCAGCTCGGGCAAAACGCGCCGCGTGCTGAATATTCATCAGCCTTAAAAAAACGAACCCATACTCGCATCACGAGTATGGGTTTTGCCTCTTAATCCCTCGCACCACCCGTAATCGCAGCTATTTCCTCCGGGCGTAAACGAATCTCTGCAGCGCGACGATGCGCCTGCATCCCTTCCGTACGGCTCTGGCGAACGGCAGGTTCAGCGACGGCCGCAATGCCATGATCGTCAATCCACTGATGGGTGCAAATCTTCACATAAGCCCCTACCCACAAACCGCCGGTATAGCGCGCCGCGGCCATGGTCGGCAACGTGTGGTTAGTTCCGCAGCATTTATCCGAGAACACGACGCTTGCATTCTGGCCGATAAACAGCGAGCCGTAATTGCGAATTTTGCTGGCGGTAGCGTGAGGATCGCGGGTATGCACCTGTAAATGCTCCGTCGCCATATAGTCAGCCCAGTCGATAAGCTGCGCCTCATCGCGGCACACCACAATCTCACCCTGCCGACGCCAAGCTTCGCCAGCCGTTGCCGCCGTAGGAAGGTTTTCCAGCTGTCGCTCTATTTCGGCCAGCGTCTCATTAGCGATGCGCGGGCTGGTAGTCGCCATGCCAACGCGGGTGTGAACATCATGTTCCGCCTGCGCCAGCAGATCTGCGGCAAGCATCTGCGGATTTGCGCTGTCATCGGCAATCACGTAGATCTCACTGGGTCCGGCAAGCGCGTCAATGCCGACTTTCCCGAATACCTGGCGCTTGGCCTCGTTAACGAAGGCGTTGCCCGGCCCGACGATTTTATCCACCACCGGAATGGATTCGGTTCCCCAGGCCATAGCGGCGATGGCCTGCGCGCCGCCCACTTTGAAGATGCGATGCGCGCCAGCAAGATGGCAAACGGCAATCATTGCCGGATGCGCGCCAGGCGGCAGACAGGCAATAATTTCATCACATCCCGCAACGACCGCTGGCACAATCGACATCACCGGCGCGGACAAAATGGGATAGCGCCCGCCCGGCACATAGCAGCCTACTTTTTGAATCGGAATAATACGGTGCCCAAGATGCACCCCAGGCAGGGTTTCCACTTCCAGCGGCTTCATCGTTGCCAGCTGCGCCTGGGCAAAACGCTTCACCTGGGCAATGGCGAATTCGCTGTCTTTACGGGTCTGCGGGTCAAGGTCGGCCAGCGCGGCGGCGATTTCGTGCTCAGAAACCTCAAACTTCTCCGGCACGGTTTTATCAAATTTTGCTGAGAAGTCGCGCAGCGCGGCGTCACCCTGCGCCTTTACCTGGTCAATAATGGCATTCACCTTGTCCGTCAGCGCCAGGTCAGCCTGGGTATCCTGGCCCTGCGGGCGTTTAATAAACTGCACGTCACCTTCGTTAATCGCGGTCATGATTATTCTCCCATTTGACCCAGTTTAATTTGCGCCAGCATTGCCAGATGGTCGTAAACCACCCATTCGTCGACGATTTTGCCATTCACAATGTGATAATGAGACATCCCCATCACGAACAGGCGCTCGCCGGTAGGCTTGCCTAACTCGCCGTAACCCAGATGATGTCCTTCCATAATCCAGCGCACCGCAACTTTGGTGCCGCCTTCTTCACAAGGATTAGAGCAGACATGCTGCGGCATCCATGCGCCGTCCGGGATCATGCCGATCAGCGCCAGCGTCTGGTGAATAACCGCCGCCTGGCCATACAACTCTTTCATCAACGGGCCGTGCCACTGCACGTTAGTGGCGTAAACGTCTTTAATTTTGCCCAGCATGCGGCGGTTATAAATTTCATGCAGCCAGCGCAGGCACTGCTCTTCGATATCGGTATGAGCAATGGAGACATCGCACTCCATTTCCGGCGGATACTGCCCTACCATGCGGCGGTTCTCCCCGATATCCGTCACCCGGAAGCCCTTATCAAACTGCTCTTTCGCCATGCCATAAGCCACGGCATCCGTATCCAGGCCAAGCTGCCTCATCATGGACATGTTGTCGCTGACCACCCACTCACGGTAGATTTTGTTTTCGTGAATCATGCAGTCCGCCACCGTGCGGGTGACAAAAGTGCGGTTCGTGGGTTTGCCCAGGTGGCTGTGCTGGGTATGACGACCGCTTCCGGTGACCAGGTGCGACGTATAAAAACCATCCACGTCATTGCCGTTCCAGATAACCTGGGTCGCCATGCCACGACGCTCCGGGAAGGCAATTAAACGTTGCAGAGTATCCTGTACCACCTGCTCACGGTTATACATGGTGCCCAGCGCGTTATATAAAACGCAGTTATGCGTGTAATGGGTATAAATTAAGCCAACGTCACGCTCGTCCCATATTTTATGCGTGCAGCGCACAATGTAATCGACAATATCGGTATAGCAGTCATCGAATCCTCTTAATGACTGAACGCGCGGACGCTTCTCAGGAACCAGATCGATAAAATCACGGCGTTCCACCTGTAATACAGGCTCATCACGGTTAGATTTTACACTATTTTTTTCAGCAACTACGGGCGCTTTATTTGTCGTTTCAGTTGAAGACATATAACCTCCTGCGTTCGATTGATGCACCGGGAAATAACCCAGGACATATTTTTAGGGATGTATTTACCCCTCACCGGTAACTGGCGATAATGCTTTTCTTTTGTGCAGGCAATAAAAACCCCTGATAACTAAGTTATCATTATCAGACGTTTTATTTGCAGGGGGAGAATCCCCCTGTTATTAATTAAAAATCTGTGACCAGATAGCTAACTCATCGATACCAAGATATTCTCGAATAATTAATCCATCGCGTAATTCAAGTTGGCTAATGCCGGTAATGGAAACAGGACGGCGTGTTGGCGCGCCAAATTTACCGTAACCATCATGCCAGGTTAAGAGCGACCAGCGTAACGAAAGCCGCACGGGTTCGTTGGCATCACGGCGGACAATCAGGTGATGCAGCTGCGTCTCGCAGTCGGCAAACGATGCCCGGTAGCCTGAGAGAAACGCACCAATATCCTGCTCGCCCGTGCGCAGCACGTGCGCCGGCCCGTGCAAAGTAGCGGCCGGGTGATAAAGCCCGGGCACCACGCCGCTGTTACCACCGGCCCACATGGAGAGATAACGCTCCACCAGGCCTGCCAGCGGCCCATCAACGTCATCGCCTTCCGGTCCCCCCGCCCAGCGGGCATCAAGCTCCTCCGCCGGGGTATTTTCCAGCCCAATGTCCTGACGCGCATTCGCCAGCTGTTGCGCAAAATCGCGTACGTTAAGCCCTATCTGCGAAACAATTGCCGCCCGGTCCTGTAAAAGCCACTCCTGCCGCACCGCACCGTCGGCACAAACGCGATCCGCCCAGGTACGCACCCAGACCGCTTTGCCGCTCGGCTTACCGAAAAACCCTTCGCCCTGATGCTGAATACAGGCCAGCGTGCGCTGGGCGGCGTAGTATTCAAACGCTGGCGTATGGCTACATAAAATATCTTCGGTCAGCACGGTGCGCTCAGGGAAGCTGTGCATGGCTTCAAGCGTCAGCCGCATAAACTGAGAAAGGTCGTTAAGCTGCTTTTCAGGCGTGTGGAAAACGACCGGCGTGGCGTAAAAGTCCGCCAGCTGGCCGATATCTTTCTGCTCCCACACCACGTGCGTCAGCGTTAAAATAAATTGTTGTATTGAATCAAACTGAGGGCTAAAGCCCGGCAACCTGCTCATTCGACCTCCTGCGGCTGGAACAGAGACAATCCGTCTTTTTCGACCACGCCAGTGTGCGGACGTCGGGCCGAATGGCGCACCACCAGAGCACCCGGAACCACCACCTGCTCCGGCTCGATATTTTCACTTTCAATCTGCTTCATCAGCAGCGCTATCGTCGCACTCACCATCTCCTTCACCGGCTGTGAAGCGGAAGTTAACGCATAGGATGGCCAGCCGGACGGGCCGGTGTCGTCATAACCGATGACCGACACATCTTCTGGAATTCGCAGGCCAAACTCGTAGCGGGCGACGTCCATCACCGTCAGCGCCATATGATCGTTTGCGGCAAAAATAGCGTCCGGCGGCTGCGGTGATGAAAAGAGCTTACAGGCCGCTCGCGCCGTTATTTGCGCATCGTAATCGCCCTGTACCACCTCTATCTCCTTAACGCCTTTTTCTTTGAGAAGATTAACAAATCCGTTTTGCCGCGCCTGGTTAACCGACGAATCTGACAGCCCGGCCACGTAGGCGAAACGCTTATGCTCGCCGGCCAGCAAAAAGGCGGCAATCTGGCGGGCTGCGGCTTCGTTATCGGTGTTCACGCTTGACGCCACGCCGTTTTCTTCGCTGCGGTTAAACAGCACGACCGGGATACCGGCGGCCAGGCACTCTTCCGAAAGCTCGATGGATAACGACACCGAAGCCAGCACGATGCCATCGACCCGGTACTGCATGATCTGGTCAAAAATTCTGTCCACGTTGCCGTCGCGATCGCCGACAAACAGCAGCAGGTGATAGTTAAGTTCATCCAGCTTCTGCGCCAGCGCTTCCAGCACCTGCGGATAAAACTGGTTGTCGAAATAGGACATCACGACGCCGACAATTCGCGAGCGTGCGGTATTGAGCGAACGGGCAATGGCATTAGGCCGATAGCCAAGTTCACGCGCTGCCTTAAGCACTTTTTCACGCGTGGCGGGCGAAATGCTGGCCCCCGGCGTGAAGGTACGCGATACCGCAGATTGTGACACACCCGCCATTTGCGCCACCTGCTGTGACGTCACGGGTCCAAAAGTCTTACGTTTCATTGCCGCTGTTCCTTATCAACATTCCCGCTATGACGCGTAGTAAAAACAAGAGCTTGCATCAGTGTAACGGACCGCGAGGGGAATGCCAGTCTGGCAGTTTTCCTCCCCGACTGGAATGCCTGTTTTTTATACTTACACCATCTTTGCATGCGTATGCAACAGTCAAAATTATTTTTTTCACATTTACAATCCATGCCTTTACAAAATTGAAACCTTTTCGTAACTTCAACGTTTGAATACGTATGCATAGAAAACAAAATACACCGTCAGTTTTACCGGTGAGCGTGGGCTAGCCCTGCGAATCAAACTGGTTAATGCCGTACTTGATTGGTAATAACCCATTAATTTTAAGAGGTTCACCACCATGTTTCGTGCACTATTTGGTCGTTCTGAAGTCAGGCTGTTTTTTACTATCAGCGTGCTGTTTTTTATCTGTATCCACAGTATCGATGCCTTCCTCGCACCGATGCTGATTAGCGAAGGGATGCAGCCAGAAGTGGTAGGTATGATCATGGGCGCCAGCGGTCTTGCCACCCTGTTTGTGCGCTTTCCCATTGGCATTCTTTCAGATGTGGTAAAGAGCCGTAAGATATTTATCCAGTTCAGTTTACTGCTGCCGCTGGTGACATGGCCCATCGCTTATCTGGAGCCTAACGCCACCACGCTGTATCTGGCCAAAGCCGCAGATGGGTTCACTGCCGCCACCTGGGTGCTGTATAACGTCCTGTTTATTCGTTATTTCGATCGCAAAGATGCTCCTGCGGCGGTCGCCCTGCTCGCGCTTGCCGGGCCGCTGGGCGTCTTTCTGGGCAACTGTATTGGCGGCGTGCTAATACACTTTTTCGACAAGAATATCGGCTACTTTATCTCAAGCATTGCCGCATTACTGGCCCTTATCCTCACCACCCGCATTAAAGAGATCCACGATGCCGCCCGCGCCCCGACGTTAAGAGCCTGCATTACCAGCGCAAAACGCCAGCTCAATGACGGCTCCGTCTGGTTTATCGGTCTGCTGGCAACCATTGTCATTCTGGTGCCTTTTGCCACTCGCGATACCTTAACGCCCATTTACGCACAGCAGCTGGGCGCGAAAGCGGGCATTCTTACTCTGCTTAGCAACTTGCATTTGATTTTCTACGCGCTGGCTATCGCCCTGTGCAGCTCGGTGTTCTATAAGCGACTCGGGCTGGTGAATACGGCGTTGATCGGCATTTTCCTGCAGATGATCTCCACCGTCGGCGTGCCTTTTACCAGCAATATGTACCTTATTTATCTGCTGCAATCCGTTGGCGGTTTCTCCTTCGGCATGGCCTTCGCAGTATTTATGTCGCTGAGCGTGGTTAACACCGTTGAAGACGAACAGTCCACGCGAATGGGGCTGTTTCAGACAATTTATTCCTGCGGCATGTTCATAGGCCCGGTGTTAATGGGGGTGATGCTGCAACATATTAATCTGTCATCAGGCTATTTACTGATTGGCGTACTAACGCTTATTGCCATGCTGCTAACCCCGCTGGCGGCTCGCAGCGTTAATCAACGTCAAAATAAAATGACCGCCGCCCCTGAAGCTGCAGGGAAAATGACCGCGGCACAGAATTACGGCAATAAAGCTTAACCGACCCGACCTTACTTAATTTAACACCTGTTACCTCCCGTTTATTCGGGCGGGTAAGACACGCTTATAAAAGTACCGGAGAACATCATGGCGCATTATTTAAAAAGCAGTAAGTCGTTATCTGAACGTCAACAGGCTAATAAACAGGTCAGCATCGCCGTTGAAAATATCCTTGCCGATATAGAGCAACGGGGTGACCAGGCAATCCGCGAATTATCCATTAAGTTTGATAAATTTGACCGCAAGGATTATCGCCTGACCCAGAGTGAAATTAATGCCTGTATTAAACAACTCAGCCGCCAGGATATTAAAGATATCGAATTCGCCCAGCAGCAGGTTTACAACTTTGCCAGCGCCCAAAAAGCGTGCCTGTTAGATCTGGAGGTGGAAACCAGGCCCGGCGTTATTCTCGGCCATAAAAATATTCCTGTTAATGCGGTGGGCTGCTATGTGCCCGGCGGAAAATATCCGCTGCTCGCCTCAGCGCACATGTCCATCGTCACCGCAAACGTAGCGGGCTGTTCACGCATCATAAGCTGTGCCCCGCCTTTTAAAGGCCAACCTGCTCCCGCTATTGTGGCGGCGCAGTCTATGGCTGGCGCCACAGAAATCTATGCTTTAGGCGGCATTCAGGCCATCGGCGCTATGGCGTTAGGCACCGATACGATTGCTCCTGTGGATATGCTGGTCGGCCCGGGTAACGCTTTTGTCGCCGAGGCCAAACGTCAGCTTTTTGGCCGGGTGGGTATCGACCTGTTTGCCGGGCCAACGGAAACGCTGGTTATCGCCGATGACACCGTCGATGCCGAAATATGCGCCACGGATCTGTTAGGCCAGGCAGAGCATGGCGTCACCACGCCTGCAATTTTGCTGACCAACTCGATGAAGCTGGCGCAGGAGACGCTGCGTGAAGTGGAGCGCCTGCTGACGCAGTTGCCTACGGCAGACATAGCCCGCCTGGCCTGGTATGATTATGGCGAAGTGATCGTCTGCGACAGCTACGAAGAAATGTTGCAGGAAGCCGACCGTATCGCCTCTGAACACGTGCAGGTAATGACCAGCCGTGATGACTGGTTCCTTTCCAGAATGACCAACTACGGCGCGCTGTTCCTCGGCCCGCGCACCAATGTGGCTTATGGCGACAAAGTGATCGGCACCAACCACACTCTGCCAACGCAGAAAGCCGCGCGTTATACCGGCGGGCTGTGGGTCGGTAAGTTCATGAAAACCTGCACCTGGCAGAAAGTGTTGAGCGATGAAGCCTCCACCGAGATTGGCAGTTACTGCTCTCGCCTGTGTCAGCTGGAAGGTTTCTCCGGGCATGCGGAGCAGGCCAATATTCGTGTACGCCGCTATGGCAATCGCGACGTGCCTTATGCAGGTTCCGTTCCGGTTATCGACGTGGACGAGGCCAGCTAATGCCCACCCTTCCACATTCACCTGATTTCCGCGTGGACAACCGCCGGGCGCTGGTGACCGGCGGCTCAAAAGGCATCGGCTTTGCCGCAGCGATAGCGCTTGCCCGTGCCGGAGCGCAGGTATGGATAGCCGCCAGAAATGTCGCGCAGCTGCGTGAGGCTGCCGAACTCGCCGCGCAGGAAGATCTACAACTGCAAACCGTAACGCTGGATATTACCGACACGCTACAGGTCAGGCAGACGCTGAGCGAGCTTCCTGACTTCGACATTCTGGTTAACAGCGCCGGGCTGGCGCGTCATCAGCCGTTTCTCGAGGTCAGCGAAGAGAATTATGACGCGGTAATGGCGCTCAACCTGCGGGCGACGTTTTTCCTGAGCCAGCAGGTTGCCCGCCGGATGAAACTGAGCAATATCGCAGGCTCCATCATCCATATCTCTTCGCAGATGGGGCACGTCGGCGGACCTGAACGCAGCGTTTACTGCGCGTCAAAATTCGCCCTTGAAGGGCTGACCAAAACGATGGCGCTGGAGCTTGGAGAAGCGGGTATTCGGGTCAATACGCTTTGCCCGACCTTTATCGCCACCGAACTTTCTCGCGCCAGCCTGGCCGATCCCGCCTTCAGCCGCTACGTGCTGGAGAATATCAAGCTCCGGCGGCTGGGAACGCTGGAAGATGTGATGGGGCCAGTCGTCTTTCTGGCTTCGCCGGCTGCGGCGTTAATTACCGGTGCCGCACTGCTGGTTGACGGTGGGTGGACAGCAACATGAGTGAAACCATCCCCCCTTTTGCTTTGCTGGATAACCACAGCGTGCCGCTGATCTTACTGGGCGGCACCCTGTGTAATCACCGTCTGTGGCAGCCGGTTATCAATAAGATGAAGATCGGTTGCGTGAGCAGCATTGTTGTCAGCGGCGCCGATTCGGCTCCCGCGCTGGCGCAGCAACTGCTCAGCGCCCTGCCGCCGCGTTTTTGTCTGGCAGGATTTTCCCTCGGCGCAATCGTTGCGTTGCAGATGCTGGCGCAGGCCCCGCAACGTATTGCCGGGCTGGCGTTACTGTCGGTTAACCCGCTCAGCGACCCGGCGGCGAACGCCGCTGGCCGACGGGCAGCGGTACAACAGGCGGCTCGTCAGGGTCTGGGAAACTGGCTGGGCGCGACGATGTGGCCGCGCTATGTCGCCCCGGCACATCTCGATAACCCGGAACTGTACGCCACCATCACACAGATGGCCGATGAATGCGGCCCTGACGTTTTTGCAACGCAGACTGAAATCGCTATTACCCGCGACGATAACCGCGCCGCGCTGGCGGCATACGCTGCGCCAACGCTCATCCTCAACGGTGAGTGCGACGAGATCTGCACCCCGCAACATCATCTCGCTGCGGCGGAAGCCGCGCCGCACGCGCGCTGGATAACCCTGCCTGACAGCGGCCATTTTCTGCCGCTGGAAGCGCCGCATACCGTGGCCTGCGCCCTGCGTAACTGGCTACAGGAGACACTATTATGAGAAGCAATACGTTAAAGGCGGCTTTCCGCCAGCAGCAGCCGATTATCAACGGCTGGCTTGCCATCCCTTCAGGCTACAGCGCCGAGATTGCCGGACATCAGGGCTATGACTCGGTCACCGTCGATATGCAGCACGGCATGATCGATTTTGCCAGCGCGCTGGCGATGCTGCAGGCTATTTCCGCCACGCCGGCCATCCCGCTTGCGCGCGTAAACTGCAACGATCCCGCTCAGATTATGCGTCTGCTGGATGCCGGCGCGTGGGGAGTAATCTGCCCGATGGTTTCAACACCAGAACAGGCACAGCAGTTCGTTGCCGCCTGCCGCTATCCGCCGTTGGGCAATCGCTCTTTCGGCCCGGCAAGAGCGCTGCTGTACGGCGGCAAGGATTATCTCCGGTACGCCAACGACGAAATCCTCACGCTTGCCATGATTGAAACCCGTGAAGGGCTGGGAAATCTGGACGCGATACTTGCGACCGAGGGGCTGGACGGCGTGTTTATCGGCCCAAACGATCTTTCGCTGACTCTGACCGGCAGTGCCAGCGCAGAATCGCAGCATCCGGAGATGCTCGCCGCCGTTGAACTGGTGCTGGCCCGCAGCCGTGAACACAACAAAATCGCCGGAATTTTCTGCACCTCCGGTCAGGCAGCGGCTGACCGCCTGGCGCAGGGCTTCCACTTTGTTACCCCCGCCAATGACGTTATGCAACTTGGCCGCGCCGCTCGCGAAGCTATCGCGCAGGCGCGCGGTGAAACCCCGCCTGCCAGCGGCACTTCTGGCTATTAAAGGAGAATTAATATGCAATATGTAACGCTGACACAAGAAGAAGCGCGCCGCCGCCTGGTGCTGCCAGAAGACCGGGTATCATGCAGCGTGGCGTTTATCGACTGTAAGCTGCCGGGCTCTCACCTCAAGCAAAACTATTCGTTTATTGGCCCCGGCGTCACCCAGTCGGCATCACAGGTGGTGAATATCCCCGAAGCCCATGGTTTTAATATTGGTGCAGCCGCGATGCCCAAAGGCGTGACCAACAACCAGCATCTGCACTTCACCGCCGAGGTTTTTCTTATCCATGAGGGAAGCTGGCGTTTTCGCTGGGGAGCGAACGGTGAGCATGAAACGGAGCTCAGCGCACCGGCAATTTTGTCGATTCCAACCTGGATCTTCCGCGGCTTTACTAACGTCAGCCCGCAGGATACCAACGGTATGGTGTTTACCGTGCTGGGCGGCGATAACACCGGCGGCATTATCTGGCATCCGTCAATTCTTGATGCCGCCCGTGAATATGGCCTGTATCTGAGCCGCGACAATATGCTTATTGATGTGGAAGCAGGCGATGCCGTGCCCGCCGAAAGCGACCTGTTACAGCCGCTGGCGCCTGAATATATCGCTGCTCTGCGAGATTACTCCGTTGAGGAAATGCAGCAGCGGGCAGTGACGGGCGAACAGCGACAGTGGTCAGGCCAGGCGCTGCTGGATGCCATTCTGCCCGGCCACGGCGCAGAGCTGGCCCCGGTAATAGGTTTCGGCATTTCGCAGGATCGTAATAACGCCCCGCCAGTCGTTAATCCGCATGGTTTTTCCGTGGAGTGGCTGCGTATTCAGGACCAGCACAATGTCGGGCTGCACTGTTGTCCGGATGTTCAGGTGCTGATGGTGTTCAAAGGCACGCTGGAGGTGACCTACAACCGGCAGGAAGAAGAAGTGACAATTCTTGCCGTGGAGGGATCGGTTGTTTCCTTGCCGGGCGGGTGCTGGCGGCGCTATCGGGCCGTTGAAGGCGAAATGGAGGCCTCCCTGACGACCCGGGGCGATGGGCGTAAAGCGCTCTACTGGGATCGGGATATTATCGAGCAGGCGCAAAAGCATGACCGCTGCCTCGATCCTGATGGCTACGTCGCGATTGCCAGTATCTTACCGGCCACGGCGCGCCGGGCTGGTGAAAAAGTCGCCAGCGCGAAATAAAGGGATGGTTTAATTCCTGAGAGGATCCTGCCGGTGCCCGCAGGGTCCTTATTTTCTTACCTGGATGTTTTCGCGCAGGTTACGCCCGCACTCGCTCTACCGACAAAGCGCCGTTGAGCCTGGATAAATCGATATATTGTGCGAGATCGCGCTGTTCGGCACGCGGCAGATAGGGCAACTCGCCTACCAGCGGCCCGGGCAGTTTTTTACGCAGTACATCAATAATCTCAGCGTAATGGGCAAGGCCCGGATTAATGCGGTTCGCCACCCACCCCACCAGCGGCAGCCCGTCGTTAGCGATAGCCTGCGCGGTCAGTAGCGCATGATTGATACAGCCTTCCTGGATGCCCACCACCATCAATACGGGCAATTGTTCCTGAACCACCCATTCGGACAGCGGACGGAGGTCGTTCATCAGGCTGCGCCAGCCGCCGGTTCCCTCAATCACAACGTGATCGGTCCGGGCCGCCAGAGATGACAGGCCATCGGACAGCAAACCGTAATTGATTGGGCAACTGTGGTTTACGCTGCTCTCATCTTCACTCAGGGCGATGGGATTAATGGCCGCGTAAGGCAGCGTTAGCGACGAAACGCTTTGCAGCACCAGCGCGTCTTTATTACGCAACCCCTCCGGCGTTTCTTTGCTTCCTTTGGCGACCGGCTTATAGCCGACAACGCACTTACCGCTGGCGGCCAGCGCCTGCAGCAAGGCGCGGGATACCACTGTCTTGCCGACTGACGTATCGGTACCTGTGATAAAGAAACGCTTAAGCATGCTAACTCCCGGGGTAATACGCAAAAATACTTAAAAATTTGAATAATTCAGTCCCGGAAGTCTAAAAGAAGAGTGGATTAACCAGATTGAGATAGCGCAATTTTTAGTGGATCAATGAAAATGATTATCCTTGCAGCAGGCGAATCAGTAACGAACCGTTATACATGGCATCTTTCACCAGCGCCGCTCCCGCCATCGTCCCACGGTGGTTGTACTGGGTGCTTTCCACAATCATATGCTGGCTGTATGCGGGTAAAGCCTGCTGACGAATGCAGCTTGTAATGGCCGGGTGAAGGATATCCGCTGCGCGGTTGAGCGGCGATCCTATTAAAATCTTTTGCGGATTAAATAAGTTCACCATGATGGCGAGAATGCGCCCAACGTTGATGCCGACGCCGAGGATAATATCTTTGGCAAGAAGATCGCCCTGCAGGGCGGCATCGCAAAGCGACTCTACCGTCAGGGGTTGTTCATGCAGCATCGATCCCATGGACTGGTTCATACGCAGCTGGGCAAGCTCCAGCACGCTTTCTATACTGGCGATAGTTTCCAGGCAGCCATGATTCCCGCAGTAACAACGCTTGCCGTAAGGATCGACCTGGGTATGGCCAATCTCAAC
This sequence comes from Buttiauxella sp., assembly GCA_032051265.1. Classification (GTDB taxonomy): domain Bacteria; phylum Pseudomonadota; class Gammaproteobacteria; order Enterobacterales; family Enterobacteriaceae; genus Dryocola. Next base: position 396,914 of record DAMBYU010000002.1, read on the forward strand.
CAGGCTGCTGCTGCCCGCATGTAACAGGCGGCCATCGGTGATAACGCCCGCGCCCACGTTGTGATCGATAACAACCTGAATGACATCGCGCGCGCCCCGGGAAGCACCAAACAGTCCCTCAGCCATGGTCCACGCGCTGATATCGTGCTGAATAAAGACCGGGACGCCGGTATGGTTTTCCAGCATTTCGCCCAACGGCATGTCGCAGATGTCATAAAAAGGCATACGATGAACAATTCCGCGTACCGTATCGATGATACCCGGCAGGGTGATGGCAATGGCGGTCAGGCGTTCGAGCTTGTGCTGATGACGAATAAAGAACTGGTCCACCTGGCTAATAACGCGCTCAAGCAGAGGGTTTGGGTCGTCAATCGGGAGTGAAACAGTATCTTCGACAATCAGCTGGCTGCTGAGATCGTGCAGGCCAAGCGAAATCTCGCCGCGATTAATGCGCACCGAAAGATAATGCCAGGCTTCTGTCTCGAGCATTAATCCCACCGCCGGACGACCACGGCTGCCGGGGTCCTGAATTTCCGTCTCCTGCACCAGATGCGCTTCGAGCATCTCGCGCACGATTTTAGTAATGCTGGCTGGGGCAAGCTGTGCCAGACGAGAAAGATCGATACGCGATACCGGGCCATGGCTGTCAATGAGGCGGTAAACCACGCCTGCATTTGTTTGCTTAATCTGATCGATATGGCCCGGTTGGCTATCAGCAACCACGTGGTACTCCCTTTATTTTCGCGCTTCGAAATAAACTTTGGGCTATGGTGAAACACTTCAAGCGGGGTAGTCAAATATTTACGTAGGGTTGTGATTTACCGCACATAATAAGCCGGGTTTGCGCTTATTCTGACGCCGAAGTAGCCTCGGTTAACAGGGCGCTGATGCGAAGCGCAGCGCCAGAAAGTTCACGATGTTTTGGCCACACCAGCCACATTTCCGACCGGGCTTCCGGCTCCTGCAACGGTAACCACACCACGTCGCTTAACCGCACGCGCTGAAATGAAGCAGGTAAAATTGACACCCCGAGCCCCGCCGAAACCAGGCCGATAATCGTCATCGCCTCCCCCACTTCCTGGGTGATATAGGGCGAAATATTGTAGCGGTGCAGCAGGCCAAGAATATCGTCATACAGGCCGGTACCCACGTGCGGGTCAAAAAAGACGAAGGGTTCATGCGCCAGTTCGTGAAGGGAAATGGACTCACAGGCGGCCAGAGGATGATCGCGGTGCACCATCGCCAGCAATGGCTCACGCAGCACCAGTTTCCATGCCAGCGTTTCCGGCAGGCGCGTATTGCGCATCAATCCCAGCTCCAGCTCACCGTCGTTAAGCGGGGCGATTTGCTGGCGCGTATTGATTTCGCGCATCTGGATGTGCACGTCCGGGTAGCGTTTTCTGAACGTTGAAAGACTGTCCGAGACGCCTTTGATAAACGGCGCGGAAGAGGTAAAGCCTATGCGTAACTCCCCCGTTTCCCCGTGATGCAAGCGTTCGGCGCGTGCCGCCGCCGCTTCAACCTGTCCCAGGATCTGGCGCGCATCGGTCAAAAACTGCAGCCCTGCCGCCGTAAGATTCACGCTGCGATTGGTGCGTGCCAGCAACCTCGCACCAATCTGTTGTTCGAGGATCTGAATTTGCTGGCTTAAAGGAGGCTGAGAGATACGCAGTCGCGCGGCGGCCCGCCCAAAATGCAGCTCTTCTGCCACCGCCACAAAATAGCGCAAATGACGCAGTTCGATATTCATATTTTAAACATATCAATTGAGATTATTAATATATTAGACAGAACATTCGCCGTTTTCTACTCTGTGAGGAGCGAAACCACGCCCCTTTCTTTTCCCTAAGGATTGATTTTGAGTCGTACATCCTCCGTCAACGCCGCCCCGGCGAGCGACGTTGATCAGCACATCTCTGCAACGCCGCCGGCAACTTATATAAAACGCGGTACATCCCAGTTTATGCGCGTCACCCTGGCGCTTTTCTCCGCGGGTCTGGCCACGTTTGCCCTGCTTTACTGTGTACAGCCCCTTTTGCCGGTGCTCTCGCATGAATTCGGCGTATCCCCCGCCAGCAGCAGCATTTCCCTGTCGATATCAACCGCTATGCTCGCCATCGGGTTATTGTTTACCGGGCCGCTTTCCGATGCCATTGGACGCAAGCCGGTGATGGTTGCGGCTTTACTTCTCGCCTCCTGCTGCACGCTACTTTCCACGATGATGACGAGCTGGCACGGCATCCTGATTATGCGCGCGCTGATTGGTCTTTCTCTGAGCGGCGTTGCGGCCGTCGGCATGACTTATCTCAGCGAGGAGATCCACCCAAGCGTCGTGGCCTTCTCTATGGGGCTGTATATCAGCGGGAACTCCATTGGCGGCATGAGCGGACGGCTGTTAAGCGCGGTCATAACGGATTTCTTCAACTGGCGTATTGCGGTTGCGGCGATTGGCTGTTTTGCGCTGGCTTCCGCGCTGATGTTCTGGAAAATCCTGCCAGCATCCCGACACTTCCGCCCTTCTTCACTGCGCCCTAAGACGCTGTTTATTAATTTCCGCCTGCACTGGCGTGACCAGGGCCTGCCGCTGCTGTTTGCCGAAGGCTTCCTGCTGATGGGGGCGTTCGTCACGCTGTTTAATTACATCGGCTATCGCCTGATGGAAGCACCGTGGTTCTTAAGCCAGGCTGTGGTGGGTCTGCTCTCAGTGGCCTATTTAACCGGCACCTGGAGCTCGCCAAAAGCCGGTGCGATGACAACAAAATTTGGCCGCGGCCCGGTGATGATCTTCTCGACCGGCATTATGCTGCTGGGCCTGGCCCTAACCCTGTTTTCACCGCTAACGGTGATTTTCATCGGTATGCTGTTGTTCTCTGCCGGTTTCTTTGCCGCGCACTCCGTTGCCAGCAGCTGGATTGGACCGCGCGCGAAACGCGCCAGAGGCCAGGCCTCTTCGCTTTATCTGTTCAGCTATTACCTCGGCTCAAGCATCGCGGGTACGCTGGGGGGCCTGTTCTGGCACCAGTTCGGCTGGTATGGCGTCGCCGCGTTTATCGGCGCTTTGCTGGTAATTGCTTTACTGGTCGCAAGCCGTCTGCATCAGCGCGCAGGCTAAGTGCCAGAGGGCCTCGTTTTTATTAACGCTTTTTGCTATTTTCGCTGCGTTAACAACACTCACGAGGCCCTATGGAAAAGCAAAACTATAACCATCTAACCCGCACCTTCCAGCGCCTGTCCCGCTTCGGACACCTCTCTGCTATCGCCGGATGGGACATGTTTACCAACATGCCGCCAAACGGCAGTGCGGCACGCGGTGAAGCCCTGGCCGAACTGAGCGTGCTACAACATCAAATTCTGACCGATAAAAAAATTGCTACGCTGCTGCAGGCCGCCGCTCAGGAAGATCTGAATGACCTTGAGCGCGCCAATCTTCGTGAAATGACTCGCCAGTACCAGGAAGCCGTGCTGCTGCCGGAGTCGCTGGTGGAAGAGAAATCGCTGGTGGGCACCCGCTGCGAACACGGCTGGCGTACACAGCGACCGGCTAACGACTGGCAGGGCTTTGCAACCAATTTAAAAGAGGTGGTTCGCGTTAGCCGCGAAGAAGCCAGGCTGCGTGCTGAAGCCAAAGGCAAATCGCGCTACGACGCGCTGCTCGATCTTTACGAGCCGGGCATGACGAGCGCGAAACTCGACGTGCTGTTTGGCGACCTGCGCGCCTGGCTGCCTGACCTGCTGCAAAAAGTGGTGGCTAAACAGTCGCAGCAGAGGGTGATAGTCCCGACCGGCCCCTTTGCTACCGGCACCCAGCGCGAGCTTGGCCTGGAGATCATGCAGCTGCTTGGCTTTGATTTTAACGGCGGTCGCCTCGACGTCAGCGCACACCCTTTCTGCGGCGGCGTGCCTGAAGATGTGCGCATCACCACCCGTTACGATGAAAACGATCTGGTCAGCTCGCTGTTTGGGGTGATCCATGAAACCGGACACGCCCGCTACGAGCAGAATCTTCCGCGTGAATGGCTGGGACAACCCGTCGCCCTTGCCCGCTCCACGGCCATCCATGAATCACAAAGTCTGTTCTTTGAAATGCAGCTTGGTCGCAGTAAAGAATTTCTCAGGCTGCTGCTGCCAAAAGTTGTTGCTCGTTTTGGTGCGCAGCCTGCTTTTGACATGCAGAACTTCGTGGCGCTGAACCAGCGCGTTGAGCGTGGTTATATCCGCGTGGATGCCGATGAAGTGAGCTACCCGGCGCACGTAGTGCTGCGCTATGAGATTGAACGAGCGCTGATTGAAGGCGATATCGAAGTGGAGGATATTCCCGCGCTGTGGGATGAGAAAATGCAGCACTGGCTGGGGCTGTCGACCAAAGATAACTATCGCAACGGCTGTATGCAGGATATCCACTGGACGGACGGCGCGTTCGGCTACTTCCCTTCTTACACGCTGGGTGCCATGTACGCGGCGCAGCTGTTTAACGCCGCAAAACTCGCGCTGCCGCAGCTTGAGAGCGACATTGCAGAAGGCAACTTCTCGGCACTGTTCGACTGGCTGAGCCAGAATATCTGGCAGCACGGCAGCCGTTTCACCACTTCGCAACTTATCACCAACGCGACGGGCGAAGATCTTAACCCGTTATATTTCCGCAAGCACTTAGAAGCACGGTACCTGTAAATCTTTGCGCCGGGGATACAGCTTCCCGGCGTTTTTCCTCTTTGTACAATCCGTTACACGCCGATACTAATCACTCACTGAAGGTTTTAATCGGCAGACCTATAGTGCATCTCAACGGCCCCGCGGTGGGGTTCACATACAAACAAATTCGAGGATGTCGAGATGAACAAAGTATTAGCTCTGGTTGTTGCAGCGCTCATGGGTCTGTCTTCCGCTGCTTTCGCCGCTGAAACTACAGCTGCTCCGGCTCCTGCCGCTACCGCTGCTGCTCCGGCTAAAGCGCCAGTAAAAACCACCCATCACAAAAAACACAAAAAAGCCGCTACCGAGCAGAAAGCTCAGGCTGCTAAAAAGCACCACAAAAAAGCGGTGAAAACTGAAGCTGCAAAACCTGCACAGAAAGCGCAGGCCGCTAAAAAGCATCATAAAAAAGCTACCCACGCAGCGACCAGGCCAGCCGCTCAGCCAGCAGCATAAGTTTGCCGGGACCAGTCCGGAATAAAAGACCCATTGAAAACACCCGGTTCGCCGGGTGTTTAGTTTGATGGCAAACACCAAAAAAAGTGCGGTTTTTTGGTGTTTGGGGTAGACCAGAAGAGAGCATCCATCGTGCACATAAGTGGGTATTTCAGTACACCCGGTTTGCCGGGAGTTTACTTCTGGAGTCCAGGTGATGTTGCGACGCTACGGTTTTGAAATCATCCTTTCGCTGCTGATTATCTGCGGCATTATTACCTTCAGCTTCTGGATTTAAAGGCGTAGCACGCTGTTTTTACTCCCACTTTCGGTGCGGCCCGTCTATAGTTATTCCATCGGGTTTATACAAAAATCATAATTAATCGCCCCACAGAGAGTGATATGCACAAACGAGTTGTATTGCTGTCAGGAGCTTTATGTTTATTACCGGCTCTGTCACATGCGGATAACGACAGCGCAGCAGAAGTAAAAACGTTGTTTTTTGGCAACGATGACCGCACCCACGTGAACGATCCCACCAGCAGCCCGTGGGATGCCATCGGCCAGCTGGAAACCGCCAGCGGCAATTTATGCACCGCGACCTTAATTTCACCGCATCTGGCCTTAACTGCCGGGCATTGTCTGTTGCAACCTCCAGGCGGTACAGCTGACAAAGCTGTCGCATTACGTTTCGTCTCAATGAAAGGGAAATGGCGTTATGAAATTCATGATATTGAAGGCCGGGTGGAGAGCTCGCTTGGGCGGCGTTTAAAAGCGGACGGCGATGGCTGGATTGTTCCGCCCGGTGCGGCGCCCTATGATTTTGGGCTGGTGATACTGCATAACCCGCCTTCGGGCATCACTCCCCTTCCCTTGTTTGAAGGCGATCGCGATGCGCTGACCGAAGCATTGAAAGCGCAGGATCGTAAGGTCACGCAGTCAGGGTATCCTGAGGATCATCTGGACGATCTTTATACCCATACCGATTGCCTGGTGACCGGCTGGGCGCAAAAAACAGTCCTGTCGCATCAGTGCGACACGCTGCCGGGCGACAGCGGTTCTCCCCTGATGCTTAAAACCGCTAGCGGCTGGCAACTGATTGCCGTGCAAAGCTCGGCACCGGCGGCAAAAGACCGCTATCGCGCCGATAATCGTGCTATTTCAGTCACCGGTTTCCGGGATCGCTTAGAAGCGCTGGCAAGCCAGTAGCCTCACTTGCCGGCGGGCAAGCGAGGCTTATACGGCGTCAGGCAATTTTGATAATAACCATGCCTGTCAGCAGGAAGAGCAATCCCAGCCAGCCTTTAGTGTTCAGTCGTTGTCCAAAAAGCATCCAGCCTGCGGCGACCGTCGCGGCAATACCAAAACCGCCCCACAGCGCGTAAGCCACTGAAAGTTCAATCCCCTTAACAGCCTGCGCCAGCGCGGTAAACGCGGTAAGCACCGCCAGTAAAGAAAGCACGCCGTAGAGAGGACGGCGGAAACCGTCAGAGTGTTTCAGGAGGATGTTTGCGGCAATTTCCAGCACGATGGCGGCCAATAACCAGGCCGCGTGTATCCATTCAAACGGCGGCATGATTTCCTCCCCGGGCTGTTTGCGGCTTACCAACCTTCTTTGCGCTGGTTCCCGATTTAATAAATGCAATGCCCACCACCAGCATGGTTAAACCAGTGATTTTCAGCAGTGAGATTGACTCGTCGAACAACAACACACTGAACAGCGTAATAAATAAAATACCGATACCTTCCCACATCGCATAGGCCACGCCAAGGGCGATACGTTTAACGGAGAACGAAAGTAATATATAAGATAAAGAGATCATCACCAGCATGAAAATATAACCGGTGTTATTATTACTGACGTTTGACCATTTCATAGACAGCGTGCCAATAATTTCAGCAGCGATAGCCAGCGCTAATAAAATCCAGTACAACATGATATCTCTCCTGACCAAGAAAATAAGGATGCAGCAGCTTGTCACCTCGCCAGGCGTGGATAACACAGCAAACAAAATGTCAGATGGCCTTACAGCGCACTAAACGCGCGTGATGCCGGGTGCAGGAGAGCGAAACTACAGCGCGTTGCGCCAGTGTTGTTCACCGGAAAGGAAGAAAGCAGAAGAAAAACCAGCGGGATGATTTATTAATAAGGTGTTGAACAGCTTGTTCGTAAACATAATGTCCATAATATTCACAACGTATCCGCGGGGTTGCTTCTCATCAGTTGCGGATAGTAAATTGTCCTCAATAGTAAAACACGCCAGATTTGTACCATATTTCACTTTCTTTTCGCCGGTCATTTTCATATCTTTACGCTGGCAGTAATAATTCAAAGATATATTCTGGATTACCGGCATAATTAATGGACAAAGCTTAACCGCGAAGAAAATTAAAACCCGGTTCGCAACGGAAACCGGGCTAAGAATAGATCAGCTCAGCTCAAAACGTTGGATGATAAATTCCATCGCTTTAGCGACACCCTCGGCGCTGATGGTGTGCACCAGGCCCGGTTCAAACAACGTTTCCACCTCAACCCCTTCTTCCGTTAGCGTGGCGGCGGCGGCTTCGCTTTCCGTCCACGGGATCACCAGATCGTCCATGCCATGTACCAGCAGTGCTGCAGAATCTGCCGCTGGCTGATAAGGCCGGGGTGAAGAAAGCCGCCCTGAAAATGCTGCAACGCCCGCCAGAGGGAAGCGGGCCGTTACCAGCGCGTCCAGCGCCATAATCGAACCCTGAGAAAAACCGAGCAGGATGACCTGGTCTTTACCCGGCGTCACATCATGCTCTGTGAAGATAGCCTCGAGGGTGGCATCGAAAGCGGCACGGGCCGCAACGACACGTTCGGGACGCGACTGCTCCGTCACTCCCGTCACGCTAAACCACTGGTAACCCTCGTCGCCCCCGTCAAAACGTGCAGTGCCGTTCGGTGAAGCAAAAATAACCTCGGGCATAACCTGCTGAAAATAGAGGCCCAGCCCCTCTAAATCGGCACCGGAACTTCCCACGCCGTGTAAAAAAATTACTAGCTTTTTCATGTATCTCCTTTCCTTGTCAGCCAGGCTGCGTTAACCCACCCGATCGTCCGGCCCCGTACAACGATCTACATAGAATCCCACAGAGTTATCCACCGATTTTGTGGATAACTTTTTACACCCGCGCTTGCTTAGGCTGAAGGATGCTAACCAGACGAGGGAGTATTCTCCCTCGTTATACCAGAACTACATGCTGTAGCCCGGCTTTTTGGCGAGCGTCTCAAGCGCGGGCTTTATCTCTGTGTCGTAAACATCTTCTTTCCAGCGCTCTTGTTCAACCGGCAGCAACGCAACCGAAAGCGAGGCGTCCTTAGAAGCAAAATGCTTTTTAACAACATCGCTGAGGTCTTCCGCCAGAGCCTGTTTCTGCTCTTCTGTCAGCTCACGCGGGAAATATTTAACGGTAATATGTGGCACAGGTGTTCTCCGTATCGTAGTGAGTTTGTGATTATCAGGTATTGATTAACTTAAACGCGGCGGCAAAAGCGTCAAAATCGATCCCATGTTTTGCGGAATCCAGACGCAGGCCTAACCGGGACTGCAGCGCCTGGTAAACGGCGGCCGCGTCGGCCAGCTCCTGCTTGTTGCCGCCCGTCGTAAGCTGGCGGTTGTTCAGCGTGATGGTGCTGCCGTCATTAACGTGCAGGCAAAGCATAAGATGATGGCGAAAATGCGACTCCGGCCAGGTCGCGACATAGTGGTTGGCTACGTCGAAATCCACGGAATATTGCCGCTGTAAATCGAAACGGTAAAGCGGTAGCCATTCATCTGCTTCACGCAGGCTAAGCAGGTAATCTTCCTCGAGACGCGTCAGGCGGTACACGCCGTGCGGCGTGGTTTGCTCGCTATTCAGTTCAAAACGCAACGGGGCGGTGAGCGTCTTGCCGCCAAATCCAACATCTGCCAGCCAGCGTTCCTGCGCAACCGTCACCAGTTGTAAACGATGAGTACGGGCCGGCATCCGCTCCGGGTGCGTAATCATCACCCGTGCCGCCAAATCTTCAACCTGAAAACCTATTTCCAGCAGCGCCAGGCGCAGTAACGCGTTTTGCTCGTAGCAGTAACCACCCCGCCCGGCCGTAACCAGCTTTTCAAACACGCAGTCGTCGTCGAGCAAAATTCGCCTTCCCAGCAGGACGTCCAGGTTTTCGAAAGGAATGGCGCAGGGTTGCAACAAATGCACCTGCCGCAGCGTATGCAAATCCGGCGCGTATTCGCCCGTAAAATGGATACGCGCGAAGTAAGCATTCAGGTCAAAAGCCATAGACAAATCCCGTTGCGATGTAAGTCCTGTCACTATACAGGCTCGGCCCAGCGTCATATGATCGATGATGCGATCACAGCATCTCGTTGCGGCTTAGCGCTTCCTGCAACTCATTGCGCTGGCGCACCTGCTGCGCAATGGCAAACAGCTTCGGCGTATGCTTCTCAAACCATTCCTGCCGTGGCCGCCAGTTAATCATCGCCGCAGGATAGGCGTCCAGCAACGTAATCTCTTCACCAAAAATATAGGGTCCGCTTCCGACCTGGGACTCCAGCCAAAGGTAGAGCTGCTCGCGATGATGATTGGTGCTGGCAAGGAGCTCATCGGCGCCGTTTTGCGTCCAGCGCGGAGGATTATCGCCGTAGGTAAAAGTGGGATAGACATTGGCGACAAACCAGACCAGAAGCCGGTAAAAACGCTGTCGTTCAGGCGTGCCCGCGGGCGGCGCCATGTGGGGATGCTTGTCCAGCAGCATCAGGGCAATAGCCGCGCTTTCCGTCATCACAGAGCCATCCTCAAGCTTAAGCGTCGGGACCTGGCCCAGGGGATTGAGCATTAGTAGCGCATCGCGCTGCGGGCCCGGATCTTCGAAGCCTTCGACGTTTTTCCATTTATAAGCTTCGCCGGTGAGAATAAACATGATTTCGACAATCGCCGAGCCGCAGCCCGGTGCACCGTAGAGTTTGTACATGATGCTCTCCTGTCTAAAGTGTTTAAGTGTAGAATAGCCCCGGACTTTAAGAGCGATAAGGAAACCCGGCATGAAACCCAAGTCAGTAACGCTTTACGATGTGGCGGAATATGCCGGTGTTTCCTATCAGACGGTGTCCCGGGTGATTAACCAGGCAAGCCATGTTTCCGCAAAAACGCGCCTGAAAGTTGAGGCGGCGATGGGGGCGTTAAATTATGTGCCCAACCGCGTGGCGCAGCAGTTAGCCGGGAAACTGAGCCAGACCATTGGCCTTGCCACCACCAATCTTTCGCTTCACGCCCCTTCGCAAATTGTTGCGTCCATCAAAACTCAGGCAGGCGACATGAACTTCAACGTGGTGATTTCCATGGTTGAGCAACCGGGGCTTGCCGCCTGTAAAGCGGCGGTGAACAGCCTGCTTTCGCAGCGTGTGGACGGGCTGATTGTTAATATTCCTCTCGAAAACGAAGAGGCTCAGGCGGTACAAAACGCCTGCGGCAGCGTGCCTGCGCTGTTTCTGGATGTCTCCCCGGATCTGGATGCCAACGCTATTATTTTCGATCCCCACGAAGGCGCGCGTCTGGGCGTTGAACACCTTATAAGCCTTGGTCATCAGCGTATCGCCTTGCTCAACGGCCCGCTGACATCCATTTCAGCCCGCCTGCGCTTTGAGGGCTGGAAGCAAACGCTAAGCGCGCACAAGCTGGAAGCCGTTGCGATAATGGAAGGCGACTGGAGTTCGCTTTCAGGCTATGAGCAGGTTTCCCGGCTGCTGCGCGAGGGCAAAACGCCGGGCGGGATCATCGTCGCCAACGATCAGATGGCGCTTGGCGCGCTGCGTGCGCTTTCCGAACAGGGCTTAGCGGTGCCGGCAGACGTCTCCGTGGTGGGTTATGACGACACCGAAGACAGTGCCTGCTTTATTCCGCCGCTCACCACCATCAAGCAGGATTTCAGAAACCTCGGCAAAGCCAGCGTCAATCGACTGGTGGAATTAATTCATCAACCAGATACCCAGCTTAAACCACAGATCCTGCCGGTGGCGCTGGTGGAGCGCAAAACCACCGCGGTTCCCGGCGGCAACGCCCCTTCTGCTCAGGCGCTTGCGGATGCGCTGACCGCCCTTGCGCGTCAGGTAGGAAGGCTGGCCCGATAAGATTGGCCCAGGTTTGTGAGTCAGGTCACCTAATCTCGTCACTCTGCTTTACACGTCCGGCTGAAGAAATCATATTCCTTTAAATTGTGAGCGCATCGCAAATTAATCAAGGAACCCGGAATATGATGATAAAAGCAGGCAGCAATGCCGCCACACTTGCTTCCATACTGGCCCGTCGCGACTGGGAAAACCCGGCCGTCACCCGCTTAAATCAGCTCGCGGCCCATCCGCCGTTTGCCAGCTGGCGATCCCCGCAAGCGGCACGCGATGAGGTGCAGTCGCAAAGCCTGCGTAGCCTTAACGGCCGCTGGAAATTTAGTTATTTTACCCAGCCGGAAGCCGTTCCCGAAAACTGGATTGAGCAGGATCTCAACGCGGCTGATAACATTCAGGTCCCTTCTAACTGGCAGATGCTGGGTTACGATGCGCCGATTTATACCAACGTCACCTATCCAATTCCGGTAAACCCGCCGTTTGTTCCTGCAGATAACGCCACCGGTTGTTATTCGCTCACATTTAATCTTGACGCTGAATGGCTGGCTGCCGGACAAACCCGCATCATTTTTGACGGCGTGAATTCTGCATTCCACCTGTGGTGCAACGGCAACTGGATTGGCTACGCACAGGATAGCCGCCTGCCGTCTGAATTTGATTTAAGCCAGGCGCTCAACGCGGGTGAAAACCGCATCGCCGTAATGGTGCTGCGCTGGAGCGACGGTTCGTATCTGGAAGACCAGGATATGTGGCGCATGAGCGGTATTTTCCGCGATGTCACGCTGCTGCATAAGCCGCAGACCCACCTCAGCGACATGCGCGTGGTTACCCATCTTAATGAAGACTTCACCCGCGCCGAGCTGGAAACACTGGTTGTGGTACAAGGCGCTGAGCAAGAGGCGCAGGTTAGCGTCCAACTGTGGAAAGGCAACGAGCTGGCCGCTGAAAAGCATCAGCCGCTCGGGAGTGAAATTATCGACGAGCGTGGCGCATATGATGACCGTACAACGGTTCGCCTGCCCATCGAGCGCCCGTTATTATGGAGCGCCGAAACGCCAGATCTTTATCGCCTTGTGGTGGTGTTAAAAGATAAATATGGCGAGGTAATTGAAGCCGAAGCCTGCGACGTGGGGTTCCGTAAAGTGGAAATCTCGCAGGGCCTGCTGAAGCTCAACGGCAAACCGCTGCTGATTCGCGGTACCAACCGCCACGAGCACCATCCGGAAAATGGCCAGGTGATGGATATCGAGACCATGCGCCGGGATATTCTGTTGATGAAGCAGCATAACTTTAACGCCGTGCGCTGCTCGCACTACCCTAACCATCCGATGTGGTATCGCCTGTGTGACCAGTACGGTCTGTACGTGGTGGACGAAGCGAATATCGAAACTCACGGCATGGTGCCGATGAACCGTCTGAGCGACGATCCCGTCTGGCTACCAGCCATGAGCGAGCGCGTCACGCGTATGGTGCAGCGCGATCGTAATCACCCTTCAATTATCATCTGGTCACTGGGTAACGAATCCGGCCACGGTAGCAATCACGATGCGCTGTACCGCTGGATAAAATCCAACGACCCAACGCGCCCGGTGCAGTATGAAGGCGGCGGCGCAAACAGCGCGGCAACCGATATTATTTGCCCGATGTATGCCCGTGTCGACCAGGACCAGCCTTTCCCACAGGTACCAAAATGGTCCATTAAAAAATGGATCGGCATGCCGGATGAAAACCGTCCGTTAATTTTGTGCGAATACGCACACGCCATGGGCAACAGTTTTGGCGGCTTCCATAAATACTGGGAGGCCTTCCGTCAGCATCCAAAATTACAGGGCGGTTTTGTCTGGGACTGGGTGGATCAGTCGCTGATTAAACAAGACGAAAACGGCCAGTCGTTCAGCGCCTACGGCGGGGACTTTGGCGATAAACCTAACGATCGCCAGTTCTGCATGAACGGCCTGGTGTTTGCCGACCGCACGCCGCACCCGGCGCTGTATGAAGCCCAGCGGGCGCAGCAGTTCTTCCAGTTCGCTTTACTGCGAGAAACGCCGCTAAAAGTAGAGATCGCCTGCGAATACCTGTTCCGCACAAGCGATAACGAACGTCTTATCTGGACGCTGAAACAGCAAGGCAATGTGCTGGCTCGTGGCGAAGCGCTGCTGGAGATTGCTCCGCAGGGCAAACAGCGCATTGTGCTTGACGATCTGCCGGAAATCACCCGCAGCGGCGACGTTTGGCTGACGGTACAGGTGCAGCAAATTGAAGCAACAACCTGGTCGGAAGCGGGACACATCTGCGCATGGGATCAATGGCAGTTGCCGGGCATGCTTGCCGTGCCGGAGCACACCGCTACAGGCGAAGCGCCACGGCTTGAAATCACCGCCGACTGCTTTGAGATCCACCGGCACAATCAGCGCTGGAGCTTCAGCCGCGAAACCGGCCTGCTGACACAGTGGTGGAAAGATGACAGAGCCACGCTGCTTTCACCGCTGCAGGACCAGTTCACCCGCGCCCCGCTGGATAACGATATTGGCGTCAGCGAAGCCACGCGCATCGATCCGAACGCCTGGGTTGAACGCTGGAAAGCGGCTGGCATGTACGAACTGGAAGCAGAGCTGCTGAACTGCGAAGCGCAGGCGCTTGAACGCGAAGTGCTGCTGCGTACGGCTCACCGCTGGACGCATCAGAACAAAACGCTGTTTGTCAGCCATAAAACGTACCGCATCGACGATCGGGGCGAGCTGCATATCGGGGTGGACGTGGATATCGCGTTCGGCACGCCAGCCCCGGCTCGTATCGGGCTGACCTGCCAGCTAGCGGAAATTCAACCGAACGTGAGCTGGCTTGGCCTTGGCCCGCACGAAAATTACCCGGATCGCAAGCAGTCCGCGCTGTTCGATAAGTGGCAGTTGCCGCTGAAAGAGATGTACACGCCGTACGTTTTCCCGACGGAAAACGGGCTGCGCTGCGACACGCAAAGCCTGGAATATGGTGAAAACCTGTTGCGCGGAAAATTCCATTTCAATCTCAGCCGCTACAGCCAGCGGCAACTACGGGAAACCTCGCATCGCCACTTGCTTTCCGCCGAACCGGGGAGCTGGCTGAATATTGACGGCTTCCATATGGGCGTGGGCGGAGATGACTCCTGGAGTCCCAGCGTCTCGCCAGAATATTTACTTGCCGAACAAAAATATCATTATTCAGTGAGCTGGGTGCGTCGTTAAGCCCACGCTTTTATCCGGGCAGGCCTGGCCAGTCTGCCCTGTTTTTACCCTAAGGATAAACATCATGTACTACCTGAAAAACACCAATTTCTGGATGTTCGGGCTGTTCTTTTTCTTCTACTTTTTCATTATGGGCGCCTACTTCCCGTTTTTCCCGATCTGGCTGCATGACATCAACCAGATCGGGAAAAGCGACACCGGCATCATCTTCGCCAGCATCTCCTTTTTCTCCCTGCTTTTTCAGCCGGTTTTCGGCCTGCTGTCCGACAAACTAGGGCTGCGCAAGCACCTGCTGTGGATTATCACCGGCATGCTGGTGATGTTCGCCCCGTTCTTTATCTACGTTTTCGGCCCGCTGTTACAGACCCATATTTTACTGGGCTCTATTGTCGGCGGCATTTATCTGGGCTTTATCTACAACGGCGGCGCGCCCGCGATTGAAGCCTATATCGAAAAGGTCAGCCGTCGCAGCTCGTTTGAATTTGGTCGCGCACGCCTGTTTGGCTGCGTGGGCTGGGCGGTATGCGCCTCGATTGTCGGTATCATGTTCACCATCAATAACCAGTTTGTGTTCTGGCTCGGCTCCGGCTGTGCGGTGATCCTCGCCATCTTATTGTTTATCGCTAAACCCGAAACGCAGCCGTCTGCGCAAGTGGCCGATTCTCTCGGCGCTAACCACGCGCCTTTTAGCTTCCGCCTTGCGCTAGAGTTGCTGAAAAACCGAAAACTGTGGTTCCTTTCGCTCTATGTCGTCGGCGTTTCTTGCACCTACGACGTGTTTGACCAGCAGTTTGCTAACTTCTTTACCTCGTTCTTTGACACCAGTCAGCAGGGTACGCGAGTGTTTGGCTATGTCACCACCATGGGTGAATTGCTGAACGCCTGCATTATGTTCTTCGCGCCGCTTATCGTGAACCGCATCGGGGGTAAGAACGCGCTGCTGCTGGCCGGGGCGATTATGTCGGTGCGCATTATCGGCTCCTCGTTTGCCTCAACGCCGCTGGAAGTGATTGTGCTGAAAACGCTGCACATGTTCGAAATCCCGTTCCTGATCGTCGGCTGCTTTAAGTACATCACCAGCCAGTTTGAGGTACGCTTCTCCGCCACTATTTATCTGGTGTGCTTCTGCTTCTTCAAGCAGTTAGCGATGATTTTTATGTCCGTTTTCGCAGGCTATATGTACGACAAGATCGGCTTTCACGGCGCGTATCTGGTGCTTGGCCTGGTCGCCCTGTCGTTTACCGTGCTGTCCGCGTTTACATTAAGCGGCATGGGGCCATTGCAAGCCCTTCGCTCCTTTAGCAAACAGAGTGAGAAACTGGCGTAATAAATGCTGGCGGGGCGTCCGCGTCCCGCCGTTTTGCCCGGCGTGAGTCATTTCGCACCATTGCAGCGGCCAGCGCTATAAGCGAAAAGCGGTCGCAATGTCATAGCAGTTAAGGCGCCTATACCGCTCACAGGATCAGTTGCGCGCGTTTTGAGCGGGATGCCTCCCAATCCGATCTTCGCCTTGAACTCCGCGCGGTGCAATTTCCGCTTCTTTGCTTGTGTCATTTCCTGCCGTCCTCCGTTGAGGACCATAACTTAAACTGCTGTCTCGAATCTTTGATCCACTATACTGACCATTGCAGTCGTAATTTACATACGAGGCTACGCACGGTTAATTACCTGACACCAACCTTAACCATGACCATCAGGAGAACAAAATGCAAAAGAGTAAAATCTTGAAAGGACTGCTAGCCGTATCAGCAGTAGCAGCTATGTTCAGCACTGTCGGCGTGCAAGCCCAGACGACGAGCGCCGCGCAGAATAGTGCCGCAGGCCAGACAGAATCGAGCGCCAGGCTCAGCCCCGGCGACGAAAAAGCGTTGAAGGACATGGCGCAGGCCGATATCAATGAAGTCGCAGCCGGCAAGCTTGCGCTGAGCAAGGCCGAAAGCAGCGAAGTCAAAGCATTCGCTCAGCAGATGGTCGACGACCACGGCGGTGCCCTGAGCAAAGTACAGGCGGTCGCCCAGCAAAAGGGCGTGGCACTGCCGACTGAGCCGGACGCTAAGCACAAGGCCATGGCCGACAAGCTGGAAAAGCAGAGCGGCGGCGCATTTGACAAGATGTATATGGAAAATGCCGGCACCATGGACCACAAGATGGTGCTGTCAAAGCTGCAGAGTGACGCCATGAAGATCAAGGATCCGGATGTGAAGGCCCTGGCCGACGCGCACACGCCGGTCGTTGAGCAGCACTTAAAGACCGCCCAGCAGATGTCGATGCAATCAGATAAGTAACCAGGTCGTTCGGTGGACAAAGGGTCCTACGACCCAACAATGTCATATTGAGCTAATACAAATTAAGAGGCTACGTAGCCTCTGGTTCAATGCGGTCTGGCGGGGCGTACTGCGTCCCGCCGTTTTTCGTCTGTTCTGCACTATAACTGCGCGTCGGTCAGCGGGTAAGCCGGTAGCTTTCATCAATCAAATCCAGAAT
Organism: Buttiauxella sp.; assembly: GCA_032051265.1. Lineage (GTDB taxonomy): Bacteria > Pseudomonadota > Gammaproteobacteria > Enterobacterales > Enterobacteriaceae > Dryocola. Next base: position 413,883 of record DAMBYU010000002.1, read on the forward strand.
CTCCGCGTCCGGCACTTTATCCAGAAGTACCGTCACCCAGTGTTCTTTATTCATATGGTAAGCGGGCAGAATTCCGGGCTGCATTCTCAGCGACCCCAGCAGTTCTGGCTGAACTTTGATATTCATCGCCTGAAGCAGCGACACCCCTTCAAGCCCCAGCTTTTCTGCTTGTATGGCATAAACCAGCGCAAACCATTTCTTTTTGAACTTATGCCTTAATACCGCGTAATCGCTGTTTTTCTGCCACGGGTAGTCAGGCTCAACCTGATACTTTTCAAACACGCTCTCAAAGAGTGCCTCACGTTTCATACGTAGTTTTCTCACCTCGCCTATTTCCTGTTGAGCAAAGTTAGCACAACCTCTCCTGCGGTTTCGATGGTGAAGTCATTTCGGCCCTGTCACGAACCGCAAGGCAGGTTTTGCGTTGCGCTTCATTTCCTGCCAGGATCCATCGCCGAAATTTGCCATGCCCGCAATTTCATAAACTACAGGGCAGGCAATTTCACAGGATAAATATTCAGGCAAGCAGCAACAACAAAGGATTAACAATGAAAACAACACGCAACACTGAGGCTGAGCACCGCGCCGCCAGAAGGCGCTGGCTCAATTCTCAGGACTCGGGGTATCACAAGGCGATGGGAAATCGTCAGGTACAAATGATCGCCATCGGCGGCGCTATCGGCACGGGGTTATTCCTCGGCGCAGGCGCCCGTCTGCAGATGGCGGGTCCAGCGTTAGCGCTGGTGTATCTGGTCTGCGGCATCTTCTCTTTCTTCATTTTGCGCGCGCTGGGCGAGCTGGTTTTACATCGCCCTTCCAGCGGCAGTTTTGTCTCTTATACCCGCGAGTTTCTCGGTGAAAAAGCCGCTTACGTCTGCGGCTGGATGTACTTTGTTAACTGGGCGATGACCGGTATCGTTGATATCACCGCCGTTGCGCTTTATATGCACTACTGGGGCGCGTTTGGCGATGTGCCGCAGTGGCTATTTGCCCTTGGCGCGCTGGCAATTGTCGGCACCATGAATATGATCGGCGTGAAATGGTTCGCCGAAATGGAGTTCTGGTTCGCCCTGATCAAGGTGCTGGCGATTGTCGCGTTTCTGGTGGTCGGAACGGTCTTTCTTGGCAGCGGGAAAATGCTCGACGGCAACACCACCGGCTTCCATCTGATAACCGATAACGGCGGCTTCTTCCCGCACGGCCTGCTACCTGCGCTGGTGCTGGTGCAGGGCGTCGTGTTCGCCTTCGCCTCCATCGAACTGGTGGGCACGGCGGCGGGTGAATGCAAGGATCCGCAAAACATGGTGCCAAAAGCCATCAACAGCGTTATCTGGCGTATCGGCCTGTTCTACGTGGGTTCGGTGGTGTTGCTGGTGCTGTTGCTGCCGTGGAATGCTTATCAGGCAGGACAAAGCCCGTTCGTTACCTTCTTCTCGAAGCTGGGCGTGCCTTACATTGGTGACGTCATGAATATGGTGGTGCTGAGTGCTGCGCTCTCCAGCCTGAACTCCGGCCTCTACTCCACCGGACGCATTCTGCGTTCCATGTCGATGGGCGGCTCTGCGCCGAAGTTCATGTCGAAAATGAGCAAGCAGCAGGTGCCTTATGCCGGGATTCTGGTCACGCTTGGCATTTATGTTATTGGCGTGGTACTGAACTACTATGTACCTTCACAGGTATTCGAAATCGTTCTCAACGTCGCATCGCTGGGGATTATTGCTTCCTGGGCGTTTATCGTGGTTTGCCAGATGAAACTGCGCCAGGCCATCCGGCAGGGCAAAGCGGATGAGGTCAGCTTTAAGCTGCCGGGCGCGCCCTTTACCTCCTGGCTCACGCTTCTGTTCCTGTTTAGCGTACTGGTACTGATGGCGTTCGACTACCCGAACGGCACCTGGACGATCGCCTCCATTCCTTTGATTGCCGTGCTGCTGGTTTTAGGATGGTTCGGGGCGCGTAAACGCGTTCACGAGATAGCAAGCCTGGTTGACAATCATCGCGAAGCGCAGCCTGAACCACTTGTTCCTGCGGATGATTTAACAAGCTGACAGGTTAAGGCGGGTAAGCTTAGCGAACCCGCCACCCCGTTTACCGGATAAATATCATGACTGCTGTAACCGAATACGTTCTGCTGCTGGACGACAAGCTAAACATCTCTGGCACCATGGAGAAATCACGGGTACACACCGCCCATACGCCGCTGCATCTGGCCTTCTCCTGTTACATATTTAACGCGCAAAATGCGCTGCTGCTGACACGCCGAGCTATCGGCAAGGTCGCCTGGCCGGGCGTCTGGACCAATTCAGCCTGCGGTCACCCACAGCCAGGCGAAGCCCTGTCTGATGCGGTAATACGCCGCTGCTATTACGAGCTGGGGCTGGCCATTGAAACGCCAACGCTGATTGATGAATCATTCCGCTACTACGCTACCGATGCCAGCGGCATTGTGGAAAACGAATATTGCCCGGTCTTTTTCACCCGCACCGCCTCACAGCCGCAGCCCAATGAAGAAGAAGTGATGGATTTCAGCTGGATACCCGTTGAACAGATTTTAGCGGACGTTGACGCGGCGCCTGCGGCTTACAGCCCGTGGATGGTTGCGCAGCTAAAACGGCCTTTGATTCGGAAGGCGTTGATGCAGCGAAAAAATCAGTAAACTTTTTCCAGTACGAAACGGCTTGAATACCTGACGAATTTTACCGCCGGCAGGCCAAAAAAAACGCACTCCCGCGCCCTCGCCCTTGCGCTTAGTTGTTATTTCACCAACACTTATCGTTAACGTAAAGTGCCTTTACAGTTTTCAAACTTTACTCATACGCATTAACATAGTCGCAAATGTTCCAGATGGTTCGTCTGGACGCTCGCCCTTCTCACCTGATGAAAATTGCTCTGATGAAAATAACTCAACACGGAAAGTCCACGCTCCCCCTCTTACTGATCCCAGCCCTGACGCCATGGGCTGCGCCTGCTTTTGCTGCTGATAAGCCGAAAGCTAATGAACAAACGATGGTAGTTACCGCCACGCCCGGCGGGATATCCGAACTTGATACCCCGGCCGCGGTCAGCACGATCGCTGGCGATGACATGCGTCAGGCCGCGCCTCGCGTTAACCTTTCAGAAAGCCTGGGCAGCGTGCCCGGTTTGCAGGTACAAAACCGTCAGAACTATGCGCAGGATTTACAGCTTTCGGTGCGCGGCTTTGGTTCGCGTTCCACCTATGGCGTGCGCGGCGTAAGAATGTATGTGGACGGTATTCCGGCTACCATGCCGGACGGACAAGGACAAACGTCCAATATCGATATCAACAGCGTTGAGAGTATCGACGTGCTGCGCGGTCCTTTTTCAGCGCTCTACGGCAACGCCTCCGGCGGCGTGGTAAACGTCACTACCACAACCGGTACTCAGCCGCCGACCTTTGAGGCCAGCACCTGGTACGGCAGTTTCGGAAGCTGGCGCAACAGCGTTAAAGCTACGGGTGCAACGGGCGATGGCACTCAGGCGGGCGACGTAGATTATGCCGTTTCCGCCTCACGCTTTACCACGCACGGCTATCGCGACCATAGCAGCGCCCAGAAAAATCTTGCCAATGCGAAGCTCGGCGTGCGTCTCGACGAAGCCAGCAAGCTGACTTTCATATTTAACAGCGTGGATATTGATGCCAACGATCCGGGCGGTTTGACGCAACAGGAGTGGCACGACAATCCAACCCAGTCGCCGCGAGCGAACCAGTACAACACGCGCAAAACCACCAAACAGACCCAGGCGGGCCTGCATTATGAACGCCAGCTCACGGCCGATGATGACCTGAGCGTGATGGTTTATGCCGGTGAGCGTGAAACCACGCAGTACCAGTCAATTCCCATAGGACCGCAGCTTAATCCCACCCATCCGGGCGGCGTGATCCAGCTTTCGCGTCACTATCACGGTATTGACTCCCGCTGGACGCATCGCGGCAATTTGTTCTCTGTCCCTGTCAGTTTTACGACAGGTCTTGATTACGAAACCATGTCCGAAAAGCGTAAAGGCTATGAGAATTTCGTGGTGGAAAACGGCGCTACCGTGCTGGGTGAAAAAGGCGACATGCGCCGCAACGAACGCAACCTGATGTGGAACGTTGACCCTTATCTGCAAACCGCATGGCAGTTCACCGACAAGCTAAGCCTTGATGCCGGGGTACGCTTTAGCTCGGTTTACTTCGACTCCAACGATTATTACATCACCGGCGCCAACGTTGATGACAGCGGCGATGCGAGCTATCACAAATGGCTGCCAGCAGCCTCGCTGAAGTATGCGGTCACCGACGCGTGGAATATCTACGCCTCCGCAGGGCGCGGGTTTGAAACGCCAACCATCAATGAACTTTCCTATCGCGCTAACGGCCAGTCCGGGCTGAACTTCGGCCTGCAGCCGTCCACCAGCGACACGGTGGAAGTGGGCAGCAAAACCCGCGTCGGCAACGGATTGTTCAGCGCCGCGGTATTCCAGACCGATACCGATGACGAGATAGTCACTGACCAAAGCAGCGGCGGGCGCACGACCTATAAAAACGCCGGTGAGACCCGTCGTCGCGGCGTTGAGCTTTCACTCGATCAACAGTTTGCCTATGACTGGCGCGTGAAGATGGCGTGGACTTATCTGGACGCCACTTACCGCACGGACGTCTGCGGCGATGACAATTGCAAAGGCAACCGTATGCCGGGCATCGCCCGTAATATGGGCTATGCCTCGCTGGAATACGCACCGGAGGAAGGCTTCTATGCGGGAGCTGACGTTCGTTACATGAGCGATATTCAGGCCGATGATGAAAACGACGCCAAAGCGCCAACCTATACCGTAGCCTCCCTGAACAGCGGCTATAAATTCCGCATTCAGCAAAGCTGGCAGCTGGATGTGTGGGGACGCGTGGATAACCTGTTCGACCGCGATTATGTCGGCTCGGTCATCGTTAATGAAGGTAACGGTCGCTACTTCGAACCGGCTCCGGGCCGCAACTACGGCGTAGGCGTGAATCTGAGCTATACGTTCCAGTAAGCTATTGCTCAGACGGTGGGCTGCCCGTCATTTGCACGGTCAGCCACCGATAAATCACCGTCACCACATAGTGCTGCTGCTCGGCTGAAAGCGCTCTCCCCGCAGGAATAGCGTGCCACTTCGCAAGGCAGCTTCGGCAGCAGGTGGCGGTGGCATGCTGGGCGATAAACACCGGATGACCGCGCATTGGCGTTTGCTTGCCGTCGTTTTTCGGCTCGGCAGGCGCAAGACGCTGCGCAATAAAATCTTCTGCGTGGCGGGTGACGGTTTCCGGGCCTTTATCAATGCAGTACTGGCGCTCTTTCGGGCCCAGGCGGAAACGCATGCGAAACGTGGAGCGCGACAGGCGCTGAAAAACGGGGTCGAGATCGGTCACTGCATCACATCACGCTGGTTGACAGGAAGGTACATTTTTCCTCTTTTGTAGATAAATGTCACCCGTCAAAATCGACCCGGAACAAATGTGACAAGGCCTTTTTCCCGGTCTCTGTAACGATGACTTCCCTGTACCCCGGAATTCTGGTCAACCATCCTTTTTGTTCAAAGAAAATCAGTAACGCAGCACCTGAATCTCCCCCAACGTGAAAACGTCGTTCACTCCAGTCAAGGCAGGCACAACCACTTTTGCGTCTTGTATGGGGATCTATTATCACCCCCATATTTTGCAAGTGAAGCTTGCCGACCGGCGTCAACTTACTGCCGTCTGGCTCGATCCATCCCTCTTCACACATAAAATCGTATATCCGGACCGCTACTTTGCCTGCAAGATGATCGTAACAAGTCCGGGCGGCACGTAAATGCGCTGGCGTTCTGGTCGCAGGCATCTGGATGGGCTTCATCGAAACCCCCATCAGCGTTTCCAGAAGATGGGCTATGTGACTACCCGCCAGCCTGTAATATCGGTAGCGGCCCTGTGAATGGCACGAAATCAGTCCACTTTGAAGCAGTTTGCTCAGATGTGCACTCGCCGTTGACGCCGCTATATTAGCCGCTGAGCTTAGCTCGGTAGCGGTCCATGCTCGCCCATCCATTAGCGCGCAAAGTATGCTGACCCGTGAAGGATCGGCGATAGCTGATGCCACCTCTGATAAGGACTTTTCTAACTGCCAGCCGTCATCGACAACCTTATCAGAAGTGGACAAATTCATTCCGTCGGTAAGCCCCATTCGCTGGTCACCTTTTCGGCCAGTTCGTTATTATCGGTTAGCAAAATCAATCGGTTACTATGATCGCTATACTGTACAAGGATATTAATCCCGTTTCGTGCAATCACCTGCGCTATTGCGCCCAGCTCTCCCGGTCGTTCCTGTTTCAGCTTGCGGATTAGAGGCCTTGTCACGTTCAGAACGCTTAGCCCGGCATCAGTAAGCACCGTACGGGCAAGCTCACCGTCTTCGACCAGAAAATGCGCATGGCTTTCCTTTTCTGTGGTGAACACCCCTCCGCCCTCAAGCCCAACGCCACGTTGACCGAGCAGAGAACCGAGCAGCGCGAGTGCTCCCGGCGTGTTGCTGAGCACGACATGAATATCATACATGCGAAGGGCCTCCTGTTGCAGATGAATAGTCCTGAAGGAGCTGCACAACGCGGATCCTGTAAAATGAAAAAATAGACTTTCGCCCTTCTGATTGTGCGGCCTGATGTTGCAGATTTTTTTTCCAGCGCAGAACGGACGCTTCATTTTCCCACCATGACAGAGACAAAATTTTCCCCTGCCTGTTCAGACTCTGAAAACGTTCAATCGATATAAACCCGTCGATATCCTTCAGCAAAGGCTTTAGTTCTGCGGCCAACTGAAAATATCGCGCCTGTTGCTCAGGTATTGCATCAGCTTCAAAAAGTACGGCAATCATAAAATGCTCCGGTATGTGTCTCTTCGAAACCCACTATAAGGGCAAAATTTTATGATGCTTCGACGACCAACGAAATGTCAGGACTGGTCGCCGATTAAATATTATGATCGGCTGTTCTCAGGCTTTAACTCGCTTTCTGACGCTTCAGCCGCAGGCTTAGTTTTGCTGCTGGAATAAATAAATATCAGCGCAATACCCAGACAAATTACCGCACCCAGACGCGTGGTTGAAAAAGGGATCGTTTCATTAGCAAGCCAGCCGAAATTATCAATCAGCATGCTCATCGTCAGCTGACCGAAAATAACGGCAATGGTTGCCGTTGCGGCGCCTATTCGCTGCACGGCCAGCACCATAATCACAATATAGGGCACACCGCAAAACGCGCCGAGCAGCTGCCATTTAGGCACATCCAGCAGCGTGATTGAGTGTGCAGGTTCAAAGAAGAAAATCAGCAGCGCGGTGACCAGCGCCCCCAGCGCGAAGGTTAAAAAAGCACTGCGAAAAACGCCAACTTTGCTGCCAAGCTGGCCATTAATTGCCGCCTGTATGCTTAGCAACGCGCCACCGATGACGGTGAGTAAAATCATTAAAATAGCCACAGTTTCCCCTTAACCCTTAGCCACGAGAGCAAGAGCAATGACAATAAAAAAGAGCGCGATAAGGCGTTTACCGTCGATTTTTCTCGCCGTCGTGCCAAATAATCCGTAGTGATCGATAACCAGGCTTTTAAATACCTGCCCGGCCAGAATGCCAATCATCGTCATGGCAATGCCGATGCTTGGGACGGCAATGGTCAAAATGATCACATAACCGGGCCCCAGGATGCCACCCAGCAACTGCCATGAAGGCTGGGCAAAAAAAGATGGGCTGTTTCGTGGGCTGAAGAACAGCATAAGCAGGAACGTTAGCGCAGCACCGACGCCAAAAATACTGAACGTGGCCCATAAATCGCCAACGTCATTTCCCAGCGGCCCTAACAGGCCTGCCTCAACGGATAACCCCATCCCGCCCGCAATAACGAGCAATATCAGTAGCAACTTCATAAAACATCTCCCGTGGTTTCGGGCAGGATCATAGGGCGTTTGATAACCACGAAAAATGGTATAGTTTGATAAACACTTTTGCAGGAATTGCACTAATGAATCCCGCCAGTTCAATCGATATCAGGTCGCTGCTTTTTTTTATCGGCGTTTTTGAAACGCAAAGTTTTTCAGTGGTGGCAAGAAGAGAAGGCGTCTCTGCCTCCATGATTTCGCGAGTCGTTCAGCAGCTGGAGGACGCCCTCGGCCAGCAGCTTTTTTATCGCAACACGCGTGCCGTTATCCCTACCGAAGCAGGCAGGCTGTTTATTCATTATGCCAGGAGCATGACAGAGCAGTTGAGCGAGGCGAGAAAAGAACTGCAGGACAGGTCGCTTGAGCCAGCCGGTCAAATCAGGATCAACGCGCCAGTCTTTTTTGGACAAAAACACATCGCGCCCTGGCTTGCGGGACTCTCGGCTCGTTATCCCCGCCTGATGATTGAGCTGCTGCAAACCGATGACTATATCGATCCGCATCGCGAAGCGGCGGACGTAATTTTTCGCATTGGAACTCTGACGGATTCTTCTTTCCATGCGCGTAACTTTGGCACCCAGCGTTATTACCTCGCCGCGTCGCCAGCATATGTGCAAAGACATGGTATGCCCACAAAACCTGCCGATCTCAGCCAGCAAAGCTGTCTGGTTTACCGGGGATCATCCGGGCCAAACCGCTGGTTATTCAGAAAAGCAAAACAGGCCTGGGTGCATTACCCCATCAGCGCATTACTGACCTCAAATAACGCCGAAACGCTGTTAACCGCCGCCCTTGGCGGCATGGGGCTGGTGCTGTTCCCGGACTGGCTGATGGGCGACAGTTTAAAAAAAGGCGATCTCGTCAGGTTACTGCCTGATTACGAGGCGGCTATTAACACCGAACCGCAGCATATCGCAGCTATTTATCCGAATACCCGCCATCCTCCGCTCAGCGTCAGGGTGGTGATCGATTACTTTGTTGAGGTTTTCGGTTCACCGCCGTACTGGCAGCTTGATTGAACCACCGGCGACGCACGCTGCCGGCATGCAGCAGTCAGGTTCACCGGGCTTTTTGCGCACGAATAGCGGTGGCGATACCTGTCGTCACCGCCACCGTCAACAGATTAGCTCAGGGAAGGTTCAGCCTCTCTGTCGCTTTCCTCGGCTCTGTCAGGACGTTTCACAATCATATTTGGCAACGCCATTTCAATACCCTGCTCATTGAGTTTTTCAATGATGCGGATATTTATCTCCTGCTGAATGTCCATATATTTGTTGTAATCCGCCGTATTAACGATATGTACAACTTCTATATTCAGACGGTCGGTGCCAAATCCGAGCAAATGCGCCCGGTCAAATTTTGTCTCGCCTACATCGATAATAATCTCTTTTACCATATCGCCAAGATTGCGCAGTTTATCCGGCGGCGTATTAATAGCGACGCCAAAATTAAATACGATGCGGCGCGTCTGCATACGTTTATAGTTATGCAGCGTTTGCTGAAGCAAAATAGCATTTCCACAAACGACCTGTTCACCGCTCAGGCTGCGAATACGCGTTGTTTTAAGGCCAATATGTTCTATGGTGCCGGCGACATCGTTGAAAACGACAAAGTCGCCGATTTCAAAGGGCTTATCAAAGCCGATAGACAGCGAGGCGAACACGTCGCTGAGGATAGTCTGGATCGCCAGCGCGATGGCTATCCCCCCTACGCCAAGGCTTGCGACCAGGGCTGTGATATTGACGCCTGCGTTGGCCAGTATCGACAGCAGCATTACTGACCAGACAATCGCACGCAGGATCAGTCCGGTTATCACCAGCGTTACCGGATTTTTTATCATACCCGGCTCGTTCATAATGTGGTGCAGCCAGGAGACAACGCCCTGATCCATCCACAGCGCTATCTGCACCGCCAGAACCAGGAACCAGGCGTGGCTGATGGTGCTGAACAGGTTGTCAGGCAGATCGACAAAACGCAGGCTGAAAAGAAACGCACAGATAAATATCAGCGGCTTACTGGTTTTACTGAGTATATCCCCCAGAACGAAGCGCATTTTATTCGTCGTCGGGTGTCTCTCTCCCCATTGACCGACACCTTTCTGGACAAATGACAGCAAGCGATTGATCAACCAGTACATAATGAGCGTGACAATCGTTATCGTTGCGACACCTATCCAGAACGTTGGAGCCATCATCAGCGCGATAAAGTCGAAGCGTGGCAGAAAATTCATGTTCCCTCCTGGTGTTTACAGTGAAGTACCAGTATAGGAAAGGAGACGGCAAGCGGCGCAAAGCCGACAAAAACAGGAACATTCTTCTGCTGACAGCCATTATTTCGCGCAGCAAGCTTGAATAACGTTCATATGAGCCCGTTTCTTTTGCACATGAACGGCTGCGGCGAAAGAAGATTATCTGACGATCGGCAGGTCTGAGTAGCGTGTCGTATAGCCCGGCGATAACATCTCACGCTTCATCGCCCAGCTTTTCTGAATCCCCTGCCCGGCAAACCACACCGTGCCCCGGCCCGATTGGTTAAGCCGATCTATCACCTGCATCAGCTCATTGCTGTTGGGCCGGGGCTGGTACTCGTCAAACAGATTGAGTTGCGCTACACCCTGACTGAAGAAATCACCCAACATCACGCCTGCTTTCATATAGCGATGACCCTCTTTCCAGATCCGCTCCAGCGCATTAATGGCAACGCGAAGAATGTCTCGGGTATCGTTGGAAGGGACAGACAGACGGCCGCTGGCCTGAGGACCGTAAAATGCTTCATCACCGGCATGCGGGCTGGTACGGATAAACACGCTAATTACGCAGCAGTACTGCTTTTGCGCTCTGAGCTTCTCAGCGGCTCGTTCCGCGTAGGCGCAAACCGCCTGATGCATCTCCTCATAAGCGGTGATACGGTGCCCGAATGAACGGCTACAGAGGATATGCTGCTTAGTGGGCGCAAATTCTTCCGGCGCCAGGCAGGCTTCACCCCGTAGTTCACGAACCGTGCGCTCAAGCACCACGCTAAAGTGCTTACGAATAATCCAGGTCGAACTGTCAGCCAGCTGCAGCGCGTTTTCAATGCCCAGCATTTCGAGTTTTTTACTGCTGCGGCGCCCCACTCCCCAGACCTCATGTACCGGCACCAGCGGCAGCAGTTTGCGCAGGCGTTGAGTGTCCGTGAGTTCCACCACGCCGCCGGTTTTACGCCATTTTTTCGCAGCAAAGTTGGCAAGCTTGGCGAGCGTTTTGGTTGGAGCAATACCAACCCCGACGGTCAGGCCGGTGTGCTTCAATACCCGGTTACGTATCTGATGACCATACGTATCGAGCGCAAGGCAGCGGCTCACGCCAGCCACATTGATAAAAGCCTCGTCGATGGAGTAAATCTCTATGGCGGGGGCTATCTCAGTCAACGTCATCATCACCCGATGGCTAAGATCGGCATAAAGCGCATAATTGGAGCTGAAAACGGCGACGTGCTGACGCTGCAACTCGGCTTTAATTTTGAAGTAAGGCATCCCCATTTTTATGCCTAAGGCCTTCGCTTCCGCTGAAAGCGAAATAATGCACCCGTCGTTATTTGAAACCACCACCACGGGTTTACCCCGCAAATCCGGCCGGAAAACGGTCTCACAGGAAGTGTAGAAACTGTTGACGTCAACCAGCGCGAACATGTCTGTTTGATTTCAAAGTGAATGTCACCACGCCGAATATTTCCAGCTCTTCTCCCGGCAGGAAAACGATCGGGGAATAATTCCGGTTATGGGGTACGAGCCGGAGGCAGGGACGGGTATGCAGCTCTTTAACGGTAAATTCCCCGGCAACCGCAGCAACAACGATATCGCCATGTTCTGCGGACAAGGAGCGATCGACTACCAGCAAGTCGCCATCGCTGATACCCGCGCCAATCATTGAATCACCGCTGACTCTGACAAAGTAGGTCGCACTCGGGTGTTTCACGACCAGTTTATTCAGATCGAGACTGTCCTCGATATAGTCCTGCGCCGGGCTTGGAAAGCCGCATGAGACTCGCTCTAAGAAAAGAGGCAGCTCAATGCGCTTACCGGGTTCAAATGAGAAAATATTGTCCATAATTGTTCGGCCACATAAACCTGTATATAAATACAGTATTACGCATTTACCGATCGGATCAAGCGACTTGTGCTGAGATTGAGTAAATCCTTTGAAGTCATACAAAAAGTAGCCTGTTCCCTGTCTCCTGCGCCCTCGCCGTCTATCATTAAATGTTCGTTATAAAAATTTGCGCATTGCGGTAACAAAAAGCGCCCATTTTTTTGCTGGCTTAACTTTTATAATTCTGGAGGCCTGGTATGAGCAACCGTGGCAATGAAGCTGAGAAAGAACGCCTGGAAAGTACAGGCGGCAACAGCAGCAGTAACTTCACAAAGCGCCTGACGTTGAAGGTAAACGGCGAGGCCCGGCAGCTGGAAGTCGACACGCGTACTACGCTGCTGGATGCGCTGCGTGAAAATCTGCATCTCACCGGGACAAAAAAAGGCTGTGACCACGGCCAGTGCGGCGCCTGTACCGTTATCGTGGACGGTCGCCGGATCAACTCATGCCTTACGCTTGCGGTAATGCATGAGGATGCCGAGGTCACCACCATCGAAGGTCTGGGTACGCCTGACAATCTGCACCCTATGCAAGCCGCGTTTGTAAAGCATGACGGCTATCAGTGTGGCTACTGCACGCCGGGGCAAATCTGCTCTTCTGTGGCCGTGCTGAAAGAAATTGAAGCGGGCATCCCAAGCCACGTTACTCTCGATCTGGTTTCCCCCCCTGAGATGACGGCGGATGAAATACGCGAGCGAATGAGCGGCAATATCTGCCGTTGCGGAGCCTACGCCAACATTCTTGCTGCAATTGAAGATGTCGCGGAGGGCCAGAAATCATGAAGGCCTTTACTTATGAGCGAGTCAAAACGCCTGCCGAAGCGGCAGCAAGCGCCCAGCGTACACCCGGCGCAAAATTTATTGCGGGTGGGACAAATCTTCTCGATTTAATGAAGCTTGAGATAGAGACCCCTTGCCACCTGATTGACGTTAACGGTCTGGCGCTGGATAAAATTGAGCCGACCGCCGATGGCGGTGTGCGCATCGGGGCGCTGGTGCGCAACACCGATCTGGCGGCTGACCCCCGCATACGTCGCGATTATGCCGTGCTTTCCCGGGCGCTGCTTGCGGGTGCGTCCGGCCAGTTGCGCAATCGGGCAACCACCGCAGGTAATCTGCTTCAGCGCACGCGTTGCCCTTATTTTTACGATACGAATCAACCCTGCAACAAGCGGAGCCCCGGCAGCGGCTGCGCCGCGCTGGAGGGCTTTAGCAAACAGCATGCGGTGGTAGGAGCCAGTGAACATTGTATCGCGACGCATCCCAGCGATATGGCTGTCGCCATGCGCCTGCTGGATGCCGTCGTGGAGACGGTTAGCCCTGACGGGAGCGTACGCAACATCCCTGTCGCGGATTTCTACCTTCCGCCGGGCACCACGCCTCATCTGGAAAACGCGCTCTCTGCTGGTGAACTGATCGCCGCAGTCACGCTACCCCCTCCTTTGGGCGGAACCCATATCTATCGCAAAGTGCGCGATCGCGCTTCTTACGCCTTTGCCCTGGTTTCGGTCGCCGCCATCGTGCAGCCCGACGGGAGCGGCCGCGTTGCGCTGGGTGGCGTGGCGCATAAACCCTGGCGGCTTGAGGAAGCCGATGCGGAACTGGTCCATGGGGCCAGGGAGGTTTACGAGCGGCTGTTCGCAAGCGCGCATCCGACGCCGCAAAACGAATTCAAATTAATACTGGCGAAGCGTACGCTCGCCTCTGTGTTGACGGAAGCGAGGGCATAAGTTGATGAAATTTGATAAGCCTGCACAAGATAACCCGATCGACCAGCTCAGGGTCGTTGGCCACCCTCACGATCGTATTGACGGCCCGGCCAAGACTACCGGAACCGCCCATTACGCCTACGAGAGGCATGACGAAGCGCCCGATGTGGCATATGGCTATGTGGTAGGCTCCGCCATTGCAAAGGGCCGAATCAACTCGATCGACCTTGAGGCCGCCCGAAACGCGCCCGGCGTGCTTGCCATTGTCACCGCCGATAACGCAGGTCCCCTCGGCAAAGGAGAAATGAACGCCGCAACGCTTCTGGGCGGACCGGATATTGAGCACTACCATCAGGCCATTGCCGTAGTGGTCGCGGAAACTTTCGAGCAGGCGTGCGCGGCGGCGGCACTGGTGCAGGTGGATTATCACCGCGAACAAGGTGCCTGGGATCTTGCCCAAGAAAAACCGTCCGTCACCACGCCCCCTGAAGACACGCCGGACAAAACAACGGGTGATTTTGCCAGCGCCTTTTCAGCGTCAGCGGTGCAGCTTGATGCCACCTACACCACCCCCGATCAGAGCCACATGGCCATGGAGCTGCATGCTTCAATGGCTATGTGGGAAGGCGAAAAGCTCACCGTCTGGACCTCCAGCCAGATGGTTAACTGGTGCCGGAACGAACTGGCTAAAACGCTTAAGCTGGAACAGGAAAATGTGCGGGTGCTTTCGCCTTATATCGGTGGCGGATTTGGCGGCAAGCTGTTCCTGCGCAGCGACGCCGTGCTGGCGGCTCTTGGCGCCCGCGCAGCGAAACGGCCGGTGAAGATAGCGCTGCAAAGACCCTTGATCCCCAATAACACCACGCACCGCCCGGCGACCATCCAGCACATCCGCATCGGGACCGATCAAAGCGGCCGCATCGCCGCCATCGCCCATGAAAGCTGGTCGGGCAACCTTCCTGGCGGCCAGCCTGAGACTGCGGTGCATCAGACCGAACTGCTTTACGCGGGGGCTAACCGCCATACCGGGCTGCGGCTGGCACAGCTCGATCTGCCGGAAGGTAACTCCATGCGCGCCCCCGGAGAAGCGCCGGGCTTAATGGCCCTGGAGATCGCCATCGATGAAATGGCCGAGAAGGCGGGAGTGGACCCGATAGCGTTCCGTATTCTCAACGATACCCAGGTCGATCCCGCCCATCCCGAGCGCTTCTTTTCCCGGCGTCAGCTGATTGAGTGCCTGCGCACAGGGGCGGAGCGTTTTGGCTGGCAACGTCGAAACGCCCGGCCAGCACAGGTGCGGGATGGTCGCTGGATGACAGGAATCGGCGTCGCTGCCGGTTTTCGCGACAACGTGGTGACGAAATCCGGCGCCCGCGTGCATCTTGATGCTCAGGGTATGGTCACCGTGGAAACCGACATGACGGATATCGGCACGGGCAGCTATACCATCATCGCCCAGACCGCAGCTGAAATGCTGGGCGTGCCGCTGGAAAAAGTGGTGGTGCGTCTGGGGGATTCCGAGTTTCCCGTCTCTTCCGGTTCGGGTGGACAATGGGGCGCCAACAGCTCAACGGCTGGCGTTTATGCAGCCTGCGTCAGGCTGCGCGAGGCGGCGGCGGAAAAACTCGGTTTTGATCCGCATGAGGCGGCCTTTGCCGATGAACGGATAAGCGCCGGGGATCGCAGCGCTCAGCTCAGGGAGGCTGCCGCTGACGGGACGCTGACCGCTGAAGATACCATCGAATTCGGCGACCTTGATAAGACATACCAGCAATCCACTTTTGCTGCTCATTTCATTGAGGTCGGGGTAGATATGGCTACCGGTGAAGTGCGCGTGCGCCGCATGCTGGCCGTGTGCGCCGCAGGCCGGATACTCAATCCTAAAACAGCGCGAAGCCAGGTGATTGGCGCCATGACGATGGGGCTGGGCGCGGCGCTGATGGAAGAGCTGGTGGTCGACAAGCGGCTGGGGTATTTCGTTAATCATGACATGGCAAGCTACGAGGTGCCGGTTCATGCCGATATCCCCGAACAGGAGGTCATTTTCCTCGACGACACCGATCCTGTTTCCTCGCCAATGAAAGCTAAAGGCGTGGGTGAACTGGGTTTGTGCGGCGTAAGCGCGGCTATCGTCAATGCGGTCTACAATGCGACTGGCGTCCGGGTGCGGGATTACCCCCTCACGCTTGATAAGCTGCTGAAAGGCTTGCCGGAACTTACCTGAAAATGGAGCAAAGATGTTGAAACTGTCTCCCGTTATCGACCAGGCAGATGACTACCCGCTCACACCAGAGCAGGCATTTTTGACCGATAACAGCATTGAGATCCTGCGTTTCGCGGCTGACGCCATCAGGGCCGGCGTGGCCGTTGCTCTGGTGACGCTGGTTGAGATACGCGGCGGTGGCTCGCGTAGTCCGGGAGCACATATGGCTGTGCGGGAAGATGGCTTATATTGCGGCTTCGTATCTGGCGGCTGTGTTGAAGCCGCCGCCGCTTACGAGGCCATGGAAGCTATACATTCCGGGATCGATCGCAAGGTTGTTTACGGCAAGGGATCGCCCTGGTTTGATATTGTCCTTCCCTGCGGAGGCAGTATCACCCTGAGCATTCACAAACTGCGTTCCGCCGGGCCGCTGCTGGAGGTACTGGCAGCGCTGGACCAGCGCAGGCCTGCGGGTCTGCGCTATAACCCGCAATCACAGACTCTGCAATGCATTGCTCCCGACCGGGATACGGGCTGGAACGGCGAGTTTTTCGATACCCGTTACCCCCCCTGCACCCGGGTTGTTATCTATGGTCGCTCCATCGAAGCAGATGCTACCGCCAGGCTGGCCCGGGCTGCCGGCTATGATGTCCACATCAGCGATAGCACGTCGCTACGCGCGCCCCCCGCAGCTATTGATGCGGACACGGCTGTGATACTGCTCTACCACGATCTACACCGGGAGCTCCCTATCCTGCAGGCCGCTCTGGCCGCTACGCCTTTTTACATCGGCGCTTTGGGCAGCAGGCGGACCCATAGTGAGCGGGTGCAAAGGCTGACGGAGCTCGGCTGGCACGCCCGCGATATAGATCGGATCAAAGCCCCGATAGGGATCTTCCCTAAAGCACGCGATGCGCACTCGCTGGCGCTTTCCGTTCTGGCCGATGTGGCTGCAGCGCGACTTAGCAGTATGGATAAAGAGAAAATAGGCTGATGCCCTCTCCTGTGGTCATTATTCTTGCGGCCGGAAGGGGGGAAAGGTTTCTCGCTTCCGGGACGACGACGCATAAGCTGGATGCGCTTCTCAATGAAAAACCTGTGCTGTGGCATCTTCTTCAGGCGGTGAAAGCGTCTGGCCTGCAATGGCACCTTGTAAAGCCGGAGGGCGGTACTGGCGGCATGGGCGATTCTATCGCGATGGGCGTTCGGGCAACCGCAAACGCATCGGGGTGGCTTATTTTGCCTGCCGATTTACCGCTGATTCGCCCTGCTTCACTGCAACTCGTCGCCGATTCGCTGAGGGAAAAACCTGTTGTTGTACCCTATTACCGCAAACGTCAGGGGCACCCGGTGGGGTTTCGCCGGGAGTGCATTCATTCTCTTATGGCGCTTTCCGGCGATACGGGCGCAAAGGAGATCGTGCGGGATTCACGGCTAAAGGGGAATGTGCTGGATCTTCCCCTCTCCGATGTCGGGATCGTGCACGATATTGACGTTCTATCCGACTTACATCTTGCCCGGCGGTGGCTCAACGCCCGGGCAAGACGTATAGCCCTCTGATATTTTTTGCATTATCCTTCCGGTAAGTATTTCTCAAAAAAACAGGATGCCAATGGCTACTACAGTGGACCCGCGACAGCTCGCTAAGCGTATTGATACGGTGCTGGATATTTTAGTCGGAGGCGATCATGCCTCGGCGCTGAATAACCTGGAAATTTTAAAAGCGGAGTTATTGAGCATCGCCAATGGCGAAGAGACCCCCGACAGCGATTTAAAAAAATCGCCGTGGGAAATCTGAAAGTCTGGGGTTAAAGGTAAAGGGCGTTACAGCGTCAAAGCACCAAAGGCGCTCTGCCAGTCTTTTTCAAAGGTTGCGATAGCTGCGGTGACGGCAGGTGTCGTCAGCAGCTGGTCGGCAACGTCTACCGGCAGCGTGATGGCCTCACAGCCGGCCAGCAGGCATGACATCGCCTGATGCGGCGTGCGGAAGCTTGCCGCCAGCACTTTTGCAAGCGGCGCATGTAGCGTCAGCAACTGCTGTAAATCCTGCACCATCTGAATGCCGTCCCCGCCCTGGGCATCCAGGCGATTCACATAAGGCGCAACATATTCAGCTCCAGCCAGCGCTGCCAGCAGACCCTGAGCTGCACCATAAACCGCCGTGCCCAGCACGGGGATCCCCAGCGTTTTAAGCTGTTTCATCGCCGCCAGGCCTTCGATGGTGGTCGGAATTTTTACCACAAGGCCCGGCACACGGCTGTTCAGCAACTGCGCTTCCCGCACCATTTCATCGGCGTCTGCGGCAATCACCTGAGCGAACAGCTTGCCTTCACCGCCCAGCGCATCCTGCAAGGCCGGCAGTACATCCCAAATCGGCTTACCCGCTTTAGCGATGATCGAGGGGTTAGTCGTCACCCCCTGCAGCGGTAATACCCGAGCTAAACGCTTAACAGCAGTTGTGTCGGCGGTATCTAAATACAGTTCCATAGCTTCTCCGGATTCGAGTCAGATCTCAACGTCGTCATCATAGCTTCGCCTTTTGATTTTCTCCTGATCAAAATCAATAAAACTTTCATTCGAAAGTAATCTAATTTACGAAAGAAAGTTACGAGGCGTAATTATGCTCTTCAATATCCAGCGTTACTCTACACATGATGGCCCGGGTATTCGTACCGTTGTGTTCCTTAAAGGCTGCACGCTCGGCTGCCGCTGGTGCCAGAATCCGGAAAGCCGCGCGCGTACGCAGGACGTTTTATTTGACGAGCGCCTGTGCCTCGCGGGCTGCGATCTGTGCCAGCAGGCAGCCCCGCAGATAATTTCACGCCTGGATGAAAAGCTGATTATCGCTCGTGAAAAACTCAGCGAAATACATATAAACCCTCTCACCGACTGTTGCCCAACCCAGGCGCTGACCATTTGTGGTGAAGCTCAAAGCGCCGACGCGATCATGGAAAAGGTACTGCGCGATAAACCTTTCTACGATCGCAGCGGCGGTGGGATTACGCTTTCCGGCGGCGAGCCTTTTATGCAGCCTGAGCTGGCCCGCTCCCTATTGCAGCGCAGCAAAGAAGCCGGAATTCATACCGCCGTGGAGTCTTGCCTGCACGTGCCGTGGAAATATATCGAACCGTCTTTACCGCATCTGGATCTGCTGCTCGCGGATTTAAAACATGTCGATAAACAGCGTTTTCATCAATGGACGGACGGCAGCGTAGCGCGGGTGCTGGATAATTTCCGCAAACTTGCCGCGCACGGCGTGGAGATGACTATTCGTGTTCCGCTGATCCCCGATTTTAATGCTGATGAAGCGTCTGTTCGCGCCATCAGCGATTTTGCCGCCGACGAGATCGGCGCTAAAGCGATCCATTTCTTGCCCTACCACACCTTAGGTATCAACAAATATAAACTCCTGAACGTCCCCTATCTGGCCGCGCATAAGCCTCTCGATGCGCCCGGGCTGCTGCATTTTGCCGCGCGGTATGCCAGCCAGAAAGGAATGACCGCCTGGATTGGAGGATAAACATCATGACCATACTAAACCTGAACTTTCTCAGCCCGCGCATTCAGGCGCACAAAGAAGCGCTGATCCACATCGTTAAGCCGCCGGTCTGTACCGAACGCGCCCGGCACTATACTGCCGTTTACCAACAGCATCAGGATAAGCCCTTGCCGGTTCGTCGTGCTCTGGCGCTGGCGCATCATCTGGCCGAGCGCACTATCTGGATCAAGCACGACGAACTGATTATCGGCAACCAGGCAAGCCAGGTACGCGCCGCGCCGTTCTTTCCGGAATATACCGTAGGATGGATCGAAACAGAGATCGACGAGCTTGGCGATCGGCCGGGTGCGGGCTTTTCTGTCTCCGCTGCAGATAAAATCGTGATGCACGAAATTTGCCCGTGGTGGCGTGGCCAGACGGTGCAGGATCGCTGCTACGGCATGTTTACCGACGAGCAAAAAGCGCTGCTGGCAACCGGCATCATTAAAGCCGAAGGCAATATGACTTCTGGTGACGCGCACCTGGCGGTGAATTTCCCGCTGCTGCTGGAGTTGGGGCTTGATGGCCTGCGTGAAAAAGTGGCCGAGCGGCGTGAGCGTTTGCAACTCACCGACTGGAGCGAGTTGCATAAAGAACAGTTCCTGAAAGCCATAGAGATTACTTTCGCCGCATTAAGCGACCATATTCTGCGTTACGCGGCGCTGGCAAAAGAGATGGCGGCCAAAGAGACGCGCATCGCCCGGCGTGATGAACTGCTGGCGATGGCAGAAAACTGCGAACACATCGCACACGAGCCGCCGCAAACTTTCTGGCAGGCGTTGCAGCTGAGTTATTTCGTGCAACTGGTGCTGCAGATCGAATCCAACGGCCACTCCGTGTCCTTTGGCCGGCTGGATCAGTATCTTTATCCCTGGTATCGCCGCGATGTGGAACTTGAGCAAACGCTGGGGCGTGACCAGGCCATCGAACTGCTGCAAAGCTGCTGGCTGAAGCTGCTGGAAGTCAACAAAATCCGCTCCGGTTCGCACTCGAAAGCCTCTGCGGGCAGCCCTCTTTACCAGAACGTGACCATCGGCGGGCAAAGGTTGCTTAACGGCGAAGCGATTGATGCGGTGAATCCACTTTCTTATGCCGTGCTCGAATCCTGCGGCCAGCTTCGTTCTACCCAGCCAAATCTCAGCGTGCGTTATCACTCCGGGATGAGCAATGATTTCCTCGATGCCTGCGTGCAGGTGATTCGCTGCGGTTTTGGTATGCCAGCCTTTAATAACGATGAGATTGTTATCGACGAGTTCATCCGGCTGGGCGTAAGCCGCGAAGATGCGTACGACTATGCGGCGATCGGCTGTATTGAAACCGCCGTGGGCGGCAAGTGGGGCTATCGCTGTACCGGTATGAGTTTCATTAACTTTGCCCGTGTAATGCTGGCAACGCTTGAGCATGGCCGCGATGCCAGCAGCGGCAAAATTTTCCTGCCGCAGAAAAAAGCGCTTTCAGAGGGCAATTTTAAAAATTTCGATGAAGTGATGTCCGCCTGGGATGCACAAATCCGTTATTACACGCAAAAATCTATCGAAATCGAATGCGTGGTGGATACCGTTCTGGAAGAGAACGCCCATGATATTCTCTGCTCTGCGCTGGTGGATGACTGCATTGAGCGCGGTAAAAGCATTAAGCAAGGCGGCGCAAAATATGACTGGGTTTCCGGCCTGCAGGTGGGGATAGCGAATCTCGGCAACAGCCTGGCTGCGGTGCGTAAACTGGTGTTTGAGCAGGGGGCGATTGGGCAACAGCAGCTGGCCGAAGCGCTGGCTAATGATTTTGCTGGTCTTAGCGGCGAACAGTTGCGCCAGCGTCTGATTAACGGTGCGCCTAAATACGGCAATGACGATGATGAAGTGGATCTGCTGCTGGCCCGCGCCTATCAAACCTATATTGATGAGCTAAAACAGTATCACAATACCCGTTTTGGACGAGGGCCGATTGGCGGCACTTATTACGCGGGTACGTCATCCATTTCGGCTAACGTGCCCTTTGGTGCAGCAACTATGGCAACGCCCGATGGACGTAAGGCAACCACACCGCTGGCGGAAGGCGCAAGTCCGGCCTCCGGCACCGACAGGCTGGGACCGACGGCCGTTATTAATTCGGTCGGCAAGCTGCCAACCAGTAAAATCCTGGGCGGCGTGCTGCTGAACCAGAAGCTGAATCCGTCCACGCTTGTTAACCCGCGCGACCGCGAAAAATTAATGTTTATGCTACGAACGTTCTTCGAAGCGCACAAAGGCTGGCACGTGCAATACAACATAGTTTCCCGTGAAACCCTGATAGACGCAAAACAACATCCTAATAAACATCGCGATTTAGTGGTGCGTGTAGCAGGTTACTCGGCATTCTTTACAGCCTTATCTCCGGACGCCCAGGATGATATTATAGCCCGAACAGAACACACACTTTGACGACTCAGGCGGTGGTAACTCCACCGCCCATAATTGGCTGACATGAATTCCAGACAACAAATCATATTACAGATGGTGATTGATCAAGGCCGCATGAGCGTGACCGATCTTGCCAAAATAACCGGTGTTTCCGAAGTAACTATCCGCCAGGACCTAAACCTTCTGGAGAAGCGTAGCTATCTGCGGCGCGCCCACGGTTACGCCGTTCCGTTGGAAAGTGACGACGTTGAAACCCGCATGATGAATAACTACGCCCTGAAACGTACACTGGCGGAGTTTGCAGCAACGCTTGTAAACGATGGGGAAACGGTATTTATCGAAAACGGCAGCAGCAACGCCCTTCTCGCCCGTACGCTTGCGGAACATAAACGCGTTACGCTGATTACCGTAAGCAGCTATATTGCTCATCTGCTCAAGGACACAAATTGCGAAGTGATTTTGTTGGGGGGCATTTACCAGAAAAAAAGCGAGAGCATGGTCGGCCCGCTAACCCGACAATTTATCCAGCAGGTGCATTTCAACAAGGCATTTATCGGGATTGATGGCTTCCTGCCTGAAACCGGATTCACCGGGCGCGACATGATGCGTGCTGACGTGGTGAACGCGGTGCTGGAAAAAGGCAGCGAGGCCATTGTGCTGACGGACAGCAGCAAATTTGGCGTTACCCATCCTTATACGCTTGGGCCAATCACGCGCTTTAGCCGGGTGATAACTGACGACGGGCTAAGCGAGACTGCGAACCAGCAGCTACAGGAGTGCGGCGTACACCTCGATATCGTTAAGCAATTCCCGCTGAGCTAATCCGCTTATTTTAGAACTGCCTGTAATCGACGCAGGCAGTTCTGTATCAGATTTATCCTGCCAGCCATTTAAGACTTTTTACCTGTCTTAATTCAGCGCAAAAATTAGAATATTTATTAGCGATATAACAGGAAGTGATAATCCCCCGCGTTATCTTTTAGGTCTATATCGTCATATAGTTTCATGGCAAATCCGCTTAAGCCACTATACTTACAGGGAGATTTGTATCCATGAATCAATTATTCAGGAGAAAATATTATGACCTTAAATAACAAAAAAATTGCCGCTGTTATGCTGGCACTTACTCTGGCTACCTCTCTGAGCGCATGCTCTAACTGGTCTAAACGCGATCGTAACACCGCACTTGGCGCGGGCGCGGGTGCCGTAGGCGGCGCCGTCTTAAGTGATGGTAGCGCCCTTGGCACGCTGGGTGGTGCTGCGGTCGGCGGTGTTATTGGCCACCAGGTCAGCAAATAAAGCCTGAAGCCAACAAAAGATTAATACGCTTTGATGAATTAAAAGGCCACGGATATTTCCGTGGCCTGTAATTTTTCTTACCGACCGTATCATCCGCCAGCCAGTTTTACCTTCATGCCCTTCGCTTCCAGCAGTGATTTAATCAGATCTCGTTTATCGCCCTGAATTTCAATCACGCCCTCTTTTATCGCCCCACCGCAGCCACACTTTTTTTTCAACTCCGCAGCCAGAGCCGCAAGCGTGGCGTCATCGGCATCGATACCGGTTATCAGGCATACGCCCTTTCCTTTGCGGCCACTGGTCTGACGCTGGATACGCACAATGCCATCGCCCTTAGGACGCACGGCTTCGGTTTTCGGCTCGTCGATGCGCCCCGTCTCCGTGGAATAAACCAGGCGGCTGTTATCATCTTTCATCTTTACGCTCCCTGTTTTAGCGAGGCACGGATATCACGCAGCGTTTGCGCCGGATCGGCTGATTGGGTGATCGGACGCCCGATAACCATGTAATCAACGCCCGCAGTCTGCGCCTGAAGCGGCGTCATGATGCGGCGCTGATCGCCTGCGTCGCTCCCGGCAGGGCGAATACCCGGAGTTACCAGCTTAAAAGCCTCACCCAGCTCATTTTTAAAACGAATCGCTTCATGGGCGGAACAGACCACGCCGTCCAGCCCACAATTCTGCGTCAGGCGCGCCAGGCGCTCCGCATAATCCGCAGGGCTTGAGGTTATGCCCAGATCGGCTAAATCGCTGGCTTCCATGCTGGTGAGCACGGTTACAGCAATAAGCAACGGCGCATCTTTACCGAACGGATTAAGAGCCTCGCGAGCGGCAGTCATCATGCGCGCCCCGCCGCTGGCGTGGACGTTTACCATCCATACGCCCAGCTCAGCCGCCGCGGCTACCGCACGTGCCGTAGTATTTGGAATGTCATGGAATTTCAGATCGAGAAAAACATCAAACCCGCGCTGCTGGAGGTCGGTAACAAACTGTGGGCCAAACAGCGTGAACATCTCTTTGCCCACTTTCAGGCGGCAATCCTGTGGATCGATATGGTCAACAAAGGCCAGCGCGCTGTCGCGCTTATCGTAATCGAGCGCGACGACGATGGGTGAATCGGTGGCAACACGGGAGGAGGAAGATGCGCTTGAATTCATGACTAAACCTTCTGACTGTTGGGCACCAGCGCGGCGCGAAGATAAACGGCAGCATTCTACCCGCCCTCCCGACAAATTTACAGCCGCCATTGCAGCCTGCTAAGCAATTGTTGCTCGGAGGTTGAAGGATCGATGGTATAAAAATATATAAGTATGTTGTAACTAAAGTGCGGCGTTTTTTTTTAAAACAGCGGCAATGCGCTGCTTATTGTCCGTCCAGGCCGCGAATCGGTTTAACCGTCGACCAGGCCCGGCAGGATGGGCAATGCCAGTACATGGTAAAAGCGGTAAAACCACATTTCTGGCAGCGATAACGTGGCTTGGTGCGAACCTGTTCACCGACCATGTCACGCAGCACAATCAGGCTCTCTTTTGCGCGCCCCTCTTCTGCTTCCTGCAGATGGTAATCGATCAGACGGTGGAATACGCGCATCGTAGGGTGACGCTGTAACTGGCGGTTGATATACACCTGGGCGATGTCCGCCCCTTCTTTTTGCTCCAGGATACCGGCCAGCATCAGCTCTGCCACGGCGCCGGTGTTCTCCTCAACGCAGCGTTTAAGGAAGGCTTCCCACTCTTCCGGCTTGTTGAGCTGCTGGAAGCACACCTGCAGCATCTCCAGCGTTTCGCTGACCAGCTCGCTGTCCTGATCGATAACGCGCTGGAGAGTTTCAACAGCCTTAGCGTATTCGCCCTTCGCCATGAAGATGCGCCCCATCATGATGGAGACGCGGGCGCAGTTTTTATCGGCCGCCGCGCCTTTCTTTAACAGCGACATTGCGCGGTCAAGATCGTCACTGCCCATCAGCTGCAGGGCAAGTTCACAATAGAAATGGGCGATTTCAGTGCGCTGTTTGTCTTTCCCAAGCTTGACCAGACGCTCGGCAACGTCGATGGCTTTCTGCCAGTCGCTGGTGGCCTGATGGATTAACAGAAGCTGCTGCAGCGCGCCGACGCGGAAATCCGTTTCGTCCACCAGCTGGGCAAACATATCCTCTGCCCGATCGTACAAACCGGCGGCCATATAATCGCGGCCAAGCTGCTGAACGGCCAGCAGCCGCTGCTCGTAGGTCAGAGAGGCGCTTTCCATTAACGACTGGTGGATGCGAATGGCGCGGTCGACCTCCCCGCGCGAGCGGAAAAGGTTGCCCAACGTGAGGTGCGCTTCAACGGTGCTGGTGTCTTCTTTGAGCATATCCAGGAATAAATCGACCGCTTTATCCTGTTGGTTAGACAGCAGGAAATTTACCCCGGCAACATAGTCACGCGACAGGCGATTCGCTTCCTGTTGTTTATTTTGATACGCACTTCTGCGGCCCATGTACCAGCCGTAAGCGGCGGCCACGGGCAACAACAGAAACAGCAGCTCCAGCATCGCCGGTTATTCCTTCACGGCCGGAACGGTGGTGTCTGGCACGACGGGATCCATAGGGATTTGTTGTTCAAGGCGCTTAATTTTGCGCTCGGCGCGCGCAAGAGAGAGGCGTACACGCAGCCAGAACAGGCTACAGATGAGCCAGCCGATGATAAAACCCGCAGCAAAGAGCGTCGCCAGTAACGTGGAGACCCGATATTCGCCCTGAGCAAGTAAGTAATTAAAGTTCACTACCTGATCGTTTTGCGCGCCCAAAGTGACGGATACCACAAAGATCGCTAGCACCAGTAAGAAAATGAATAAATATTTCACATTACTTCCCGTTATGTGGTCGTACGCGACTGTTATGCCCTAATGCTGTTCAACGGTATAAATTACCATTTCCGGTGAGTCCGGGGAATCCATTAGCGACGTCCAATTCATAAGAAATGGGGTTTAAATCAATAATCTCAAGGCTCATCGTCCCTTTCGACTATTTCTTCAGCTTCCTGAACCGGCACAGAAAGCGGACCGCATAATTTTTGTGCAAGCCAGGTGGCCAGGATCACCAGCAGCCAGGACAGCAGCGTGGCGACGACCAAATCACGCGGCCAGTGCATGCCCAGTAAGAGCCGACTCCCCATTACGCCGGTGGCCCAGAGCAGCAGCAAAACTATGGTAAACTCGCGTCGGCGCGGCCATAGCAGGCCAACGCCTAATAATGCCCAACTGGCGGCAAACATCGTATGGCCCGAAGGAAAGGCAAAACCGGTCTCTTGTTGCCAGTGCATACGCAGCCAGTGTGGCACTGCGCTGTTCCCGGCCAGCTGACTTTTCACCAGTTCGCTACGCTGCTTACGCTTTAAATTGTAGAACTCATCGGTGGGAACATGCTGCGTTTTTTCAAGCCACACCACGAACGGACGAGGCTCCTGCACCCGCTCCTTAATAACTGATTTAACCGATTGTCCGATAAGGATCGCAGCACCAAGGATGGCAAAAAGCATAATGGCAGCTTTGAGACGGAACCGCAGGCACCACAAAAACCAGCCGCACAGCACAACATGAGTGATGATACCCCAGGGCTGAGTCACCGTTTCGGTTATCCAGAACAGCGCTTTAAGCCAGGCGCTGTTGCCGCCCGGCTCCCAATGCCAGCCGGTAAGCCAAACGGTTAACGGCATGATTAATAACGCTCCTGCGCCCGCCGCGGTTCGTTTTGCTATAGCGCGCATTGCTCCTCCTTGAAAAATAAAATTAATCAAGGATAACCGATAAAGTGCACAAGAGGATAAACGTGCGCATCATCAAAGAGTAAAAATAGCTTTCCGCCCGGCCGATTAGGTGAAGCAAGCTGCGCTGTGGCAAAATAGACAATAATAATTGCACAAGCCAGAAAGCTGGCAGGCACCTGCGGGTGTCAGAATAAGTACCTGGAGAATCACATGCAGCTTAAACGCGTGGCAGAAGCCAAACTGCCAACCCCATGGGGCGATTTCCTGATGGTGGGTTTTGAAGAACTGGCAACCGGGCAGGATCATGCCGCCCTGGTTTTTGGTGATATTACCGGGGATGAATCCGTTCTGGCTCGTGTCCACTCCGAGTGCCTGACGGGTGATGCATTATTTAGCCTGCGCTGTGACTGTGGTTTCCAGCTTGAAGCCGCGCTGTCGCATATCGCTGAAGAAGGCCGCGGCGTACTGATTTACCATCGTCAGGAAGGGCGTAATATCGGCCTGCTCAATAAGATTCGCGCCTATGCGCTGCAGGACAAAGGTTACGATACCGTTGAGGCGAATCATCAGTTAGGTTTTGCCGCGGATGAGCGTGATTTCACCCTGTGTGCCGATATGTTCAAACTGCTGGGCGTGGATGCGGTTCGTCTGCTGACGAATAATCCCAAGAAGGTAGAAATTCTGAGCGAAGCGGGGATTAATATTGTTGAACGCGTACCGCTGATCGTGGGCCGCAATCCAAAGAACGCGCATTATCTGGATACCAAAGCGGCTAAAATGGGCCATCTGCTTTCCGAATAACAGCAATCTCCCCCATCGCTGGGGGAGATTTTCATTTACCTTAACATATTACGAATGACGTAATGCAAGATGCCATCGTTGCGGAAATAGGTTAATTCATTTCCGGTATCAATACGGCAACGGCATTCAATCACCTCTTTTCGACCGTCGGTATGTGACAACGTCACCGCTACGATAGCGCCCGGTTTGAGCGAGTCAAGACCGGTAATATCAATGGTTTCCTCCCCCGTCAGCCCCAACGTTTTGCGCGTTACGCCCTGCGGGAATTCAAGCGGCAAAATCCCCATTCCGATAAGGTTAGAACGGTGAATACGTTCGAAAGACTCGGAGATGACCACCCGTACGCCCAGCAGGCGCGGCCCTTTTGCTGCCCAGTCCCGGCTTGATCCTGAGCCATATTCTTTACCGGCGATTACCGCAAGCGGTATCCCCTTCGCCTGATAACGCATCGCCGCATCGTAAATCGACATTACTTCATCCCCGGGCAGCAGGCGCGTCATGCCGCCCTCAACGCCGGGTACCATCTCGTTACGGATACGGATATTGGCGAACGTACCGCGCATCATCACTTCATGGTTACCGCGGCGCGACCCATAGGAGTTAAAGTCCCGGCGCTCAACGCCACGGTTCAGCAGATAACGCCCTGCCGGACTGTCAAGCTTGATGCTGCCCGCCGGTGAAATATGGTCAGTGGTGACCGAATCTCCCAGCATCGCCAGCACGCGCGCGCCATGAATATCCTGCACCGCTTTCGGCTCTGCTTCCATATCGTCAAAGAAAGGCGACTGGCGAATATAGGTGGAATCGCTCTGCCAGTCGTAAGTATCCGAACGATCGACGGCGATGCTGCGCCACTCCTCGGTGCCTTCAAAGACTTCAGCATACTCTTTGTTAAACATTTCAGTAGAGACCTGAGCTACCGCACGTGCAATTTCCTGATTGCTAGGCCAGATATCTTTCAGATAAACCGGATCGCCCTTGCGATCGTGACCCAGCGGATCGGTTGTCAGGTTAATATTCATGTTTCCCGCAAGCGCATAGGCCACTACCAGCGGCGGCGACGCCAGCCAGTTTGTTTTTACCAGCGGATGAATACGTCCTTCGAAGTTGCGGTTACCGGAAAGCACGGCGCCAACGGTCAGATCGCCTTTCTTAATTGCCTGTTCGATAGGATCCGGCAGCGGTCCTGAGTTACCGATGCAGGTGGTGCAGCCGTAGCCGACAAGATTGAAGCCTAAATCATCGAGATAAGGTGTAAGGCGGGCTTTCGCCAGATAGTCAGAAACAACCTTCGACCCGGGGGCCAGCGAAGCCTTGACCCACGGCTGGCGTTTCAGACCAAGCGTGAGCGCTTTTTTCGCCAGCAGGCCCGCCGCCATTAACACGCTCGGGTTTGAGGTGTTGGTGCAGGAAGTAATGGCTGCAATGACTACCGCGCCATCCGGAAGCTGGTATTCGCGCCCGCCCATCGTGTAATCCACCGGGGCGCGATCTTTTTGCAAGGTGTTCAGAGCCAGTTCGTTACTGGCGCTGAAAGCTTCTGGCACCTCGCCCAGCCGGACGCGGTCCTGCGGGCGTTTCGGGCCGGAAACGCTCGCTTCCACTTCACTCATATCCAGAGTAAGCGTGCTGGTAAAGACCGGTTCATCTCCGGTATTCCGCCACATGCCCTGCGCTTTTGCATAAGCTTCAACCAGCGCAACCTGGTCTTCTGTACGGCCACTCAAACGCATATATTCAAGCGTAACGGCATCGATGGGGAAGAAACCGCACGTTGCCCCATATTCCGGCGCCATATTGGCAATAGTGGCGCGGTCTGCCAGCGGCAGTGAATCCAGCCCGTCGCCGTAGAATTCAACAAACTTGCCGACAACACCGTGCTTACGCAGCATCTGGGTAACGGTCAGGACGAGATCGGTTGCGGTAATGCCTTCTCCGAGCTTGCCGTCGAGCTTAAAGCCGACCACGTCCGGGATCAGCATGGATACCGGCTGGCCAAGCATCGCAGCTTCCGCTTCGATACCCCCCACGCCCCATCCCAGCACGCCAAGACCGTTGATCATGGTGGTGTGGGAGTCGGTGCCCACCAGCGTGTCCGGGTAAGCGACCAGTTCATCGCCCTGCATTTCACTCCAGACGGCTTTGCCAAGGTACTCCAGGTTTACCTGATGGCAAATACCGGTGCCGGGCGGTACTACGCTGAAGCGGCTGAATGCCTGCTGACCCCAGCGCAGGAAGACGTAACGTTCGTGGTTACGTTCCATTTCCAGGCGCACGTTCTCTTCAAACGCATTGTCATCACCGAAGTGGTCAACGGTAACTGAGTGGTCAATAACCAGGTCGACAGAAGAGAGTGGGTTTACTTTAGCGACATCGCCGCCGAGGCGCTTAACGGCTTCGCGCATGGCGGCTAAATCCACCACCGCCGGTACACCGGTAAAATCCTGCATTAATACACGCGCCGGGCGGTATGCGATTTCACGATCGGCATGGGCGTTTTTCAGCCAGCCGGCCAGCGCGTGGATATCCTCTTGCGTAACGGAATCTTCATCCTGCCAGCGCAGCATGTTTTCGAGTAAGACTTTTAGCGACTTGGGTAAGCGGGTGATATCCCCAAGTTCCTTTGATGCCAACGGCAGGCTGTAGTAGTGATAGGTTTTATCCAGCGCCTGCAATGTATCCTTACTGGCTTCTCGTAGGGTTAACGACATAGCTCCTCCTTTATGACCAGGGATAGCGATGCCCCGATTGATTTTCAGGGTCACTATTAAAGATAACACATAGCTGTCGTAACGTTTTGATAACAACCCGAATTGATAAATCGGGCTATTTGAGAGCGTTCAGGAGGAGAAATGAAAACGTCCCGGCACGGCGTGCGGGACGTTTTGAGATTAGTTAACCACAGTGGCGATCAGCTGCGCCCAGAACAGTACCGAAACGGTAAAAGCACCAAGCCATGACCAGTATTTAATTGTGCAACGATTCATCATAAGCATTACTCTTTATTTGCGGTATGCAATTTGGCTGACTAAATAATCAGTCCCGAAGAATATTGCTGTGTGTAGTTATAAAGTCGTACGCTGTTAACCACGGCTGATAAAAAAATGTGATTGACCGCAAGTTAATTAAACGTAAATAAAATTAATGCTTATTGTTTTTTGTGATCGTCCGCAGTAAACAGATCGATAAATTCTTGTTGCTGTTTGCTTAGCTTCCAGGAGGTGGGGATCCGGGTTTTCTCCACCTTCAGCTCCGGGCTCGGCTTGTCATCTTTCTGAAATACGGCTTTTGCCCGTACGACTTGCCCATGGACCGTCATTTTCAGCTCCAATAGTGCCAGGCCACCAGCGCCACCACCAGCCAGAACAGGCCTGAAACCAGAAATACCGCCAGCCAGGCTTTACGTTTTAGCTCGGGATCCCTTTGCGGTTGTTCACTTCCTGAAGGCATTGCAAACCTCATACAATCGACACCACTTATCATAAACTTGTTAACAATCGTTATAAGCAATCGTCCGTTGGGATTAATCCTAAAGAAACTCTAGCTTAAAAGCCAGCAAATTTGCTTACTGTTTACAAGAAAAGATTTAATCTTTTGACATGAAATAAATTATTGAAGTGCCGCATTTGCGCTGCGGTTAATTATTATCTACGCCTGTCACGTAATAGAGACAGATTAACCCTCATTATATTAAGGATAAACCCGGCGGGAAGATATTAATCAGGATGAGACTAATTCGTATTTATTCGCGGAAGTAAATACGGTATCTCCCCCGACGGCGGAGATACCGGGAGGATTATTTGGCTGGCAGCTTAATATCTTTAAACATCGCTTCGATATCCTCATTGGACCTTAAGGCCACGGCGGTATCGACCACGTCACGCGTCAAATGCGGGGCAAAGCGTTGAATAAAATCATACATATAACTGCGCAGGAAAGTGCTGCGACGGAAGCCAATTTTGGTGGTGCTGTGGCTGAAAACGCCCTGCGCTTCAATACGCACCAGATCGGGGTCGGCGACGGGATCGACGGCCATGCTTGCAATCACCCCTACCCCTAACCCCAGACGCACGTAGGTTTTAATCACATCTGCATCGGTTGCCGTAAAGACGATACGCGGGGTTAAACCGGCGCGATTGAATGCCGTATCCAGTTCAGAACGTCCGGTAAAACCAAAGGTGTAGGTGACCAGCGGATACTGAGCCAGCTCTTCAATCGTGACGGATTCTTTAGACGCCAGCGGATGTTCAGGCGTCACGACAATCGAACGGTTCCAGTGGTAGCACGGCAGCATCACCAGGTCGTCATACAGATGAAGCGCTTCGGTGGCGATGGCGAAATCTGCATTGCCTTTAGAGACGGCTTCGGCAATCTGCGTTGGCGATCCCTGATGCATATGCAGCGAAACGCGGGGGTAACGCTCGATAAAACCTTTGATAACGCCTGGCAATGCGTAGCGGGCCTGGGTGTGCGTCGTGGCAACGTACAAAGAACCTTTGTCCGGCCAGGTATGCTCCCCGGCAACAGATTTAATGGCATCAACTTTAGAGAGCACTTCGCGGGCGATACGGATAATTTCCTGCCCGGCTGGCGTAACCTGGGTGAGATGTTTGCCGCTACGGGCGAAAATCTGGATACCCAACTCATCTTCCAGCATTCGCACCTGCTTGCTGATGCCCGGCTGCGACGTATAAAGCCCTTCCGCCGTCGACGAGACGTTAAGATTGTGGTTAACCACCTCAACGATATAACGAAGCTGCTGTAGTTTCATGACTTGCCATCCAGGTCAAAACGACCCCGACGCAGGCGATGCGGGGGATCAAGACGATATAAGGTTAAAAGAGTATGCAATTCACTATATCAGTTATAGCTTCTATGTATAGATGGAAAGAAAAAATAATAAAGAGGTTATATAAGAGACGATAAAAAAACCGGAGCGCCAGCCCCGGTTTCTGTCAGATCGGGAAGTTTATTTCTTCCCTTCGACCCATTTCCCGTCAACGAAGAAGGCGGACCAGCCGGTGGCTTTCCCCTCTTTCTCTGAGGAAACATATTGCTGCTTAGTCTTACGGCTGAAGCGCACAACAGATTTATTGCCTTCGGCATCCTGCTGTGGCGCATCGGCCAGATAGCGCAGCTTCTCTGGCAGACGATCGCGGAAGCGGTACAACTCTTCCACTAACGGCGCGCGGGTTTCACGCGATTTAGGGAAAGTGTTGGCTGCCAGGAATACGCCAGCCGCGCCGTCGCGCAGCACAAAGTACGCGTCCGATTTTTCGCAAGGCAGCTCCGGTAATGGAACCGGATCTTCCTTCGGCGGCGCCACTTCGCCGTTACGCAGGATCTTACGGGTGTTCTTGCACTCGTCGTTGGTACAGGCCATGTACTTACCGAAACGCCCCATTTTCAGGTGCATTTCAGAACCACATTTCTCACACTCAACGATTGGGCCGTCATAGCCCTTAATGCGGAACTCGCCCTCTTCGATTTCGTAGCCGTCGCAGGTTGGGTTATTACCGCACACGTGCAGCTTACGTTTTGGATCGATGAGATAGCTGTCCATCGCCGTGCCGCATTTGGCGCAACGACGTTTCGCACGCAGGGCGTTGGTTTCCGCGTCGTCGCCCTCAAGGACGTTGAGCACTTCGTTTTCCGGCACCAGGTTAATGGTGGTTTTGCAGCGCTCTTTTGGCGGTAACGCATAGCCAGAACAGCCGAGGAATACCCCGGTACTTGCCGTGCGGATGCCCATCTTACGGCCGCAGGTCGGACAGTCGATGCTGGTGAGCACCATCTGGTTAGGGCGCATGCCGCCCTCTTCCGGATCCTGCTCTGCTTTTTCAAGCTGGCCGCTGAAGTCGCTGAAGAAGTTGTCCAGCACGCCTTTCCACTCGGCCTGGTTGTTAGCCACCTGGTCGAGGTTGTTTTCCATCTGCGCGGTAAAATCGTAGTTCATCAGCTCGCGGAAGTTTTCTTCCAGACGATCGGTGACGATTTCGCCCATTTTTTCTGCATAAAAACGGCGGTTCTCAACGCGCACATAACCACGATCCTGGATGGTGGAAATGATGGAAGCATAGGTTGAAGGGCGACCAATACCGCGTTTTTCGAGCTCTTTAACCAGGGACGCTTCGCTAAAGCGAGCGGGCGGCTTGGTAAAGTGCTGGCCTGGCGTCAACTCAAGCAGTGACATTACATCACCTTTATTGACCGCAGGCAGAGTACGATCTTCATCGCCTTTACGCAGCGCAGGCATCACTTTAGTCCAGCCGTCAAAGCGCAGGATACGGCCACGCGCTTTCAGGCGGTAATCCCCTGCTTCCACGGTTAACGTAGTGGAGTCATATTGCGCAGGCGTCATCTGGCAGGCAACGAACTGGCGCCAGATAAGCTGATAGAGTTTCTGCGCGTCGGCTTCCATATCCTTTAAGGATTCGGCAAGCACGCCCACGTCCGAAGGACGAATCGCTTCGTGCGCTTCCTGAGAATTTTCTTTACTGGTGTACTGAAGCGGCGAGGCAGGCAGATATTTGTTGCCAAAGTTCTCGTCGATATAGCCACGCACCATGCTCACCGCGTCCTGGCTGAGGTTGGTGGAGTCGGTACGCATGTAAGTGATGTGGCCCGCTTCATACAGACGCTGCGCCATCATCATGGTTTTTTTCACGCCAAAACCAAGACGGGTGCTGGCAGCCTGCTGCAGGGTGGAGGTGATAAACGGCGCGCCAGGCTTGCTGCTGGTTGGTTTATCCTCACGCTCAAGCACGGTGTAACGGGCTTTTTCAAGCTCGCTGACCGCAGCCATGGTCTGTTCACGGTTGACCGGACGGAACGGCTTGTCTTTGTGATGGCTGACCTGAACCGGAAGATTGTCACCCGCAGGCGTTGCCAGGTTGGCGTCAATTTCCCAGAACTCTTCAGGAACAAACGCTTTGATCTCGCGTTCGCGCTCAACAACAAGGCGCACAGCAACGGACTGGACACGCCCGGCGGAAAGCCCACGTGCAATTTTCTTCCACAGCAGCGGGGATACCATGTAACCCACCACGCGGTCCATAAAGCGACGCGCCTGCTGGGCGTTTACACGATCGATATTTAACTCGCCCGGCTTTTCAAACGCCTGCTGGATAGCGTTTTTGGTGATTTCGTTAAACACCACGCGGCTATAGCGCGACTCATCGCCACCGATCACTTCCCGCAGGTGCCATGCGATGGCCTCCCCTTCGCGGTCAAGGTCGGTTGCGAGATAGATATGGTCAGCTTTTTCAGCAAGGGATTTCAGCTCTGAAACCACCTTTTCTTTGCCCGGCAGCACTTCATACTGGGCTTCCCAGCTATGCCAGGGATCGACTCCCATACGATTTACGAGCGCGCCGCGTTCATCCTTTTTGACCTTTTTGGTCGTTTTGGTGGAGGCAGAGTCAGCGCTCTTCTTGGTGGTTGATCCACTGGTCGGCAAATCACGGATATGGCCTACGCTGGACTTAACCACGTAGTCATTGCCGAGATATTTGTTGATCGTTTTGGCTTTTGCCGGGGACTCAACGATGACGAGAGCTTTACCCATATTCACCTTTACCTAAATTAATTCATCCAGAATACGTCGCACGCAGTCTCAATCTCCAGGAAGCGGCGCGCCTTTTTTATATTGCGACAGCGTTAAAGGAGATCAACTCTTTTTTCAAATCCCTGCCTGCAAACAGCGCTAACGCAGGTGGTTGAGATACCGAGCCTTTCGCGCCGGGTGACGTAGCACGACGGAAGTTTGGTTGAATGTCAAGCAATTCCGTTGCCAGATTTGCGAAAGCGTCACACTCTACCTGATAAAATCCGATACGCAACTTTATTAGCATGCAAAACAGATTCCCGCCAGCATGGTTAACTTTTTTACCCTCCCGTGGTTTACCGGGAGATATTGCCCTTAACCTCCGTGTGGACGTACACTAACGCCAGTTTTCTGGAGGAGACAACATGCAATCTACAACTCAGCCTATCGACCGTGAAACCCTCCTTGTTGAGGCCAATAAGATCATCCGTGAACATGAAGATTTTATGCACGGCATGGAGGCTACAGGCGTTGAACAAAAGAATGGCGTGCTGGTATTTCGCGGCGAGTATTTCCTTGATGAGCAGGGCTTGCCTACCCCAAAAAGTACGGCGGTGTTTAATATGTTCAAGCACCTCGCCCATGTGATGTCCGAAAAATACCATCTGCTGACCTAAAACCAAAAGCGAGGCCGGGGCCTCGCTTTTACCTTCTATTTACAATAGCGGCTTTTCACCGCGCTGCCACCAGCGCAGCAACAGGCGATCGAGACTGTTTGCCGCACTACCCGTAAACCTTTCCATCATTTTTTTGCGCTGCGCGAAACGTACGCCGATAACCTCATGGTTTTTCATCAGGCTAATCAGCAGATCGTCGCTGGTGCTGACCTCGTCCACCAACCCTTTCTCTTTGGCCTGCAGGCCATACCAGTGTTCACCGGTAGCCACTGCATCAATATCCAGCCCGGGGCGCATTTCATGCACAAACTGCTTAAAGAGAAGATGGGTTTCGTTCAGGTCTTCGCGGAATTTCTCGCGACCCTGATCGGTGTTTTCACCGAACAGCGTCAGGGTGCGTTTGTACTGCCCGGCGGTATGCAGCTCCACGTCAATATCATTACGTTTTAACAGACGATGAAAGTTTGGCACCTGCGCCACCACGCCGATGGAGCCAATAATAGAAAACGGAGCGGCCACGATACGATCCGCCACGCAGGCCATCATATAGCCTCCGCTGGCGGCGACTTTATCAACCGCGACCGTCAGACGAACCTTGCTCTCACGCAGGCGCTGCAGCTGCGATGCGGCGAGTCCATAACCATGCACTACGCCGCCCGGGCTTTCTAAACGCAGCAGGACTTCATCTTCAGGCTTAATCACCGCCAGCACAGCCGTGATCTCTTCTCGCAGGGAAGTCACCTCATGCGCATCCATACT
Organism: Buttiauxella sp.; assembly: GCA_032051265.1. GTDB lineage: Bacteria > Pseudomonadota > Gammaproteobacteria > Enterobacterales > Enterobacteriaceae > Dryocola. The sequence continues at coordinate 450,624 of DAMBYU010000002.1, forward strand.
GCCTTTAAAATCCAGTACATAGAGAGTCGGTTTATCAGAAATGACCGTTTCGCCGCGTTTAGCACGTGCTTTGGCTTGTTTTGCCTCAAGCTTGTGCTTTTTTTTCTGTCCCTTGTGCCACAGTTTTTGCTGATGATCGTCAAGACGCGCGACCTGCATATCTTCGCGCATCTCCTGATACTGCTCGCTTAAATTAGTCAGGCGCAGTTCGCCACGCTGGTGTTTTTTGCGCTGAGCAGCATTCACCACCAGCGTAACAACGGCCGCTATCGCGACGACAACCGTGACGATCTTGGCCAGAAACAATCCATAATTCGCAATAAAATCCACGTATTCCGCCTTTATTTCAGTGCATTAATCATAGGATGAAGTGTACCCGAGCGGGCCGCCCACGTCTGCATACAACTATAAACGCTGCGGTATAGCTTCCCGAATGGATTTAGGGCCGGGAAATTTTTGCAAAATGTTAATTAAAGGCAATGTATCCTGCTGACTGATTGAAATACCCCTTCCTTTCAGGCATAAAACCTTGTGAACCAAAAACGACGAGAAATAAGACGTGAGCGCCTGCCTGCATCGCGCGAGGAGCAAATTTTGCATTACCAACCGAAAACCGATTTACTGCAAAACCGCATTATTCTGATCACCGGAGCCAGCGACGGCATCGGCCGCGAGGCAGCGCTGACGTATGCACGCTATGGTGCCTGCGTTATTCTGCTGGGGCGCAATGAAGATAAGCTACGTGCCGTGGCGCAAGAGTTAAGCGGTCAGGGCGACACGCCGCACTGGTTTACGCTGGATTTACTGACCGCCACGCCACAGGATTGCGAACGCCTGGCGCAAAAGCTCGCAGGTCTGGTGCCGCGTCTGGATGGCGTGCTGCACAATGCCGGGATGCTCGGCGACGTAACGCCGATGGACCAGCAGGATCCACAAACCTGGCAGAACGTGATGCAGGTAAATGTGAACGCCACCTTCTTCCTTACCCAGGCCCTGCTGCCCCTTCTGCTTAAGTCTGATGCGGGCTCACTGGTGTTCACCAGCTCGAGCGTCGGTCGTCAGGGGCGCGCCGGATGGGGAGCTTACGCCGCATCAAAATTTGCCACCGAAGGCATGATGCAGGTGCTGGCAGAAGAGTATAAGCAAAAAAACCTGCGCGTGAACTGCATCAATCCGGGCGGTACGCGCACGGCAATGCGGGCCAGCGCTTTCCCCTCGGAAGATCCGGGAAAACTCAAAACGCCACGTGATTTAATGCCGCTCTATCTGTGGCTGATGGGCGATGACAGCCGTCGCAAAACCGGCATGAGCTTTGATGCTCAGCCTAACCGTAAACCAGGAATTTCTGAATGAGTGACGATCGTTACCAGCAGCGGGCCCAGCGCCAGAAAGAAAAAGTAGACGCCCGCATCGAAGCGGCACAGCTTGAGCGCGGTATTTTGCTTGTGTTTACCGGCAACGGAAAGGGTAAAACCACCGCAGCTTTTGGTACCGCGACCCGCGCTGTCGGCCATGGTAAAAAAGTCGGCGTCATCCAGTTTATTAAAGGTCAGTGGCCGAACGGTGAACGTAATTTGCTGGAGCCGCACGGCGTGGAGTTCCAGGTGATGGCGACAGGTTTTACCTGGGAAACCCAGAATCGCGAAACGGATACCGAAGCTTGCCTGGCCGTCTGGCAACACGCGAAGCGCATGCTGGCGGACAGCTCGCTGGATATGGTGCTGCTTGATGAAATTACCTATATGGTCGCCTACGACTACCTGCCGCTTCAGGAAGTGCTGGATGCGCTCCAGCGGCGCCCTGCCGGTCAAACGGTGATTGTCACAGGCCGCGGCTGCCACCGGGATATCCTGGAGATTGCCGATACGGTCAGCGAGTTACGCCCGGTAAAGCACGCGTTTGATGCCGGTGTGAAAGCGCAGATCGGGATTGATTACTGAAGCGCTTTTTAGCCCTCCCGAAGGAGGGCTACAGGAATTATCTCTTCACTTCGCAGTGGCTTACCATCCGCCAGTCGCCTTGTATAATCCGCGTCTCACCGCTCACGGTTACCATGCCGCGGCTGCGGATATCCCCGCTTGATGCACCCACCTGAATTTCAAACTCGCCCGGCTCTACCACGCGCAGGCCGTCGCGGCGGGTAAAGTTAAGCATATCGGTTGGGACGATAAATGAAAGCTCAGCGCTTTCCCCCGGCTCAAGATACACCCGCTGGAAAGCCTTTAGCTCCTGAATCGGGCGCACCATAGAGGCCACTTTGTCGTGGACATAAAGCTGCACAACCTCGCTGCCCGCGACCTTTCCGCTGTTGGTGACGGTAATGCTCGCACAAACATCGCCACCCTGATTCGCAACCGCGGCATCTGGCAGCTTCAAAGTACCGTAGTCGAACGTTGTCCAGCTTTTGCCGTAGCCAAACGGGTAGCGTGCGCCAAAGTGGAAGGCAAACGGCGTACCGCCGCTTTTCAGTTTGTGATTGTAATAATAAGGCATGGCGCCCGCGCTTTTCGGTACGGACACCACCAGCCGCCCTCCGGGTTCCGCCTGCCCCGTCAGCACATCCGCAATAGCGCGACCGCCCTCCTGGCCGGGCGCCCAGGCCATCAGCAGCGCGGCAATGTTATCTTCCTGCCCGCCCAGGTTATAAGGACGACCGCCGGTCATCACTACAACAACCGGTTTACCCGTTGCCAGCAGTTCGTTGAGCAACTGCTGCTGCACGCCCGGTAGCGCAAGGCTATCCGTATCCGAGCCTTCGCCAACCGTGCCGCTCTGAAACAGGCCGGACAGATCGCCCACGCACAGCACTACAACGTCGCTCTGCTGCGCCACCGCCACGGCTTGAGGGATCAAGCTGGTATCGGATGAAACCGGCGACTGCTGCATTGGTTTTCCACCGCTGTCACCGGGGAACACCGGCGCGCCAGCCATGCGTGTTTCAATTATATGGCAGCCTTTCGCATAGCGAACGTTTTCGCGACCAAGCTGTTCGCGCAGCGCTTCAAGCGGCGTCACCACCTGCGAGGTTTGCTCCAGCATATCGCTGATGATGAGATGCACCGGGAAGCTGTATCCGCTCAGCAGGGCCAGCGGATCGTCTGCGGTTGGCCCCACCACCGCCACGCGCGGTGTGCCTTTCAGCGGCAATGTGCCGTCATTTTCCAGCAGCGTGACCGAACGGGTTGCCACCTCGCGCGCGATCCCTACCGTGGATTCGCTTTGTAGCTCAACCTGATTTTCATCCGTATATGGGCGCTCAAACAGGCCAAGACGGAATTTCTCTTTCAACACGCGAGCGACGATTTCATCAACCTTTTCCATCGTGATTAATCCGCGCTCGACGGCCTGCGCCAGATGGCGGGCGCAGTCGTCTTTGGGCAGTTCGACATCCAGACCGGCGTTAAACGCCAGCGCCGCCGACTCGGCCGCATCATGCGAAACGCCATGATGTTGATGAAGCAAACTGACGCCGCCGTAGTCCGCCACAATCAGGCCGTCGAACCCCCACTGGTCGCGCAGTACGGTAGTGAGCAGGAACTCATCCGAGTGCCCCGGCTGATTATCGATATCGTGATAGGCGGGCATCACGGAGCCGGCGTTAGCTAACTTCACCGCCATTTCAAACGGCAGCAGGAAGGTATCATTCAGTTCGCAAAAGCCCAGGTGTACAGGCGCATGATTACGCGCGCCTTCGCTGAACGAATGGCCGACATAGTGCTTGAGCGTCGCCAGCAGGTCGCGATTTTTGCCCTGCAGGCCCTTTACATAATGCGTGGCCATCATGCCAACCAGCCACGGATCTTCTCCGAAGGTTTCTTCTGTACGGCCCCAGCGCACGTCCCGCGAAACATCAAGTACCGGAGCAAGGCCCTGGTGGCAACCGGTTAAACGCGCTTCGTGCCCAATCGCGGCGGCGGCGCGTTCGATCAAATCCACATCCCAGGTCGATCCGTAATTAAGCGATGACGGAAAGAGCGTGGCGTCTTTGCAAAGCAGCCCCACCAGGCACTCTTCATGAAATAGCGCGGGAATACCGAGGCGAGTCTCTTCAACCAGCGTTCTTTGCAGGCGGTTGGCCGCCCGCACCCCCTCTTTTGCCTCGACGATATGCGTCCCCAGCGGGCGGGTAATTTGCCCGATGCCCAGCTTTAAACGCTCGGCCAGACCCGCCTGCTCCGTTACGCCTGCAAACTCGTCGCTTAAATCGGTTCGTTCACGATGATTGCCGTCGCTCGATAAAATCAGCCAGTACGCGTGCATCTGCGCGAACTTTTCTTCCGGCGTCATGCGTGAGAGGAGATCGGCAACGCGTTCGTTAACCGGACGATGGGGATCCTTATAAATGGTGGACATAGATTACTCCTGTGTTGCGGGGGCAAGAGACGGTGCGTCATCGCGGACTTTGCGTTTGGCGGCAAGCTCGCTGGCGATGCTATAGACCGTGCGGCTGTTGAGTTTGTAGATAAACAGCAGCAGCGCCATAGCAATAAACAGCACCGAAGGAATGACGGTAAACAGCGCGTTGATGGTGCTCAGCACAGAAGCCGACTGGGTGGGCTGATTGGGCAGGTAATCGACCATACCGAGGATCCATCCCACCACCGCCCCGCCGAGCGCCAGACCGAATTTGATGGCAAACAGCGCGGTTGAAAAGACCAGCCCGTCAAGGCGGCGGCCCGTGCGATGTTCTTCGTAATCCACTACGTCAGAAAACATCGTCCACTGCAGCGGCGTGGTAAGGTTTTGAATAAAGCTGAACACCAGATTAAGTCCCAAAATAAGCCAGATAGCCGTTGGGGGAATAAAGAAAATCGCCGTACCAAAAATAACAAAGCTGACGATTGTCCATTGATAAGCCCGCACGCGGTCGAACTTTCCTAACAATCGTTCAGAAAGCAGCGCGCCCAGTAAAGATGCAATCATGCCTGAGACGATAAAAGCAAAAACCAGATCGGGGCGTAATAAAACATATTTCACGTAATACATCGTGGCGGAACCACGGGTTACTACTGCGGTTAAGAGTAAAATATTAAAGATGAATACGATTCGCCATTGGCTGTTTTTAGCCAGCAATTTTAAATCGCCGGCCATTGAGCCTGAGGTGTCGTTTCGTGGGGAATAACGCTCTTTGGTCATCGCAAAACAGCAATAAAATAACCCTACGCCAAGCAGTCCCATTAAACTCATGGCATAGAAATAGCCTTTTTGCAGATTGCCGTTGCCTAACCAGTCTACCAATGGCAGCGCAATAACCGTGACAATCAGCCCGCCGATAAACGACAACGCAAAGCGCCAGGACTGGATGGAGTGCCGCTCACGCGGGTCAAGCGTTAACGCTCCGGGCATGGCGCAGTAAGGCACATTAATCGCGGAGTAAACAAGGCTGAGAATGCTGTAGGTCGCGCAGGCATAAATAATTTTTGCCGTAGGCCCAACATCCGGAACGTAAAAAGTAATCAGGCAGCTCACGCCAAAAGGAATAGCGAACCATAAAAGCCAGGGGCGGAACCGGCCATGTCTGGTTTGGGTGCGGTCTACCATCGCACCAATACAGGGATCGACAAAAGCATCCACCACGCGCACTACCAGAAACATAGTGCCCATAATAGCTGCCGGCAAACCAAACACATCGGTATAAAAATAAGCGAGGAATAACGTGGCGGTTTGCCAGACTAATGCGCTGGCCATATCGCCGAGGCCATAACCAATTTTATCTTTGGTACTGAGAACGGTGGAGGCATTCATTATTATTGACCTTATTTATCGGACACAAAATAGTTCAACCATCCGCATGACTGCTCGCGGCAATTATTTTCAGCCCCCAGTATTGGTTAATTTCCGTCAGGGCAACAATTGCCGAATTGCCCAGACAAATTATGATTTTTTGCTTTTTATGATAAATGTGACGGGGTGCAAACGAAGTGAGGAACAGAATGCAAAAAGCCCGCCTTTGCAGACGGGCTTAGTGAAGCAGACGGAAACTTATTCTTTAATTTCAGCCAGGCTCAGCCAGGTTTGCACCACGGTATCCGGGTTCAGGGAGAGGCTATCAATCCCCTCTTCCATCAGCCAGGCGGCAAAATCTTCGTGATCCGACGGGCCTTGTCCACAAATGCCAACGTATTTACCCTGTTTCTTCGCCGCTTTAATAGCCATCGACAGCAGCGCTTTCACCGCGTCGTTACGCTCATCAAAGAGTTCGGAAACTACGCCGGAGTCGCGATCCAGGCCTAACGCCAGCTGCGTCATGTCGTTGGAGCCGATAGAGAAACCGTCAAAGTATTGCAGGAACTCATCCGCCAGCAGGGCGTTGGATGGGATCTCACACATCATGATGATTTTCAACCCGTTTTCACCGCGTTTCAGGCCCTGACGCTCCAGCTCTTCCACCACGGCTTTCGCCTGCGCCACGGTGCGCACAAAAGGCACCATCACTTCAACGTTGGTCAGGCCCATTTCGTTACGCACGCGTTTCATGGCAGCGCATTCCAGCGCAAAGCAGTCGCGGAAGCTGTCCGCTACATAGCGACCCGCGCCACGGAAGCCCAGCATTGGGTTTTCTTCTTCAGGTTCATAACGTTCGCCGCCCACCAGATTGGCGTATTCGTTAGATTTGAAGTCCGACAGCCGCACGATGACACGCTTGGGCCAGAATGCCGCGCCCAGCGTCGCGATCCCCTCCGTCAGGCGGCCGACATAGAATTCGACCGGATCGTCATAGCCCTTCATCATCTCGCGGATTTCGTTTTGCAGCGCAGGCTCCTGCTGGTCAAACTCCAGCAGCGCGCGCGGGTGCACGCCGATCATACGGTTGATGATGAATTCAAGGCGCGCCAGGCCGACGCCTTCGTTCGGCAGGCAGGCGAAGTCAAACGCACGGTCCGGGTTACCGACGTTCATCATGATTTTCAGCGGCAGATCCGGCATGGTATCAACCGTGGAGCTTTTCACGCTGAAATCCAGCAGATCCTGATAAACATAACCGGTATCGCCTTCCGCACAGGAAACCGTCACGTTCTGGTCGTCCTTCATGCGTTCGGTGGCATCGCCGCAGCCAACAACGGCAGGAATACCCAGTTCGCGGGCGATGATTGCCGCGTGGCAGGTTCGCCCGCCGCGGTTGGTCACAATAGCCGCCGCTTTCTTCATGATCGGTTCCCAGTCAGGGTCGGTCATGTCGGTTACCAGCACGTCGCCCGGCTGGATAAGGTTCATTTCGCTGATATCGTGAATGACCTTCACCGGCCCGGCGCCGATGCGATGGCCGATAGCACGCCCTTCTGCAACGATTTTGCCCTGCGAATGCAGGTGATAACGCTCCATCACCTGGCCCTGGGAACGCACGGTTTCCGGACGCGCCTGGACGATAAAGAGCTTGCTGGTATGGCCGTCTTTGGCCCATTCGATGTCCATCGGGCGGCCATAGTGTTTCTCAATCAGCACAGCCTGCTTAGCCAGCTCCTGCACCTCTTCAGGCGTAATAGAGAACTGGTCGCGGTCGGCCTGCGGCACATCTTCAATTCGCACCTGCTTGCCGTGCTCCTGGTCCGGAGCATAGACCATACGGATTTTTTTCGAACCCATATTACGGCGCACGATGGATGGCTTACCGGCTTCAAGCGTCGGTTTATGAACGTAGAATTCATCCGGGTTAACCGCACCCTGCACCACCATTTCACCCAGGCCAAAGGCCGAAGTGATAAACACCACCTGGTCGAAGCCGGATTCGGTGTCAATGGAGAACATCACGCCTGAAGAGGCAAGGTCGGAGCGAACCATACGCTGGACGCCTGCGGAGAGCGCCACACCGCGGTGATCGTAGCCCTGATGCACACGATAAGAAATAGCCCGATCGTTAAACAGCGAGGCAAAGACATGCTTCACCGCCACCAGCACCGCGTCATACCCTTGCACGTTAAGGAAAGTTTCTTGCTGCCCGGCAAACGACGCATCCGGCATATCTTCGGCGGTGGCGGAGGAGCGCACGGCAAAAGAGGCTTCGGCATCGTCAGCGGAAAGTTGTTCGTAGGCATCGTGAATTGCTTTTTCCAGCTCGGGCTGGAAAGGCGTGTCGACGATCCACTGGCGGATCTGCGTGCCAGCTTTAGCGAGCGCCGACACATCGTCAATATCCGTTTGATCCAGCAGTTCGTAAATACGCTGGTTTACACCGCTCTGGTCCAGAAAGAGATTAAACGCCTCGGCAGTGGTGGCAAAACCGTTCGGCACGCTGACGCCCGTGCCTGAAAGGTTGGTAATCATTTCACCCAGGGAGGCATTTTTCCCCCCGACCCTGTCTACATCATTCATGCCGAGTTGGTTATACCAAAGCACCAGCGGTGACGAGCCATTATTGGACATCGAAACAATCCTTTTATGAAATATGAGTGGGCACAAGCATTTCCTGACTTCTTATTTAGCCTGGCATATTTACCTGCCTGAGTGAAACGGTTGAATCGTTCAAGCAAAATAAAAATATGAATTTTTAAGATAGTTTCCCAAAAAAGCTAAGCTATTGATTATGCATTTAATCCTCAGCATCCTGAGGGTTAATTTAGCGTTTATATTTTTGACCTCCCCGGTTCATTAAAAATAAAAACACCATTTCATTTTAAAATTGCGACATTGATTATCACGGAATGCGTTGTTTTAATTTATGCTTTATAAAATTATCGTGAAATGTCAGGGTCCCCAAAATGGATAACGCTGTAGACAGGCAGGTATTTTATATTTCTGACGGCACCGCGATTACCGCTGAAGTGCTGGGCCACGCGGTGATGTCGCAATTTCCGGTCTCAATCAACAGCATCACGCTGCCTTTTGTGGAAAACGAAAGCCGGGCCAGGGCGGTGAAAGAGCAAATCGATGCCATTTTTCAGCAATCTGGCGTGCGACCACTGGTCTTCTACTCCATCGTTTTGCCGGAGATTCGTGACATTATTTTGCAAAGTGCAGGTTTTTGTCAGGATATCGTGCAGGCCCTGGTGGCGCCTTTGCAGCAGGAGTTAAATCTCGATCCCACGCCGGTTGCTCATCGCACACACGGTCTGAACCCCGGCAATTTAATTAAATATGACGCCAGAATCGCCGCCATTGATTACACCCTTGCCCATGATGACGGCATCTCAATGCGTAATCTCGATCAGGCTCAGGTGATTTTGCTGGGGGTGTCCCGCTGCGGTAAAACGCCGACCAGCCTGTATCTCGCCATGCAGTTCGGCATTCGCGCCGCCAACTATCCTTTTATCGCCGACGATATGGATAATATTCAGCTTCCGACCGTGCTGAAGCCGCTTCAGCATAAATTATTTGGCCTGACGATCCATCCGGAGCGCCTCGCCGCAATTCGCGAGGAACGCCGCGAGAATAGCCGCTACGCCTCCATGCGGCAGTGCCGTCTCGAAGTCGCCGAAGTGGAAGCGCTGTTTCGTAAGAATCAGATCCGTTACCTCAACAGCACCAACTATTCCGTCGAAGAAATGGCCACAAAAATTCTTGATATCATGGGCCTGAATCGCCGCATGTACTAACAAACTAGTACACAAGGCGAGCATTATCTGTCAGGATAGGCGCATTGCGGTTGCGTTATACCTTTTAGGTGGTTGAAATCGACATAAATTGGTTTATCGTGATCGCCATCACTTCCCGGCACTCTCGCCGTGCAGAAGACAAAAATTTCTGAGACAGCCAATGAATAAAACAGATGAACTGCGAACAGCGCGCATCGACAGCCTTGTCACACCCGCCGCTCTGGCCGACCGTTTGCCGGTATCGCCGGAGGTTGCGCAAAACGTTATCGCTTCCCGCCGCCGCATTGAAAAAATCCTTAACGGTGAAGACAAACGTCTGCTGGCGATCGTTGGTCCATGCTCCATTCACGATCTGGATGCGGCAATGGATTATGCCCGTCGTCTTGAGACGATGCGCCAGAAACATGGCGATCGCCTTGAAATCGTCATGCGCACCTATTTTGAAAAACCACGTACCGTAGTTGGCTGGAAGGGGCTGATCTCCGATCCGGAACTTAACGGCAGCTACCGCGTTAATCATGGTATCGAACAGGCCCGTCGTCTGCTGTTGCAGGTTAACGAGCTGGGCGTGCCTACGGCGACAGAATTCCTGGATATGGTGATCGGCCAGTTTATTGCCGATTTAATCAGCTGGGGCGCTATCGGCGCGCGGACCACCGAAAGCCAGATCCATCGCGAAATGGCCTCGGCTCTTTCCTGCCCGGTCGGCTTTAAAAACGGCACCGATGGCAATACCCGAATCGCCATTGACGCCATTCGCGCAGCACGGGCAAGCCATATGTTCCTTTCGCCAGATAAACACGGGCAGATGACGATTTACCAGACCAGTGGCAACCCGTTTGGCCACGTGATTATGCGTGGAGGGAAGCAGCCGAACTACCACGCGACGGATATCGCCGCAGCATGCGACAGCCTGCAGGAATTCGATTTGCCCGAGCAGCTGGTAATTGATTTCAGCCACGGCAACTGCCAGAAACAGCACCGCCGCCAGCTTGAGGTCTGTGAAGAGGTGTGCAATCAGATCCGCAACGGATCACGCGCCATCGCCGGCGTGATGGCTGAAAGCTTTATTCGCGAAGGCACGCAGAAAATCGTCGCCGGACAGCCGCTGGTCTATGGCCAGTCGATTACCGATCCTTGCCTGAGCTGGGAAGATACCGAGACGCTGCTCGCGATGCTGGCCGACGCTACCGGTAGCCGCTTTTAAGCTCTGCATGACAGGCGGATGTCGCCCGACGCATCCGCCACTTTTCCGCCCTTGCTCTGGCGCTCAATACTGGTCTATTCACAAGTTTCTTACAAATAACGCTTGCCGCTGAAACTCTGTTTATTGATAATGATTATCATTGTTAAATTGATTGTCATTTGTATACAGAGTGGATCGTATGGATAAGCCGTTCACCCCTTTAGCCCCTCAGCCCCCGGCTGAACCCCGTCAGATCGACAGCAAGACATTACTGGGTTCTGATGGTCGCGTTGTGATTGTTCACGAAGGCCAGCGGTATCTGTTAAGCCAGACCCAGGCCGGAAAGCTTATCCTGACCAAATAAACTAAAAATTCTTCGCAAGCCACCCAGGTCATCCCCAGGCAGCCAGCACTTTTCGTTTTTTCTCATGGAGAGTTGCACTATGCCATTTCTACATACAGCCAGATCCCGTCTGCCACTCCTGACAGTCGCGTTGTTCACCGCCCTGCCTGCCAGTGCAGACGATGAGATAACCGTTGTCGCCACAGGAAACCTTCGCAGCAGCTTTGAAGCGCCGATGATGGTCAGCGTTATTGATGCCGATACGCCAGGGGGACAAACATCCTCTTCCGCCGCGGACATGCTGCGCAAAATCCCGGGCATTACCCTTTCAGGCACTGGACGAACGAACGGCCAGGACATTTCCATGCGTGGTTACGATCGTCGTGGCGTGCTGACGCTGGTTGACGGCATTCGTCAGGGAACCGATACCGGACACCTGAACAGCACTTTCCTTGACCCGGCGCTGGTGAAGCGCATTGAGGTCGTACGCGGCCCTGGCGCGTTACTCTACGGCAGCGGTGCACTGGGCGGGGTCATCTCTTACGAAACTGCCGATGCGAGCGATCTGTTGTTCGACGGGCAAACCAGCGGGTATCGCCTGTTTGGTACAGGCGCCACCGGCGACCACAGCATTGGCATGGGCGCCAGCGCCTTTGGCCGCACCGACAACCTGGACGGCGTAGTGTCCTGGTCAAGCCGCGATCGCGGTGATATTCGCCAGAGCGACGATGAAACGGCGCCCAACGATGAAAACATCAGCAACTTTCTCGCTAAAGGCAGCTGGCGCATCGACCCGGCCCAGTCGCTTTCAGGCTCCCTGCGCTATTACAATAACGACGCTCTGGAGCCGAAAAATCCGCAAACTACTGACGCAACCGCTGCAAACCCAATGGCGAATCGCTCAACTATTCAGCGTGACGCGCAGGTGAAATACCATATTGGTCCGCAGAATAACGACTGGCTCAACGCTGATGCTACGGCTTACTGGTCGGAAGCGCGTATCAACGCCCAGTCCCAAACCGATGGCGGTGAATTCCGTAAGCAGACAACCAAAGGCGGCAGGCTGGAAAACCGCAGCCGCCTGTTTAACGACAGCTTTGCTTCTCACCTGCTGACCTGGGGTGGCGAATATTATCGTCAGGAACAGCATCCGGGCGGGAATACCACCGGCTTCCCACAGGCGAAAATCGATTTCAGCTCCGGCTGGCTGCAGGATGAAATTACCCTGCGCGATATCCCGGTCTCCCTGCTCGCGGGCACACGCTATGACAACTACAGCGGCAGCAGCGACGGCTATGACGATGTTGACGCGGATAAATGGTCATCCCGCGGCGCGATTTCCGTCACGCCAACCGACTGGTTGATGCTGTTCGGCTCTTACGCACAGGCCTTCCGCGCGCCAACCATGGGCGAAATGTATAACGACGCCAGACACTTCTCGATTGGCAGCTTCTACACCAACTACTGGGTGCCGAACCCGAATCTGCGCCCTGAAACCAACGAAACGCAGGAGTACGGCTTCGGCCTGCGCTTTGACGATCTGCTGCTGGCAAACGACGGCGTCGAGTTCAAAGCCAGCTACTTTGATACCAACGCGAAGGACTACATCTCCACTACAGTAGACTTCGCCCAGGCCACTACCATGTCTTACAACGTGCCGGACGCCAAAATCTGGGGCTGGGACATGTCGGCGAAGTACACCAGCGACCTGTTCAGCCTTGACGTGGCGTATAACCGCACCCGTGGTAAAGATCGGGATACCGGCGAGTGGATTTCAAGCCTGAACCCGGACACCGTCACCAGCGTTCTGGACATTCCCGTCGCGCAGAGCGGTTTCTCCGTGGGCTGGGTGGGCACCTTTGCAGAACGCTCAACGCACATCAGCAGCAGCTACGGCGCGCAACCGGGCTACGGCGTAAACGATTTCTACGTCAGCTACCGCGGCCAGCAACAGCTACGCGGCCTGACCACCTCGCTTGTGTTCGCTAACGCCTTCGATAAAGCCTACTGGTCGCCTCAGGGCCTTCCACAGGATGGTCGTAACGGCAAAATCTTCGTTAGTTATCAATGGTAAGGAGCATCGCATGACTCAACGTTATGACAACTGGCTGCAGCTTAAGCAGCACCATCCTAAGAAATACGCCCGCGATATCGCAAAGCTTATGAACATCAGCGAAGCTGAACTAACGCACACCCGCGTCGGGCAAGATGCCTGGCGCTTAAAGGGTGAACCCCGCGATATTCTGGCGGCGCTGGAAAGCGTGGGCGAAACCAACTCTATCTGCCGTAACGAGTATGCGGTGCATGAGCAGGTTGGCCGCTATGAGAATCAGCACCTTGCGGGTCACGCAGGTCTGGTGCTGAACCCGCGAGCGCTGGATTTACGCCTGTTTCTGCATCAGTGGGCAAGCGCTTTTCATCTGCGCGAAGCCGCTACACGCGGCGAGCGTCAGAGCATTCAGTTTTTTGATCGCCAGGGCGATGCGCTGCTAAAGGTTTACACCACAGATAACACCGATTTCAGCGCGTGGGGACAAATACTGGCGAAATTCATTTATGCGGACAACCCGTCGCTGGAGCTGAAACCGGCGGAAAACGTCGTGATGACGCCCGCACCAGATGCCCGCCAGGTGGAAGCTGAATGGCGCACCATGCGCGACGTCCATCAGTTCTTCGCCCTGCTTAAACGTCATCAGCTCACTCGTCAGCAGGCGTTCCGTCTGGTTGCGGACGATCTCGCTCAGCAGGTGGATAACAGCGCGCTGGAACAGGTGCTGCAGCGGGCGTTGCAGGACAAAAACGAGATCATGATTTTTGTCGGCAACCGTGGCTGCGTGCAGATCTTCACCGGCGTGGTGGAGAAAATTGTGCCGACGGATAACTGGATAAATATCTTCAACCCTGCGTTCACCCTGCATCTGATGGCCGATACCATCGCGGAAAGCTGGGTTACCCGTAAACCAGGCGCCGATGGTTTTGTTACAAGCCTTGAGCTGTTTGCCGCAGACGGCACGCAAATCGCCCAGCTCTACGGCCAGCGCACCGAAGGCCATCCGGAACAGCAGCTGTGGCGTACTCAGCTGGAGGCGTTGACCAGCAAAGGGCTGGCGGCATGAAGCGCTGGCTGGCCGTCCTGCTTGCGTTGCCGGTATTGGTCAACGCCGCCGAACGCGTGGTGACTATCGGCGGCGACGTTACGGAAATTGCTTTTGCTTTAGGGTCGGGCGAACAGCTGGTCGCCCGTGACAGCACCAGCCTGCATCCAGCCGCCGCGACCAGGCTTCCGGACGTCGGCTATATGCGCCAGCTCAACGCCGAAGGGATTCTTGCCATGCGACCGGACCTGGTGCTGGCAAGCGCGCAGGCGAAGCCATCGCTGGCGCTGGAGCAGGTTGCGGCAAGCAACGTTGCCGTGGTGACGGTTCCGGCCGATAACTCGCCGGGCGGCATCGAAAGCAAAATCAGGGCGGTGGCAAAAGCGCTGGGCAAAACGGTACAGGGCGAAGCGCTGCGTAAAGAGGTCAGCAATAAAATGGCCGCTATTCCAGCGCGGCCGTTGCCGGTAAAAGTGCTGTTTATCATGAGTCACGGTGGTATGGCCGCCATGGCCGCAGGACAACAAACCGCCGCCGATGCCGCGATTCGTGCCGCCGGTTTGCAGAATGCCATGCAGGGATTTAACCGCTATCAGCCGCTTTCCCAGGAGGGCGTTATCGCCAGCCAGCCTGCGCTGGTTCTGCTAACGCAAGCGGGCGTAAAAACGCTGGGCGGGGAGAGCAATGTCTGGGCGCTGCCGGGTCTGGCACAGACCCCGGCGGGGAAAAGTCAGCAGTTGCTGGTGGTGGATGATATGGCCCTGCTGGGTTTTGGCCTGCAAACGCCGGACGCCATTCTTGCGCTACGTAAAAAAGCGGAGCAGCTTCCGTGATACACCGCCCTCTGCCCTGCCAGGCGCTCTGGTTGTTGGGTCTGACGCTGCTGATTCTGGCGCTGGTGGCCACCAGTCTTGGCGCAATGCGGCTTTCCATCGCCGTATTATGGCAGGCGCCAGATGAAGCGCTGCGCTTTATCTGGCTTAACATTCGCCTGCCGCGGGTGCTGCTGGCGGCGCTGGTGGGAGGCGCGCTGGCGCTATCCGGCTGTGTGATGCAGGGGCTGTTCCGTAATCCGCTTGCCGATCCGGGTCTGCTTGGCATCAGCAGCGGTGCTGCGCTGGCCGTGGGCTTGTCTGTTGTGCTGCCGCTGGCGTTGCCTGCGGTAGTGGCGCTTTATGCGCCGATGCTGGCCGCCTTTCTGGGCAGCCTTGCCGTCACGCTGGTGATTTTTTTCCTCAGCCGACAGGGCAACAATAGCCTCTCCCGCCTTTTGTTGGCAGGAATTGCGATAAATGCCCTATGCGGTGCCGCGGTGGGCGTGCTTTCCTGGACCAGCAACGACGCTCAGCTCAGGCAGCTCTCCCTGTGGGGCATGGGCAGCCTCGGCCAGGCGCAGTGGGCAACGCTGCTTGCCACGGCCTCATTTATTCTTCCCGCCTCGCTCGGCATCGCGTTTCTCGCCTCCCGGCTCAATCTTTTGCAGCTGGGTGATGAAGAGGCGCATTACCTGGGTGTAGACGTGAAGCGAACCCAACGGCGATTACTGATCCTCAGCGCCCTGCTCGTCGCGGCGGCGGTGGCGGTAAGCGGCGTCATTGGCTTTGTCGGGCTGGTTATCCCGCATCTGGTAAGGATGTGGCTGGGTGCCGATCATCGCTGGCTGATCCCAGGCTCGGTGCTCGCAGGCGCCATGCTGCTGCTGGTTGCCGATACGCTCGCCCGCACGATGGTTGCGCCCGCTGAAATGCCGGTTGGTTTGCTGACCAGCCTGCTCGGCGGCCCGTGGTTTTTAGCGCTGATTTTCCGTCAGCGGAGGGAAAATGATGGCTGATATTTTACAGGCCCGGCATGTCTCGCTGCATGCAGGATCACGCCTGCTGCTTGATGACGTTAATCTTTCGCTCGCTCCCGGCGAAGTGGTTGCGCTTATCGGCCCTAACGGCGCGGGTAAATCAACGCTGTTACGCGTGCTGACGGGCTACCAGCTGCCGGACGGCGGCAGCATAAGCCTTGCGGCACGCCCGCTTGAGGAGTGGTCGAACGAGGCTCTTTCACGCCAGCGTGCGGTTATGCGTCAGCGCAGCGGCATGGCGTTTAGCTGGAGAGTCGAAGAGGTTATTGCGCTGGGACGAGCCCCGTGGCCGGCGGATGATACCCAACGCGTCGTCCATGAGGTAATGGCGTTAACCGGAAGCGATTCGCTTGCCGGGCGCGATTTTTGCCAGCTTTCAGGCGGCGAGCAGCAGCGGGTACAGCTGGCGCGGGCGCTGGCACAGCTCTGGCACAACGGTCAGCCCCACGGCTGGCTATTTCTTGATGAACCGACGTCTGCGCTGGACCTCTACCATCAGCAGCATATTTTGCGTTTGCTGCGCAGGCTGGCGTTAGCGGGCACGCTTTCAGTCTGTATCGTGGTTCACGATCTGAATCTGGCGGCGCTGTGGGCCGATCGTATCATCCTGCTGCACGGCGGAAGGTTAGTTGCGCAAGGCTCGCCACAGCAGGTGCTTAACGAAACGACCCTCACGCAGTGGTATCAGGCGGAGCTTAAGGTGTTCAGCCATCCTGAACACCCGGTGCCTCAGGTCTGGCTCCAGCAGTAATCAGCTGGAGCAGCTGACTTCCAGGCGTTTGCCCCAGTCCGGCGGTCGCTGGGTTAACTCCCCTTCATGCTCGGCAAACGGCTGGCTCAGCGCCTCATGCAGGCGCGCCAGCTCGCTTATATCTCCCTGCTCGGCGCCGTCAATCGCACGCTGCGCCAGCCAGTTCCGCAGCACCAGCGAAGGATTGGCGGCCTTCATTGCTTTTTGCCGTTCGGCATCATCTAGCTGTTCAATTTGCAGCCGTTCACGATAGCGAGTAAACCAGCTATCGAAGCTTGCGCGATCGATAAACTCATCCCGTAGCGGCGAACTCGCATCGTTCTGCTCGGTCAGGCTCAGCATGCGGAACGTGCGTGTGTAATCGCTGCTTTCTTTAGCCATCAGCCCGAACAGCTCCGTGAGGATTTCGTTGTCCGCTTTCTGTTCCGTGCAAAAGCCCAGTTTGGCGCGCATCTGGATGCCGAAAGCGCGCATCAGTTCGTACTGATAAAGCTCCAGCGCCTCGTTCAGGGCGTCAACCGCAATAAATGGCGACAGCGTCTGCGCCAGACGCTGCAAATTCCACAGGCCAACGGCAGGCTGGTTATCGAAAGCGTATCGTCCCTGATGATCGGAGTGGTTACAGATATAGTCCGGCTGATAATCGTCCAGGAAACCGTACGGACCGTAATCCATTGTCAGACCGAGAATCGACATGTTGTCCGTATTCATCACGCCATGCGCAAAGCCGACGGTTTGCCAGTGGGCAATCAGCTTTGCCGTGCGCCCGACGACATCCCTGAACCAGAGTTCGTAGCCTTCCTTGTGTCCCACCAGTTCGGGCCAGTGATGTTCGATAACGTAATCCGCCAGCTGCTGGACTTTTTCCGGCTCGCGGCGGTAATAGAAGTGTTCGAAATGGCCGAAACGCACATGGCTTTCTGCCACGCGTAGCAGCATGGCACCCTGTTCAGTGGTTTCACGTCGTACAGGCGTGTCGCTGGTCACGATGGTGAGCGCGCGCGTTGTCGGGATGCCCAGGGCGTGCATAGCTTCGCTGGCAAGAAATTCGCGGATGGTGGAACGCAGCACGGCTCGCCCGTCACCCATACGCGAATAAGGCGTAAGGCCCGCCCCTTTAAGATGCCAGTCAACTTTACGGCCATCTTTAAGCAGCTGCTCGCCCAGGAGAATACCGCGCCCATCCCCAAGCTGGCCTGCCCAGACGCCAAACTGGTGCCCGCTGTAAACCTGGGCTAAAGGTTGCATGCCCGCAAGCAGCGTTTCGCCGCTCCAGATACCGACATGAGCGGCATCAAACAGCGAGGCATCCAGTCCGAGATCGGCTGCGAGCTGGCGGTTGTGATAAAGCAAACGTGCGTTATGCAGCGGCGTTGGTTTGAGTTCGCTATAAAAACCGGGTAACTCGTTACGCCAGCTGTTGTTAAACACGATATTGTCAAATGCGGGGTTATCAGTCATGGAGCCTCCTGACTGATAGTGTAGTGTCTTCACGGCTATATGAACACGGTGAGGTTGCAGGGTCTTTATAGCTAGAAATCCTGGCGAGGCAGGAGTAGCTCCGCTAATGATTCCGGCGGCACTGCGGGCCAAAGGTTGCCCTGCATTGCGTTAAAGCCCGGCAGACAGGCCTTCGTTCGTGAAGCATCGTCATCAATACCTGCAATAATCAGGTGGCGACAAAACGGTGAGAGCTGATCCTTAATGGCCTGCATAAAGGGGACAAATGAATGCTCATGAATTTGCTTATGGATAAAACCCTTGTCGAGCATAACTGAGGTAAACAACCCATCAAAAATTGACTTTGTGGTTGCGATACCGGCACCAAAATTCTCCAGCACCAGCGGAAAAAGTTTACCTGTTTCCCGCAGGCGAAGATTGTCACTCCCCAGATTTAAATCTGCAAAGCTTTCACAAATTGTTAACTCAATGAAGGGCAATCTTCTGAGTCGGGTAATTAGTGCTTGCCGGGAAAGAATAGTATCCGCAATATTTTCATTTATATTTATCCAGGCAAGGATCGGCTGAGCCATAAACAAATGTTGATAGTTTTCGAGTAACGATAACTTTTCGCAGAACAACTCTAATTCCTGTTCCGCACTTATATGAGGAAGTACCAGTTCCGTAGGAATACGGACCGGGGTATCGACACCGACAAAATTCGTGATTACCTGAACCGCAAACAGTTGGCCTGCCGGCAAACGCACTGGCAGGAAACAGAAATGGGAATGATAAACGATATCCAGTGAGACGATCATAGTGCCAGCCGTGATTCTACAAAGGGGAACGGCATCCTCACGCGATGTATATCCAGTATCGACTGGATTGATTTAACTCTGAACAATGTCACTTTCATCCCTGAAGCGTTTTGAAATTTACCTTAAGGTATTTATTCAGCTTATCCTGGATACATCTTTATGGCTAGTTTTACTCAACCCCGCGAACCGAGTCACGGTGGATTATCAAAGGGGCAAAAGTTTCAGCCACACAATTTTCATCCAGTAATTTACGGGTGGCAAACCTTGCCATTTCACTAATCGGAAAATGTACGCTGGTTAATGCCGGGCGAACAAATGCCGCGCGCTCGCCACTGTCATAACATATAAGGGAAATATCCTGAGGAATACGCAAACCTCGCTCGGTAATTGCCAGCATGGCTCCGATTGCTATTTCTTCATTACAACAGTAAATAGCCGTTGGCTGCGTTTCTTTTAACAGAACGGACGCCTGCTGGTAACCGCCTGGTATATCATACTCGCTTTCGAGCACCGCTGCGGGCTGCAACCCGGCCTGCTCCATAGCCTCTAAAAATCCCTGCCTGCGCAATAAACTGGAAGCTCGGCTGCCTGGTCCATGCAGACAAGCGATAGCTGTGTGTCCAGCGTCAATAAAGACCCGGGTCGCAAGCTGGCTGGCTGCGCGATGGTCGAATACCACGCAGTATTCTTCGAGGCCCGGTACTTCCCGGTCGAGCACGATAAATTTGTACCCCTGCCCGGCCAGGTGCCGCAGCGTTTCATCGGGCAGCGCGCGAATATGCAGGACCAGTCCATCACAGCGCAGATTATAAAGCCGCTGAATGGCGCTTAATTCTTTCTCGGCAAAGCTGCGCCCTTGCGTAACAAGCAGCTGCTTGCCGTACAGCTCTGTTTCACTTTGCACAGTATCCATTAGCGCGCCGAAAAATCCGCCGCGATAGGAAGTGGTGACCAGGCCAATCGTATTGCTTTGACTGGAGGCCAGCGCGCGGGCAGCCGGATTGGGTGAATAACCCAGCTCGATAATCGCCGCTTCCACTTTACTGCGCGTCTGGGCTTTGACGTTGATATCACCATTGACCACACGTGATACGGTGGCACGGGATACACCTGCGTTTGCGGCAACATCTTCCAGAGTAACCATGGGATCCTTAACAGGGAATCAATAAGGCTTTCTGATATTACCTGATAAACAGCACAGCGCCTGGGTTAACGCCGGAATTACGGAAGGGAATCACGATTTAGAAAAAAAGGGGAACGGCTGGCCCCTACGGGCCAGTACGAAAGCTAGATGCGGCGAGCCTGCCAGAATTTTTTGCGCCAGTAGACGTTATCAAGCGAAGAACGCATCACGCCTCTGCTGGTGGAGGCATGAATAAATTGATTATCGGTATCGTAAATACCCACATGCAGACCGTTTTCCCCCGAACCCGTTTTAAAGAACACCAGGTCGCCCGGGAGCAGGTCGTCTTTATCGATTTCAGTACCGATTTCAGCCTGACGGCGAGTTTCGCGAGGAAGTTGTAAATCGAACCGATCGCGAAAAGTGGTTAAGACAAAGCCTGAACAGTCGACGCCACGGCGGCTCATGCCGCCATAACTGTATGGCGTGCCGCGCCAGTCGCTGAGCTGATCGTTAAGTTTTGCAATAACGGTTATAGAATCAGAAAGCCGCGCATTCGGCGGCGGTGCATGATGGCTACACCCTGCGAGCACCAGACATACCACTACAATAATCCATACGCGCATTTCAGGCCGATCCTCACCCTTTTTTCTTATTGGCAGTAATTTAGCGCTTACCCAGGATTTGATGCAAGTTTTACCCGTCCGCCAGCGGGGTAACCAGCATGCTATGCCCTTCAATTTGCAGGCGACGAAAATGCATGTTGTAAGCCGCCGCTAAATGCTGTGGCAAAAGCACCTCATCCCGGTCGCCCTGAGCAATCATTTTACCCGCCCGCAACAGCCAGACCTTGTGGGCGTGGCGTAGCGAATGGTTTAAATCATGGCCGCTCATGATGACAGCCACGCCTGCTTCGCACAGCGCCAGGAGCTGCCGGTCGAGTGCCGCCTGCTGCGCCACATCGAGGCTGTTCATCGGCTCATCAAGCAGCAGCAAACGCCCCTGAGGATTAATCTCAGGATGTATCTGCAGTATCACCGCCGTCAGCCGCACCCGCTGCCATTCACCGCCGGAAAGCTGGCTTACAGGGCGGTTGAGCTTATCCGTCAGCCAGAATGCCTGCGCAAGCTGCATCATTACCGCTTCAGCCGCAGGCGCAGGCTGATGCAGCCGCAGGTAATGCCAGACCGGCATGGCAAAGGGAGGAAGCTGCTGTTGAGAGAGCCAGGCGCGATTTTGCGCCAGCGCCGCGGATGACCACTCGTCCAGCGGGCGTCCATTCAGGGTAAGCTGCCCCTCCCCGACAGACAAACCCGCCATTCGCGTGATAAGCGTGCTTTTTCCGGCGCCATTTGGCCCGACGAGATGGACTAATTCACCAGGCTTAACCGTGGCGGTAATCGGCCCGAGCCGCCCCGCCACGCTTACGTTGTTTAACTGCAAAAGCGACATAATTTATTTTGCCAGCGCCGCTTTGATGGCTTCCATCACGATAGGATCTTCCGGCGTCATATCCGGTGAGAAGCGTTGAACAACCTGACCGTCACGCCCAACCAGGAATTTTTCGAAATTCCACAGAATATCGTCCGGGTAGAGCGGCGCGCGGCCTTTGCTGCTCATTCGCTCGTAGAAGCCGCTGCTTTCCGGCGCAACCGCAGTAGGTGCCGCAGCCACCAGCTTCTGGTACAGCGGATGGCGGTTTTCGCCGTTTACATCCAGCTTGCTGAACATCGGGAAAGTGATGCCATAGGTTGTGCTGCAGAAGGTTTTAATCTCCTCCTCGCTGCCCGGCTCCTGGCCCAGAAACTGGTTACAAGGAAAAGCGAGCACGGCGAAACCTTTATCTTCCCAGGCTTTATGAATGTTCTCGAGCTGCTCATACTGCACGGTTAACCCGCATTTCGAGGCCACGTTCACCAGCAGCAGCACGTTTCCTTTCCAGCGCTCAAGCGTGGTCGTCTCGCCGTCAATCGTTTTGACTTCAGTATTCAGAATGTCCTGCATAGCGTCCCCTTAATGAAAAAGCTTTGTGTATGGCTTCCGGAGGCATAAAGCTAGCCTGCTAAGTTAGCGACCGGCCTTTAATAATAGCCATATAAACACTGGCGCGCCTAGCGTTGCCGTAACAACGCCTATTGGCAATTCGGCGGAGGTCAGCGCAAGGCGCGCAATGATGTCAGCCCCAAGCAGCACGGAAGCACCGGCAAGCGCGCTGGCCGGCAATAAAGCCCGGTGATCGGTTATCCCCTTAAGGCGCAGCATATGCGGAATAACCAGCCCGATAAAGCCGATAGCGCCCGCCAGCGCCACGCTTACTCCCACCAGCCAGCCGGTGGCGACAATCAGAATATTACGCCACAGCCAGACGGACAGCCCTAGCTGACGGGCGGAAGTTTCCCCCAGCGCCATCAGGTTTAAAGGCGCATGGCGGCTACACAGCCAGACCATCACCGGCAGCAACGTCACCATCAGCCACCACTGCTGCCAGTCCACGCCGCCGAACCCGCCCATCATCCAGTACATTAGCTGGCGTAAATCGAGGCTGGTGCTGAAATAAACCGCCCAGGTCATCAGCGCGCTGCAGATAATTCCCAGCGCCACGCCTGCCAGCAGCAGGCGGCTGGTAGAAAGATGGCGGCGGGAAAAACGCAGCAGAATAAGCGTAATAAGAAGCGCACCGACGATAGCGCACACGCCCAAAGCCCAGGAGGGAAGCATGCCCTGCCCAAGCAGGACGCCTGCGATAAGCGCCACGCCAGCCCCATTAGAGACGCCGAGTAATCCAGGCTCGGCCAGCGGATTTTCAAACAGCCCCTGCATGATGGTGCCGGAAACGGCAAGCGCCGCCCCCACCAGCAGGACAGCAAGCGTTCGCGGCAAACGTATCTGCCAGATAAAAAGCTGTGCCTCTTCGCTCAACCACTGCTGAGGCGCAAACCACCTGTCGCCCGCACACAGGCTCAGCACGACCATGCCAGCCATGACAATTATCAGGATAATAAGCCATAAGCGTTCAAGGCGGCGCTGTCGGGAGACAAAAGTGAGCATCGGAATGGCATATCCATAGAGTAGCGGTCAGGCCGCTGATTTTACGGGGACTTTGTCCGCCAGGACAAGCAAAGAAAAACCGCCATGCTTTTAGCGTCTGGCTTTCCACGCTTTCACGGATTCGTGTATCTTCGTAGTTATATTCTCTCGACTGAAGCCGCATACAAAATGTTGACCGGACTAAATCATCTGACCATCGCCGTTAGCGATTTAACTCGCAGCTTCGACTTTTACATAAACGTTCTCGGTTTCACCCCGCAGGCTAAATGGTCAAAGGGAGCTTATTTATCTTTGGGAGAGCTTTGGCTGTGCTTATCGCTCGATAAGGTGGATATTAAACGGGATTATACTCATTACGCCTTCACCCTCTCTGAGCATTATCTTGCTCATTTCAGAGAAAAGCTGCGCGCAGCCGATGTCATTGAGTGGAAAGAGAACAAGAGCGAAGGCGCATCAATTTACTTTCTGGATCCCGATGGTCACAGACTGGAAGTTCACAGCGGTAGTCTGCAAACCAGGCTGCAGGCCTGCAAAGAAAAGCCTTATGAGGGGATGATTTTTTTCTGATCGGGGCGGGTCAAAGCAAAGAAAAAGGCCGCGGATGCGGCCTTTTTGGTTAACTCAGGTTACTCGTCTTTTGGCGACGCGTTTTCAACCCGACTTTTCAACTTCTGACCAGGTCGGAAAGTCACCACACGGCGGGCCGTGATGGGGATATCTTCACCGGTCTTCGGGTTACGCCCGGGACGTTGGTTTTTATCGCGTAAGTCAAAATTACCAAAACCTGATAGTTTAACCTGCTCGCCATTTTCCAGAGCGCGACGGATCTCTTCGAAAAACAGCTCTACCAGCTCTTTAGCGTCTCGTTTGCTAAGCCCAAGCTTATCAAACAGATATTCTGACATTTCAGCTTTTGTAAGCGCCATACGTTCAATCCCTCAATGATGCCTGGAATCGCTCTTTTAATGCCTCTACGCATTTTGCAACGGTAGCGGCAATCTCCTCTTCTTCGAGTGTACGGCCGGTATCCTGAAGGATAAGGCTTATGGCCAGGCTCTTATAACCTTCGGCTACGCCCTTGCCACGGTACACATCGAATAAGTTTACGCCAACTACCTGATTTGCGCCAACTTTCTTACATTCGCCCAAAATATCTGCTGCGGGAACGTTTTCAGCAACCACGACAGCGATGTCGCGACGGTTGGCCGGGAAGCGTGAAATCTCCTGCGCCTCAGGCACCACGCGGTCTGCGACCTGGTTCCACAGCACTTCGAATACCAGCGTGCGGCCATTAAGAGAGAGCTTGCGCTCAAGCTCCGGATGGACAACGCCAATGAAACCAATACATTCGCCCTGTAAATAAACGGCAGCACTTTGGCCCGGATGCAGTGCTGGATTGTTCGCAGCACGGAATTCGATGTCAGAAAGTTTACCCGTCAGGTCAAGTACCGACTCCAGATCGCCCTTCAAATCATAGAAGTCGACGCTATTTCGCGCCAGATCCCAGTGCTCTTCGTAGCGGTTGCCGCAAATCGCGCCAGCCAGCATAAGATCCTGGCGGATACCGAGGTCTGCCTGAGTATCAGGAACAAAGCGCAGGCCCGCTTCGAAAATACGCACGCGACTTTGCTGGCGGTTCTGGTTATAAACCACGGTATTAAGCAGGCCGGTCAGCAGGGAGAGACGCATCGCCGACATTTCGCTTGAAATCGGGCTTGGCAAAATCAGATGTTCTTCACCCGGGTGCAGCAGCTGCTGGATCTTAGGATCCACGAAGCTGTAGGTGATCACTTCCTGATAGCCTTTATCCGCCAGCATGGTTTTTACACGTTTGAGGGATAAATCCGCTTCACGGTGGGTACCCATTACCAGACCGGCCTGAACTGGCTCATCAGGAATGCTGTTATAACCGTAGACGCGAGCAACCTCTTCGACCAGGTCCTCTTCGATTTCCATATCAAAACGCCAGCCCGGAGCAACTGCGGTCCACTCATCCTGGCCATCGGTGACTTCACAGCCCAGGCGACGCAGGATGTCACCAACCAGCGCATCTTCAATGTGATGACCAATCAGACGATCCAGCTTGCTGCGACGCAGCGTAATGGTGGCAGGTTTTGGCAGATGCGCTTCGCTTGTCACATCAATTACCGGGCCTGCTTCACCGCCGCACAGGTCGATAAGCAGACGGGTAGCACGTTCCATCGCCTTGTACTGCAGCGCTGGATCAACGCCACGCTCATAGCGATGAGAGGCATCGGTATGCAGGCCATGGCGACGAGCGCGGCCGGTAATGGACAGCGGGCTGAAGAATGCGCACTCCAGAAGCACGTTTCTGGTCTCATCGTTCACGCCAGAATGCTCGCCGCCGAAGATGCCGCCCATTGCCAGGGCTTTGTGATGATCGGCGATAACCAGCGTATCGGCTTTTAATTTCGCTTCATTGCCGTCCAGCAGGGTCAGGATCTCGCCCTCTTGCGCCAGACGCACAACGATGCCGCCGTCGATGCGATCAAGATCGAAGGCGTGCATCGGCTGGCCCAGCTCCAGCAGAACATAGTTAGTCACGTCAACTACCGCATCAATGGAACGAATGCCGCAGCGACGCAGCTTTTCTTTCATCCACAGCGGCGTTGGCGCTTTGACGTTAATGCCCTTAACAACGCGGCCCAGGTAGCGTGGGCATGCTTCTGCAGCTTCTACGCTAATCGGCAGCGTGTCATTAATCGTGGCGGCTACCGCGGCCATTTCCGGCTCAATTAGCGGCAGCTTGTTCAGCACGGCAACGTCGCGCGCCACACCGATAATTCCCAGGCAGTCGGCACGGTTTGGCGTCACGCTGATTTCAATAGTGTTGTCGTCAAGCTGCAGGTATTCACGGATGTCGGTGCCAACTGGCGCATCTGCCGGCAGTTCGATAATACCGCTATGATCGTCGGAGATACCCAGCTCAGAGAAAGAGCACAGCATGCCTTCAGATGGCTCACCGCGCAGCTTAGCCGCTTTAATTTTGAAATCGCCCGGCAAGAGAGCACCAACCGTTGCCACGGCTACTTTCAGGCCCTGACGGCAGTTCGGCGCGCCGCAGACGATATCCAGCAGGCGATCGCCGCCCACGTTAACTTTTGTGACACGCAGTTTGTCCGCATTCGGGTGCTGACCGCACTCAACGACTTCCCCGACAACCACGCCGTGAAACGCACCGGCTACCGGCTCAACGCCGTCAACTTCAAGGCCCGCCATGGTGATTTGATCGGACAACGCTTCACTGCTGTTGGCTGGATTTACCCATTCGCGTAACCAGAGTTCACTGAATTTCATTGGCTATCCCGCCCTTATTTAAACTGTTTGAGGAAACGTAAGTCATTTTCGAAGAAGGCGCGCAAATCGGTTACGCCATAGCGCAGCATGGTCAGACGCTCCATGCCCATGCCGAAGGCAAAGCCTGAATAGACTTCCGGGTCAATACCCACATTGCGCAGAACATTTGGATGCACCATGCCGCAGCCCAGAACTTCAAGCCATTTGCCATTCTTACCCATCACATCCACTTCTGCGGACGGTTCGGTGAACGGGAAGTAGGAAGGACGGAAACGGACCTGCAGATCTTCTTCGAAGAAATTATTCAGAAAATCGTGCAGCGTGCCTTTCAGGTTGGTGAAGCTGATGTTCTTATCAACGATCAGACCTTCCATCTGGTGGAACATCGGGGTATGTGTCTGATCGTAGTCGTTACGGTACACGCGGCCCGGTGCGATAATGCGAATCGGCGGCTGCTTATCTTTCATGGTGCGGATTTGCACGCCGGAGGTCTGGGTGCGCAGCAGACGGGTAGCGTCGAACCAGAAGGTGTCGTGATCCGCACGCGCCGGGTGATGGCCCGGAATATTTAGCGCATCAAAGTTATGATAATCATCTTCGATTTCAGGCCCGGTTGCCACGGTGAAGCCAAGCTCGCCAAAAAAGCTCTCAATGCGATCGATAGTACGGGTAACGGGATGCAGCCCGCCGTTTTCAATGCGGCGGCCAGGCAGAGAGACGTCAATCGTCTCTTGCGCCAGGCGCGCATTCAGCGCAGCACTTTCCAGGGAAGCTTTACGTGCATTGAGGGCTTCCTGCACCTTCTCTTTGGCTTCGTTAATTACCGCGCCCGCCGCCGGACGCTCTTCAGCCGGCAGTTCACGCAGGGTGGTCATCTGGAGGGTCAGGTGCCCTTTCTTCCCTAAATATTCGACGCGTACGCTATCTAACGCGGCAACATCCTGGGCCTCGTTTATGGCGGCCGTAGCAACGGCAACCAGCTCTGCGAGATGTGGCATGGTATTCCTCTTATGCCGGCATAATTACCGGGGTGGTTGGTCTGTATTCAAATACGATATGCAAAAAAAAAGCCTCCATGTAGGAGGCTTTCGGCGCTGTTTTTCGTTTCTTTTCTTACGCGCAAAGCCCCCTGAGTCAGGCGCTAAAGTAAAAAAAGAAACGGAAAATAGCAGCATTCATGCTTGCAGTTACCTTAATCGACGATATTCGTTCTGCGTATTGAAAAGGCTCAGACCCGAAATGTCAATAAATTGATTAAGTTAGAAATTAAAAGAGGGAGCAAGCTCCCTCTGATAACCGGCTTACGCCAGAGCTGCTTTCGCTTTTTCAACCAGGGCCGTGAATGCCACTTTGTCGAAAACAGCGATGTCAGCCAGGATCTTACGGTCAATTTCAACAGAGGCTTTTTTCAGGCCGTTGATGAATTTGCTGTAAGAGATACCGTTCTGACGAGCTGCAGCGTTGATACGTGCAATCCACAGCTGGCGGAACTGACGCTTACGTTGACGACGGTCACGGTAAGCATACTGACCAGCTTTGATAACAGCCTGGAAGGCAACGCGGTATACGCGAGAACGCGCACCATAGTAGCCTTTAGCTTGTTTGAGGATTTTTTTGTGACGAGCACGTGCGATTACACCACGTTTTACGCGAGCCATTTAGCTCTCCTGTTCTATTCTGAAATTAATTAAAAGTTAACTTATGCGTACGGCAGGCAAGCGACTACCAGGCCCAGATCCCCTTTGGAGACCATGCCTTTTGGACGCAGATGACGTTTACGCTTAGTAGACTTTTTAGTCAGAATGTGACGCAGGTTTGCGTGCTTACGCTTAAAACCACCACCGGCAGTCTTTTTGAAGCGCTTAGCGGCGCCGCGTACTGTTTTAATCTTTGGCATTTAATTACTTTCCACTTCGCATTGTTAATTAAACGAACCAGAAGGCGAACAAAACCAGCGAGGCGTAAGCCCCGCCGGTACTGTTACTTGAGTGCCTTACTGTTTCTTCTTAGGAGCGAGCACCATGATCATCTGGCGGCCTTCGATCTTCGATGGGAAGGATTCGACCACTGCCAGTTCACTCAGATCGTCACGGACGCGGTTAAGCACTTCCATACCGATCTGCTGGTGAGCCATCTCACGACCGCGGAAACGCAGCGTGATCTTAGCTTTATCACCCTCTTCCAGAAAGCGAACCAGGCTGCGGAGTTTTACCTGGTAGTCGCCATCGTCAGTGCCAGGCCGGAATTTGATTTCCTTAACCTGAATAACTTTTTGCTTCTTCTTCTGTTCCTTAGAAGATTTGCTTTTTTCGTAGAGGAACTTGCCGTAATCCATGATGCGGCAAACAGGCGGTTCGGCATTAGGACTGATTTCGACTAAATCAACCCCAGCCTCTTCGGCTTTTTCTAAAGCTTCATTCAGACTGACAATACCTAGCTGCTCGCCGTCTAGACCTGTTAGACGAACCTCAGTGGCACGAATTTCTCTGTTAATGCGATTAGGACGCGCCGGTTGAACTCTTTTTCCGCCTTTAATACTTTATTCCTCCAGTTGATTTAGATTGCGGCTGCGGATCTCTTGCTGCAGCTTTTCAATCAATTCGTTAACGTCCATGCTGCCCAAATCTTTGCCACGACGGGTACGAACGGCTACTTTGCCTGCTTCGACCTCTTTGTCGCCACAAACCAACATATAAGGGACACGACGCAACGTGTGTTCACGGATTTTAAAGCCTATCTTCTCATTTCTCAAGTCTGCTTTTACACGAATGCCTGCATTTTGTAGTTTACGGGTCAATTCGTTAACGTAATCAGCCTGTCCATCAGTGATATTCATCACTACTGCCTGGACCGGAGCAAGCCAGGTTGGGAAGAAACCTGCGAACTCTTCGGTGAGAATACCGATAAACCTTTCCATGGAGCCTAAGATGGCGCGGTGAATCATTACCGGCACCAGACGCTCGTTGTTTTCGCCGATGTACGACGCATTTAGACGCGCTGGCAGGGAGAAGTCGAGCTGAACCGTACCGCACTGCCATGCACGATCCAGGCAGTCATATAAAGTAAACTCGATCTTCGGACCGTAAAACGCGCCCTCACCCGGTTGGTAATCAAACGGGATTTCGTTTTCCTGCAACGCCACGGCCAGGTCAGCTTCTGCACGATCCCACATTTCGTCGGTACCGATGCGCTTTTCCGGACGGGTTGACAATTTTACGACAATTTTTTCAAAACCGAAGGTGCTGTACATGTCATAAACCATGCGAATACAGCTATTCACTTCGTCACGCACCTGGTCTTCAGTACAGAAGACGTGAGCGTCATCCTGGGTAAATCCACGAACACGCATCAGGCCATGCAGCGCGCCTGACGGCTCGTTACGATGACAGCTACCGAATTCAGCCATACGTAATGGCAGGTCGCGGTAAGATTTTAGACCCTGATTGAAAATTTGCACGTGGCCTGGGCAGTTCATTGGCTTAATGCAGTACTCACGGTTCTCTGAAGAAGTGGTGAACATCGCATCTTTATAGTTGTCCCAGTGGCCGGTTTTTTCCCACAGCACACGGTCCATCATGAACGGGCCTTTTACTTCCTGGTACTGATACTCTTTGAGCTTGGAGCGTACAAATACTTCCAGTTCACGGAAGATTGTCCAGCCGTCGTTGTGCCAGAACACCATCCCAGGCGCTTCTTCCTGCATATGGTACAGGTCAAGCTGCTTGCCGATTTTACGGTGATCACGCTTCGACGCTTCTTCGAGGCGTTGCAGATAAGCATTAAGCTGTTTTTTATCCGCCCATGCAGTGCCGTAGATGCGCTGCAGCATTTTATTGTTGCTGTCGCCGCGCCAGTAAGCGCCGGAGGTTTTCTGCAGTTTGAAATGATGGCAGAAACGCATATTCGGTACGTGCGGGCCGCGGCACATATCAATATATTCTTCATGATGATACAGGCCAGGCTTATCATCATGGCTGATGTTTTCATCAAGAATGGCAACCTTGTAGCTTTCGCCACGGTTGACGAAAGCTTCACGTGCTTCGTGCCAGCTCACTTTTTCCTTGATGACATCGTAATTTTTCTCAGCCAGCTCATGCATACGCTTTTCGAGCAGCTCAAGATCTTCCTGGGTCAGGGTGTGGTCAAGATCAACGTCGTAATAGAAGCCGTTGTCGATAACCGGGCCGATGGCCATTTTAGTATGCGGCCAGAGCTGTTTGATTGCGTGACCCAGCAAGTGGGCGCAGGAGTGACGAAGGATTTCCAGACCGGCTTCATCTTTAACGGTGATGATGGCAAGCTTCGCATCATGTTCAATGACATCAGATGCATCAACCAGTTCACCGTCCACACGGCCTGCGATACAGGCTTTTGCAAGGCCCGGACCGATATCAAGTGCCACATCCAGCGGGCTAACAGCACGGTCGTAATGGCGTTGGCTGCCATCAGGAAGAGTAATAACAGGCATTATAAGTCCTTATTCGCAGTGGTGACCCACACGTAAGATCACATGCAATTTCATATAGTTTCAATAAATCAGCAAGTTACGAAAGGTTGAATGCTTCACTCTGCAAACTGTGCACATCTGAGCGTACATAATACCAGATGTACCCTTACGAACCTGCTGATTACACACGACAATAGTACACGTCATCGATCGAGGGATAAAGGCAGAACTTGATGGCAACAGAGTGAAACGAGTGGAAATCCGCCGGCCGCTTTTCCTGGCACTTCGCCTCGCTCAAGCCAGGGGATGATAGAAGTTAGAGTTTTAAATTATTAAGGGAGCAGATTAGATATAGTCCTTTGCAATCAAAAGCATTAAAGTTGCTAGTGTAAAATTATCTTTAATTTTGTTTTCTCTTACAGCATTCACGATCTCTTCCCGCGAATATAAATCACACGATAGCACACCCTCCTCGGTCTGGACCATAAGGGTATTGAGATCCTCTATTTTACATTTAACTGCTTTCACATTATCACTAATAAGGCCAGAGTCTGTACATAAATCGCCGAGCAACTGCATTTCCTGCGCTACAAAATTGAGTTCCTCCTTTAATTCTCTCTCACCACCAACTAAATGGGACTCACCACTCTCAAGAAATCCTCTGGGGAACTCTAACAAAACCTCACCCCCCCGGATATGTTTAATCAAGGCATAACGATCGTTAAAGCAAGGCGCAATTACCACACCGCCATTCTTTTGAGCTATATGCATATAGCCATCAGTGCCCATCATAGCTATAACATATTGATTTTCTAAAGTTTTAACTTCCAAAATTTATTATCCAGGTTTTATGTTTAGCCGAGTTACGAATTACCATTATAGTACTTTTTAGATATATAATAACATATATGAAGTAGAACAAAGCCTCCATCAAAAAGATAACATCTTTACTTTGGATCTTCATAATGCCTGCCAACTCTTTCATGAACATTGCAGCTGGCAACCCTGAAATAAATATCATCCCGAAAATCACTCTATTTTCTATTCCTTTGAATAAATCTTTAATTCTCATTTTGGAATTAAGTCTATCCTTCCTGGAAAAGAACGCCGTGGAGACACGATTTACATCTTTCAACTTTACTATATCCCTGGCTATTATCATATTCAAAAGTACAATTGAGCTGCTGTACTGAATATGCCAGGATCGTAGTCCAGACAATGTTCTTATCGTCATACCGCTAATCAAAATCATTACTACATTAAATAAAACAGGAGCATACGCGCCCGTTAAAAACTTAGTAACGTTACTATATGAGCCAAAATAGAATGATATAATCACAAGGTAGAAGGCTATTGCCTGGTCCCTTTTAGTCGACTGATCCCTAAGATGTTCATTGCATCTTTCGTAAACATTAAGAAGAAATTCTCTTGATACCGCCATCCCGCCCTCAATTATGACAAGGTCACACACCGAAGCTTATCTTAGGTGATAACTATTTCCATTTCACCCGATTGTTACTGCCTGGTTTAGCTGGCATACACCACTGTAACAACTGTCTGCTGCGTAAATAGCATCACCCGTTTCATCAGCCACGACTGCTGTATACCCTGGTCTGCGCAGGGCAATGCTCGGCCCATCCTTTGGGGAGAACACCGTTATAGCTCATAGCTGACCTATCAATATTAGTAGGTGAATGTCGTATATCTTTTTACCACTATCTACTAAATCGGTTCGTAACATGAAGGTTTTCAGCGATATGGTGGGATGGAAACGTGTTAATGCAGTCTCCAGAAACGGAAAAAGCCCGCACGGACGGGCCAAAAGATTTGCTTCATACCTTTTATTTTTCTGTAGCAGCATTCCTAAGAAAGAAGAATGCTGCAAGCGAATACTTACTTTTATGTAACATTTATGCAACTATCAATAATAGTAGTTAAGCGCTCACCGCATCGCGAGGAAAACGCCAGCGAAACAATACGGCCGCAATAAAAAAGCATGAATTACATTTGAATCGATAAAGACGAGAAACAGCTGAAAAAGTGAAACCAGTGCTGGTGCGGTTTGTACAATTTTTTCTTTTAACTATATTGCGGACGCGAACAAATAACCCTGACGGCGTAATATTTCGAGGTCATAAAAAAACCGGGCTTTCCGCATCCGGTTTTCTTATTTCGCGCTCAGCTAAATTAATAGAAATTTTAAGCCAACGCGCATGGCGGTAATTAAAATAATATGATTAATTAATACCACTCACCGGCAACAAGGGTATGTACATTGAACGCATCATCCATAGAGCGCCCTGTAGATTCTGCACCTGGCGCAATGTTGGAACCAGCTTCAATCTCGGTTACGTGCGAGGCTTTAACGGTAGATTGCGTCGTAGCGGTAGAAGCAGAATCCGCCGCAAACGCGCCGAACGAAAATACAGAAAGGATAGCCGCTGCGGCTACATATTTAATAGTCTTCATAGTCATTTTTTCTCTTATTTAATGAATCCCAAGGCATTTGCCTGATAACCCTACAAGAGTAGATCCAGATCACACTTTTGAACAGTCAATTTATTTGTCAAAACGTTTCAAATATATTGAACATATGTCGTGAGGGGTTAATTATGGAGAAAATATGAAGAAGCTTCGGCTTTATCATTTTACTTTAAATAAAACGAAAGACCAGATAAATAATAGCACATATTGCTAAATTAAAACGATAAAGCCGGGACGAAGCCCGGCTTTGACAATTACATCTTATAGCCGAGAGTAATCGCGGTTTTTCTGTCAGTGTGCTCAGGCGCAGAATCCGGAGGATTAGAGTTCCAGGTTACGTTATAAGCGACTTTCAGGCCGAAGTGTTCGTTGATGGCCACTTCAAGCCCTGTCTCTGAGTTCACCGTGGTATCTTCGCTACCCAGCACGGACACGCCCTGGATAAACTTCGCGTTATCCGTCAGCTGCCAGTTGTAAATACCAGAGGCGTAACCCAGCGCCTGGGTTTCATGACCGCCGTCCGTGTATTCGTCGTAACGTACACCGGGACCAAATTCCAGACGGAAATAGTGCACCGGGCCGCTTAAGAACTGACGACCATAACCTGCGGTCAACACATCGCGCGCCTGATAACCGTTAAAGCGGTCAGTTAACCAGCTTGCCTGACCAAACAGGTAATCACTGTCCGTCACGTTATAACGGCTACGGCCACCCGCAGAGTAAGTCTCTGAAGAGCGTTCGTCGTTAGAGGAGGTATTGTTGGCATTACCCCAAAGTGACCACGCGGTGGAGGTGTTATACCAGGTCATATTGGTATTGGCAGTCAGCGTTGAGCTTTTAGTGTTACCTGACTGAGCGAGATAGCCCGCGTTGAGATTACCTTCGAAAGGTTTCTTCGCGGTGCTTGGGTCATCCATGACAGTGAAAACCGTAGTATCTGCAACTGCAAAGTGACTCAATAGCGCACTTCCGGTCAGCAAAATTGCAGCCGGTACTGTCTTAACAAGCTTCATTTATTAATCCGTAAGACAAAAAAAGAAACCACCAGGGTTCCGGAATCTTCCCTGAGGATCAACATTTTATGTCTCAAGAAAGGTTACAAATTATAAAAAAGCCCGCATAACATAGCAATGAATTCCTCTTTCATTTTTTGAATAAGAAGCCTCTCAAAACATCTTTCTTTTCATATATATAGCCATCGCTTGCTTTTTTATAATCAGTTGGAAAATCAGGGTATTAATTAAAATTACTCCTCTCCTTAATAGTCTAAGCTCTACTTATTCATCAGAAAGGAGGATTCATGACTAGCATCTATACGTTAACCCTTGCTCCCTCTCTCGACAGCGCCACGCTAACCCCGCAAATTTATCCGGAAGGTAAATTACGCTGTACCGCCCCGGTATTCGAACCTGGCGGGGGCGGAATTAACGTTGCACGGGCCATTTCACATTTGGGAGGTAAAGCCATAGCTATCTTCCCAGTTGGCGGTGCTACGGGTGAACATCTTTCCGCCCTGCTGCTTGATGAAAAGGTGGCGATAGATACCGTAGAATCCCACGACTGGACGCGCCAAAACCTGCATGTGCATACAGAATCTACCGGTGAGCAGTACCGTTTTGTGATGCCCGGTGCCACGCTCACCGATGATGAATTTCGCCGTCTCGAAGAAAAAGTGTTGGCCATTGAGTCAGGCTCTATCTTAGTTATCAGCGGCAGCCTTCCACCCGGCATTGATGTCTCAAAACTTTGTTCGCTTCTGAAAGCCGCACAAAAAGCTGGCATCCGTTGCATCATAGACAGCTCTGGTGAAGCGTTAAAAGCAAGCCTTGAAATCGGCAATATCGAACTGATCAAACCGAACCAGAAAGAACTCAGCGCGCTGGTGAATCGCGATCTCACCCAACCTGATGATGTACGCAAAGCTGCGCAAGAAATTGTGGAAAGCGGAAAAGCGCACCGTGTCGTTGTCTCTCTCGGCCCGCAGGGCGCTTTAGGCGTTGACGCCAGCGGCTGCGTACAGGTTGTTCCGCCCCCGGTTAAAAGCCAAAGTACCGTAGGCGCTGGTGACAGTATGGTCGGCGCCATGACCTTAAAACTTGCCGAAAACGCGCCTCTGTTAGATATGGTGCGATTTGGCGTCGCCGCTGGTAGCGCCGCGACGCTGGATCAGGGCACCCGCCTGTGTTCACGGGAGAACACGCAAAAGATTTACGATTATCTGCGCAGTTAATTTCTGCCCCCGTTCGCGGGGGCCATACTTCTGTCGTCCGCCCGTCACGCTAAAGGTCGCCATTTCCCGCAGATGAACTATGCTAAAACCTTTGGCATAACAACGAGGTGAACCATGAGTAATGGAGACATTGTGCGCTATGTCATCACCGTGAAATATAAAGAAGAGAGCCTGACCGATATCAATGAACTCAATAACCATCTGACGCGAGGTGGTTTCCTGCTCACGATGAGCGACGACGAGGGCAAAGTTCACGAACTGGGCACAAATACTTTTGGTCTGGTGAGCACCCTGAGCGAGCAGGAAGTTGCGGAGCTGGCAAAAGGGCTTGGCTATGTCGCGCTTGGCACCGAGCCTGAGGTCACAGTGACAAGCTGGGAGAAGTGGAAAAAGTCACAGGAGTGACAAATCAGTCCAGTTCCTGACCGGGATGTGCGTTGGTTCCAGGTTTTTACCCGGTTATAAGTGCAAGCTAATGATCTACCAGAGCAACTGGGGGGAAATATCATGTGGCAAGCCATCAGTCGTCTGTTAAGCGAGCAGTTGGGAGAGGCTGAAGTTGAACAACGCACCGAACTTCCCGGCGGGGAGATCCACGCGGCGTGGCGGTTGCGCTACGCCGGTCAAGAAATTTTTGTCAAAAGCGACGCTCGGGAACTGCTGCCATGTTTTACCGCAGAAGCCGATCAGCTTGAACTTCTGTCGCGCAGCAATACCGTGCGGGTGCCCAAAGTTTGGGCGGTAGGCAGCGACCGGGATTATAGCTTCCTCTTACTTGAATACCTGCCTGCTAAACCGCTCGATGCCCACAACGCTTTCCTGCTTGGGCAGCAGCTAGCGCGTCTGCACGAATGGAGCGATCAGCCCCAGTTTGGACTCGATTTTGATAATGACCTTTCCACCACGCCTCAGCCCAACGCCTGGCAACGTCGCTGGTCAACGTTCTTTGCCGAACAGCGTATCGGCTGGCAGCTTGAAATGGCGGCGGAAAAAGGGATTCATCTGGGGGATATCGACATGATTGTCGACTTTGTTCATCAATCCCTTGCTTCACACCAGCCGCAGGCTTCGCTGTTGCACGGAGATTTGTGGTCGGGGAACTGTGCGCTGGGGCCAGACGGGCCATTTATTTACGATCCCGCCTGCTACTGGGGCGACAGGGAGTGCGACCTGGCCATGCTACCACTGCATCCGGATCAGCCCCCACAAATTTACGATGGCTACCAGTCCGTTTCCCCCCTTCCCGCAGGTTTTCTGGACCGTCAGCCCATCTATCAACTTTACACGCTATTAAACCGCGCCATTCTGTTCGGTGGCCAACATCTGGTTACCGCGCAAAAAGCGCTGGAACGTGTGCTGGCAGCGTAAGTCGGATGAAGTGATTGCCACTCCCGGCCAGGAGTGGCTTTTTGTCAGATAAAGCCAAGAAGCGAGAAAAAGAAGTAACCTGCAACGATGACAATCACCGGCAGGACATAAAGCGGGAATATTTGCAGTAAAATCGTATGGCGTGGCACCACAATTTTACTATCCAGCTGCGCTTTGGTTAGCCCTTCCGGCCCTTTCGCCTGTTCCAGAATCAATTGGTCCTCAACCCCTTCTCGCAGGAATTTTGCCTGGCGGCTCATGCGCGCGCCCGAAGCCTGTAACGCAAGCCCAACGAAAATCAGCGCGTAGATGACCCAGAACAGAACGTTTGTCTGCTGATGAAACTCCGGCTGCGGCGAGTTGTACCAGAAGAAGTTAAGGAATGGCGTATTAAAACGCATCATCTCAATCATCACGTGCGAGAAATCCAACATGACAGCATTGATGCCCGGTTGCTTCTCGCTGTGTTGATACATAAATTTCAGAATTGAAATTAACGTTGAAATCACAGCCGGGATGAAAATCACCCAGCCGACTACGCGTTTAAGCACAGCAATGCGTCCAGCTTGTTGATACGTCATTCTTTCCCCTTGGTTAAGACGTAACTTTCTCGCTCAAAGTCTACCTCGTCTCACCGCTTTTCGCCTGAGCTTTGCGGACGAAATTCATAAAAGCGGTGGCAACCGGCGGCTTTTCCCGCTATTCATAAGGTCATCTTTTTAAATTGAACGCCGACAGGAGTCCTGATATGGCCGACACGCGCCAGATTTTAGCTGCGATTTTTGATATGGATGGTTTACTGATTGATTCCGAGCCGTTATGGGATGAAGCGGAGCTGGAGGTAATGGCCAGCATTGGCGTCAACATCGCCCGCCGCAACGAGCTGCCCGATACGCTTGGCCTGCGTATCGATCTGGTAGTTGAACTATGGTTTGCCCAGCAGCCATGGAACGGCCCAACGCGCGAAGAAGTCACCCAGCGTATCATCACGCGTGCAATCAGCCTGATTGAAGAACGCCGCCCGTTACTACCGGGGGCGCGCGAGGCCATTGCGCAATGTAAAGCCCAGGGGCTTAAAGTTGGACTGGCATCCGCCTCGCCTTTGCATATGCTTGAGCGCGTGCTGGAAATGTTTGATTTGCGTGAACAGTTTGATGCCATCGCTTCTGCGGAACAGCTGCCTTACAGCAAGCCTCATCCCCAGGTATATCTTGATGCCGCCGCAAAGCTGGGCGTCGATCCCCTGGCGTGCGTCACGCTCGAAGACTCGGTCAACGGCATGATTGCCACTAAGGCCGCTCGCATGCGCTCTATCGTGGTGCCTGCTGAAGAAAACAGCAGCGATCCCCGCTGGTGCCTGGCCAATGTGAAGCTTGATTCTTTGCTGGCACTTTCAGCAAGCGATCTGGCTTACTGATTTTAAGGGCGGCCCGTTCCGCCCTTTGGCTAAAACCTCGTTCTCATCTAATTATTGAAACGCTATTTCAAAGGAATTTGTAATTCCGCTGTCTCCTACCTATCCTAAGGGGACACGCGCTACGGCGCTCTTCAAGTCCACGGGGTAGCTATGATTCTCGACGCTTTTAATTTGCAGGGCAAAGTTGCTCTGGTCACCGGTTGTGACACTGGGCTTGGCCAGGGAATGACGCTCGGCCTTGCCGAGGCCGGGTGCGATATTATCGGCGTAAACCGCAAAATTCCGCACGAGACTGCTGAAAAAGTTCAGGCGCTTGGCCGCCGTTTCACCGCAATTCAGGCCGATCTGAGCCAGCCCGACGTTATCCCCGGCCTCGTCGACGAAGCCGTGGCGCGCATGGGCAGAATCGATATTCTTGTCAACAATGCCGGGACTATTCGCCGGGAAGATGCTCTTGAATTCAGCGAAAAGAACTGGGATGAGGTGATGAATCTGAACATCAAATCCGTATTCTTCCTCTCACAGGCCGTGGCAAAGCAGTTCATTAAGCAAGGCAGCGGCGGCAAGATTATTAATATTGCCTCAATGCTTTCGTTCCAGGGCGGGATCCGCGTCCCCTCTTATACCGCTTCGAAAAGCGCGGTGCTGGGCGTCACGCGTCTGTTGGCTAACGAATGGGCGCAGTACAATATTAACGTTAACGCTATAGCGCCGGGATATATGGCAACCAATAACACCCAACAACTGCGTGACGACGAAGCGCGGAGTAAAGAAATACTCGACCGTATACCCGCTGGCCGCTGGGGCAAACCAGAAGATCTTCAGGGTGCGGCCGTGTTCCTTGCCGCGAGCGCTTCCGATTATATTAACGGTTATACAATTGCCGTTGACGGCGGATGGCTCGCGCGCTAAAGCATATCGCCGCCGTGCTTGCCTGGCGGTGATAAAATGTTACAGCGTCACCTCTTCCGTCTACTGTATAAAATCCCTATACTGGATGAATCGACAGCTCTCATCCGGGTAGGATCATGACGGCGGAAGGCCATCTGCTTTTTTCTATAGCCTGTGCAGTATTTGCTAAAAACGCCGAACTCACTCCTGTGCTGGCGCAAGGTGACTGGTGGCACATTGTGCCGTCTGCGATTTTGACCTGCCTGCTGCCGGATATCGATCACCCGAAGTCGTTTCTGGGCCAGCGCTTACCCTGGCTGTCTAAACCTATTGCCCGCGCCTGCGGCCACCGGGGTTTTACCCATAGCCTGCTCGCCGTATTTGCCGGCCTTGCCCTTTTCTACCTTAAGGTGCCGGAAAGCTGGGTCATTCCCGCAGATGCGTTGCAGGGCATGGTGCTTGGCTACCTGAGCCACATTCTCGCCGATATGCTAACGCCTGCTGGCGTGCCGCTGCTGT
This sequence comes from Buttiauxella sp., assembly GCA_032051265.1. Classification (GTDB taxonomy): domain Bacteria; phylum Pseudomonadota; class Gammaproteobacteria; order Enterobacterales; family Enterobacteriaceae; genus Dryocola. The sequence continues at coordinate 490,484 of DAMBYU010000002.1, forward strand.
GGCCCTGCCGCTGGCGTTTTCGTTTTCCTATTGTCAGGCCCCAAAAAGGCAACCAGCTGGAAAGGTTCCTGTGTATGGCGCTGTTCGGCTTAGCGGTGTGGATGCCGCAGGGTTTGCCCGAAAATAGTGCAGTGCGCTGGTCATCACAGATGATAAATTCACTGCAAACCACCTTTAATAGCGTTTTAAATCACCACATGGAGCAATAATTAAACAAATTAGTTCATTTCGTAATAATCAATTCCTTTTGAATATAAGTGAGCGGCGTCGCATCTGGTAGGCTTTGCAGCATAAAGGTGGGCTTAAACCATCGGCTTACAAAACATCAGGAGATACGGGATGAATTTTCCACTCATAGCGAACGTTATCGTGTTCGTTATTCTGTTGCTATTGCTGGCGCAAACCCGCCACAAACAGTGGAGTCTGGCGAAGAAAGTGCTGCTCGGCCTTGTGGTCGGCGTGGTATTTGGTGTCGCCCTGCACGCTATCTATGGCGCAAACAGCCAGGTACTGAAGGATTCGATTCAGTGGTTTAACGTAGTCGGTAACGGCTATGTGCAACTGCTGCAGATGATCGTCATGCCGCTGGTGTTCGTTTCCATTCTTAGCGCCGTAGCAAAACTGCACAACGCCTCTTCGCTGGGTAAAATCAGTTTCCTGACCATTGGCACTCTGCTGTTCACCACGCTGATTGCGGCGCTGGTCGGCGTGCTGGTCACCAATCTGTTTGGTTTAACCGCCGAAGGGCTGGTACAAGGTACGGCGGAAACCGCACGCCTGAGCGCTATTGAAACCAATTACGCAGGCAAAGTTGCGGATCTCTCCGTGCCACAGCTTATCCTCTCCTTCGTACCGAAAAACCCGTTTGCCGACCTGACCGGCGCGAACCCAACGTCAATCATCAGCGTGGTTATTTTCGCCGCCTTCCTGGGTGTCGCCGCGTTGAAACTGCTTAAGGACGATGCGCCTAAAGGCGAGCGCGTGCTGGTTGCTATCGACACGTTGCAGAGCTGGGTGATGAAGCTGGTCCGTCTGGTTATGCAGCTGACGCCTTACGGCGTGCTGGCGCTGATGACCAAAGTTGTGGCGGGCTCCAATCTGCAGGACATCATTAAACTGGGCAGCTTCGTGATCGCCTCTTATCTGGGTCTGGCCATCATGTTCGGCGTTCACGCCTTGCTGCTTACCGTTAACGGCGTAAGCCCGATGAAATACTTCCGTAAGGTATGGCCGGTGCTGACCTTTGCTTTCACCAGCCGCTCCAGCGCTGCAAGCATTCCACTGAACGTTGAGGCACAAACCCGTCGTCTGGGCGTGCCGGAATCTATCGCAAGCTTTGCCGCCTCCTTCGGCGCCACTATTGGTCAGAACGGCTGCGCAGGTCTCTATCCCGCAATGCTGGCGGTAATGGTTGCGCCAACGGTTGGCATTAACCCGCTTGATCCGCTGTGGATTGCCACTCTGGTCGGTATCGTCACCGTCAGTTCCGCCGGCGTTGCTGGCGTAGGCGGTGGTGCAACGTTCGCCGCGCTGATTGTGCTGCCAGCGATGGGTCTGCCAGTGACTCTGGTCGCCCTGCTGATTTCGGTTGAACCATTAATTGATATGGGCCGTACCGCGCTGAACGTGAGCGGCTCTATGACTGCCGGGACTATTACCAGCCAGTTAATGAAACAGACCGATAAAGAAATCCTCAACAGCGACGAAGAGACCGAACTCGCTCATCGCTAACGGTTGTTAAGAATGAGAAGGCCGCAGAATCTGCGGCCTTTTTTATATTTCAGTTTCCTGACGAACCTGTGCCGCCCATCGCTGCGCAGCCTCCGGCAACGTAAAAGGCGGAGACTGGCGGAACGCGTCTCCCACCAGCACAAAAGCCACATATTTATTTCGCAGCAACCATACATCATTGAACCCTTCTACCCGCCAGGCATGCGACGGTGGCGCAGGTTCAACGCGCGGTTGATAGGTTATAACGGGTCGTGTATTAGGCTGGCGCAGTGGTTTCATAGGCAATGGCATTCGAAGAAGGATTAATAAACAACATTGCTATAATAACGGATCGCTTAGCGCTCGTCGCCTCCAGAAACGGCAGAGTTATCACGTTGTTCTATAGTTAGAAGGGTTTTATTCTCATAACGACCTGATTAAACAGCCGTGAAAACAGGAGACGAGTTCAATGTCGACGCACGATAAACAACCACTTAGTCACAGCGCACCGATTCATGATGCCAGTGAATCCAAACCTGGTATGGATTCACTGGCTCCGGAAGATGGCTCTCACCAGCCGACTCAGGAGCCCACGCCGCCGGGGGCACAACCTACCGCTGCAGGCAGCTTTAAAAGCCCGGACACCTCGAATGAAAAACTGAAATCTCTCGACAGTCATCGTAAAGACGGTGAAAACTTCCCCCTGACCACCAATCAGGGCGTGCGCATCGCCGACGATCAAAACTCTCTGCGTGCCGGTACGCGTGGGCCGACGCTGCTGGAAGATTTTATCCTGCGCGAAAAAATCACTCATTTTGACCATGAACGTATCCCCGAGCGTATCGTCCATGCCCGCGGTTCTGCTGCCCACGGCTTCTTCCAGCCTTATAAAAATTTATCAGACATCACTAAAGCAGATTTCCTCTCCGACCCGGACAAAATCACGCCTGTTTATGTGCGATTCTCTACGGTTCAGGGCGGCGCAGGTTCGGCTGATACGGTGCGCGACATCCGTGGTTTCGCCACTAAGTTTTATACCGAGGAGGGCATTTTCGATTTAGTCGGCAACAACACGCCGATCTTTTTCATTCAGGATGCGCATAAATTTCCTGACTTTGTCCACGCCGTAAAACCAGAGCCGCACTGGGCTATTCCTCAAGGGCAAAGCGCACATGACACCTTATGGGATTACGTCTCGCTGCAGCCGGAAACTTTGCATAACATCATGTGGGCAATGTCCGACCGAGGCATTCCCCGCAGCTATCGCACCATGGAAGGTTTTGGCATTCATACCTTCCGTATGATTAACGCCGAGGGAAAAGCTACTTTTGTCCGTTTCCACTGGAAACCTGTAGCCGGTAAAGCCTCGCTGCTGTGGGATGAATCACAAAAACTCACCGGACGTGACCCGGATTTTCACCGTCGCGATCTGTGGGAATCCATTGAAGCCGGGGACTTTCCGGAATACGAGCTGGGGCTGCAATTGATCCCGGAAGAAGACGAATTCAAATATGATTTCGATCTTCTGGACCCGACGAAACTGATCCCGGAAGAACTGGTTCCGGTACAGCTGGTCGGTAAAATGACCCTTAACCGTAACCCGGATAACTTCTTTGCCGAGAATGAACAGGCTGCATTCCACCCGGGCCATATCGTTCCCGGCCTGGATTTCAGTAACGATCCGCTGTTGCAGGGACGTCTGTTCTCCTATACGGATACGCAAATCAGCCGCCTCGGCGGGCCAAACTTCCACGAAATCCCGATTAATCGCCCGGTCTGTCCTTACCATAATTTCCAGCGCGACGGCATGCATCGCATGGATATCGACAGCAACCCGGCTAACTATGAACCTAACTCTATCAATGACAACTGGCCGCGAGAAACGCCGCCGGGGCCAAAACGGGGCGGCTTTGAAAGCTATCAGGGCCGTGTTGAAGGGCATAAAATTCGCGAGCGCAGCCCTTCGTTTGGTGAATATTATTCCCAGCCGCGTCTGTTCTGGCAGAGCCAGACGCCGGTGGAACAGCAGCATATCATCGGCGCATTTAGCTTTGAGCTTTCCAAAGTGGTTCGCCCCTACATTCGTGAACGTGTGGTGGATCATCTCACCCATATTGATATTTCGCTCGCTCAGCCGGTGGCGGAAAATCTCGGTATTGAGCTGTCCGATGAACAGATGCATGTCGCGCCGCCAAAAGATGTTAACGGGCTGAAAAAGGATGCAAGCCTGAGCCTGTATGCGGTGCCAACCGGCACCGTCAAAGGTCGCGTAGTGGCTATTCTGCTGAGTGAAAATGCCAGAGCTGCGGATGTATTAAACATTGTCCAGGGACTCAAAGCACAGGGCGTTCACGCCAAACTGCTTTTCTCAAGGATGGGACAAATCACGGCTGACGATGGTTCTGTCGTGCCGGTCGCTGCCACGTTCGCAGGCTCCCCGTCTGTCAGCGTCGATGCGGTGATTGTCCCCGGAGGAAACTTAGGCTCAATTCTGGATAATGGCGATGCGGCTTATTATCTGCTGGAAGCCTATAAGCACCTGAAGGTGATAGGCCTGGCCGGGGATGCCCGCAAGTTTAAAGCAAAATTGGGCATCGACGATCAGGGAGAAGAAGGCGTGGTGGAAGCCGATGACACCTCGGGTAATTTTATGAGTGAATTCCTGACATTACTTGCTGCACATCGCGTCTGGTCGCGCAGTAATAAAGTCGCTCATATTCCAGCCTAAAAAAAACAGGCCATAACCCTGCCGGCTATGGCCTGTTTGTCTGCTTTGAAATTCTATTCCATATAGCAGAAATAAAAAAAGCCCGGGCACGATAATAATCGTTCTCGGGCTTTTTATTCCTGCACGTTAGCTGCTCCGGGTTAACCCATCTTCGCTATCGTAACGCACAGGCAACGTATTATTTAGCTGTAATTACAGCGCAACCACGTTTGCAGCAGCGGGGCCTTTAGCACCGTTTTCAACGGTGAATTTTACCTTCTGGCCTTCTTCGAGCGTCTTGAAGCTGTCGCTCTGAATAGCGGAGAAGTGCACGAACACATCTTTGCTGCCATCGTCAGGGCTGATAAAACCGAAGCCTTTATCAGCGTTAAACCATTTTACTAAACCAGTCAGTTGGGTAGACATAGATACTTCCTCAAAAAATTTTCATCGCTACGTTGTAGCACCATGGTCTGCGTTTCAGAATAACTTATGGACTTTAGGAGGAGACTCACGGAGAAGAGGTATCTGAGGATAACGCTTGAACTGAGAACTGCTTTACTAAAATGCTTTACATAAGGTCTGATTAACAAACCGAGGAGGCTATTAACGCACGGCGCTATTCTTTAAGCAAGTTTAATTTCACGCCAGTTCCGATAAAGACATTTCTTTACTTTCACAGCTGAAATAACGAGACGTAAAAAAACCGCCTGCAGGCAGGCGGTTTTCAAAATTCAATTAGTTTTTAGGCGCCTGGGGATCGGTATCATATTCCGCACAGCTCTGATAACCGGAATTCATTACATGACCGGTTTCATCAAGGGCGACGAAATAGGTTTCGGTTTTACCGTCACGCTGGCCCAGAATATAGGTCTGGCAAGTACCACGTGCGTGAATCATCGTCACTTCTGAGGAAGGTTTACCCGCTACCTGCTGTACCTGTTCACGACTCATGCCTTTCTTCACATCTTTGACGACCGGCGTGGCGACCTGATCTTTAGTACGATCGTAAGCGGTACAACCTGCCAGCATAGTCATCACAGCCGCTGCACTTAAAATTCCTGCTAAAGTCTTGTTCATATTATATCCTCGTTTTATCGCTATAGTACTTATGCGTGTAAAGTAAGCCTGGAATATAAAAGAACATTTTTCAACTTGTTAGCTAAAATGAATGGAAATTAGGACAATTGGCTATAGCCACACAAAGGACGCTTAAACGCGCCCTGTCAGGTCGATTGTTAAGCCGTCCCGGCCCTGGAGCCTTGTCGTTTTAGCCACAAAGGGGTAGTTTTAACAGATCTGTTTTCTTTGCTGCCTGCACGTTGCAGGTACACCGTAACCGGAGGGGTTAAATGGCTCTGCAACAAGAGATTATTCAGGCTTTAGGCGTAAAACCACAGATAGATCCGCAGCAGGAAATCCGCGTCAGCGTCGATTTTCTGAAAGCGTATCTGAAAACCTATCCGTTTATTAAAACGCTGGTGCTCGGTCTCAGCGGCGGTCAGGACTCAACGCTTGCCGGCAAACTTTGCCAGATGGCTATCACCGAACTGCGTGCGGAAAGCGGGGATAAAAGCTACCAGTTTATTGGTGTACGCCTGCCGTTTGGCGTGCAGTTTGATGAACAGGACTGTCAGGACGCCATCGCTTTTATTCAGCCCGATCAAGTACTAACGGTAAATATTAAAGCCGCCGTATTAGCCAGTGAAGAAGCGTTGCGCGATGCGGGCATTGAACTGAGCGATTTTGTGCGCGGCAATGAAAAAGCCCGCGAGCGCATGAAAGCCCAGTACAGCATCGCTGGCATGACCCACGGCGTGGTGGTCGGCACCGATCATGCAGCCGAAGCCGTTACAGGGTTCTACACCAAATATGGCGACGGCGGCACCGATATCAATCCGCTTTTCCGTCTCAACAAACGCCAGGGTAAATTGCTGTTAAAAACCCTGGGCTGCCCGGATCACCTCTACAAGAAAGCGCCAACCGCGGATCTGGAAGACGATCGCCCTTCTCTGCCGGATGAAGCTGCGCTCGGCGTCAGCTATGAGAACATCGACGATTATCTGGAAGGTAAACCGCTTGATGGTGCCATCAGCACCCTCATTGAGGGCTGGTACACCAAAACGGAACATAAGCGTCGTCCGCCGATTACCGTCTTTGACGATTTCTGGAAAAAGTAAATAACGTTGTTCGGGCGGATAGCACAAGCTTATCCGCCCTTTCTTGAGAGATACATGGACAGTTCTTCGCAACGCGCCACCCTTTTCGGCTTTCTGGCCATTCTCCTGTGGAGCACCTCCGTTGGCCTGCTGCGCAGCATCAGCGAACAGTTTGGCCCCGTTGGTGGCGCAGCACTTATCTATACCGTTAGCGCCGTTTGCCTGTGCCTCGCGCGCGGCCTTCCCCGCATTCGTGAGATGCCGCCCCGCTATCTCTGGATTGGCGGTGCGCTGTTCGTAACCTATGAGATTTTCCTTGCCTTAGCTATTGGGCTTGCCCACAGCCGCAGCCAGTCCCTTGAGCTGGGCATGATTAACTATCTTTGGCCCAGCCTGACTATCGTTCTGGCCTTGTTTATCAACCAGCAGCGTGCGGGCCTCTGGCTATGGCCCGGCCTGGCACTTTCCCTGGCGGGCATTATTCAGGTGATGAAGGGAGACGGTGCCTGGTCGCCCGCGCAGATGTGGCAGAACATCTGCGATAACCCTCTGGCTTATGGCCTTGCGTTTGCAGCGGCGTTGATTTGGGCGCTCTACTGCAACCTTACGCGCCGCTGGAGCCAGGGGAAAAATGGCGTCTCGCTTTTCTTCTGCGCAACCGCGCTGGTGCTGTGGGGAAAATATTCTTTTGTTAACGAAGCGCCGTTACATTTTACTTTCTCCGCCACCCTGCAACTGCTGTTTATGGGCGTTTCCACCGCCGTTGCTTACTCGGCATGGAACCTCGGTATCCAGCACGGCAATATGACGCTGTTAGCCACCGCCTCCTACTTCACCCCCGTGCTTTCTGCCTTTATCGCCAGCCTCTGGCTGGGCCTGCACCCCGGCTGGCCTTTCTGGCAGGGTGTCGCGATGGTGGTGGGCGGCTCGCTGCTCTGCTGGCTTGCCACGAGGCGCCACGGTTAAATTGCGGCTTTTTTGCGCTCTGCTTCCCTGATAGACTGTACAGGCAACCAGTATTCAGGAGTTAACCAGTGGTAAGGCGTGTCAGCGCACCGCGCATGCAGTTTGAAGCAGCAGCAGTTTACGAATATCCCGAACATTTACGCCCCTGGCTTGAGGACTTACCCAAAGCCCCCGGAGTGTATGTCTTTCACGGTGAAAGCGATGTCATGCCGCTCTATATTGGCAAAAGCGTCAATATCCGCAGCCGCGTGATGTCCCATTTTCGCACGCCAGACGAAGCAGCTCTGCTGCGTCAGGCCCGCCGTATTACCTTTATTCGCACGCCTGGTGACCTGGGCGCGCTGCTGCTTGAAGCGCAGATGATCAAAGAACAACAGCCGCTGTTTAATAAACGCCTGCGTCGCAACCGTCAGCTTTGCTCCCTACAGTTTGAGGGCGGCAAACCGCAGGTGGTTTACGCCCGCGACGTGGATTTCTCTGTGCAAACAAACTTATATGGGCTTTATGCAAACCGCCGCGCCGCACTGCAAACCCTGCAAACCCTGGCAGATGAGCATCAGCTTTGTTATGGCCTGCTGGGACTGGAAGCCCTGAGTGCCGGGCGCGCCTGTTTCCGCGCCGGATTAAAACGCTGCGCGGGTGCCTGCTGCGGACGGGAAACCGTTGAAACGCATCACGCGCGTTTTCTGGCGGCGATGGAGCGTATCCGGGTAATCTGCTGGCCGTGGCGGGGCCCGGTCGGGCTAAAAGAATCCGGCCCTGATATTACCCAATATCACATTATCGATAGCTGGTTTTATCTGGGCTCGGTTGAGAGCTTAGCGGAAGCGAACAGGCTTGCCGCGCCGCCAAAAGGTTTCGATAACGACGGCTACAAGATTTTGTGCAAGCTGGTAATGAGCGGAGACTACGAAGTGGTGGAGCTTTCCCGCGCCACCGCTTCGTAACCGGTTACTTCACCATCGGCAATGTTAATTCATGCTCCCGGGCGCAGGTCATCGCACTTTCGTAACCTGCATCCGCATGGCGCATTACGCCTGTTGCCGGATCGTTCCACAGCACGCGACCCAGGCGCGTATCCGCCTCCGGCGTGCCATCGGCAACAATCACCACCCCGGCATGCTGTGAGAAGCCCATTCCCACGCCGCCGCCGTGATGCAGGCTCACCCATGTCGCCCCGCCTGCGGTGTTCAGCAACGCGTTAAGCAACGGCCAGTCGGAAACCGCATCAGAGCCATCCTTCATCGCCTCCGTTTCGCGGTTTGGCGAAGCGACCGAGCCGCAGTCCAGATGATCGCGCCCAATGACAATGGGCGCCTTCAGTTCGCCGTTGCGCACCATTTCGTTAAAGGCCAGCCCAGCCTTATGGCGCTCGCCCAGCCCCAGCCAGCAAATGCGCGCCGGCAGTCCCTGGAATGCAATACGCTCCTGCGCCATATCCAGCCAGCGGTGCAGGTTCTGGTTATCCGGGAACAGCTCTTTAAGCTTCGCATCGGTTCTGGCGATATCTTCCGGGTCGCCGGAAAGCGCCACCCAGCGGAACGGCCCTTTACCTTCGCAAAACAGCGGGCGAATGTAAGCCGGCACAAATCCGGGGAAATCGAACGCGTTTTTCACGCCTTCATCAAATGCCACCTGACGGATGTTGTTGCCATAATCTACCGTCGGCACGCCCATCTGCCAGAAATCCAGCATCGCCTGCACGTGTACCGCCATGGAAGCACGGGCCGCTTTCTCAACCGCTTTCGGCTGAGCAGTACGCTCCTGCTGCCAGCGCTCCACCGACCAGCCAGCAGGCAGATAACCATTGACCGGATCGTGTGCGGATGTTTGATCGGTGACGATATCTGGCCGGATGCCGCCCGCTTTTGCGCGTTTTACCAGCTCCGGCAAGAGCTCAGCTGCGTTACCCAGCAGCCCTACGGAGATCGCTTTTTTCTGCTCGTTGGCCTGCTCAATCATCGCCAGCGCTTCTTCAAGCGTGGTGGCTTTATAATCGAGATAACGGGTACGCAGTCGGAAATCAATGCGCGACTCCTGGCACTCAATCGCCAGGACGCAAGCCCCTGCCAGCACGCCTGCCAGCGGTTGCGCACCACCCATGCCGCCCAGCCCGGCCGTCAGGATCCATTTCCCTTTCAGGTCGCCATTGTAATGCTGGCGCCCTGCTTCCGCGAAGGTTTCGAACGTGCCCTGCACGATGCCCTGCGCACCGATATAGATCCACGAACCCGCCGTCATCTGGCCGTACATCATCAGTCCGGCCTGGTCCAGCTTGTGGAAATGATCCCAGTTTGCCCAGTGCGGCACCAGATTAGAGTTGGCGATTAGCACCCGTGGCGCATCCGTGTGCGTGCGGAAAATCCCTACCGGTTTTCCGGATTGTACAAGCAGCGTTTCATCGCCCTTAAGCGTGCGCAGCGAGGCAAGGATTTGCTCGAAACATTCCCAGTTGCGGGCGGCTTTACCAATTCCGCCATACACCACCAGATCTTCCGGCCTTTCGGCAACGTCGGGATCGAGATTGTTCTGGATCATGCGATAGGCCGCTTCGATCAGCCAGTTTTCGCAGTGCAGCTCTGTGCCGTGCGGTGCGCGCACCGTGCGGGCTACCGCCTGTTTTACAGATTCAGTCATTATGGCTCCCGGCATCAGGCCGAAGTAGAAGGAAGAATGTTAACGATGGCCTGCGGCCAGTTATCTCCTGCGCCCCACTGGCGCATCTGGTCGATATCCGGGGCCAGCAGGCGGTCTTTTTCAAGGAAGGCTACGCGCTTGCGAATGTTGCTGAAAATATCTTCCATCAGCGGAGAACTGCGCAGCGGGCGGGAAAACTCTATGCCCTGCGCTGCCGCCATAGCTTCAATCCCCACCACCGCAGCTGTGTTAAAGCACATCGAACCCAGACGACGTGCGGCATAGGTCGCCATCGAAACGTGATCTTCCTGGTTTGCGGAGGTTGGCAGACTATCGACGCTGCCTGGATGGGCGAGAGATTTATTTTCGGAAGCAAGCGCCGCCGCCGTGACCTGGGCAATCATAAAGCCTGAGTTAATGCCGCCCTCATTAACGAGGAACGGCGGCAGGCCGGACAAGCCGGTATCCAGCAGCAAAGCAAGGCGGCGCTCGGAAATCGCACCTATTTCCGCGATGGCCAGCGCGAGAATGTCTGCTGCAAACGCCACCGGCTCCGCATGGAAGTTACCGCCGGAAATGACCTCGCCCGTGTCGCTAAACACCAGTGGATTATCGGACGCCGCATTAGCTTCCGTCTGCAATACACGCGCCGCGTGACGCAGGTTATCCAGACATGCCCCCATGACCTGGGGCACGCAGCGGATAGAGTAAGGATCCTGCACGCGCCCGCACTGCTGATGCGAATCGACAATTTCACTGCCTGCAAGCAGCGTGCGAACCGCTGCGGCCACGTCGATTTGCCCAGGCTGTCCTCGAGCCTCATGAATACGGGCATCCAGGGGTTTTACCGAGCCTTTGATAGCTTCAAGAGATAGCGCACCGGCCACCAGACCTGCGGCAAAAACTTTCTCGCCTTCAAACAGGCCGCGCAGCGCCAGCGCGGTAGAAACCTGGGTGCCGTTGAGCAGCGCCAGGCCCTCTTTCGGTCCCAGAACAAGCGGCTCGATGCCCGCCAGTTTCAGCCCCTGCGGCGCAGGAATTTCCTCACCGTTTACACGCACATTGCCTTCACCGAGCAGCATCAGCGACAGATGCGCCAGCGGCGCCAGATCGCCTGATGCACCCACAGAGCCTTTCTCCGGAATAACCGGCATCACGCCCGCGTTATACAAACGCAGCAAATTGTCGATGAGCTGGAGCCGCACGCCAGAATGCCCTCGGGCCAGGCTAATAACTTTGCTCGCCATCACCAGACGCACCACGTCATCGGGCAGGGCCTCGCCCAGCCCTACACTGTGCGACAGCACCAGGTTTCTTTGCAGTTCGGCAAGACGATCGTTGCCGATAGTGGTTTGCGCCAGTTTGCCAAAACCAGTATTAATGCCGTAAACCACATCGCCGTGCTTAACAATGGCTTCCACCGTTTGCTGCGCGCGTTCGACGGCCGCGATAGCCTGTGGATCAAGCTCCAGCGTGACGCTACCATGATAAATATCGCGCAGCGTGGCAAGCGAGACATGGCCTGGCGTGAGGGTACAACGCTTCTTTTGCATCGACATGTTTATATCCTGTTGGCAGCAATTCAATGAACATATAGAGTTGTATAGACAACTTAACTAATAAACCAAATCGTCCGCCAGTCGGTCATAGATAATTTTTATCGAACAGTGAGCGGGATCGCGCTTAACGCATAAAAAATTAAGGACAAAATGTGTCTGAATTAGAGCCTCTGCAGCAACTACAAGCTGCCATCAGCGATCTCCCCGCGCCTATTTATCAGCGGGTGAAACAGGCAATAATCGGCCAGATCCGCAGCGGGGCCTGGCTGCCGCATCAGCGTGTGCCCTCGGAAACTGAACTGGTGAACGCGCTTAACGTCAGCCGTATGACGATTAACCGTGCGCTGCGTGAATTAACAGGGGAAGGCTGGCTGGTACGAATGCAGGGCGTGGGGACTTTTGTGGCGGAACTCAAAGGCCATACGGCCATGCTTGAGGTGCGCAGCATTGCCGAGGAGATCGCCGCGCGCGGCCACCATTACCGCAATCACCTGGCGGCATTAGAGCAGGTAGCGGCGAGTGAAGAACTCGCGCTTGCCTTCTCCATTCGCCCCGGCGAGCCGCTGTTTTACTCACAGATGGTTCATTACGATAACGATGAGGCCGTGCAGCTTGAAACACGCTACGTTAATCCGTCGCTTGCAGCAGACTATCTCCGGCAGGATTTTCGGCTGGTGACCCCGCACCACTATTTAAGCCAGCTGGCGCCGTTAACCTCCGGGGAGCATATCGTCGAGGCCGTGCTGGCAGATGAAACACAGCAGGCGTTGCTGGAAGTCACGGCCCGGCAGCCGTGTTTGCTGGTTAAACGGCGCACCTGGCACCATGCGCAGGTGGTTACGGTGGCCCGGCTGCTGTACCCGGGCTCGCGTTATCAACTGGTAGGAAGCTTTAGCGGACAGTGATCACAGGTAAGTTATTTCGCTAAACAGCAGTTGTCCCTCAGATTTCAACAGGCGCAGCGTGTGGCGGCCATCCTGCCACCATGCGCCCTGATCGTGCGACAAAAGCTTATTGCCCAACTGCCATTCACCGCTAAGCACATAAACGATGCCGCCGCGTGGGGCAAAAGTGGTGAAGGTGCGGTCGGCGACGCGCACTTTCGCCCGGCAGCGATCGCGGCGCGTCATCAAGTTGAAATCCATCGACATACCATGGGTCAGTTCAGCTTTCACCACCTGCTCACCCGCAAACGAAAACGGCTGATGCCGCTTAAGCGTATGGTGAAAGGCTTTCCCGCCGTCAAGGATCACCTCTCCTCCTTCGAGCAGCGTAATTACCCGGTCGATTTGCGGGAAGGCAGAAAACTCGCCGCTGCTCGCAATCGAGGCGATACTTGCGCGCCAGTTAAAATCACGGGTTGCAGGCGGAAAGCAGCAAATCTCGCGGGTTTCCCCGGCGCCGTTTCGCCACAGGCTGACTGGCACTTTCCGAATATCGAAGAATTCCATTACTACTCCTGAAGGCTGCGCATCACCTGCGCAAATTGTGTAAAGCTGTGCTCATCAAGCGGGTGCCGCCGGTCAGTTATCACCTGCCTTCCGGCAACCCACACGTCTCTTATTTGTTCTCTTTGCCCGCCGAACAGCCAGCGGTTTATCAGCGCGTAATCTTCAATATTTGCCAGCCACGAATCACGCTCCAGAACCAGCCAGTCGGCCCTGAAACCCGGCGCGATGATGCCCATCGACACACCACACGCCTGCGCTCCCCCAGCCGCCGCCTGCCGCCAGAGCACTTCTCCCACCTGCGGCAGCTCCGGCAAAACAATCCGATTGCGACGGCGATCTCTGAGGCGCTGGCTGTATTCGAGCCAACGCAGCTCTTCTTGCGCGTTAACCGAAACATGGCTGTCCGAGCCGATTCCCCAGTGGCCGCCCTGGGCAATAAAATCATTGGCAGGGAAAATACCGTCGCCAAGGTTTGCCTCAGTTGTTGGACACAAGCCCGCCACCGCACGGCTTTCGACAATCTGCGTTATTTCGTCGGCTGCCAGATGCGTTGCGTGAATCAGGCACCAGCGATCGTCCACCGCAAAGCGGTTATAGAGCCAGTTCACCGGCCGTTCGCCGCTCCATGCGAGGCAGTCGTTGACCTCTTTTTCCTGTTCGGCGATATGGATATGCACCGGCAGGCGATAATCGCTGGCCTCAAGCACATCTTCCATTTGCTCCTGCGTAACGGCGCGCAGCGAGTGGAAACACAATCCCTGATTAATCCTCGGATAATGACGTAACGCTTTTTCCAGCGCGTGCTGCTGGCGCAGATAACGATCGACATCCTGAATAAAACGCTTCTGCCCGGCCTGCGGTGGCTGCGCGCCAAACCCGGCGTAGCTGTACAGCACCGGAAGCAGCGTCTGCCCAATTCCACTGTTATCGGCAGCAGCAACGAGCTGCTGTAGCATCATATCGCCGGTGGCATAAGGTTTGCCATTAACCTCATGATGTAAATAGTGAAATTCTGCGACCTGCGTATAGCCACCTTTTAGCATATCGATATAGAGACAGGTGGCAATGGCCCCTACCTGCTCCGGGGTGAGCTTTTGCACCATGCGATACATCAGCTCGCGCCATGTCCAGAAGCTATCCTGCGGATTGCCCGCGACTTCGGTCAGGCCCGCCATTGCGCGCTGAAAAGCATGTGAATGTAAATTTACCATCGAAGGAATGACCACGCCGGGCAGCAGCGTTGCCCCTTCGGCCGAGGCCCCGGCATCAATCTGGGTGATGGTTCCCTGCTCGTTGACGGTAATACGCACATTGTGTCCCCAGCCCTGGGGAAGCATCACACTCGGTGCAAAATAAGCCGGCATAGTTCGGTTCCTTCTTTTAACGGTGACAATGATTTAGCGATAAATCCGCGCCGACGCAAAACAAATTTATCTCCGCGCGCAACGGGTGCGAAAAATTTGTGTGGTATGCGACAAATTGCTGCAACAAAGCTGTCAATATGAGCGGCCGCCGTTGATGAATTTAGCATGCTGTGCCAGGTTGTTTGTCATTGTCTATACAACCGATGCGGAGAATGTTATGCCCTCCCCTGTTTCCTGCGATAGCCTCTGGAGCGGTGCCACCTTCGTCACCATGAAAGAGGGGCAATATCATGCCGTTGAGAATGGCGCACTCGCCGTGCAGCACGGCAAAATAGTCTGGCTGGGGCCGAAAGAGGCCATGCCGGAAATCATCGCCGCCGAGCATCATCATTTTGACGGCGGCATTGTGCTGCCGGGCTTTATCGACTGCCATACCCACCTGGTGTTCGGCGGGGACCGCAGCGCCGAGTTTGAAAAGCGTCTAAATGGCGTGAGCTATGCGCAAATAGCGGCTGAGGGCGGAGGTATCCTCTCAACCGTACACGCCACAAGAACGGCAAGCGAGGATGAATTACTTGCCAGCGCCCGTCAGCGCCTTAGCCATTTACTGGCAGAAGGTGTGACAACCGTTGAAATAAAATCCGGTTACGGGCTGGATATCGATAACGAAATTAAAATGCTGCGGGTTATCCGCAAACTTGGCGAGCAGGAACCGGTTGAAATTTATGCCACCTGTCTTGCGGTCCACGCGATACCGCCTGAATTTAACGGTGACGGCGATGCGTGGGTTGAGGTGGTTTGTGAACAGCTATTACCCCGCGTCGCGCAGGAAAAGCTTGCCGATGCCGTAGATGCTTTTTGTGAGCATCTGGCTTTTAACCCTCCACAAACCGCAAAAGTTTTTGCCGCTGCGCGCGATCTTGGCCTGCCGGTAAAGTTGCATGCCGAGCAGCTCTCCCCGCTTGCAGGCAGCCGTCTCGCCGCGAGTTTTAACGCACTTTCCGCCGATCATCTTGAGTACGCAACGGACGAAGACGCCAGGGCAATGGCCGAAAGCAACACGGTGGCGGTGCTGTTACCGGGCGCGTTCTATCTGCTGCGGGAAAAGCAGCGTCCGCCGGTAGAAGCGTTTCGTCAATATGGCGTGCCGATGGCGGTCGCAAGCGATGCTAACCCCGGCACTTCACCTGCCCTGTCGCTACGCCTGATGTTAAATATGGCCTGTACGCTGTTCGGCTTAACGCCTGAAGAAGCGCTGGCTGGCGTGACGCTCCACGCAGCGCAGGCTCTTGGCATTCAGGCCAGCCACGGCAGCCTTGAACCAGGCAAGGTCGCAAACTTTGTACACTGGCCCGTGGCTCGCCCTGCGGAGCTGATCTACTGGTTAGGAGGGCAATTGCCCTGCACCGTGATTTATCAGGGGGTCAAACGTGAAAGCAGCTTATGAATTTAATCCAGGGAAACTGCCGCTGCTGGTGAGTATCCCGCACGCCGGTACGGCGTTGACGCCCGAAGTTGAAGCCGGGCTGAGCGACGCCGCACGCTCGTTGCCGGACACAGACTGGCATATTCCAGAACTGTATGACTTTGTCCATACTCTTGGTGCCAGCGTGCTGGTGGGCAACTACTCCCGCATGGTTATCGATCTTAACCGTCCAGCGGACGACAAACCTCTCTATGCCACGGCCACAACAGGTTTATATCCGGACACGCTTTTCGACGGCACGCCAACATTTCTGCCGGGGAAAACGCCTTCCGGGCAGCAGCGTAAAGCAGCGCTGGAAAACATCTGGCAGCCTTACCATCAGCGGTTACAGACAGAGCTGGAGCGCCTGAAAGCCGAACATGGCTACGCGCTGCTGTTTGACGCCCATTCCATCGCGAGCCGCATCCCTCGTCTGTTTGCAGGGAAACTGCCTGATTTAAATCTGGGAACCAACGGCGGACACAGTTGTGATGAGCTGATTGAAGAGCATCTGGTGGCCTGTATGGCAAACCAGAAACAGTTTAGCTGGGTCGCCAACGGGCGTTTTAAAGGCGGCTATATTACCCGGGCCTACGGCACCCCGGCACAGGGCGTGCACGCCGTGCAGCTGGAGCTGGCTCAGTACAACTATATGGATGAAGAAGCACCGTTCGGCTGGCGAGAGGATCGAGCGGCACGATTACAGCCGCTGCTTGAAGAGCTTATGCGCACCATGTTGACCTGCGCGCAGCAGATAGCATAAATGAGAAAACCGCCGGTCCTGTCCACAGCGACTACGCTATTGTGGACAGGACCGGCGGTCTTAAGTCAGATGACCAGTTATTCCTGATCTGCAGGCATTTTACCTTCATGCCCCCGACGTTCTGTCAGACGCTTCTCAAAATTGGCATTAAATTGCTTTTTCTGCTCCGGCGTCAGAATGTTGTAGATCTTATTCTGCGTTTCCATATGGGCAAGCATGCGCGCTTTGTTCTGCTCGGCCATTTTATCTACCTGAGCCTCTGCCTTCGCCTTATCGAAGCTATCGCTGGCGATAATGCTGTGCGCCGCACGACGTTCTTCTAAGGATGGGCGCTCCATTTTACCGCGCTGCGCTTTCATGATGTCGCGCACCTGCTGTTTCTGCGCATCGGTCAGGTTAAGGTTTTTGAACATCATATCGTGATGCCCACCGCGCGGACCTTTGTGATGCATCATTGGCGCATCAGTTTTTGCAGCAGTGCTGGTAGTGGTATCTGCCGCGTGCGCCAGATTTGCCGCGCCCAGAGCCAGAGTTGAAGCAACAAAGAGAGCTGTCAGTTTACGCATAATATTATCCTTCATTTAATTTGGTTCTTTTCACGACTGGTTTGCCGTGTTGACGAGAATGAGTTTACGGGCTCAATCGTCAAGGAGTCGGTCGTATTAGTAAAGCATTGAAAGGGTAAAAAATACTATTGCGGCAATTATGAAGAAAATAAGGATTAATGCGCAGTGAATTGCAACAGGATATAACAAAGCACTGATTTGGAAGAGATTATGGAGAAAGTGTATAGCAATCCATGCGCATAATAAAGCAGCAAGTTAAGATTAATCCGTATATAGCTGAAAGGCGGCGATAATTTATTAGCTTCCCTGCGGAAGCTAACGGTATTTATATTTCACGCAGCATTAATCCGGCCCGTAATCCAGACGCTACATTTGGGTTGGGGAATAAAACAAATTCTTTATCCTCTTTAACGACGTAGCGCGTATCGCCATCTTCTGCGAGCAAAGTGTCTTTCGGAAAGGCGGTGAAATTTTGCGTTTGCGCGCCCATATGCAGCACAAAGGATTCAGTCTGTCGGGTAATCTGCTGAGCCACTTCATAGCGTAGCGGTTCACCTTCAGCGACAGGAACTTCCCCACCGATTAACAGCGCGTTCAAAGCCTGTTTCGTCACTGCAAACTGACTTAGATCGTTCTCCCCGAATGGCTGCGCCTTGCCCAGCTCCAGCGTGCAGCTTAGCGCCGTAAAATGCTCGCTGCTGAAATGGCTGAACGTGCCTCCCGGCTCTTTATGGAACACCAGCGCCTGAAGACCAGCACAGCCAAGCCATGCAAGAAACGCCTCATCGTAAGGCAAAGGACGCGCGGGCAGTACGCCGAAACGAGGGTGATACGAGCTACGGATTGCGGTATGCATATCGAGATGCCAGAGGATGGTTTCATCCCCCTGCGACCAGAACAACTCCAGCGCATGCTCCAGACGGCAGGCCCGCTGCGTTTCGATACTTTCCGGGAACTGCTGCCAGCGACCGCCGAACATACGGTTCATGTCGCTGTGCATAAAGCGTTTGTTGCTGCGCAAAGCGGCAGGATTGCCGAGGATCACCAGCAAGCGCCACTGTAGCGCCAGCTTGCCCGCCAGCAGATCGTCTATAAGCTGGGCGAGTATTTCTACCGGCGCCGTTTCGTTGCCATGAATGCCGGCGGAGAGCACCAGCGCCTTTGCCACCGGCTGATGCGGCGTAAGCGTTAAGATACCCTCATCGCACCACTGCCAGCGC
Organism: Buttiauxella sp.; assembly: GCA_032051265.1. Classification (GTDB taxonomy): domain Bacteria; phylum Pseudomonadota; class Gammaproteobacteria; order Enterobacterales; family Enterobacteriaceae; genus Dryocola. The sequence continues at coordinate 509,051 of DAMBYU010000002.1, forward strand.
AGATGGGCATTTTTACCTTCGGTTTGCGTTGGCGCTTTCCCCGCCAGGGTCTGCGCCAGAAAATCCAGCATTATGCCTCCTGTCAGCACTGAAACGGATAAACAGACCCTAAGTCTAGTATACGGGTCAGCTCATCGAGCGCTTCTCTTCCTTCGCGCAGTAATAATGGGTCGGCCAGATCAGCCTGCGTCAGGCGGTCACGGTACCAGCGATCCACCCAGCTATTGAGCGTGGTAAACAGCGCATCATTCATCATTACCGCAGGGTTAACCGCCTGCTGTTCCAGCTCGGTCAGCACCACGCGCAGACGCAGACAAGCCGGGCCGCCGCCGTTCGCCATGCTTTCACGCAGATCGAATACCTTCAGCTCGCTAATCGGGTTATCGGCTTCCAGCAGTTCATTAAGGTAGCGCCAGACACCCTCATGCTGACGCGCTTCTTCCGGCAAAATGAGCATCATGCTGCCATCTTCACGGCTGAGTAACTGGCTGTTAAACAGGTATGTCGAAACGGCATCCCCGACCGAAACCCGGCTCGTTGGCACTTCAACCGCCATAAAGCCCGCTACTTTCTCACGCAGGGTCTGATAAAGCTCATGCTGATGCAAAAAAGCCTGCTCGTGGCAGAACAAGACCTGGCGGTTCGACACCGCGATGACGTCGTTATGGAAAACGCCCTGGTCGATAACCGCCGGGTTCTGCTGGGCATAAACAACCTGCTCAGGATTGACCTGATTCAGCCGCGCCACGGCCTGGCTCGCCTCCAGCGTCTGACGGGCCGGATAGCGCGCCGGGATCAGCCCGGCCTTCGCCTCTTCGCGGCCATAAACGAAAAGCTGCACGGCGGGATCGCCATACGCTTCGCCCAGACGGTTATGGTTTGCCGCCCCTTCATCGCCGAACATAGCAACCTGCGGCAACGCGCCATGTACGGAAAAGTATTGTTCATTACGGAAAATGGCATGCAGCAGGCTTTCGGTGGTTGGCGCTTCGCTTGCCCGGTGGAATTTGTTGTTCAGGTTCGCCACCGTCAGATGCACTTTGCCGTCCAGACTGTCCGCCGAGGGCGACACGGTGGCCGCGTTTGCCACCCACATCGACGAAGCGGAACTGGCCGCCGAAAGCAGATGCGGAGCCTGTTTCGCCACGCGCTCAACGACCTGCGCATCGCTGCCGGTAAAACCAAGCTGGCGCAGTACCGGCACGTTCGGACGCTCCTGCGGCGCAATCACACCCTGCGGGAATCCGGCATCCGCCAGCGCCTTCATCTTCAACAACCCCTGTTTGGCAGCCAGCTTCGGATTGGAAACGCGATACTGATGCTTAGTGGAAGCTTCATTGCCGAAAGAGAGTCCGGCGTAATGGTGGGTTAACCCCACCAGGCCATCAAAATTGACTTCGCGGGCTTTCATGACCGATCCTCACGGCTAAAATCCAGCCCGGGACTCAGCGTTTCCGGCAGCGCGAAGGTCGGACTTTCCAGCGTTGCCATCGGCCAGGCGCAGTAATCTGCCGCATACCACGCGCTTGCACGATGGTTACCTGATGCGCCCACGCCGCCAAACGGTGCGGTACTGGCAGCCCCCGTCAGGGGTTTATTCCAGTTAACGATACCCGCGCGCGCTTCCAGCAGCAGCTGATCGAATTGTTCACGATCCGGGGAAATCAACCCGCTCGCCAGTCCGAAACGGGTGTTATTCGCCATGCGGATAGCCTCGTCGAAACGATCATAACGATAAACCGCCAACAACGGGCCAAAGATCTCTTCATCCGGCACGTTTGCCACATCCGTCAGCTCAACAATGCCCGGCGTCAATAAAGAGCTGCCCTTCGCAACCAGTTCAGGCTCCAGTAACGCTTTGCCGCCGCGAGCCAGATGCTCCTGCCAGGCGGTCAGCACGCGCTCTGCGGCCTGCACGGAAATCAGCCCGCCAATAAACGGCTGAGGATCGGCATCCCAGGCTCCCGGCTTCAGGCGTGAAGCCACTTCCACCAGCCGTGCAAGAAACGCATCCCCCTGCTCGCCTTTTTTCACCAGCAGACGGCGGGCACAGGTACAGCGCTGTCCGGCGGTGATAAATGCAGACTGGATAGCCAGATGCACCGCGCCGTCAATATCCTGCGCATCTTCTACAATCAGCGGGTTATTGCCGCCCATTTCCAGCGCGAGGATTTTCTCCGGCTGCCCGGCCAGCTGGCGATGGAGCTGATAACCGGTATTGGCGCTGCCGGTAAACAGCAGGCCGTCGAGATCGGTTTGCTGCGCCAGCGCCTGACCGGTTTCACGCCCGCCCTGCACCAGGTTCAGCACGCCCTGTGGCACGCCCGCCTGCTCCCACAGCTTCATCACCTGTTCGCCAGTGCGGGGCGTCAGTTCGCTGGGCTTGAAGATAATAGTGTTCCCCGCCAGCAGGGCGGGAACGATATGCCCGTTTGGCAAATGTCCCGGCAGGTTATAAGGCCCGAATACGGCCAGTACCCCGTGAGGACGATGACGTAAAGTAGCCGCGCCATCAGGCATCGCCGTATGCGTTTCGCCCGTTCGCGTGTGATACGCCTTGATAGAAATAGCGATTTTGTTGATCATCGCCCCGGCTTCCGTCGCCGCCTCCCAGCGCGGCTTGCCGGTTTCCTGGGCGATAGTAGTGGTGAGTTCATCTTTATTAGCTTCCAGCAAACGAGCAAACTGTTCGACAATAGCCTGGCGCTCAGCAAAGGTTTTTTTAGCCCACGCCGGGAACGCCGCACGCGCAGCGGCGCAGGCGGCGGAAACCTGATCGCTGTCTGCCGCCATCCCTTCCCAGAGCAGATCGCCGTTCACCGGATTGTGTTTTTGCATTACGTCGCCGTGTCCGGCGGTCCATGTTCCATTAATCCACTGGGTCATACTTTTTTCTCCTCCGGGGACAGGCGCACCAGACGTACTTTGTCACCGGCGCTGCATTTCAGGGTATCCGCCGTGGCAGCATCAATAATCAGGCGATCGCCTTCTGGATTGGCTTTAATCAGCAGCGCACGGAAGTTTTCATATTTTTCGTTGGCCACCAGGCAAACCGGCAGCTCATCGGTTGCCGGCTGTCCGATGACCACTTCTGTCAGGCGGCTTTTGCGGATTGCGCGGACCCTGTCGATGTCGCATTCAAGCGTTGGACCGCCGTCAAAAATATCGACGTAGTTACGGTAGCGGAATCCTTCAGCTTCCAGCACGGCGCGGGCAGGCGCGGTTTGTGGATGCACCTGGCCTATCACGGCCTGTGCTTCCGGCGACAGGAAATCGGTATAAATAGGATGTTTAGGCATCAGCTCGGCGATAAAGGCTTTCTGCCCGGTGCCACACAGGTAATCCGCGCGGCTGAACTCCATCGAGAAGAAGCGGCTGCCGAGGCTTTCCCAGAAAGGCGAATGGCCATGCTCATCGATCACCCCACGCATTTCGGCCACCACCTTTTCATTAAAGCGTTCGCGGAAGGCCGCCATAAACATAAAGCGCGATTTAGAAAGCAGGTAGCCGTTGCCCTCTTTGCGCCAGTCGGCATCAAGGAACAGCGTGCAAAGCTCGCTGCTGCCCGTATGATCGTTGCTGAGGAACAGGGTCGGCAAAGCGTTATAGATGTTCAGCTCTTTGGAGGCGTGCACCAGCGTGCCAAAGCGGTAGTTATACCAGGGATCGTTCAGGCCGACGGCGACTTCAATGGCGCAGATACCCACCACTTTACCGCTGGTGGATTCTTCGAGCACGAAAACGTATCCCTGATCGCCCTTCGGCAATCCACCTTCCCAGGTTTTTATCGAGCGATCGATACGTTCCGCCAGCGTTTTTTCGTCGGCAGGCAACGAGGTTAGCCCGCCGCCTGTTTTCCCCGCCATCGCCAGCAGCCCGCTCAAATCACCGCGCTCAACCGGACGGATAAGCATCATGATTTTTCTCCGGCAAGAAAGCGTTCGCAGGCGAGCTCAAAGCGATCCAGGCCTTTTTGCACCTCGGCCTCACTGACAATCAGCGACGGCGCGAAGCGGATCACGCTGGCGCCGGCAATCAGGATCATTAACCCTTCCTGCGCGGCGGCCTGCAGAATAAGTTTAGCCTTGCCGGCGTACTCCTGTTGCAGCGCACAGCCAATTAACAGCCCCAGGCCGCGCACTTCGCTAAATAACCGGTGCTGCTGATTGATTTTGTTCAGGCGTTCCACAAACCACTGATGACGCAGTTTGACGCCGTTAAGCACTTCGGGCGTGTTAATCAGCTCCATCACGCGGCCAGCAACGGCGCCCGCCAGCGGGTTGCCGCCGTAGGTTGTACCGTGTGTCCCCACAACCATCACTCTGGAGAATTTATCCGTCGTCAACATGGCACCAATCGGGAAGCCGCCGCCCAGCGCTTTCGCCGTGGAGAGCACGTCCGGCGTGATGCCGTAATGCATATAGGCATACAGCGAACCGGTGCGGCCAACGCCAGTTTGCACTTCATCAAAGATCAGCACGGCGTTGTGGCGATCGCACAATTCCCGCAAGCCTTGCAGGAAAGCGGGATCGGCAGGAACCACGCCGCCTTCCCCCTGCATCGGCTCGACGATCACCGCGCAGGTATTTTCATTGATTAAGTCGCTGGCGGATTGCAGATCGTTATAAATGGCATGGCTGATTTGCGGCGGCAGCGGCGCAAAATCCTGTGAGTAAGCTGGCTGTCCGCCCGCGGATACGGTAAACAGCGTGCGGCCATGAAATGCATTTTTGAAGGCAACGATGCCGCTTTTCTGCGGACCAAAATTATCGTGCGCATATTTTCGGGCCAGCTTCAGGGCCGCCTCATTCGCTTCGGCTCCAGAGTTGCAGAAGAAAACCTTATCGGCAAAGGTGGCATCGATAAGCTGTTTTGCCAGCCGTAAAATCGGCTCGTTGGTATAGCCGTTGCCGGTATGCCAGAACTTAGCCGCCTGCGTTTCCAGCGCGCTACGCAAATCCGGATTCGCATGGCCAAGCGCGTTAACCGCAATCCCGCCTGCAAAATCAATGTAATCCTTACCCTGTTGATCCCACAAAGTGGAACCCTCGCCGCGTACCGGAATAAAAGCCGCAGGGGCATAAACGGGCATCATCCATTCGTCGAAGTTCTGGCGGGTTATTGACTGCTGCATAGCGACCTCTTCCGGTAAATAAAAAGTAATGTAAATGTTAAATAATTTAGTGTTTGCGCTGGTAAATGTAGATTGCAGCCTTCGTGCCATCCAGAGATAAAAATGCATAACGGAGAGGGTGAAACGTAAAATCAAGGAGTTACGAGCTACCACTATGCAGTTAAAGTGAATATCAGGTGCATAGTTTTACGAGCAAGGCGGGTTCGAGGCATGAAATTGAGAAATATTATGCAGATGCAAAATATAATACTGGATTTGTGATCGTCACCGGGATTTGTTCGCGGTTTTTGCCCCACAGCGGAGCGGCGCGAGCATTTTTGGTGCAGAGCTTGCTGTTTTAGCAGGCAATCGGTCATTCCTGCATTTTACCTCGTTTTCTGCTACCATCCTGCCACCCTGACTTGTCACCACGGCAGCAATTTATGAAATTTGTCTCTTTTAATATCAACGGCCTGCGCGCCCGCCCGCATCAGCTCGAAGCCATTGTCGAACAGCATCAGCCGGATGTTATCGGCCTGCAGGAAACCAAAGTGCATGACGACATGTTCCCGCTGGAGGATGTTGTAAAGCTTGGCTACAACGTCTTCTATCACGGGCAGAAAGGTCATTACGGCGTGGCGCTGCTGACCAAAGAGACACCGATTGCCGTGCGCCGTGGCTTTCCCGGCGACGACGAAGAAGCCCAGCGCCGCATCATCATGGCGGAAATTCCTTCCCCGCTCGGCAATCTGACAGTCATTAACGGTTACTTCCCGCAGGGCGAAAGCCGCGATCACCCAACTAAATTCCCGGCGAAGGCGAAGTTTTATCAGGATTTGCAGAATTACCTGGAAAGCGCGCTGCATAAAGACAGCCCGGTGTTGATTATGGGCGATGTGAATATCAGCCCGACGGATCTGGATATCGGCATCGGTGAAGAGAGCCGCAAGCGCTGGCTGCGTACCGGCAAATGTTCCTTCCTGCCCGAAGAGCGCGAGTGGATGGGCCGCCTGATTAACTGGGGGCTGGTAGATACCTTCCGCCACGCCAATCCGGAAACGCAGGATAAATTCTCGTGGTTCGACTATCGCTCCAGAGGTTTTGATGACAACCGCGGCCTGCGTATCGATCTGCTGCTGGCAAGCCAACCGCTGGCGGAGCGCTGCATCGCAACGGGTATCGATTACGATATTCGCGGCATGGAAAAGCCGTCCGACCACGCACCGGTCTGGGCGCAGTTTAAGCTTTAAGCAAGTATGCGTAAGCTACTGTTCGCCGCGCTGGTAGCTATTGTTGCGCTGCTGCTTGTCCTTCTGCCGCCGGGTATGATTAGCCTTGCGGCGCTGCAACACTATCAAGCCCGGCTTTCTGCCTGGCATACCGCCCAACCGCTAACGACCGCGGCGGTTTTTTTTATCTGTTATGTTATCGTCGCTACGCTTTCCATTCCCGGCGCCACGCTGTTGACGCTGCTTGGCGGCGCCCTGTTTGGCGTGCTGCAGGGCACCGTACTGGTTGCCGTAGCCGCCAGTTGCGGCGCAACGCTTGCCATGCTGATTAGCCGCTATCTGCTCCGTGAGTGGGTGCAAAAACGCTTTGCCCGTGTGATGCTGAACGTAAACCGCGGTATGGAACAGGCTGGCGCAAGCTATCTTTTTGCCCTGCGCCTGGCGCCGGTGTTTCCTTTTTTCGTGGTAAATCTGCTGATGGGGCTGACGCCCATTTCCGTTGGCCGCTATTTTGCCGTAAGCCTGCTCGGCATGCTGCCCGCGATCGTTGTCTGGCTCAACGCCGGACGGGAGTTAAGCCAGCTACGTACCCTTACGGATATCCTCACGCCCGGTATGTTGCTGACGTTTACCCTGCTCGGCCTGCTGCCGTTGCTTTCGCGCAGGCTCATCCGGCGCCTGCGAATGTTACAAGATTAAGGAGATCCTGCCTTGCGGTTCATTTCTCTGCTGCTCAGTCTGATGACGCTCAGCTTCGCTGCTACAGCGGAACAGCTCTCCTGGCATGACCTGCGCGACCAGGCCCGAGGTCAGACGGTTTATTTCAACGCCTGGGGCGGCGATCCGGCGGTAAACGGCTACCTCGACTGGGTAACCGACGAGGTAAAAAAACATTATGGCGTAACGCTAAAAGTGGTGCGTCTGGCGGACGCGGCTGATGCGGTAAAACGCATCCAGAACGAAGCCGCCGCAGGCAGAAAAAACAGTGGCTCGGTAGATTTACTGTGGGTCAACGGTGAGAATTTTCATACGTTAAAACATGCCGGGCTGCTTGCTGAAGGCTGGGCTGAACGCCTGCCCAACTGGCGGTATGTCGATTTGCAAAAGCCGGTGCGTGAAGATTTTTCTGAGCCTGTCGGCGGTGCAGAAGCCCCGTGGGGAAGCGCCCAACTGCTGTTTATTGGCGACAAAAAGCGTATCGCCGCCTTCCCTCGTAACGCCGGGGCCCTGTTCGATTTCGCTAAAGCCAACCCCGGAAAAGTCAGCTACCCCCGGCCGCCAGATTTCACCGGCACCGCCTTTTTAGAACAAATGCTGATTGTGCTCACTGACGATCCGCAGGCTTTGCGCATCGCTCCCGACCCGGCAACGTTTGACAGCGTCACCGCTCCGCTCTGGCGCTATCTTGACCGGCTACATCCTTATCTGTGGCGCGAAGGCAAAGCGTTCCCGCCCACGCCTGCACGTATGGATCGCATGCTGGCCGACAGCGAGCTTTTGCTGTCCATCACTTTTAATCCCGCCCATGTGGATAATCTGATTGCCCGTCGTCAGCTACCGGCTACGGCACATGCGTTTGGCTTTGAGCAAGGGATGCTTGGTAACGTGCATTTCGTGGCGATCCCGGCGAACGCAAAAGCCGGTGCCGCCGCTCAGGTTGTGGCGAATTTCCTGATGTCTCCGCAGGCGCAAATCCGCAAGGCCACGCCTGCGATCTGGGGCGATCCAACGATCCTTGATAGCACTACATTGCCCGCCCCGCTTAACGCGCAGCTTGCAAAGCTTCTCCCCGCGAGTCTCGATCCGTCTCCCTTCCTGGCCGAACCGCACGCGGCATGGGTAACGGCTATCGAAAAAGCCTGGCTACAACGCTACGGCTCCCGATGAGCCGCAGGGTGTCACTCGCCGGGGGGCTGGCCTTGCTGGCGATGAGCGCGGTCTTTTTGCCCCTGGTGCCCGGACTTGCCCTGACGGCAGCGCCCCTGCTGAGATGTGAAATCTGGCTGGCCCTCTGGCAGGATGCGCAGTGGCCGCAGGCCGCTGTGGTGATGCTTGTTTCCACACTCATCAGCGTCTGTGGCGCAGCCAGCCTTACGCTGTTGATTATCTGCGGACTATGGCCCGGCCCGCGCTGGCAGCGTTACGTCCGGCGTCTTCCTGCGCTGCTTGCTTTCCCGCACGTGGCTTTCGCAAGCGGCCTGCTGTTTCTGTTTACCGATAACGGCTGGCTGATGCGCCTGATCCCCGCCACCTTCCCGGCAGAAAGTACAGGCATCGGGCTGGGCATCATGCTGGCGCTTAAGGAAACGTGGTTTCTGCTGTGGTTTGCCAGCACGCAGCTTAACCAGCACGAGCTGGAGCAGCAGCTCGTTATTGCGCAAACGCTGGGCTATGGGCCGCTTCACGGTCGCCTGATCGTGCTGGTGCCGCAACTGCTGCCGCGTCTGGGCTGGGCGCTTGTCGCTATCGTCGCCTACAGCCTGTCGGTGGTGGATGTGGCGGTGATCCTGGGGCCAACAAATCCGCCTTCGCTCGCCGTGCTGGCGTGGCAGTGGATGAACGACGGCGACCCGCAGCAGCAGGCGATGGGTGTGGCTTTGTCTCTTGTGATGCTAATCGTTCTTACCGGGTTTATTCTCTGCGGAAAACTGCTGTGGCTGGCGATCCGCAGCCGTCTGAAGCATTTTTCAGGCTTTCGCCACAGGACGGATATCCGCCATTTTTCGACCGGCGTTGCGGCGGGCATGTCGCTTACGGGCGTAGCCTCGCTGCTGATGCTGGCGAGCTGGTCGCTGGCACAGGGCTGGTTTTACCCTGCTTTATTGCCGGATGAAGTTACCCTGTCCGGCTGGCTGGCTGCCAGCTACGAGCCGCTGGTCACGGCGCTGTTGCTGGCGCTGGCGAGCAGTTTTCTGGCCGTCGTGTGCATATTGTTCTGGCTGGAGGGATGCTCCCGTCGCTTCGATATCTGCATTTTGCTGCCGTTGCTGCTTCCGGCCTTGCCCCTCGCCGCCGGGCAGTATCAGGTTCTGCTGAATATCAGGCAGGACGGAACCTGGCAGGCCGTGGTCTGGAGCCACCTGCTTTGGGTGATCCCCTATACGCTGCTGGTAGTAAAGCCAGCGTGGCTGCGGCTCGATCCCCGATATGCCTCTGTCGCGCGGACGTTTGGCTGGTCTGACTGGAAAATCCTGTGGTGCGTTAAGGCACCGCTTTTACTGCGTCCGTTGCTTGCTGCCTTAGCCGTTGGTTTTTCCGTCAGCGTGGCGCAATATTTACCTACCCTGTACGCTGGCGCGGGGCGCATCATCACCGTCACGACCGAGGCCGTGGCCCTTAGCAGCGGCGGCGACCCGCAGCAAATGGCGATTCAGTCGCTGCTGCAAATGGCGCTCCCTGCGGGCATGTTTATCGTGACCCTCCAGCTCAGCCGTCTGATTTGCCATTATCGCCTGGGGTTACGCTAATGCTCAGCGTCCGTCATTGTTCCGTTTTTTATGCCGCACGTCCTTTACTGCAGGAGATCAATTTCGAGGTGGCACCGGGGGAGGTCATCACGCTGATGGGGCCTTCGGGTGTCGGCAAATCTACCCTGCTTAGCTGGATGATCGGAGCTTTGCCTGCGCCATTTAGCGCCACCGGCGAACTGTTATTAAATGGAAAGCGTTGCGACACGCTGCCCACCGAACGTCGCCGCATCGGCATTTTGTTTCAGGACGCCCTGCTGTTTCCGCATCTGAACGTCGGGCAGAATCTGGCGATGGCGATCCCGGCTGCGGAAAAAGGCCGCCTGCACAGACAGACGCTTGTTGAACAGGCGTTAAGTGATACGGAGCTGGAGGGTTTTGCCGGACGCGATCCGGCAACGCTCTCCGGGGGTGAACGTGCGCGTGTAAGCGTCCTGCGTGCGCTGCTTGCCAGGCCTGAGGCGCTGCTGCTTGATGAGCCATTCTCTCGTCTGGACCAGGCGTTACGCGCGCAGTTCCGGCAGTTTGTCTGGCATGTGGCATCCCGGCAGGCGCTTCCCGTGGTGCTGGTGACGCACGACGAGCAGGATATACCCGAGGGCGGTAAAGTCATGCGTCTATGAGTTATCGCAAGGAATTACAGCGGGACATTTCGCACAATGGCGTCTCTTTTTCTCTCCTACCAGGTTATCAGATGAAACGTGTTTCTCACCTGACCAGCGCCCTGTTGCTTGCCGGGCTGTCATTTACTGCAGGCGCCGCCGCCTCGTCCTCCGCCATGAACTTTGCTGCCGTCCAGAGTCAGAAAGGGAGCTTTATCGATACTCGTGCGAGCGCCTTCTATAACGGCTGGCCGCAGACCCTCAACGGCGTCGGCGGCCATGAACCCGCCGCGCTCAATCTCTCTGCCGCCTGGCTAAGCCTGATGAGCGACGAGCAGATTAAAGCGTGGGCGAAACAGCACCAGCTCTCCGACGCGGGTCTGATTGCGCTTTACGGCCACAACGAAGGCTCCCGCGCCGTTAAAGCCCGGCTGGAGAAACTTGGCTTCAGCCAGGTGGTTCTGCTGGCAGACGGTCTGCAAGACCCATCTCGTCTGCAAAAAATGACGCATTTCGAACTGCTCGTTTATCCACAGTGGATCCATGACTTACAGCAGAAGAAACCCGTCACCGCAGCACCCGCCGGTGAGTGGAAGGTAATTGAAGCCGGATGGGGCGCACCGAAGAAATATCTGCTCAGCCATATCCCCGGCGCGGACTATATCGATACCAACGAAGTGGAGAGCGAGCCGCTGTGGAACAAGGTTCCCGACGAGCAGCTTAAAGCGATGCTGGCGAAACACGGTATTCGCCACGACACCACGGTTATCCTGTATGGACGCGATGTTTATGCGGCGGCCCGCGTCGCGCAAATCATGCTGTATGCCGGAGTGATGGACGTTCGCCTGCTTGATGGCGGATGGCAGACCTGGAGCGATTCTGGTTTGCCGGTTGAGCGCGGAATGCCGGAGAAGGTGCAACCTGCGCCAGATTTTGGCGCGCCGATCCCCGGCCAGCCGCAGCTGATGCTGGATATGGAGCAGGCTCGCGCCCTGCTGCACCGCAAAGATGCATCCCTTGCCAGCGTTCGTTCCTGGCCTGAGTTTATCGGCACCACCAGCGGCTACAGCTACATCAAGCCAAAAGGTGAAATCGCCGGTGCCCGCTGGGGACACGCAGGCTCTGACTCCACGCATATGGAGGATTTCCATAATCCGGACGGCACCATGCGCACCGGGGATGACATCGCCGCCATGTGGAAGAGCTGGAACATCACCCCGGATCAGCAGGTCGCGTTCTACTGCGGCACCGGCTGGCGCGCCTCTGAAACCTTTATGTACGCTCGTGCGATGGGCTGGAAAAATGTCAGCGTGTACGACGGCGGCTGGTACGAGTGGAGCGCCGATGCGAAAAACCCTGTTGAGAGTGGGGATCGAAAGCCGGAGTAAGCAGCCTGCGCATTAAATCGCGAAAATCTCAGGGCGGAGAAGCGCTTATCGCCATCCGCCTTTTTATTACGTCAGCCGTTTTAAGGTCTGATACCCGCTCCAGACTCTCGTCAGCGTCGTCATCCAGCACAGCGCGCCAAACGCCCATGCAAGCCAGGCAAACGCCCCTGGAAACAGGCAGCTCAGCACAAAGAGCGCAATGGTTTCTGTCCCTTCGGTCAGGCCACCAAGGTAATAAAACGATTTGTGCGCGTAGCCCGGATTAGCAAGCTGATGCTTCTGCGCCACCGCGGCAAAAGCCAGAAAACTGCTGCCGGTACCAATAAACGCAAACAGCAGCCAGCCGCCCGCCAGCGCGTTGTGCGCCGGGTCGGCAAGAATAAAACCAAACGGCACCAGAGCGTAAAAAAGAAAATCCAGCGCGATATCAAGAAATCCTCCCGCGTCCGTTAATCCTCGTCGCCTCGCCAGCGCGCCGTCCAGCCCGTCGAACAAGCGGTTAAGCACGATGGCCGCCAGCGCCGCGCCATACCAGTGCAGGGCAAGGAACGGCAGCGCCAGCACGCCGATCGCAAAGCCAGACATCGTCAACCCGTCAGGTGAAATGGATGGTTTATCCAGCACGCCGGCCAGGCGATGCAGGGCGGGTTTTATTCGCGGATGCAGATAGCTGTCAAACATGCGGTTGCTTCCTGGTTTTTTGCATGCATAAACCCTGCGCGGGAATGTCCAGCGCGGCATTAAAACGGGCGGAGAGATTCTGGAAAGCAATCAGGGCCGTAAGCTCGGTGATAGTCTGCTCATTAAAATGGCTTTTCAGCGTTTCCTTTAAGGAGTCATCAACGACGGGTGGCGTCGCGGTCATGGCATCCGCGTAGGCCAGCGCCGCACGTTCATGCTCGCTGAACATCGCCTCTGCCGGCCAGTTTTCCACGGCCAGCACTTTGTCCATCGATCCGCTGCGTTCCGCCAGACGAAGGCTGTTGGCATCGATGCAAAATTCACAGCAGCAGCGCTGTGAAACGCGCGTCATAACCAGAGAGCGGGTCACCGGGTCAATCTTTGCACGCCTGCGCTCCAGAAAGCCGACGAACAGGGCTATCAACCAGAACAGCCACGGCAGCCTTCCCCACCAGCGAGTCGGGTTGAGCACGGCGCCAAAATGTTTTTGCTGCATTGATACGATGGGTTTCAGGCTGCCGGGCAGCCGTTTTAGCGGAGCAACCCAGGGGGATTTCATCGCCATAACACACAACTCTTCGGATAAGCTTACATGGCGGGTATTATGCCACGCTCTGCTGAACGAAAAGGGAAAGTTATGCCAAAAGAGCTTGATGTCGTCGCGGCTATTATCGAACGCGACGGAAAAATTCTCCTGGCGCAAAGGCCGCAAGGCGGCGACCAGCCGGGGCTGTGGGAGTTTCCGGGCGGCAAAGTGGAAAATGGCGAGCCGCAACCGGCGGCGCTAAAACGCGAACTGCGTGAAGAGCTGGGGATTGAGGCTGAGATTGGTCGCTACGTTGCCAGCCACAGGCGGGAAGTTTCCGGAAGACTTATTCATCTTCATGCCTGGCACGTTCCGTCTTTTCGCGGTGAGCTGACGGCATACTGCCACAGCGGGCTGGTATGGTGTTATCCCGCCGAAGCGCCTGACTACGATCTCGCCCCGGCGGATATCCCTCTGCTTGACGCCTTCAGGGTTTTACCCGACGCCACACCAGCGGATTAGTGCCAAGCGTTTTTTCATCGCGCTGGCACTGTAAAAGTATGTCGCCTGCAGCTTTCACCACGGAGCCTTCCGAGTAATTTTGATCCTGATAGATACAGCACTGGCTGCAGGGCGCGGCACGCAGCCCCTGGCCGCTGAAAGCTTCCGGTGGAACGCTGATATCTACCTGCGAATCAAGGCGTTGCGCCATCCCCGGCAGACTCACCATCAGCGTCACGGCGGCGGCGAGCAGGCTTTTTCTTAGCATCACTGTTTCCCTCTTTTTTTGCCCACTGTTTACGGGACTTTTTATTGTCATCCGGTGCCTTAATTCCCTTGAAGGCATGGCGAACCGGCGTGGTTCTCGCCTGGTGAATCAGCTCATAGAGCGTGGTTACCAGCGGCTGCATGAAATCCTGATACCGGCACTGCTTTTCGCTGATTTGCGTCAGCGTCGATTCCCAGTGCGCCGTCATGTCAGGTCTCGCGGCCAGCTCCGGCAGAGAATGAATCAGCGCCCTTCCGGCATCCGTAGAAATAATATAGCGTCCTTTTTTCACCAGGAAGCTACGTTTGAACAGCAGTTCGATGATCCCGGCACGCGTGGCTTCGGTGCCCAGACCGTCCGTCGCACGCAGGATCTTTTTCAGATCTTTGTCCTGCACAAAGCGGGCGATGCCGGTCATCGCGGAAAGCAGCGTCGCATCGGTAAAATGGCGCGGCGGCTGGGTTTGCCTCTCCACCACTTCGCCTTTCTCGCACAATAGCTCATCGCCTTTCGCCACCACGGGCAGCGGCGTGCCGTCGTTCTCTTCATCGCGTTCTTTACTGCCAAGCAGCGTGCGCCAGCCGGCCTCGGCCAAAAAGCGCGCTTTGGCGTTAAATTTGCCGCCTGCGATATCCAGATCGATAGTGCATTTACGGAATACCGCATCGGCACAGAACTGCATCAGATATTGTCGGGCGACAAGGTTGTAAACTTTCGCTTCGTTTTCCGACAGCGAAACATGAGAACTACGAGCCGTCGGGATAATCGCGTGGTGGGCGTCCACTTTTTTGTCGTCCCAGCAGCGGTTGCGGATATCCGTATTCACCGCAGGCTGCGGCAGTAAATCCGGCTGATGTACGCTTATGGCGTTCAGTACCGCATGACGCCCGGCATAATGTTCTTCCGGTAAATAGCGGCAGTCGGAACGCGGGTAGGTAATCAGCTTGTGGGTTTCATACAGCTTCTGGCAGATATCCAGCACGTTCTGGGCACTGAGGCCAAAGCGCTTCGCCGCTTCAATCTGCAGGCTGGAAAGCGAGAACGGCAGCGGCGCGACTTCTGATTCCCGTTTATCGTTATAAGCCGTGACCATGGCAGGCTGCCCGGCAATGCGCTTCACCACGTGATCGGCGAGCGGGCGATGCAGTAAGCGCCCCTCTTCATCCTGATAGGGTTCGCAGGACTCGCTGGGGATCCAGGTGGCGATAAACCGCTCGTCAGCCGGGGTGAGGATATGCGCTTTTACTTCAAAAAAATCTTTCGCCACGAAGTTTTCGATCTCTTCATCACGACGCACCACCAGCCCCAGCACCGGCGTCTGCACGCGGCCCACGGACAGCACGCCCTGATAGCCCGCGTTACGCCCAAGAATGGTGTAAGCGCGAGTCATATTAATGCCGTACAGCCAGTCGGCACGGGCACGCGCAAGGGCTGAAACGCAAAGCGGAATGAATTCGCTGTTGGCGCGCAGGCGTGAAATAGCGCGCTCTACCGCCTGCGGGTTAAGATCGTTTATCAGACAACGCTGCACGCGCTGCCGCTTTTCCGGGGCCAGCTGTAGATAGTCCAGCACCTCATCCACCAGTAGCTGCCCTTCGCGGTCCGGGTCGCCTGCATGGACAACTTCCGTGGCCTGCGAGAGCAGCTTTTTGATGGCATTGAGCTGTTTGGCGACGGAGGGACGCGGCTGTAACTGCCACTTTTCCGGCACGATAGGCAGGTCGGCAAGATTCCAGCGCGCATAGCGCCCGTCATAGGCATCCGGCTGCGCCTGCTCCAGCAGGTGGCCGATACACCAGGTCACGACCTGGCCGTTGCCGCATTCGATGAAGCCGTCTCCCCGGCGGTGAGGTTTAGGGAGCACATCGGCGATGGCGCGTGCGAGACTCGGCTTTTCCGCAATAAACAACCGCATGAGGTTAGCGAATCTCGATCATCGGTCGGCCTGCGCGGGCGGGCTTCAGCTCGCCGATGGCGTTGAGCTTAATGCCATGTTTTTCTGCAATGGCCGCCACCTCCTGCTCTGCATCGGTACGCACGGCCAGCAGCAGGCCGCCGGAGGTTTGCGGATCGCACAGCAGGTCGCGGTACGCGTCGGGCATGTCGCCCATCAGATGCCCGTAGCTTGCGAAGTTGCGCCCTGTGCCGCCCGGCACGCAGCCTTTAGCGATGTACTCTTCCACATCCGGCAGCTTAGGAATGTTATCGAACCATACTTCAGCCTGCACACCCGCGCCCTGGCACATTTCGCTCAGGTGCCCTAACAGGCCAAAACCGGTGACGTCGGTCATCGCGGTTACGCCTTCAACCCCGGCAAATTCTGCTCCCGGCTTGTTAAGCTGGCACATAACGTCTGCCGCCAGGCCATAGTGTTCAGGTTTCAGAAGGGATTTTTTCTCAGCCGTTGTCAGCACGCCAATGCCGAGGGGTTTAGTCAGGTAAAGTTTGCAGCCCGCCTGTGCGGAGCTGTTTTTCTTCACGCGCGCTGTCGGCACGATGCCGGTTACAGCAAGGCCAAAGATCGGTTCCGGTGCGTCAATAGAGTGACCGCCAGCCAGGGAAATCCCCGCCTGCTGGCAGACAAAACGCCCGCCTTCAATCACCTTACGGGCTATTTCAGGCGCAAGCGTATTGACTGGCCAGCCAAGAATAGCGATCGCCATAATCGGTTTGCCGCCCATGGCATAGATATCGCTGATGGCGTTGGTGGCCGCGATGCGCCCAAAGTCGAACGGATCATCGACGATTGGCATGAAGAAGTCCGTAGTGCTGACGACACAGGTGCCGTTGCCCAGATCGTAAACCGCCGCGTCATCGCTGGTTTCGTTCCCTACCAGCAGATTTGGATCGACAAACTTCGCCTGTTCAGAATGCAGAATAGTTTGCAGAACTTTCGGGGAAATTTTACAGCCGCAGCCGGCGCCGTGGCTGTACTGCGTTAAACGAACGGTTTGCTCACTCATGGACATCTCCTGTCATTGGCAATCGCTCTATGGTAGCGCTCAAATGAGAGGGTGATAAGTCTGCGTGTCTGAATTGCGCTGCTTTCGCTCACAATCCAGACACCTTTGCGGCGTTTGTTCAGAAATGACGCACAAATGGCGTGGTGTCAGGCACCGTTATGGTGGTGGAGGCTTTCAGTTGCGGCGTGCCCAGATAGAGGAAACCAACAATTTCATCCTGCTCGCGGCATTGAAGCGCTTCACGCACGGCTTCACTCTCGGTCCAGATACCGCTACGCCAGATGCCGTTAAAACCTTGCGCAACGGCCGCCATCTGCATGGCCATGACAGCACATCCCGCTGATACCACCTGCTCCCAGACCGGAACTTTATGCTCGTCATCGCAGTACGCCACCACGGCGATAATCATTGGCGCACGGAACGGGGCGGTGCGCGCCTTCTCAATGCCCTTTTCGTCCAGCGCTTCAGCAATGGCGGCTTTCTCCAGCACTTTACTGAAGCGATCGCGCCCTTCGCCCTCAATAACGATGAAACGCCACGGCTGCAAAGCGCCATGATCCGGCGCACGCATGCCTGCATGAAAAATATTTTCCAGCGCTTCGCCGGCGGGAGCGGGTTCAGCCAGACGTGAAGCGCTGCGGCGGTTAAGCAGTAGGTCGAGTGCATCCATTTGATAACTCCTGTAATGATTTTTATTCGCAAAATTAACACAGCATGAGGTTTTGTTACAGCATAGGGCCGATTTCCTGCTGACTTTTGCCCTGGGGCTATTTAGGATAGCGTTCACTTTCGCTGTGGGTTATGCAGCAACTTGCGATTTTAACGGTTACGGAGAAGAGATGCGTACCATTGGGCGATTTATTGCCGGTTTTTTTAAGTGGACCTGGCGTGGGCTTAATTTTATTCGAGAATTCATTCTCAATCTGTTCCTGATCCTGCTGGTTCTGGTGGGCGTGGGCATCTGGATGCAGCTCAGCAGCACCTCTTCCGAGCCTGCTCGCGGCGCACTGCTGCTTGATATCACGGGCGTGGTGGTTGATAAACCGTCGGTCAGCAATAAGCTTGGGGTCATTGGCCGCCAGCTTTTGGGCGCCAGCTCCGACCGTCTGCAGGAAAACTCCCTGTTTGATGTCGTCAACACGATTCGCCAGGCGAAAGACGACCGTAATATCACCGGCATTGTGCTGGATCTGAAAGAGTTCGCCGGGGCCGACCAGCCTTCCATGCAGTATATCGGCAAAGCGCTACGCGAATTCCGCGACAGCGGCAAGCCTGTTTACGCCACGGGCGACAGCTATAATCAGGGGCAGTATTACCTCGCGAGCTTCGCCAATAAAATCTGGCTTTCTCCGCAGGGGATGGTGGATCTGCACGGTTTCGCCACCAACTCGCTCTATTACAAAACCTTGCTCGATAAGCTGAAGGTCTCCACCCATATCTTCCGCGTCGGCACCTATAAATCCGCCGTTGAGCCATTTATTCGCGACGATATGTCGCCTGCCGCGCGTGAAGCGGACAGCCGTTGGATTGGCGAACTGTGGCAGAACTATACCGGCACTATTGCCGCCAACCGTGAAATCACCTCGCAGCAGGTATTCCCCGGCGCGCAGGCATTGCTTGATAACCTGCAAAAATTAGGCGGCGATACGGCGCAGTACGCGCTGGACAACAAACTGGTTGATGAGCTGGCCACCAGCGCCACGGTCGATAAAGCGCTCATCAAACAGTTTGGCTGGAGCAAAGAGAACAAAGACTTCAGCTATACCAGCATGTATGACTATCAGCTGAAAAAAGCGCCTGAAAAAGGCGGCGCTATTGCGGTGATCTTCGCAAACGGCGCCATCATGGACGGCGAAGAAACGCCCGGACAAGTGGGCGGTGATACTACCGCAATGCAAATCCGTGAGGCGCGTCTGGACTCGAAAGTGAAAGCCATCGTCCTGCGCGTGAACAGCCCTGGCGGCAGCGTAACGGCCTCTGAAACCATCCGCGAGGAGCTGGCAGCAGCGAAAGCGGCAGGCAAACCAATCGTCGTTTCCATGGGCGGCATGGCGGCATCCGGCGGCTACTGGATTTCCACGCCGGCCAACTATATCGTCGCCAACCCGAGCACGCTTACGGGCTCAATCGGCATCTTCGGGGTTATCAATACCGTTGAGAACTCGCTGGATTATCTGGGCGTGCATACCGATGGCGTCGCTACTTCGCCTCTGGCGGACGTTGCGGTGACGAAATCGCTGCCGCCGGAAGTGAAGCAGATGATGCAGTTGACCATCGAAAACGGCTACAAGCGTTTTATCACGCTGGTTGCGCAATCCCGTAAAAAGACGCCAGAGCAGATTGACCAGATCGCGCAGGGCCACGTCTGGACCGGCCAGGATGCGAAAGCCAACGGCCTGGTGGATAGCCTGGGTGATTTCGACGATGCGGTAGCAAAAGCCGCCGAACTTGCGAAGCTTTCAAGCTGGCATCTCGATTTCTGGCAGGACGATCCGAGCTTTGTCGATATGGTGTTTAACAGCATGAGCGGCTCCGTACGCGCTATGCTCCCAGAGGCCCTGCAGGCTTATCTGCCGGCACCTCTGGCCGATGCCGCGCTGGCGGTGAAAGCGCAGAATGACAAGTTCGGCACGATGAACGACCCGCAAAATCGTTACGCCTTCTGCCTGACGTGTGGCGATGTGCGATAATTCATGATCTCCAGGGTGGATAAGCATGCGCTATCCACCGCTTTGATGGCGGGTAACGTCTGTTTACCCGCCCTACGCTGCTGATGCGAAACCATTCCATGCAAAAAAAATCCATCTACGTTGCCTACACCGGCGGTACCATCGGTATGCAGCGTTCTGAACAGGGTTACATTCCCGTTTCTGGTCATCTGCAACGCCAGCTGGCTTTGATGCCTGAATTCCATCGCCAGGAGATGCCGGACTTCACCATCCACGAATATCAGCCGCTGATGGACTCGTCGGATATGACGCCGGAAGACTGGCAGCACATCGCCGATGACATCAAAGCGCATTACGATAAATACGACGGCTTCGTCATTCTGCACGGCACGGATACCATGGCGTTCACCGCCTCGGCGCTGTCGTTTATGCTGGAAAATCTCAGCAAGCCGGTGATCGTGACAGGCTCGCAAATCCCGCTTGCCGAGCTGCGTTCCGACGGGCAAATCAATCTGCTGAATTCGCTGTATGTGGCGGCGAACTTCCCTGTCAACGAAGTCACCTTATTCTTTAATAATCGGCTGTATCGCGGCAACCGCACCACCAAAGCCCACGCCGATGGGTTTGACGCTTTCGCCTCTCCTAACCTGCCCCCGCTGCTCGAAGCGGGCATTCATATTCGTCGCCTTAACACTCCTGCCGCCCCGCAAGGCGAAGGGGAGCTGATCGTTCATCCGATTACCCCGCAGCCGATTGGCGTAGTGACAATTTATCCGGGCATCTCTGCTAACGTTATAGGTAACTTCCTGCGTCAGCCGGTTAAGGCGCTGATCCTTCGTTCGTATGGCGTGGGTAACGCGCCGCAGCATGGCGCATTCCTTCAGGAGCTCCAGGAAGCCTGCTCGCGCGGCATTGTGGTGGTGAATCTCACCCAGTGTATGTCCGGTAAAGTGAATATGGGCGGCTACGCTACCGGTAACGCGCTTGCGCAGGCTGGCGTAATCAGCGGCTATGATATGACGGTGGAAGCCACCCTGACTAAACTGCACTATCTGTTAAGCCAGGGTCTGGATGCGCAAGCTATCCGTGACGCCATGTCGCGCAATCTGCGCGGTGAGTTAACGCCCGATGAGTAAGGAGAGTCAATGACTAAGCGTGCATTATTACTGGTCGATTTACAGAACGATTTCTGTGCTGGCGGCGCGCTGGCCGTGCCGGAAGGCGACAGCACCATTGATGTGGCAAATGAGCTGATTACCCGCTGTAAAGCGCGTGACGACGCGATTGTTGCTTCTCAGGACTGGCATCCTGCTAATCATGGCAGCTTTGCCAGCGTGCAGGTTGCCGAGCCTTATACACAAGGTGAACTTGATGGCCTGCCTCAAACCTGGTGGCCCGTTCATTGCGTGCAAAATACCGAGGGCGCCGCCCTTCATCCTTTGCTTAACGCTAAAGCTATCGACGCCGTGTTCCATAAAGGTGAAAACCCCGCTATCGACAGCTACAGCGCATTTTTTGATAACGGTCACCGCCAGAAAACCGCTCTGGACGCATGGCTGCGCGAACGTGGTATAACAGAGTTGATCGTCATGGGACTCGCCACCGATTACTGCGTGAAGTTTTCCGTGCTGGACGCCCTGCAGCTGGGTTACGGTGTCACGGTTATCACCGACGGCTGCCGTGGCGTTAATATCGATCCACAGGACAGCCTGATGGCTTTCCAGGATATGTCAGCAGCAGGCGCCGTGCTGATGACGCTTGCCGATTTTTCCTGCCAGTAATAGTCAGGGCGCCCGCGCCCTGCTTCTTTTTCGACCCCGCTCTCATTTTGAACGTTATTCGCTCGCCCTTCATTGAGAGCGCTCTCATAATCATTCTGCTTATTTATTCAGCGCTTCGCTGATTTTGGCCTCTCCGGAGGTTTTTCAATCTTTTCCGTCAAAGAGGAATTGCTATGAAGTTTACGCGCAAATTGCTGCCGCTGTTGGCAGTGCTCCCGCTCGCTTTTGCCGGTGCCGCTCATGCAGGTAGCTGGCTTTCAGTCGGTTACTTTAACGGTGGCGGCGATGTGACAGCCGGGCCGGGAGGCGACATTAATAAGCTTGATGTCCGGCAGATTACCCATCTCAACTATTCGTTTGGCCTCATTTACAACGATGAAAAAGATGAAACTAACGTGGCGTTGAAAGACCCCGCGAAGCTACACCAAATCTGGCTTTCGCCAAAAGTGATGGCCGATCTGGAAAAAATTTCTGACCTGCGCAAACAGAATCCGCAGCTCAAGGTGCTGCTTTCCGTGGGTGGCTGGGGCGCACGTGGTTTTTCCGGGGCGGCGGCAAGCCCGGAAAGCAGAGCCATTTTTATCCGTTCAGCGCAGGAGGTTATCAAGCGCTATGGCCTGGACGGCATAGATCTGGACTGGGAATACCCGATTAACGGCGCGTGGGGACTGGTGGAGGCAACTGAAGCCGACCGCGATAACTTCACCGCCCTGCTCAACGAACTACGCCAGGCGCTGGGTAAAAAGAGGCTGCTGACCATCGCCGTGGGCGCCAACGTGAAAAGCCCGACGGAATGGGTGGACGTAAAAGCCATCGCTCCCGCGCTGGATTACATCAATCTGATGACCTACGACATGGCGTACGGCACGCAGTATTTCAACGCCAACCTGTATGACTCAAAGGCCTGGCCGACGGTTGCCAGCGCAGATAAGTACAGCGCGGATTTTGTGGTGAACAACTATATAGCAGCGGGGCTGAAGCCTGCGCAGATGAACCTCGGCATCGGCTTCTATGGCCGCGTACCTAAGCGCGCGACCGAACCTGGTATCGACTGGGATAAACCTGACGCGGCAAAGCATCCTGTAACGCAGCCTTATTTCGGCGCACCGGAGAAAGCGCTTTTTGCTTCCTACGGGCTGGATCTGACCAAAGACAGTTATTTCAAATATAACGATATCGTCAGCAAGTTGCTTAACGATCCAAAGAAGCGTTTCACAGAGCGCTGGGATAATGACGCGAAGGTGCCGTATCTGACCATGAAAAACGCAGAGGGCAAAGACGTTTTTGCTATCTCTTACGAAAATCCGCAATCCGTGGCGGCTAAAGCGGAGTACATCAAGAGTAAGGGGCTGGGCGGTGCGATGTTCTGGGAGTATGGAGCAGACGATAAAAACCAGCTAGCGAAGCAGCTCGCGCAGACGCTTGGGATCCATTCAAAGCATTAAAATCCGATCTCCCTCTCCTTTCAGGCAGAGGGAGCATCACTATAGCTTCACCGTCACAATCGGCGCAGGCTCAATGCCGAACTCGGCTTTTAACTGCTGCTTGCTCTTCATCACGATGTTGCCGTCGGTGCCGATGGACATGTGTTGTGCGTCAACGTTATGCCGCGTTTGCCACATCATCACCAGTTGCAGACTGTTTTCTTTCTGGTCCGGCGTCAACGCCACGCCGTCCGGCCACTTTCCTGTTTCAACCGCGGTCACCAGACGCTGATAAATTTCCGGCGTCATAGCGGCCAACATTTCATCCAGATTCATCATGCGGGTAGCTTCCTGTGGAATAATTTGCTGAATCGATTTTTCAACCCTTCGTTTGCTCGCCATCTTTCTCATCGGTGAAGCTTAACGACGCGGAATTCACACAGTAGCGTTCGCCCGTAGGCTGCGGCCCGTCAGGGAAAACGTGGCCCAGGTGCGCTTCGCAGCTGCCGCAGCGGATCTCGACTCGCTCCATCCCGTGTGAGAAATCTTTTATATAACGAATGGCCGTCTCGCTTACCGGCTCGTAAAAGCTCGGCCAGCCGCAGCCGGAGTCATATTTGGATTCGGACATAAATAGCGCGGCATCGCAGACCAGGCAGTGATAGACACCGTCACGTTTGTTATGCAGCAAACGCCCCGAAAACGGCGGCTCCGTGCCATGTTGCTGGGTAACGTAAAACTGCATTTCGTTAAGGTTTTTTTTCGCGAACTCAGGGGGTAATTGGTTAGCCATATGCGTACGTCTCGGGCAAGGATTGCAGTGACTGATACAGCATGATTCTAACAAAAAATTAACAACGCCGCGCAGCTTTTTGTTCTAAACTTAGGCCTGAATTTCTGGCGCGGCGTTAATTGTGACTCTCATCACGTTTTTGTCGATCACGCCCTTTAAAATGCCCAAACCCGTCCCCATATGGTCAACAACCAAAAGGGAAATGTGAAGCGGTTTTATCGTACGATTGGTGTCCACAGTATTGATTTGTCGCAATGATTGACACGATTCCGCTTGACGCTGCGTAAGGTTTTTGTAATTTTACAGGCAACCTTTTATTCACTAACAAATAGCTGGTGGAATATATGACTATCAAAGTAGGTATCAACGGTTTTGGCCGTATCGGCCGTATTGTTTTCCGTGCTGCTCAGGAACGTTCTGACGTTGAAATCGTTGGTATCAACGATCTGTTAGACGCTGAATACATGGCTTACATGCTGAAGTATGACTCCACTCACGGCCGTTTCAACGGTACCGTAGAAGTGAAAGACGGCCACCTGGTTGTCAACGGCAAAACCATCCGTGTTACCGCTGAAAAAGATCCGGCTAACCTGAAATGGAACGAAATCGGCGTTGACGTTGTAGCTGAAGCTACCGGTATCTTCCTGACCGACGAAACCGCTCGTAAGCACATCACTGCTGGCGCGAAAAAAGTCGTTCTGACTGGTCCTTCCAAAGACAACACCCCAATGTTCGTTCGTGGTGCTAACTTTGAAAAATACGCAGGCCAGGACATCGTTTCTAACGCATCCTGCACCACCAACTGCCTGGCGCCGCTGGCTAAAGTTATCAACGACAACTTCGGTATCGTTGAAGGCCTGATGACCACCGTTCACGCTACTACCGCTACTCAGAAAACCGTTGATGGCCCGTCTCACAAAGACTGGCGCGGCGGCCGCGGCGCATCCCAGAACATCATCCCTTCTTCTACCGGTGCGGCTAAAGCTGTAGGTAAAGTACTGCCTGAGCTGAACGGCAAACTGACTGGTATGGCGTTCCGTGTGCCTACGCCTAACGTATCCGTTGTTGACCTGACCGTACGTCTGGAAAAAGCAGCGTCCTACGAAGAAATCAAGAAAGCCATCAAAGCCGCTTCTGAAGGCGAAATGAAAGGCGTTCTGGGTTACACCGAAGACGACGTTGTTTCTACCGATTTCAACGGCGAAGTTTGCACTTCCGTGTTCGATGCCAAAGCGGGTATCGCACTGAACGACAACTTTGTGAAACTGGTTTCCTGGTACGACAACGAAACTGGCTACTCCAATAAAGTACTGGACCTGATTGCTCACATCTCCAAATAAGTTGAGATGAGTAATTGATCCCAGAAGGGCGACAATGGTCGCCCTTTTTTTTCGCTTTCGATATATAGGTTGAGTCAATGATTACTAAAATTTTTGCCCTTCCGGTTATTGAACAGATCGCTGCCGCCCTCTCCCGTCGTCAGCTTGATGAACTGGAAGTGATTGTGGTCGATCATCCGCAGGTACGCGCCTCCGTGGCCTTACAAGGAGCGCATCTGCTCTGCTGGAAACCGGCCGGTGAAGAAGAGGTGCTGTGGCTAAGCAACAACACGCCGTTTAAAGTTGGCAAAGCGCTACGTGGCGGCGTGCCGATCTGCTGGCCGTGGTTTGGCCCTGCTGAGGATAAAGATCTGCCCGCGCACGGTTTTGCCCGTAATTTGCCGTGGACGCTAAGCGCGCACAGCGAAGATGCCAGCGGCGTTTCGCTGACGTTCAAACTGCAAAGCAGCGATGAAACCCGCAAGCTCTGGCCGCACGATTTCACCCTGTACGCCCGCTATAAGCTGGGTAAAACCTGCGAGATGGAGCTGGAAGCGCACGGCGAATTTGAAGCCACCAGCGCCCTGCACACCTATTTCAACGTGGGCGATATTGCCGATGTGAAAGTAAGCGGCCTGGGCAACGCGTATATCGACAAGGTACTCGGCGGTGAAAAAGGCCAGTTAACCGATGGCGTGCAGACTTTCCCCGATCGTACTGACCGAGTTTACCTGGCGGCAGAAGAACGCAGCGTAATTCATGATGCAGGCCTGAAGCGCACCATTGACGTTGTGCATCATCATCATAGCAACGTAGTGGGCTGGAACCCGGGCCCGGCCCTCTCTGCCTCTATGGGCGATATGCCAGATGACGGCTATAAGACTTTTGTTTGTGTGGAGACGGCCTGCGTGACAACGTCACAAAAAGCCAGCACCGACAAACCAGCGCGCCTGGCAGCAACGCTGCGCGTAGCGAAGAACGGCTAAACCATAGCTAAAGGCGTTTTGTGGCCCGGTGCCGGAAACGCCTTCTCCATTACGGCAATCTCTTCGTTACTCAGCGTTATATCGAGCACGGCAGCATTCTCTTTCACATGCGCCACGTTTCCGGCTTTTGGGATCGCCATTACGCCGTGATGGCTTATCACCCACGCTAATAATATCTGCGCGACGGTAACTCCCTTCTGCGCCGCCAGCTGCTGCAGCGCCGGATGACTCATTAATCCATCGCGCAATCGCCCCGCCTGAGCCAGCGGAGAGTAGGCCATCACCGGCATATTTTGCTGCTGGCACCACGGCAGCAGATCGAACTCAGTGCCACGCGCAGCCAGATGATAAAGCACCTGATTGGTTGCACACTCGGCCCCGCCGGCAAGCGCCGCCAGCTCCCGCATATCGTCATAATCGAGATTTGACACGCCCCAACGGCGGATTTTTCCTTGCTGCTTCAGGGCTTGCATGGCGCTAATAGTTTCTTCCAGCGGGATATCCCCGCGCCAGTGCAGCAGATAAAGATCGAGATAATCGCTCTGCAGACGTTTCAGGCTGGCTTCACAGGCGGCAATAGCTCGTTGTCCGCCCGCGTTCCATGGATAGACTTTCGACACGAGGAAAACCTCGTCTCGCCGCCCGCTAATAGCTTCGCCAACGATTCGCTCCGCCCCGCCCTCGGCGTACATTTCCGCCGTGTCGATTACTTTCAGACCCAGATCGATACCTGCCTGCAGGGCATGAACTTCGTCCCGACGCTGCAGCGGCTTCTCGCCCATAGCCCATGTTCCCTGCCCTATTGCAGGTAAACCCTGGCCTGCTGAAAAATGAAGTTGTCTGGTCATAACGCCTCCTGAACAGGTTGCCCCTCTCTAATGCAAACGGGGCGCAAAGCGCCCCGTAAGTATGCACCAATTGCACCATCAGAAACTGTAGGTTACGCCTGCAGAAATCAGGCCGCTCCATGATTTATCAACCATCGGGCTGTCTTTGATTTCATCACCCAGGCGGGTGTAACGTCCTGTGCCGTACACGCTCCAGTCGTCTGCAAACTTGTAGCTCGCCGCCAGCTCCAGATAGGGGTTCCAGCTATCGTCAGCATCATAGCTACTCAGACCGCTACGATTCGCCTCATTATGGGAAACCCCATAATAGTAATCATTGTAGTTTTCACTGTGCCACGCCATACCAATACCCGGCGTCAGGGTTAACGCTCCGTTGGTATAGCGGTACAGCCAGGCCAGATCCCAGACGATACCGTTGCTGTTATCCAGCGTATCGCCCGACAGCGCCGTACGCAGGAAGCCATATTCGGTATTATGGACGTATGACAGCCCCGCCATCATGGTGCTTTTACGCTTGTCCAGACGGCGTAACTGACGATCGTCACTGTCGCCCGGTTTAAAATAGGTAGGGGAGTAATAGGCCATGATGGACAGTTTGTCGGCCTTGTCGTTCCACAGATAGTAGCCGCCGCCCAGCCCACGGAACCAGAAGTTATCCCCCTCATAGTTGACAACCGGTAGCGGGTAGATATCGCGGTCATACTGCTTATAGGGGCTCTCAACAATACCAACGCCGGCACCAACAGACCACTGATTGGCCGCGCTCGCGGTGCCCATTGAAGAGGCGATAATCACACTCAATGCCAGAAGTTTGAATTTGGTCACAATCCATTCAGTCCTTTAATCAAATAATCAGCGGAACAAGTGTAACCGCGTCACCCTTTTCTCCCAAATTTTTTACAAATCAAAAAACCTTATCAATCAACCAGCCTGGCAGATGAAGATTTCACTCACTTTTCACTTTTATGACGACTGTGCGATCGCTACGACGGCGCTTTACGCTAAAAGAAGAAATATCCGGATGAGTTATTGATATGTCATTGAAATTGGTTTGTAGCCGTATGCAAGTTTTGCAAATGCCATCTACGCTTTATTTTAAGAAGGTGAATTACTCTGACGGCAGTACCAAAAAGCACTACAACAGATAAGTTGGCATAAGGGTTGCTGTACTCAGAATACGTCTTCCGGAGCCCCTATTACTATTACCTTCGGCTCTCTAACCTGTGCTAAAAAACGAAAGGACGGCATGCCATGAATATATTCGATCACTATCGCCAGCGCTATGAAGCTGCCAAGGACGAAGAGTTCACACTGCAGGAATTTCTTGCCATCTGTAAGCAGGATCGCAGTGCCTATGCCAATGCGGCAGAAAGGCTATTGATGGCCATTGGTGAGCCAGTGATGGTAGATACTGCCACAGAGCCACGGCTGTCCCGTCTCTTTTCTAACCGGGTGATCTCCCGTTATCCGGCGTTTGAAGAGTTCTATGGTATGGAAGAAGCCATTGAGCAAATTGTTTCTTATCTGAAACATGCGGCTCAGGGGCTTGAAGAGAAGAAGCAAATTCTCTATTTGCTGGGGCCGGTTGGCGGCGGTAAATCCTCACTGGCCGAACGTCTGAAGGCGCTGATGCAGCGCGTACCTATTTATACCCTGAGCGCCAACGGCGAGCGCAGTCCGGTAAACGATCACCCGCTGTGCCTGTTTAACCCGCAGGAAGACGCCTCGATCCTTGAGAAAGAGTACGGCGTGCCTAACCGCTATCTGGGCACCATTATGTCCCCATGGGCGGCGAAGCGCCTGCACGAGTTTGGCGGCGATATAACCAAATTCCGCGTGGTAAAAGTCTGGCCGTCGATTCTGGCGCAGATTGCCATCGCCAAAACCGAACCGGGGGATGAGAACAACCAGGACATCTCGGCGCTGGTCGGTAAAGTGGATATCCGCAAGCTGGAAAACCATGCGCAAAACGATCCCGATGCCTATGGCTACTCCGGCGCGCTGTGCCGCGCCAACCAGGGCATCATGGAATTCGTGGAAATGTTTAAAGCGCCGATTAAAGTGCTTCACCCGCTGCTGACTGCAACCCAGGAAGGGAACTATAACGGCACCGAAGGCATCTCCGCCCTGCCGTTTAACGGCATTATTCTGGCGCACTCCAACGAATCTGAGTGGGTCACTTTCCGTAATAACAAAAACAATGAGGCATTCCTCGACCGCGTCTACATCGTCAAGGTGCCTTACTGCCTGCGCATCTCCGAAGAGATGAAAATCTACGAGAAGTTGCTTAACCATAGTGAACTCTCCCACGCGCCTTGTGCTCCGGGTACGCTCGAAACGCTGTCGCGCTTCTCCATTCTTTCGCGCCTGAAAGAGCCGGAAAACTCCAGCATCTACTCCAAAATGCGGGTGTACGACGGCGAAAGTCTGAAAGATACCGACCCGAAAGCGAAGTCCTATCAGGAATATCGCGATTACGCCGGGGTGGATGAAGGCATGAACGGTCTGTCGACGCGCTTCGCGTTCAAAATCCTCTCGCGCGTGTTTAACTTCGACCATGTAGAAGTCGCGGCCAACCCGGTACACCTTTTCTACGTGCTGGAGCAACAGATTGAACGCGAGCAGTTCCCTCAGGATCTGGCAGAAAAATATCTGGAACACCTGAAGGGCTACCTGATCCCGAAATATGCTGAATTCATCGGCAAAGAGATCCAGACGGCATACCTTGAATCCTACTCAGAATATGGACAGAACATTTTCGACCGTTATGTCACCTACGCTGATTTCTGGATTCAGGATCAGGAATACCGCGACCCGGATACCGGCCAGCTCTTCGACCGTGAATCCCTGAATGCGGAACTGGAAAAAATTGAAAAACCGGCAGGCATCAGCAACCCGAAAGATTTCCGTAATGAAATCGTTAACTTCGTGCTGCGTGCCCGCGCCAATAATAACGGTCGCAATCCTAACTGGACCAGCTACGAGAAGCTGCGCACGGTTATTGAGAAGAAAATGTTCTCCAATACCGAAGAGCTGCTGCCCGTTATCTCGTTCAACGCCAAAACCTCGACCGACGAGCAGAAGAAACACGATGACTTTGTCGATCGTATGATGGAGAAAGGCTATACCCGCAAACAGGTCCGTCTGCTGTGCGAATGGTATCTGCGGGTTCGCAAATCTTCATAACGTCTGAGTCAGAAACAGGTGCCACAACCGTGGCACCCCTGCGCAGTTGGCAAAGAAGTTTGGGGGAACTATGGCCTATTTTATTGACAGGCGACTGAACGGCAAAAACAAGAGCGCGGTCAACCGCCAGCGTTTTTTGCGCCGTTATAAAGCACAAATCAAACAGTCGATTTCCGAGGCCATCAACAAGCGTTCGGTAACCGACGTGGATAGCGGTGAGTCCGTCTCTATCCCAGGTGAAGATATCAGCGAACCGATGTTTCATCAGGGCCGTGGCGGTCTGCGTCATCGCGTGCATCCCGGAAACGATCATTTTGTACAGAACGACCGCATCGAGCGTCCTCAGGGCGGCGGCGGTGGATCCGGCGGCGGGCAGGGTCAGGCAAGCCCGGATGGTGAAGGTCAGGATGAGTTCGTCTTCCAGATCTCAAAAGATGAATACCTCGACCTGCTGTTTGAAGACCTTGCGTTGCCAAATCTGCAGAAAAACCAGCAGCGGCAGCTCAACGAGTTTAAAACGCATCGTGCGGGTTATACCTCTAACGGCGTGCCGGCGAATATCGCCGTGGTGCGTTCCCTGCAAAACTCGCTGGCGCGACGCACGGCAATGACTGCCGGAAAACGTCGTCAGCTGCACGAGCTGGAAGACAGCCTTGAAACCGTCAGCAAAAGCGAACCTGCGCAATTGCTGGAAGAAGAACGTCTGCGCAAAGAGATAGCTGAGCTACGCGAGAGAATCGCCCGCGTACCCTTTATCGATACGTTCGATTTGCGCTACAAAAACTACGAAAAACGCGCCGAGCCTTCAAGCCAGGCCGTCATGTTCTGTCTGATGGATGTCTCCGGCTCTATGGACCAGGCCACCAAGGACATGGCAAAGCGTTTTTACATCCTGCTCTATTTATTCCTGAGCAGAACCTATAAAAACGTAGAGGTGGTTTATATCCGCCACCATACACAGGCGAAGGAAGTGGATGAGCACGAATTCTTCTATTCGCAGGAAACCGGCGGCACTATTGTATCGAGCGCGTTGAAGCTGATGGATGAGGTCGTGAAAGAAAGGTATGACCCAACGCAGTGGAACATCTACGCCGCGCAGGCCTCGGATGGCGATAACTGGGCAGATGACTCGCCGCTGTGCCATGAACTGCTGGCGAAAAAACTGCTGCCGGTGGTGCGCTATTACAGCTATATCGAAATCACCCGCCGCGCGCACCAGACGCTATGGCGTGAATATGAAGACCTGCAGGCAACCTTCGATAACTTCGCTATGCAGCACATCCGCGACCAGGACGATATCTATCCTGTGTTCCGGGAACTTTTTCAGAAGCAAACCAGCGATTCTCATAATTAACCTAAATAAATCAGCCAGTTAATGTAAATTTTCTGGCTGATTTTTTAGCATCTATTTACCCGGGTCCTTGTACGGATCCTTCGTATCATCCTCGCTGTCGTCTCGCGTCCGGGGTATTTCTCCGTGTTTCTTAGGCTCATCCCTGATCGAATGATCGTCTTCTTCGTGAGCGTTACCGGCATCAGGCGCTGCCTCCGGCAGGCCTTTGCTGACCTCACCCTCTTTGCTTCGATGTTCGTTTGAATCAAGTTTCGACATAACGTTCTCCTTTTGCTTCCTGAATCTTAAGTCTAGACGATAATGCCGCACGGTTTAGCTCCCGAGACGAGAACGGTAAGCGCTATTAGATCCAGGGAGTTGTAGTTGGTAACATTCCGCGTGTATATTTTTCACTGATACAACATGGGCTTATTACATAAAAACAGGAATAATATGAAAAAGTTGATTATGGTTATTTTGGCTGCCACAGCCATTTCCGGATGCGCACAGCAAACCTTCTCTGTGAACAAAGGCGTCACAACTGCACCGCAGCAAGTCACCACACATCACTTCTTTGTAAGCGGTATCGGTCAAAAGAAACAAATTGACGCGGCTCAGGTTTGCGGCGGTGCTGATAAGGTCCTGAGCACCGAAGTCCAGCAGACGTTTGTTAATGGCCTGCTTGGTTTTGTTACCTTCGGCATTTATACGCCGCGTGAAGCACGCGTGTATTGCGCTAAGTAATTCAATCTACATAGCTCGTTAAAGCCCACTAGTCGTGGGCTTTTTTGTGTTATTTCGGCACCCGCAACACCTGTCCCGGATAAATTTTTTCCGGGCTTTTGAGCATCGGCTTGTTGGCCTCGAAGATTTTGTTGTACTGGTTTGCGTCGCCGTAAACCTGCTTAGAAATTGCGCTCAGGGTATCGCCTGATTTCACGGTGTAATACTGGCTTTCTTCAGCCGCGTCCTTCACCGTCACCTTATCTTCCACCCCGGCTATGCCCGCAACGTTACCAACGGCTATCAGGATTTTCTCTTTCGCTTCCTGGCTGAGCCCTTCGCCCGTTACCACGGCTTTACCGTCTTCAACTTTTACATCGACTTTATCTGCATCCGGAACGCCGGTTTTTTTCAGGTGCTCCTTAAGGAGTTCATTTTGATCGGCGGCGTGCGCCGTTCCGGTAACCGCATGGAGTATTTTCTCGCCTGCTTCTTTTACAAAACTGATTAAACCCATATCTCCTCCTGCTAATTTTCGTTCAGGTAGTAACAACGCTATCGACTTCAAAGTCTAGCAGAGGAAAGCACTATACGAGCGAGAACGCGTGAAGCCGTGCGGATGAATACAGGACGAAGGGCAATGTCATTGCTATAGCTGACGTTATAACGTCAGAAACATTTAATATTAATATAGATAATTCAAAAAGATAGATATAAATATCGTTTATTTAGCCGCCTAAGCCACCAAACGGTTAGTTAGCATCGAAAGGAGCCTCGCTTACTTACTCCTCTTTCTGGCTATCTGCCTGCTTGTCGGCCTGTGCCGCCGTTGTACAAAGCCAGGAAAACGCCAGAAAAACCACAGCAGCGACCTTATTTTTCTGAAGCTTTATTACCTGCATCATAAATTTTCCTTTTTATACCCGCCGGTTAGCCAACAGTGACCTGAAGCACCCATAACGATAGCCTCTCCTCCCGCCAGTAAATCTTCCTCACCTATACGTAAAAAGTATTAAGCATCGCGTTGTTAAAAGTATTTCTTATGGATTATGAAATAATTTCTATAACAAACTGTTTTTTAATATAAAAAGATGAGAAATCTGCTAATAAAGTGTGATGTGGTCTTTATTTTTAACATCCTGTTAAAAAGTTTCTTTTCGTTCAGGCCGATAACTTTGCCAGTTAACAGGAGAGATAAAATGAAATCACTGACCCACAATTTGTTGTTATTGATCTGCTGTTCCGTCCTGATGTCGGCGCTGGTCACCGCCATTGCGCTTTACGGTAGCCAGCAGAGCGCGCAAAAGACCGCAAGCGGCATGCTGGCGAAGGATCTGGTGTCGGACATTCATCCCGCGCCAGTCTATCTTATCGAGATGCGCTTGGTGCTTTCTCGCGTGGTTGAAGGCACTCTGACCGTCGATCAGGCCGTTAGAGAAATAGAGCGTCTGAACAAACTCTGGCATCAAAGAATCGACTACTGGAAAAGCGTTTTGCCGCCGGAGCTGCAGGAGAAACTGCTGGGCGCGCAGTACACGGCCGGGCTGGCGATGATCAAAGAGGCGAAAGATTTAATCGAGTTAATTCGCAGCGGTGCGCCGACGCCGCTGTTCGAGAGGCTCAAAGCGGCGGATAAGCATTTCTTCGCCCATGAAAAAGGGATTAATGCCTTTGTGCAGGCGTCTTCAAATTACGCCAACAGCGCCGTCAGCGACGCGCAAAACAGCACCCGCAACTCGGTAAAATGGCAGATGATTGGCTCCGGTGCGGCGGTGTTATTACTGCTGCTTATCGGTTACTGGGTGCATCGCAATATTTTCAAATCGCTTGGCGCGGAACCGGCGCAGGTGGCTGAGATCGCCAATGCTGTCGCCAATGGCGATCTGACCCGCCATGTTCCCGTACGGGAAGGCGATACGCAAAGCGTGATGGCCGCCATGAAGACTATGTGTGAAGAGTTAATGATGATCATTAATATCGTGCACCAGAGCAGCAACCATATCACCAACAGCTCCGGTGAAATTGTTAGCGGCAACGTGGATCTGGCGTCCCGCACCGAGGAGCAGGCCAGCGCGCTGGAACAGACCGCGTCCTCAATGGAAGAGATGACGGCCACGGTAAAACAGAACGCCGAGAATGCGCAAGCCGCCAGCCAGCTTGCCACAGCAGCCTCACGTAGTGCCGAACAAGGCGGCGCCGTCGTCGCCCGCGTGGTGCAGACAATGGACGAAATCTCCGCTTCCGCCAGCAAAATCACCGACATCATCAGCGTCATTGACGGTATCGCTTTCCAGACCAATATTCTGGCCCTTAACGCCGCCGTAGAGGCCGCGCGTGCCGGTGACCAGGGACGTGGATTCGCGGTGGTTGCCGGGGAAGTTCGCAGCCTTGCGCAGCGCAGCGCGGGCGCGGCAAAAGAGATAAAAGTGCTGATTGAAAACTCCGTTTCACAGGTCACGCACGGCAGCGAACTGGTGAACGAAGCTGGCAAAACTATCAATACCGCCGTTACGGATGTAAAACGCGTGGCGGCCCTGATGGCCGAGATTACTCATGCCAGCGAAGAGCAAAGCAGCGGTATCGCGCAGGTAAGTACCGCAATCAGCCAGATGGACGTCACCACGCAGCAGAACGCAGCGATGGTCAACCAGGCGGCAGCGGCGGCGGAGGCCTTGCTTGACCAGACTCGCGGGCTGCGCGAAGTCGTCTCGCAATTCCGCCTGAGCAACGCTCTCAAGAGGTAAGTGACGCCAGGTAACGTCCCGGCGTCGTTCCCAGCGATTTCCTGAACATAGTAATAAAAGCGTTGGTGGACTCGTATCCCAGCTTGTCCGCCACTTTTTGCACCGTTTCGCCATCGATTAATAATTGCAGGGCGATGATCAGCTGTAGCTGCTGCCGCCAGCGGCGGAAATTTAACCCCGTCTCCTTAACCACCAGCCGGGCCAGATTTCTTTCGCTCATCGCCAGCAGCGAGGCCCACTGCGCCAGCGTTCGCCGCGCCTGGGGAGCCTGAGCCAGCTCTTCGGCCATCTGACGGATTTTGGGATGGGGAGACATCGGCAAGCGCAGTTGCTCAACCGGCTGGTGCGGTAACTCATCAAACAGGACCTGAACCAGGCGTTTTTGTGCAGGCGTGTCATCCTCGTCGTGGGGATGCCGGGCCAGATGCAAAATCAACTCTCGCACCAGCGGGGAGATTTTTAGCGTGCAACACTGGTCCGGCATCTCCACGACGCCGGGTTCGATAAACAAAAAGCAGATCCGCGCGTTGGCCGTGGCGCGGTTGCTGTGCGGCATTGAGCCGGGGATCCAGACCGCGTATTGCGTCGGCACCATCCACCTCGCCTGCTCCACCTCGCAGGTTATTCCGCCATGCAAAGCAACGATCAGCTGGCCTTTGCGGTGCTGATGAAAGGGTATTTCCTTCAGGCTTTCCGCCACGCGTATGCGAAAAGCCTGGGCAGGTTGCAGGCTGCTGTCCGGGTCAAATCCTTCTAAGGCTAAACCGCGCTCCATTATTCTGTCCGAATTTAGGGATAAACTGTCATTTTACGTTGATTTGCTCACTGACAGAAGCGTGTATCTTTAGACTTCGATTTTAACGGACATGAAAAATGACGACTTCCTCTTCAGCGAGCATAAAAAAGCGCGGCCTGTTACTGCTCGGTATTCTGACGATCGCCACGACGCTACGCGTCACCTTTACCGGCGCGGCCCCGTTACTGGATATGGTGCGTGACGCCTTCGGCTTAACCACGGCTCAGACCGGCGTGCTGACTACGCTTCCGCTGCTGGCCTTTGCGATGG
Organism: Buttiauxella sp.; assembly: GCA_032051265.1. Classification (GTDB taxonomy): domain Bacteria; phylum Pseudomonadota; class Gammaproteobacteria; order Enterobacterales; family Enterobacteriaceae; genus Dryocola. The sequence goes on from DAMBYU010000002.1 coordinate 544,661, forward strand.
TTTCCCCCATGGCGGCGGGTATCGCCCGGCGCTTTGGCACCGAGCGCAGTTTATTTGGCGCAATGATCGTTATCTGTGCGGGTATCGCCCTGCGCTCTGCCGGCAGCACGGCGGCGTTATACACCGGGACCGCAATTATTGGTTGTGGTATTGCGATGGGCAACGTGCTGCTGCCGAGCCTGATCAAACGCGATTTCCCAGGCCAGGTTGCGCGCCTGACCGGTGCGTACTCGCTGACAATGGGCGTTGCGGCGGCTATTGGTTCCGTGATGGTGGTGCCTGTTGCGCTACACGGCTACGGCTGGCACGGTGCGCTGCTGGCGTTGATTCTCTTCCCTGCTGTCGCGCTGCTGCTGTGGCTGCCCCAGCTAGCGAACCATACGCCTGCTAATCTGAGCAGCAATAGCGCGCTGCACAGCCGCGGGATCTGGTCTTCGCCGCTCGCCTGGCAGGTTACGATGTATCTGGGCATTAACTCGCTGATTTACTATGTCATCATCGGCTGGCTGCCTTCGATCCTGATTAGCCACGGATACAGCGAAGCACAGGCAGGCTCCCTGCACGGTCTGTTACAGCTGGCGACAGCTGTTCCCGGCCTGGTTATCGGCCTGATGTTAAGCCGCCTGAAAGATCAGCGTGGCATCGCCGTATTAATGGCGATGCTGTGGTGCCTGAGCACCATCGGCCTGTGGTTGCTGCCTGACTTCGCTGGCGTCTGGGTTTGTATCGGCGGATTTGGTTCAGGCGCGGCGATGATTCTGGGCCTGTCATTTATCGGCCTGCGTACCGGCTCTGCGCATCAGGCGGCGGCTCTTTCCGGTATGGCGCAGTGCGTGGGCTATTTACTGGCGGCATTCGGCCCGCCGGTAATGGGAAAAATCCACGATGTTTCAGGCGACTGGCGCTTGCCTCTGCTCGGATGCGCGTTACTCTCTATAACCATGGCGGTATCTGGTGCCTGGGCGGGCCGCAACGCTGAAATTGGCTCTGCGGCTAACGCCTGAGCCTGATGCCCTGAGCGAAACCATCATCATGGAGAGCGACAATGCAAAAAGAAGCTAAGCCCGCAGCACCACAGAATATATTTGACGACCCGGTTTTTTTTGAAAATTATCGGCAGCTTCGCGAGAACGATTCTGGCCTGAACGGCTTACTGGAACTGCCTGCGCTCTACTCCCTGCTCCCCGAGCTCGGCGGGCTGTCGGTTCTGGATCTCGGCTGCGGCTTCGGGGATTTTGCCCGCTACGCCCGTAAACATGGAGCCGCCAGCGTGCTGGGTGTGGATATTTCGGAGAAAATGCTGGCTCAGGCCAGCGCCAGCACACATGACGAAAGTATTCTCTACCAGCATCTCGCCATCGAACAGTTTCAGGCTCAGGAGCAACAGTTTGATCTGGCGCTCTCTTCGCTGGCGCTGCATTACATTGAGGATTTCCGAGCCCTGTGCGCGAAGGTTTGTGCGTCGTTGAAACCCGGCGGCCAGTTTATATTTTCCGTCGAGCATCCGATGTGTACAGCCTTTCAGGTTGGCTGGGTGCCGTATGAAAATGGCGACGTCTGGCCTGTGGACCATTATCAGGAACAAACGCTGCGACACACCACCTGGTTTGTGGATGACGTACAAAAATATCATCGCACGGTAGAAACTTACGTGAATACGCTGCTGGACAGCGGCTTTGCGCTCACGCGTCTGCTTGAGCCAAAACCGCGAGACGAAGCCGTCGCGCTACGGCCTGATCTTGCCACTCAGTGCCGTCGCCCACCTTTCCTGCTGCTACGAGCGGCTAAGATCTAACGTGCTGGCGGGTGGCGAAACGCTTACCCGCCTGCTCAAATCCCGTTTATTATCGCGCCGCGCGTAGCAAAGCTTCCACCAAAGGAGCCGGCTGCTCTTTTAAAGCATTGCGTTCATGCTGGAAGAGCGTACCCACGAAGAAGGGATGATCGGTCAGCTCCACCGCACGGATTTCGCCCTGCTTATCCCAACCGGTGGCTTTCAGCGGATATGGCTCAAGCGCTGCGGTAAAAAGCTCTGCGATGCCGTAATTGCAGTGATAACCCTCCTCAATGCTTGTCGTGCCGTAAGCGCGGGCAATTTTTGAATCTTGCGCAAGCATAATAATGTCGGATTTCTCCACCAGCGAGCAGGTTAATGGCGCAATAACCAGCCGCCCTTCGCGGTCCGTTTCTGCATGTCCCGCATCATCCCAGCCCATAACGTTGCGGGCATACTCAACGATTGAATACTGGAAACCCCCGCAGGTCCCGAGAAAGGGAATATTATTTTCACGCGCATAGCGTATCGCCAGAAACGCACCGTCGTCATGTTGATAGGGACTTGCGGGAACGCACCAGATTGCGTCGTAACCGATTAAATCTTCCGGACTGATAACTTCCGGCGTTGGCAACCAGTCATAATCTGCGGTCACGCCGACGACCGCTGCCGCATTGTCCAAAGCCTGTGGAATAGCCTGATGCGCAATGACCGCCGGATTAAAATCACCGACTAACGCAATACGAAGTGTGGATTTGAGGATGGAGGCTGGCATTTGTTTGATTATCCTTATGTTTGCAAGCAGGGAACAACATAAGGAACCATAGAATAGCCACATTGGGTTTATCTGGCAACGCCTGGAATTGACAGGGTGGAAATTGCTAATCGCCTTGTAGTACCGTAGACCCTCACCCCGCCAACACTCTTAAGCGATGAAAGCAAAAATTCTGGTCAGCGCCTGCCTGATGGGCTTTAAAGTACGCTATAACGGCAGCGATAAACCGTTGTTTGCCGCTGCGCTGGAACGCTGGCAGCAGGAGCAACGTCTGGTCATCCATTGCCCCGAGCTTGCCGCAGGCCTGGCTACCCCGCGATTACCTGCGGAACTAGCCGGAGGCGATGGCGCTGCCGCTTTATCTGGCGCAGCACGTATTCTGGAAAGCGACGGCAGCGACGTTACGCAGGCTTATCTTCTGGCCGCATGGCTGGCGCTTAAAACCGCTCAGAAGAATGGCTGTCAGTTTGCCCTGATGACCGACGGCAGCCCGACCTGCGGCAGCCAAAAGGTTTATGACGGGCGCTTTCAGGGCGTCACGCGACCCGGTGAAGGCGTCGCGGCAGCGCTGCTCCGCCAGTATGGCATCGAGATTTATGCCGAGCATCAGATCCCGGCGCTGCTAAGCCGAATAGAAGAGTTCGAGAAGGAGCCGCAATGATCCGCTGCAAACGCCTGTACGATGAAGCCGCTCAGGAGGATGGCTACCGGGTGCTGGTAGACCGCCTGTGGCCACGTGGCGTAAAGAAAGCCGAGCTGCACTATGATGAGTGGGCCAAAACGCTGGCACCCTCGACGGAGCTGCGCAAAGCCTTCCACAGCGAAGCCATCGATTTCAACGAGTTCAGCAAATGCTACCGGGATGAACTTAAGCAGACAGGTGATGCAGCGAAAGCGCTGGCAAAACGTGCGCAGAAAGAAACGGTCACTCTGCTTTATAGCGCAAAAAATACAGCGCAAAATCACGCGCTGGTGCTGGCTGATTTTTTACGCCATCCGGAAGGCTAAAGAACGGCCTGCTTTTCATCCCTCTGCGAGACGGACGGCTTGTCGAGCGGCATAAGGTGTTCGGCGCGGACAAAGGCATATCCCGCTCGTCCATCAAACGCCACTACGTCGCCGGTGACTAACCAAAGGGGATAATTCGCCTCCAGCGGCAACTGCGTAATAACGCCGGTTACCGGATTCACAAAACGCTCGCCCGGCAAACATAAACCAAATAACTCAACCGCTTTACCAATATTGACCCGGCCTCTGTCAGTTCGGGAACCAATAATCATCGCCAGAGTGCCCGGCTTTAACTGAAACATATCACTTCTCTTGTCCTGTTCACTTACGCGAAATATCAGAACATTCTTAGCTGTAATTGTAAACAGTAGCGGTGATAAAAGCGCAAAACCCGCCGTAGCGGGTTTCAGAATAGCGGTGAGACGGCGTTAATCCCGGGTTTGCACCCAAAACGCATGAATCAGACCTGGGATGTAGCCCAACAGCGTCAGGATGATGTTCAAAATGAATGCCCAACCAAATCCTTTGCCGATAAGTACGCCAAGGGGTGGAAGCAAAATAGTAATGACTACGCGCCAAAAACCCATAAACTCTCCTGTTTAAAAAAAATCCAACTGGTTGTAATGAAAATGAATTTTCTCTTTAAGCCTGGCACGAAGATCGCCTTTTTGCAAAAATTCGCGCCGCTTTGCCCTCGCGCAGAAACGCAAAAACCCGCCATAAGCGGGTTTTTTAGTTCGCTGAAAACAGCGAGCGTTTAAGGCTTACAGAGCAACTACGTTCGCTGCTGCAGGGCCTTTAGCGCCATTCTCGATAGTGAACTCAACTTTCTGACCTTCGTCCAGAGTTTTGAAATCGTTGCTCTGGATGGCAGAGAAGTGTACGAACACATCTTTGCTGCCGTTGTCAGGAGTGATGAAGCCGAAACCTTTCTCAGCGTTGAACCATTTTACTAAACCAGTCATTTTATTAGACATAGATACTTCCTCAATATATTTGGCCACTTAACGTGGCGAACGTGGTCTGTATTACAGAGCGTTTCTTATTTAGGCACTTAGGAGGAGACTCACGAAGAAGGGTATCTATTGTGAACTGCTTTACTAAAACTGCTTTCATAAGGTCTGTGTTGCAAACCGATGGCGCATTTACGCATGCCCTCATATATTAAGCAAGGATTATTTTCACTTAAAGGATTCGGGTCTGGATGGCTAAGCGTCTGTAAGATAAGGGGAGAGGTTAAATTAGCCAAAAGAGTACGGCTGCGAGAAGGGATAAATTTTTATTTTTCGCCCTATTAAGCGAAGCGGCAAATAAAGTATAAATGGCAAGAATAAGCTTTTATGACAAACCCCATCTCCCGTTAGCTCATAAAATAATATGGGGCAAATATTAAAGGATCGCTATGAATAAGGTATCCCTGATTCCGGCTGGAAAACATCGCAACATTGTAGAGAATTTATTTAATTACTACGTTTACGATCTGGCAGAAACAGGCAAGTGGCCCTGTGGTGACGACGGGCGCTATAGCTATAGCCCATCGCTGCTCGATCCCCATTGGCTGCGGGACGATCACTGGCCCTGGCTGATTTATTATTGTGGCGAACTGGCCGGTTTCTGCTTGCTTAGGCGCTATCCATTAAACCTGGCGCGATACGATATCGATCAGTTCTTCGTGCTAAAAAAATTTAAGGGTCAGGGTATCGGGAAGGCGGCGTTTCACGAGGCAGTTACCAGAATGCCCGGACTGTGGCAAACGCGAGTCCTGTTAGAAAACAAGCCTGCTCAGCAATTTTGGCGCTCGGCTATCGGTTCGCTGACAAAGGGCAACTATCAGGAAGCAATATTACCTGACGGCGACCTGGCGATGCTGTTTTTTCATTACCAGACCCCTGCTGCGTAATTCATGCCCGCTCTAAACCTGAACATCTTTCCCCTTCCTCATCGGAGGCCTTGTGCCGGTAAGAGCGGGCATCACTTCTTTCATCAGTTCAATAAATTTTCGCAGGCGGGCTGGATAATAGCTGGCGTAAGGATAAAGCAGATAAACTGGCAGCGGCGCGGACTGCCAGTCTGGCAGCACATGCTGCAATGCGCCCTCTTCCAGATCCGTTTTAACCACCCAGGAAGAAACCATGGCGGCCCCAAGCCCGTTCAACGCCGCCTTACGTACCGCATAAAGACTGTCGGTACTGAGTCGTGGGGAGATATCAAAGCGGAAAGGTTCGCCGCGAGCCGTATGGTAAAGCGTCACTTCATTGCGATAAAAAGTGTTCAGCGCAATCCACGGCAGGCGCGCCAGAGAAGCCACCTCTTTTACCGGGAGATTGCCTGCCAGCAATGAAGGGGCGACGACGACGATGCGCGGCACTTCTGCAAGCAATACCGCCACTACGTTGGGATCGGTAACCGGCCCGACATGAATCGCGCAGTCAACGCCTTCGGGAATAAAATCTGGCGAATGGTCGTTAAGGATCCACTCAATGCTTATCTGCGGATAGCGCTGAAGATAATCCCCCAGCGGCCCGATGAGCTGATCCTGACCAAAAGCATGCGGCGCGCGAACACGCAGCACGCCGACGGGTTCATCCCGTACCCCGCTCACCTCATCCTCCATGAGCTGCCAGTGCTCAATGAGCCTGCGCGCATGCTGATAGCAGCGCTCGCCGTCATCCGTCAGCTTCATGCTGTGCGTTGTGCGCTGAATTAACTTTACGCCAAGCGTTTGCTCCAGCATTTGCAGACGGCGGCTGATGGTCGGCTGCGACGTTCCCAGTTGTGCGGCCGCAGCAGAAAGACTGCCGCTTTCAACAATGCGCACAAACGTTTGCAGGATGGTTATACGATCGCCTGAGGAGCTGTTATTTTTCTTCATACGTAAAGTGTATAACAGTTTTACCTCTGCGGGGGCTACAGCTTGATGCCGGAAACGACAAGAATGGCCGCACATTCACCCGTTCGGAGCGAGCCATGAGCCAGCTTTCATCATTACCAGGCGTAAACACAGCCGCGGACAACGCGCTGTCGAGCAAAAGTATTTTTCTCCTGGCCGCAGGCGCCGGGATTAGCGTTGCCTCCATCTATTACAGCCAGCCGATGTTAGGCATTATCGGCGCCGCCTTTAAGGCAGGCGTCAGCGATATCGGGCTGGTGCCTATGCTGACGCAAATCGGCTATGCGCTTGGTATTCTTCTGCTCGCCCCGCTGGGCGACCGTTTCGATCGCCGTCGTATCATTCTGCTGAAAGGTTCGCTGTTATCCCTCACCTTACTGCTTTGCGGCCTCGCCGCTTCCTGGCCTCTGTTGCTGCTTAGCAGCCTGGCTATTGGGCTGGCCGCTACCGTTGCACAAGATATTATTCCCGCCGCCGCAACGCTTGCTCCGGAGAGTAGCCGGGGAAAAACGGTCGGCATGGTGATGACCGGGCTGCTGGCTGGTATCTTGCTGTCACGCGTGTTCAGCGGCGTGGTGGCCGAACTTTTCGGCTGGCGCAGCGTGTATGCTATTGCCGCTGCGGGCATGTGGATCGTTACGTTGACTCTATGGCGCGTGCTGCCCTCTTTCAAACCTGAAACGACGCTGCGCTATCCTGCGCTGCTGCTCTCTCTGGGCAAGCTGTGGATGAGCTATTCAGCCCTGCGCCGCGCCGCGTTGGCGCAAGGCCTGCTGTCGGTTGCCTTCAGCGCCTTCTGGTCAACGCTTGCGATCATGCTCGCAGAACGTTATCAGCTGGGAAGCGCGGTAGCCGGTGCTTTTGGCCTGGCGGGTGCTGCAGGGGCGCTTGCTGCTCCGCTGGCAGGCACGCTGGCGGACCGTCGCGGCGCAAACTTTGTCACCAAAGTTGCCTCGGCTATTGTGGTGATTTCATTCGCCCTGATGTTTATTCTGCCGCTGTTGCCGGCGCCTGCCCAACTCGCGGTAATTGTATTAAGCGCGATAGGGTTCGATCTTGGCATTCAGGCGTCGCTGATTGCGCACCAGACGATTATTTATGCCATTAATCCGGCAGCCCGTAGCCGCCTGAACGCGATTATGTTCACCGTGGTGTTTATCGGCATGGCGGCAGGCGCGGCGCTGGGAAGCACAGTGCTGGAAAACGTTGGCTGGTCGGGCCTGGTCGCCCTGGCAACCCTTGCCGCAGCGGGCGGGCTGGCCATTCGTTTAATGACGCGTGCAGACAAATAGTTTTGTCACGGGAACCGCAGGTTCCCGTTTCTTTCAAACGATAATGCTTGCCCTTGTAACCAGGATTCATTACTGTATATAAATACAGCTTTATGGAAGGTTTATGAATGTACGTTGAACTGGTTTATGACAAACGAAACGTGGCCGGTCTGCCGGGTGCAAATGAGAAGATCCTTGCTGAACTTACCCGTCGGATGTCCACCCTGTTTCCCGATGCCGAAGTGAGAGTGAAGCCCATGCAGGCCAACGCCGTTAACAGCGACTGCACCAAGAGCGAAAAGGAAAGGATCAACCGTCTGATTGAAGAGATGTTTGACGAAGCCGATTTCTGGCTGGTTACCGAGGAATAGCCATGAGAAAAACAACTATAGTCTTGATTGTGGTCGCAATCGTGGTCTGGTTAGCCAGTCAACAAGGCTGGATTTGAAAGTAAAAGAGGGGAAGCGGTTTGAGACTGAGGCGAAACCTGCTCTAATTACGCATTGATAAATACAGGTATTTTCTTGCTTCATCCTTATAAACGCCTCCCTTTTGTGCCCCCGCTTTATGTTGAAAACTTTGGAAAATTTTGCGGTTTTATATCAACCGCAGCATTTCTTATGTTTCTTACCGCTTCCGCACGGGCAGAGGTCATTTCGCCCCACCACTACCGCCTCTTTATGCTTCTCCTGCGCCAGCCACTGCATAATCGCGGGCGTCGGATATCCCTGATCTAACAATTCCCGCCAGACGTTCATATAGCGCGTAACATGCTGGAAAAAGTGTTTATAGCCGGCACAGAGGTAGTTATGCCCAGGATGCCCGGTAGGCGACACGGCAAAGCGGTGTTTTGGACAGCCGCCTTGACAGACAAAACGGTAATCGCAGCGACGGCAGTCGGGAGTTAACGTCTCCCGTTTCGCCTGACCGAACGCAATGGCCCGCTCGCTGTTATTCAGCTCCTGAATGCTGTGCTGGTGAATATTTCCCAGCAAATGCTCGGGATAGACAAAATGATCGCAGTTATACAGATCGCCATTCGACTCCAGCGCAAACGCGTGCCCACAGGTTTCCGCATGTACGCACAGTACTGGAGGCTGCCCCGTCCAGGCCGACAACGCGACGTCAAACATCTGTACGTAGACGCGATCCACATCGCGACGGATCCATATATCAAAGATCTGGTTGAGAAACTCTCCATACTGCCACGAAGGTACCGTCCACGAAGCAAGCGTTGCAGCACTCTCGCCCGGCATCACCAGGTTCAATACGGTTGACGCCTCCGTGCTTATTCTCTCAACCAGCGGAATAAACTGGATATAGCGGGAACCCGCCGCCAGCAAGAATTCATACACTTCCCGCGCGTGGCCAACGTTATGTTTCCCGACCACCGTCAGGGTATTGAATTCGACCTGGTGCGCCCGCAGCAAAGCCATCGCCGCCATCACCTGCTCATGCGTTCCCTTTCCGGCGCGGTTGACGCGATACTGGTTATGCAGATGCGCCGGGCCGTCAATCGACAGGCCAATCAGGAACCCGTGTTCTGCAAAAAAGCGCGCCCACTCGTCATTCAGCAAAATACCGTTAGTTTGCAGAGAATGACCTATTCTCCTGCCGTTAGCATATTTTTCACACAGTTCGACAACCCGATGAAAAAACGACAAGCCCATCATGGTCGGCTCGCCGCCCTGCCACGCAAAATTAACGTAGTCATCGCTTTGTGCGGCGATATGCTGCTGAATAAATTTCTCCAGCGTCTCATCGGACATACGCCAGTTCTTGTTCCGCTCAGGGTACAACGCCTCTTTTTCAAGGTAGAAGCAATAGGTACAATCAATATTACAAACCGAGCCGCTCGGTTTTGCCATTACGTGGCAACCCGTTACCGCCATGTCAGAAATCTCCTTTATCAATCAAATTGATTACTGCTGGTAATGCCAGCGAGAGCGATACCAGACACAGCGCCGCGCTAATCAAACGCTTAGCCAGCACCGAAGAGGGCGTCGTGAGTGCTGCATCAATAACAATCGTCTTCTGCCGGTGATAAGAGATCCCCACCAGCATCAGCGCCAGTATTGCACCAACGCCGCTTAGCGCACCAGAAACGATATCACCGCGGGAAAACGCAACGCGAACTGCCGCCAGTGAGAATATCAGAGTTGTGAACGCGGTTCTGTGCCAGGCGAGCGCGGTACGTTCCGGTTGCAGCCCCGGATCGCGGGAGCGTAAATCTTCGCTCATAACAGGATCAGGGTAGCCAGCGTCAGTAAAATCGCCGCCGCCAGGCCGCAGCTCAGCCAGAACAGTATCCGCGGGTAGGTCAGTGCGACATCGTTGCGCATGGCGCATTCATTGCACACCCAGCGTCGCCAGGCATACCAGGCCAGCACGGCGGCTGTCATACCAAGCGCGGCGACCAGCAGTTCTCGACATTCAGACGGTGCCAGATTAGGCGCTAGCTGATCGATGCCAATAGTTCCGGCCATAAAGGCCAACGCGGTGCGGATCCAGGCGAGAAAAGTACGCTCATTAGCCAAAGAGAAACGGTAATCCGGGGCCTTCCCCTGCGATTTCCAGCTCATCGTTTATTCTCGACAATGTACTGATAACAGTTGGCAAGGTGCTTTGCGTAGCTAAATTCCACCAGATCGCCACGATCGTTATAGCCTTTGCGAGTTTTCACCAGAATGGGTTCAGCAGGACTGATTTGCAATATTTCGCAATCGGCCGCTGTGGGCAGCTCTGCGGTAATGATGTCCTGATAGCTATCGATATTTTCATTGCGTTGCTCAAGCAGGCTATACAAGCCGCCGTCAAACGCCTCAAGCGTCAGGGACCCAAGACGAGGCGTCAGCCATATATAATTCACTTGGGCTGGGAGTTCATTTTCCCTGAAAATGGTGCGAATAAGCCGTTGGATTTTAGTCTTGTCTTCAAGCCCGAAAGCGCGGGCAACATCTTCTGGTGGCAACAGCGATTCCAGCGTCAGGTTTTTACGTGAGATTGGATGTTGCTGTTGGCCATCTACAAGCCGGATACGGGTCTTGATGTCCTGTTTCTCAGAAGTGCTGATAACCATCGTACCAATGCCAGCCTGGCGTTTTACCAGCCCTTTCGCCGCCAGTTCCGCCAGCGCCCGCCGCGCCGTAATGCGGCTTACGCCAAAACGCTCTTCAAACTCGGCCTCTGTGGGCAAAACGTCGTTTTTTTTGTATTCCCCCGCTTTGAGGCGAGACAGCAGGATGTCGTATAACTGCGCATATAACGGTTTCGCGCCGCGAGAATAATCCAGTTCTTCTTTCATTCACTTCTACTCCTTTTTCCCGGCGGCTCGCGCCGCCGGGACACAACTCAATCAAGACGCATTTCTAGTGCCATCTTATAATACACGCTCTGATGCTGCTCCTGCGGAACATCGTTCTGCACAAAATCCCACAGATTTTCCTGATTCCAGCTCGGATGACAGCGCGCTTTAAGCCGCTCCACCAGATTATGCTGGCCGTTGCCTTCGAGATGTTGCAGTAATGCATACAGCCCGTAGCGAACCTTTGGCGTAAACTCAGCCAGCTCCGGCAGCAGATGCGGATCACGCCCCAGCAGCTCGCTCTGCGCGTCGTCAAGGCCGTAGCGGGTGTACAATTCGCCAGGCGCATCGCTCTGTTCCATCATCACCACCATGCGATCCCGCAGGCGCCGCGCCACCTCAGCATCATGGCTCTGGGTCTGCTGCGAAGGATCCGCAGCAAGGTCGTATAAGCGATGACCAAAACGATCGGCATCGCGGGTCATGACGGATTCCGCAGGCACCTTCATCACCGGGCAGCCTTTGGTAAAATCAAACCCCGCATGCAGCGACATGTTCTGTAGCTCTGTTGGCGTAAAGCGGCGGTTGATGCGGGTTGGCATCAGCGTGTACTCATACAGCTCGTCAATACCCTGAACGGTCGGCGAGCGCATATAAACGTAACGGCCATCGGTAATATTGACGTGGCAACCGTGGTAGCCAAACAGCGCATAATCGCGTACCGGTGTGTCATCGCGCAGCGCCGGAATTAACGATACGCCCTGCATATCCACCGGTTTTTCCAGTCCAAAGTAGTCCAGAAGCGTTGCCGGAATATCAATAGTTTGTGCCAGCGCCCGGCGGGATTCCCCCGCACAGGGGTAATCCGGATGCCACATAAAGAAGGGAATATTCGCCACTTCGTTATACAGCGGCATGATATTTTTACCCCACCACTCATGTTCGCCCAGCAGGAAACCGTGATCGGTGTTGACGATAAGCATCGTATCCTGCCACAGGTCGTAACGATCCATATAGTCCAGCACGCGTCCAACGTAAGCGTCCACCATCGTCAGCAGCGCTTTGTAATAGTTCTGAATCGTACTTTTACGCTCTTCGCTTTCGGTCACAAAATAGTAAGGTGCCCAGCCGTCAAATTGCGCCGGATCGTCGATGCCATACATCCTGAGGTATTTTTCCGGCACAAAGAACGGTTCGTGCGGATCAAAACATTCCAGCTGTAAAAACCAGTTGTCGCAGGCGTGGTTGGTATCAATAAACGCCAGACCTTTATTGATTGTCCGCGCCAGATGATGATCCTCTTCGTTTTGCATAAACTGCACGTTAATCTGGTGCTGCACCCGGCTGGTAAGGCGCCGCTGTTTAATCTCTTCCGGTTCACCGGATTCATAACGGTATTCCGGTTTATCCACCACGCCTTTCCAGGCATCCCCTTCCTGGCCGCGGACAAATTCATAGGTGTTGTATCGTGAGTGGTAGGTCGCTCCACCGTCGCGCCAGTAGTGTTTATGGTCGGTTACCAGATGCGTATGGATACCGCTTTTCTTCAGTAGCTCCGGCATTGAGTCATCGAAAGGCTCCAGCGGCGACCAGCCGCGGTGCAAAAAGTTATAGCGCCCGGTGTGCAATTCACGGCGCGCGGGCATACACGGCATGCTGCCGACATAGAAATTATCAAACCGCGCCGTTTTCTCTTTCAGCCGCTGAAAATTTGGCGTAATGGCGCTATCGCTTCCGTATGCGGACAGCAGACGTTTGTTCAGCGAATCGAACATCAGCATGATCGCTTTCATTTTTTACTCTCCCTTGTCATCTCTTATGCCGTTTCTTTGTCGTAGCCGCGTACTTTGCCAACAATCCAGGTCAGCACAAAAGCCGCCGTACAGCCAACAAGCCATGAAAGAATGTATTGTAGATATTTACCGTCGGCGATAAGCGGCAGCGCAGATAACCCCGCCGCGCCGACGCCGTTGGTGGAAACCCCAAGCAGCACTACCATCACGCCGCCAAACCCTGCGCCGATGGAGCCTGTGATAAACGCAAAGCCCGCCGGAATATTGACGCCAAAAATCGTGGGTTCTCCGACCGCAAGGATAGATGTCGGAATTGCCCCTTTGGCGATTTTCTTCATCACCGGATCGCGTGTCAGTAGCAGAACCGCCGTCGCCGCACCAACCATCCCGGCATTTGACATAATCTGAATGGCGAACAGCGGCGCGTGCCCGGTGGCGTTAATCATTTCAATATGAATCGGAAACAGACCGTGATGCAGACCCAGCGATATCAGAAACGGAAACAGCGCCGAGAGGACAAAGCCCGCCGCAATCCCCCCTTTCGCCAGCAGGCCATTAAGACCGTGCAGAATACCGTCCGATACGATGCCCGCTGCGGGCATAATCACAAATAGCAGCGCGCTGGCCATAATCAGCAGCACGATGGTCGGCGTAACCACCACATCGAGAATATCCGGCACCACTTTGCGCACCTGCTTTTCCACCAGGCACATCAGCCAGACGCAGAAGATCACGCCAATCAGTCCGCCCTGCCCCGGCACCAGCCCAAGCGCGGAGAGTTGCGGTGCAATGGTGATTGCCCCAAGCAGACCGCCCATAATGATATTGCCGTCAAATTCACGTGCCGACGTTATGCCCGCATAAATCGCCAGGAAACCGAACAACGCCTTCGTCAGGATATCCAGAAAGTGGCTCAGGCCCAGTAAATGACGCTGATCGAGCACAACCTGCGTGGGAGAAAGATCGCCAATCGCGCCAATATGATTCGCCATCGCCCAGGAGGCCGCAGAGTTGACCAGCACGTTGTTGACTCCCATCAGGATCCCGGCGGCGATAAGCGATGGCAGAATCGGCACAAAGATATTGGCAATGTGCTTCAGAATAACTTTGGTGCGGGTCTGCTTTTTGGCCTTTTCCCGCGCCTGTTTTGCCTTTAACTCAACTTCGCCCAGCGGCGTATCAGACACAGGCTGTCCCTTAAGCAGATCGTTAATAATGGTCGCGACTTTGGACGATTTTCCCGGCCCGACAATCACCTGCAACGTATCGTCCTCCACCACGCCCAGTACACCATCAATACCTTTAAGCGCCTGCATATCCACCTGCGTCTGGTCGCCTATCGTCATACGTACCCGGGTCATGCAGTTTGTGACGTGGATAAAGTTCGCTAAGCCACCGCAGTGCTTCACAATGGCATTACCCACCAGGTTGTAATTCATACAGAGTCCTTTTAGTTATTATTACCTCCAATTGTTATAACAATATAATGTTATCATGTTTGTGAAGTGTCTCATAAAAGCTATTTGTAAAAGAAGCTCACAGACAATGCACGGTCATCAACCCTGGTAACCCAAAGGAGCAGATCCAGTTCTGGCAGTATCTGTCGGTTCAACGCGGTATATTCCTTGTCACGTTGCTGGCTTTCACCCACGCCCGGTAAATCAACCAGAATGGGACAATGGTTGCTACTGTGCAGTCGGAAGCGTAAAGCATGGCGTGTGCAGGTATGACATTACCGATCGGATTCACTTCCCCTGAAACAGGGCATTACACAGGCTGGATTTACCCGCACCGGTTTTTCCCATAATTCCGATGAGCGGTTCAATAAGTGTGTTGCATCCATCGGTTGAACTCACAGCCATAAGCGGACCTAAAAGTATTACTGCGTGGTAAGCAAGTTAAAGTAACAATGATTCCCCACTTCAATCTTACCTGCTTACTCGGCCATTATTTGAATATGAAACTACGCTATTGAAATCATAGTCCTCACCTGACTTTTATATACCCAATAACCCTAAGCTACGGCAATAACCTTTTTTGCCGGTGATGTACTCGTTATTTTGGTGTCAGATTCATCTTGAAAATAGCTTTGATAGTTTCCTGCATAAGTTGCTGGCTGTGCTGTGGTTTCTTCAGCAATGGCATTGATGCCACCAATGACGGCATCAATGCCAGCGTCTGTTTACTTGAAGCGAATATGCTTTTATTTATCGCGCTAATGCGATGTTGAGGCTTTAATATTCCATCCATTTCGCTAGCTCATTATTCCAGACAATAACATGCCAGCCAGAGACTGGCAGAAATAAAAAGCTTACAAAATAATAAAAACGTCGAAACTGAGCGGAATTATTTATCCAAAGACCAGTATCCGGCATCTTGTAATAAGGCAACACCATGATTCGCAAACAGTGAAATATCGCGCTGGTCCGGCTGCGGATAAATTCGGCTGCTTAAGCAAGCGTCACCATCGTTAACAAAAACTTCCACTGATGAGCGGTCAATAAAAATTCGCAGTGACAGTAAGCTGTCTGCTGGCAGCGGAATACTGCGCGCACCGTCAAGTGAATATTCCGGATAGCGACGCTCCACCACCAGACGCAGGGCCTGGTTATCGACGTAAATTCTCAGCCCGTCGCCCAACGCAATGCCAAACTGTTCAGCCGTAGACGCGCTCAGATCCCATGCCAGCTGCACCTCGACCGCTTCGGCATCCGCCGCGACAAAGGCTTTTTGATTATTCAGGCAGCGAATGGGCGTGGGATAATAGCTACCGCGTAGCGCGGTGACTTCGTCAGCGGGTTTCATCCTCACACGATGATCGTCGCCAGGGCATAATTCGCGCGGGAGAGAGAGCATACCGGCCCACCCATCCTGCTGTTCGGGCATCGGCGATTCCCACATATCCAGCCAACCGATGACAATGCGGCGGTTATCCGGGGTCAGAAAACTTTGCGGAGCATAAAAGTCGTGGCCATGGTCCAGCTCAATAAATTGTCCGTTATGGGTGAACGATTGTCCTGGCTGCCATTCCCCGAGTAAATAGCCACTCTGGAAGAGGTTGCGATAGTGATACCCTTCCGCCGCTATCCCCTGCGGGGAGAACATCAGGACGCGCTTCCCTCCCAGGGTAAAGAAATCCGGGCATTCCCACATAAAGCCCATGCCGTCTTCAGCCTCGGCGAAAATACCTTCGTCGTGCCATTCGCGGAGATCGGTGGAGCGGTACAGGCGCACCTGGCCGGTGTTTTCCACGCGGGAGCCGACAACCATGTACCAGAACTCACCTTCGCGCCACACCTTCGGATCGCGAAAATGATGCAGTCCTGGCGGTGTATCAATCACCCTGCCATGCCGTTCAAAATGGATGCCGTCACGGCTGGTTGCCAGACACTGCACCTGGTAGAGATTGTCGTCTGTGTCTGCCGAACCGTGAAATTTATGTCCGGTATAAATCAGCGCCAGCGTATCGCCGTCCACCACGGCGGAGCCGGAGAAGCAGCCGTCTTTATCCGCCGGGCCTTCCGGGGTCAGCGCGACCGGCAGATGTTCCCAGTGCAGCAGATCTTTGCTGCGGGCGTGCCCCCAGTGCATCGGCCCCCATTCAGGGGAATAGGGGTGATGTTGATAAAACGCGTGATACCAACCGTCAAACCATACCAGGCCGTTAGGATCATTCATCCAGCCTGCGCGAGCGGCAAGGTGATACCGCGGATACCAGCGCGGATTAATAGCGGATTGTGCTTTTTCAAGCGTCTGTTCAGCCTGTTCTAATAAGGATGTCATCGTCTTTACTCTCAGTACATTACACAGCGTTTTGCTGCAGAAAGGATGGCTCAGATGAGGGCTTATTTGAGCGCAACAGGAAAATGGAAATAAACGTGGTGCAGAACACCATAATGCCCATGATCAGATAGGACTGGGCGAAGCCAAATTTCTCATAGCTAAAGCCTGCCAGCGGGGATAATACGGTACCAATCATTGAGCTGGTGCAGGCGAATCCCACCAGATAAATGGTGGAGGACAGACGCCTGTCGAAATTCAGACTGTTGTATTTAAAAATGGCGACTAACAATATCGGCAGTTCGACAGCGTGAAGCAGTTTGGTAATTGAAATGAGCAGTGGTCCTTCCACCAGCCCGGATGCGATCATGCGCAGTGCCATCACCATCCCTGCGAATATCAGGCCATTTTTAGCGCCAATGCGGTTAACCAGCCATGGCGCACAAAACATACCCGCTGCCTCCAGAAAGACCTGGAAGGAGTTTAAATAGCCGAACATCGCGTTCCCTTCTCTTAATGTCGGGAACTGTGAAGAGAAATAGACCGGGAATTGCTGATCGTATACGCCGTAAATGCAGGTTCCGACCACGAAGAATATAAGCGCCCAGAAGCGCGGCAGAGTGAGCAGACGCAGGGCATCTTCCAGGGAGACTTTTTTAGCGCCTATTTCGAGTTTCTCCATGCTTGCCGGAGCCGCGACTTTTAAGCGGACCAGCAGGCAGAAGAAGATTATCCCTGAGCATGAGGCCACCAGGAAGTTAAGGTCAGGGTTGATATTAAACAGTAGCCCGGCAAAAAACGTGGCGACAGCCCAGCCCAGAGACCCCCACATGCGTGCCCGGCCAAACTCAAAGGTACTCTGACGCGCAACGCGCTCGGTATAGGACTCCAGAACGCCGATACCGCCGTTAAATGTCAACCCGATAAACAAACCACCGAACACGCTACCCAGCAGAATGTTGACGCTCAGCAAATAGCTAAAAAACAGATAAGCAGGGCCGGAGAGGATCAGCAATGCCGTGATGAACCATAACAGATGCTTGCGCAGGCCAAGTCGGTCCTGGATAAAACCATAACAAACCTGAGCGAAAAGCGCGGATACGGATAAAACGGAAAAGATAATGCCGGTTTCCGACGCTTTTAGCCCTACTTCCTGATGAAGCCAAATGGAGAGAAGTGAACTTGATGAGGACCAGGTCATAAAGAAAAAGAACAGCAGAGCGCTGAGCAGAAGATAGCTGCGAGAAGGCCTTTTTTTCATCTACGTAATCTCAGAAGAAGGATATGCTAAGATGGTAACGTTAACATTTTTGGCATACACTGGATTTTGACTTGATAGGCGATGTTAATCACAAAAGTTAACGTTAACATTTATACATTGAGATCAAGATCAAATTTTTTATCGTAGCTTGCCATTCCTCGGGGTTCGATGCCTAGAATAGGATCCCGTTTGCTCACAACCCGTTAAGGGGTGGATTGAGTGCAAAACCAGGGTTGGATAGTTAGTTTCTTTAATGGAAGAGTATGGCGTCTTTAAAAGATGTGGCCAGACTGGCCAATGTATCGCTAATGACTGTGTCGCGGGTGCTGAATGATCCGAAACGCGTAAAGCCTGAAACCCTGTCCCGGGTGCAGGAGGCTATCTTACAGCTAAACTATGTGCCGGACCTCTCTGCCCGGCAGGTTCGTCGTGTCGGCTCCAGGAATAAAACGATTGGCGTGCTTGCGCTGGATACTGTCACTACTCCTTTTTCAGTCGAAATTACGCTCTCTATCGAGGAAACCGCACGCGCGTATGGCTGGAATAGCTTCGTGGTTAACATGTTTACTGATGATAATCCTGACGATATTGTCGATCTGCTACTCGCACACCGACCTGGGGGGATCATTTTCACCACCATGGGGCTGCGCGAAGTGAGTATCCCTCCTAAATTACTGAAGCACCCTTGCGTACTGGCCAACTGCGAGAACAAGGGAGAACCGGTTGCCAGCTATATTCCTAACGATGAACAAGGGCAGTACACCGCAGTGCAGGCGCTGTTAGCGGCGGGGTACCGTCGCCCCCTCTGCTTGCATTTACCTGTCAACCATCTGGCGACGCTTCGCCGCCGTCGGGGGCTCGATCGTGCCTGCCGTGAAGCCAATATCAATCCCGATATGCTTGAGCACTGCTATATGCAATATGGCGACGAGCACTACCGTGATATTCCGGACATGTTGCTGGCGTATATCGATCAGGGGCAGCCGCAATTTGATTCGGTGATCTGTGGCAATGACCGTATTGCATTTATGGTCTATCAGACGCTGTTGACACAGGGGATCCGAATTCCACAGGATATTGCGGTTCTTGGGTACGATAACCTCGTAGGGATTGGAAATTTGTTTTTACCCCCGCTATCCACGGTCCAGCTACCGCATTATGAGATTGGGCGCTTAAGTACGTTGCATATTATCAACGGCGACAGCCACCGGGAAAAAGTGCTGGTTGATAGTCCCTGGCTGTTGCGAGAATCATTTTGAGAAAGCGGTTCAGGAATTGTCACCTGCATTGCTCACCCTGCCCCACTTATGCCCACAACATGCATTTGATTTGGATTGAGGTCAGTTGATAATGGGAGATAAGAAACGGGCTATAAGCCGCACTATATGGGCTTTTAGTTGACTTGGGAGATTTGGGAAGAGTTTGAAATGGTGCCGACTACCGGAATCGAACTGGTGACCTACTGATTACAAGTCAGTTGCTCTACCTACTGAGCTAAGTCGGCACTGGCGGGCATATTACACATCCCGCCGGTGCGATGCAATTCCCCCTGCTACTGTTCGCTTAAAAATTCAACTCCCTGATATCCTTCATTTCTTATCGTGCATAAATTCAACGGTTGCCCTGGCGCTTCTTACCTCTGCGGCGTCACCCCTTTCTTTAGTAAGATGTTGCCGTACTTTGCCTGCTCGCCGGTTATCACAATCGCAAAGGCCTTGCGCGCCCGTTCATAAAACGCGTAGCGCTCGATTCGTTCAATGGCGCGGCCCGCTTCCTCTTTAAAGAGCGCCCTGCGATAACGCTGTTCCACGACCGGATCCAGCTCGTCGCCCGCTACCGCAGCCATCATTACCAACGGCGCCGCATAGCTGTCCAGTTCGAACAAAGGCATAACGGCCGCCAGCAAATCGCTGACTAACAGTCCGTCGGCCCGAATCACCTGCGGCCCGAGGCTATGCGCCGGAAAATGCGCATCGGCAAAAATGATTTCATCGCCGTGGCCCATTTCCGCCAGCGTTTTCAGCAGCTGCGGGGATATCAGGGGAGAAATTGTCTTCAGCATTTCACTCTCCTTCCGGCTGCAAGGCGCGATAGGCATCACGCTGCTCGCCCGGATAAAAGTAACGATAGTTACAGGTAATCTGCGCCCGGGCCTGCTCGGGTGAGGCAAACTCACCGCAGCCGTACCAGGCAAACATTGCCGCGCCCAGGACGGTTGTTTCGGCGTCTTCCAGCACTTTTATCGGCAGCCCTAGCACATCCGCTTTCATCTGATTCCATAGCGCATTGCGGCTCCCGCCGCCAACCAGCAGAAGCTCCTGCGCCTTAAAGCCGCCAATCGATTCCAGCACGCCAAGGTTCCGCTGCAGCCTCCAGCACAGACTTTCTAATGCGGAACGGTAAAAATGCCCGCGACTGGTATTAAGGTTCACGCCCTGCCAGCCCGCCTGTTTACCGACGTCCAATAGATGAGTATTCATGCGTACCCCTTCCGAACCGGGTGCCAGCGCAGCGGCTTCCGCCATCATGCTGTGATATACCTCGGGCGGCGTTTCACCGCGCCAGAAAAGCGGACGCAGCCATTCCAGCACGCCAGAGGCGAGCCATTGCAGACCAGGGTTAAACAGCCCGCTGCGGCTATCCAGTTCGCAGGTCGATCCTTTATAGCGCGGCAGCAGCGAGGTATTCACCGAAGCCGAACGCGCCAGCAGAATCTCCCAGGTGCCGGATGAAAGCACCGGCTGTTCAAGATCTGCCCCCGAGCCAAACAACGCAAATTGCGTGTCATGCCCCGTTGATATTACCGGAGTGCCTGGCGCCAGCCCTAACCAGTCAGCCATTGCTGGCAGTAACTGCCCCACGATTTCACCCGCCTCCACCATGCGGGGAAAAAGCGATGCGGATAAACCGACACGCCCGAGGATAGTGTCGCTAAAGCATTCTGCGCGCACGTCCAGCAACTGGCTGGTGCCTGCCATCGTCCGGTCAGTGGTGAACTCGCCGGTTAGCCGCTGGTTGATAAGTGAGGAGATGAACAGCCAGGCGTGAGCCCGCTGAAGCTGCCGGGGCTGATGTTCCTTTAGCCAAAGCAGCTTATAAAGCGTATTGAAGCTGAACTGCCCAATGCCCGAGAGTGTCTGGAGCGTTTCGGGTGAGATCAACTCGCCGATTCGCTCCATTACTTCGGTGGTGCGAGGACATTTCCAGCTAATAACGGGATACAGCAACTGCCCGTTTTCGTCCGTCAGCGCGCCGTCCACGCCAAACGTCGTAACGGTGACGGCACGAATTTCCCATCCTTCCAGCCGCGGCATAATTTGCTGACAGCACAACTGCAAACGACGAAGAATTTCATCGAGCGACCAGCTATGCCATGCGGGATTTTCTTGCGCGGGCTGGCTTGCATTCGCCAGCGCTGCTTTTGCTACAACCTTCCCTTGCCTGTCTAGCGCCATTGCCCGGACGTTGGTTGCACCGCAGTCCAGAACCAAAACCGCTTCTTGCTTCATAGCGCCACCTGCTTTGAGATCGGGGGCAGCACCTGCGCGCAGCCCCTGGGGCCATTAACGTTTATAAAGCGGGCCGTAATTCTGGCAGGCGCGATAATCCTGCCCTTCGCTGTCCATCCCGTGCGCAGCCCAGGCCGTGGGACGGTAAATCACCTCTTCTTCCACGTTATGCATACAGACCGGAATCCGCAGCATTGAGGCAAGCGTAATGAGATCCGCCCCAACGTGGCCGACGGTCAGCACGCCGTGGTTAGCCCCCCAGTTCGCCATTACCGACCAGACGTCTTTAAACGGCCCGCTACCGGTCAGGCGCGGAGCAAACCAGGTGGTCGGCCAAGACGAGTCGGTACGTTTGTCCAGAGTATCGTGAACCTCCTGCGGCAAATCGACGCTCCAGCCTTCGGCAATCTGCAATACCGGGCCAATGCCGCGTACTATATTGATGCGGTTCATGGTGAACGGTACGCCGCCGCGAGTAAGGAAGCGCGAGGAGTAACCGCCGCCACGAAAATATTCATGCACAGCCGGGCACCATTCGGTTGCCGCGAGGCAGGCATCCGCTTCCTGCTGGCTGATTTGCCAGTGGGGTTTCATGGTCGGCTGACCTTCGGCGTCCTGCTGGCGACACGTGCCGTCAAGCGCAGCAGAGCCGGAGTTGATCAGGTGAATAATGCCATGCTCCGCACGTCCGGTAAGGGTCTGGCCGGTAACGCGCTGCACCGCTGCGGGTGACCAGAAGGTACGCACGTCGGCAAAAACCTGAGCCGTGCCGGTCAGCAAATGGCCGAAGAGCATAGAGACGCCGTTCAGACTGTCATTTTCGGTAGCGACGACACAGGGCTGACGTACGCCGTTCCAGTCAAACGAACTGTTCAGCAGCGCCTCTGCCGTATCGCCATTGGGGTATTGATCCGTCCAGTGACGCTGCCCCTGGAAGCCCGCCGCAATGGCGTTGTAGCCCAGAGATTCTTCCACGCGCCCTATGTCTGCCAGCTTTTTATTACCCTGCATCATGTCCCGGATGCATATCGCCATTAGCAGGCTTTCACGCAGGATTGCTCTGTTAGCCTCGTCACTACGGCGGTACTGTTCGGCGTTTTTATCTTCGCCGTACCGGAAGTGCTTATCCGCCCAGCCGAGAGCCAGCTCCAGCTCCTGCTCGTCATAAATTTTCTGATCGATACGGCGGCGCAGCTCGGTCATATCCACCGCCTGCACTTTCATGCCGAGGAAAGACTCAAAGAAAGGATGATCGACAATGGAGCCGGCAATACCCATCGACACGCCGCCCAGCGAGAGGTAGCTTTTGCCCTTCATACTGGCTACCGCAAGCCCCGCCCGGACGAAGCGCAGCAGTTTCTCCTCTACGTCAGCCGGAATGCTCGTGTCGCCGGCATCCTGCACATCGTGGCCGTAAATAGAAAACGCAGGCAGTCCTTTCTGGTTATGTGCCGCCAGCGCCGCGGCCAGATAAACCGCACCCGGACGTTCGGTGCCGTTAAAACCCCAGATAGCTTTCGGGCGCATCGGGTCCATATCGATAGTTTCGCTGCCGTAACACCAGCACGGCGTAACGGTGATGGTCAGCCCGACGTTCTGACTGCTGAACTTTTCCTCGCAGGCGGCAGACTCGGCCATGCCGGCGATGCAGGTGTCGGCAATCACGCATTCGATATTTTCCCCACCGGGATGACGCAGCCGTTCGGCGATAAGCTGCGCCGTGACCCGGGCCATAGTCATGGTTTGTTCTTCAAGAGATTCCCGCACGCCCATTCTGCGGCCATCAATCACCGGGCGGATGCCAACTTTTGGTAAATTCCTGATTCGGTTCATTGTGATTCCTCATGTCGATGAATCTTTTTTACATGCTCGGGTCGATACGGCTTCACCGCGCTGGCTAAGGCAGAACGGATTAACGACAGAATATAATTAATTTTGCTAACTCGAATTAGCATAGGTATCAGCAGTAAAATTAAACAATAAATTTTTGCGCAAACTGTGACCTTTTTCACGACTCGTGTGGTAAAGCGGGAGAGCGCATGAAAATACGATTCAGCGCTCAGCAATAAACTTCTATTCATTCAAAAGGATATCTTATTGAGATTGCGCAGCGTCACAATTTGAAAGCAAAGTATTTGTCTGTCCGCAGGAGTTTGAATAGGTTTAAAGCGCAAAAGCTAATTCGAGTTAGCTAAACGTCATCAAACGGAATATATGCCATACGGACCGGGCGGGAAGATATTAACCATGCCAGTCCATCATCCATTCGGCGGCATCTGTCTTTCCCGTTTCCTTAGACCGCGACACCTGATTTAAGGGCAAGCGCATGTCAGACACTTTTTTGCAGATGAATAATATTACTAAACGCTTTCCGGGAGTGTTGGCGTTAAGTAATGTCAGTTTTAATCTACGTCGTGGTGAAGTCCATGCCCTGCTTGGGGAAAATGGCGCGGGTAAATCAACGCTGATGAAAATACTCTCCGGCGTGTATCGTGCGGATGAGGGCGAAATTATTTTCGAGAATAATACAGTGCAATTTTCCAGCCCGCTGGAAGCGCAAAACCTTGGCATTACTATTATTCATCAGGAATTTAATCTCTTTCCCGATCTGACCGTGGAAGAGAATATTTTTATTGGCCGCGAGTTTTGTAAAAAAAACCGCTGGCAGCTGGATGCAAAAACGCAGCGCGCTCAGGTCAGCGAGATCCTGGCGAAATTAAACCTGAAAATAAAACCGGACAGTCGCGTGGCGGATCTGACGGTTGCTCAACAGCAGATGGTAGAAATTGCCAAAGCAATTTCCGTTAATGCCAAAGTGCTGATTATGGATGAACCCACCGCGGCGCTGACCGAGAGCGAAATCGACAGCCTGTTTCGTGTTACCCGCTTGCTTAAGGAACAGGGCACCGGCGTGGTCTATATTTCCCACCGCCTGGAAGAGCTGGCGCTGATTGCGGACCGGGCAACCGTGATGCGCGACGGGGAGTATATCGCCACCGTCGATTACGAAACCGTGCAGATTAACGATCTGATAACCATGATGGTGGGCCGCAAGCTGGGTGATATTTACCCGCGCCGCCCGCCGTTTACCGGAACACAAAAAGTGCTGGAGGTAAAAAATCTTCAGCGTAAGGATGTGCTGTACGATATTAATTTTTCGCTCAATCGTGGCGAAATCCTCGGTCTGTCAGGATTGATGGGCGCTGGTCGAACAGAGCTTGCACGCGCAATATTTGGTGCTGACTCAATTAACGGCGGCGAAGTCTGGCTCAACGGGAAATTAATCAAGATTAATCATGTTTCACAGGCCATTGAGCAAGGCATTGGCTATTTAACCGAGGATCGTAAAAAAGAAGGTCTCGCGTTGGGCTTATCTGTCGAGCTGAATATTATGCTCGGTAATTTTCCTGCCTATTCCGATAAATTTGGCATCGTAAAAGAAAAACAATGCCGGGAAACCAGCGAGCAGTTAGTGAAAACCCTGCGTATTAAAACGCCACATTTACAACAGGCGGCTTTGCATTTAAGCGGTGGGAATCAGCAAAAAATTATTATTGCACGCTGGGTGTGTAAAGACACCGACATCCTCATTTTCGACGAGCCGACGCGCGGTATTGACGTGGGTGCAAAGCTGGAAATTTATGAATTAATGAACCGACTGGTGGCAAAAGGGAAATCTATCATCATGATCTCCTCGGAATTACCGGAAATTATTGGCATGTGCGATCGCATTTTGGTAATGCGCAGCGGACGCATTACCGGTGAGCTAAATAACACCAGCGCCACTCAGGAAAACATCATGAAATATGCGACGTTAGAGGACTGAATCATGACTGACTCATTAACTCCCGCCTCACAACCGGGCAAATCGCGCAGAATCAATAAAGCACTGCTGATGCGCCTTGCACCGCTATTAAGCCTGGTGTTGCTGGTAATATTTTTTAGCCTGAGCTCGCCGTTCTTTTTTAATACCGAAAATATTATGACCATCGCCCTGCAAACCTCGGTTATCGGCATCATGGCGATTGGCGTAACCTACGTGATCATTACCGCGGGCATAGACCTGTCTTTAGGCTCGGTAGTGGCATTTTCCGGCGTGGTGGTCGGATTGTGCGCCTCATTCAGCATGCCGCTGATCGTCTGCATTATTGCCGGGATGCTGGCTGGAGGAGTGTGCGGCTGCGTTAACGGACTGCTGGTGACGCGAGGCACCATCCCGCCGTTTATCGCAACGCTTGGGCTGATGATGTCGGTGCGCGGTATCAACATGGTGATGACCGACGGGCGCGCGATTTATTTCTCCGACTACCCAACCTTTAAACTGCTGGCCCAGGGCCGTATGTTCGACGTGCTGCCCTACCCGGTGTTCTACCTTGCGATTATCGCAGTGGTTGCAGCCTACATCCTTAAGAAAACGATCGTTGGCCGCTATGTGTACGCCGTGGGCAGCAATGAGGTAGCAGCGCATTTGTCCGGCATCAAAGTTCAGCGTGTCAAAATCTTCGTTTACGCCTTCTGCGGCCTGTTAACCGGCATTGCCGGGGTGATCCTCGCGTCACGCCTGAACTCCGGGCAGCCAACGGTCGGCGTCGGTTACGAACTCGAAGCTATCGCTGCAGTAGTGATTGGCGGAACAAGTCTGATGGGTGGCGTCGGCACCATCGGCGGCACAATAATTGGCGCGTTCATTATGAGCGTGCTGAAAAACGGCCTCAACCTGATGGGCGTCTCACAGTTCTGGCAAATGGTTGCCATGGGCATCGTGGTGGTGGCTGCGGTATATCTCGATACGTTACGTAAAAAAATGCGTTAACCACGCGTAATAAAAAAATTTTACCCTGTAATAAAACCTACAAAATCTGGAGCGAGTCACATGAAAGCTAAACATATTTTAGGTGCAGTATCGCTTGCTGCACTGCTGGTCAGCACGGCTTACGCTAAAACGTTAACCCTGCC
Organism: Buttiauxella sp.; assembly: GCA_032051265.1. GTDB lineage: Bacteria > Pseudomonadota > Gammaproteobacteria > Enterobacterales > Enterobacteriaceae > Dryocola. The sequence goes on from DAMBYU010000002.1 coordinate 570,982, forward strand.
CGTGGTGAGTAAAGGGTATCAGCATGAGTTTTTCCAGACGGTAAAAATGGGCACTGAAGCGGCAGCAAAAGAGCTTGGCGTCAGCACCAGTTTTGTTGGCCCGGCAGATGAAACGCAGATCGCCGAGCAAATCCAGCTTATCGAAAATACCATGGCTAAAAAGCCGGACGGTATTCTGCTGGCGGCCCTTGATGCGAATGCGCTGGCGCCGCTGGTTGAAACCGCCAACGATCGCGGAATTAAGGTCGTGACGTTCGACTCCGGCGTGAACTCTGACCTGCCAGTGAGTTTTGTTGCCACCAATAACGTAAAGGCTGGTGCGCAAGCGGCTGATGCGCTGGCGGCCGAAATCGGCGGCAAAGGCAAAGTAGGCGTGGTGGCGCATGTCGCTGGCACAACCTCGGCTATCGAACGTTCCGAAGGCTTTACCAAACGCATGAAAGAGAAATACCCGCAGGTAACGGTGCTGCCGGTGCAGTACAGCGATGGCGACCCGCAAAAAGCGATGGATAAAACTACTGATATGGTGCAGGCCAACCCGGATCTGGCAGGGATTTACGCAACTAACGAAGGCGCAACATTGGGCGTAGCCAACGCCGTGGACAGTCTGGGTATCAAAGGTAAGGTTAAAGTCATCGGCTTCGACAGCACCGAAGCCATCATCGGCTTCCTGAAATCCGGGGTGCTGCAGGGCTTTGTGGTACAGGATGCCTGGCAGATTGGCTACCAGGGTATTAAAGCGCTGGATGACGCCCTCAACGGGAAGTCGGTGGCAAAAGAAATCGATATTCCGGTGAAATATGTCAGCATGAAGAATATTAACGATCCGGCGGTGGATAAACTGCTGCACCCGTTCGGTAAGAAGTAATCTTTTAGGTCAGAGCAGACCACCCTCTTCAGGAAGAGGGTGGGTGAAGCGATAAGCATTCCAGGCCGCAGCATGGCAGCACTTTGAACATTAGCTTTATAATGATGGCAATTTTCGATAATGGATTAGCGCGGGGCGAGTGGTTATGGCCAAAACAGTAGAACAGATTGCAACCGATCTGAATTTGTCAGTGACGACGGTCAGGCTGGTATTAAGTGGTAAAGCGGAGCAGTACCGCATTAGCCTGAAGACGCAGGCGCGTATAAATGAACATGTCGAACGCTATGGCTATACGATCAACCATTCCGCCCGCAGTCTGAAATTAAATAAAACCGAGACGCTGGGATTAATTGTGCCCTGTATTTCGAACGTCTTCTTCGCAACGCTTGCTGAAAAGCTGGAATTACGCTGCCGCAAATCGGGTTATCAGCTAATGATCAGCTGTACTTATAACGATGTGGATTACGAAAACAAGCTGGTAAAAGCGCTGATCGCCCGTAATGTCGACGGCCTGTTTATTACGCCTGCAACCCTTGAAAATCAGCAGCATCATTTGCGCCAGGTAAAGAAGCCGCTGGTGCTGCTCGACCGTGATTTTAAATTTACCGATAACGCTTTGGTGGAATCCGATAACTTTGCCGGTGCCGTCACGCTTACCGAATCAATGCTGGATGCCGGGAAAAAACCACTGTGGTTTCTGGTAGGCGATACTGCCCTGCCAAGTATACATGACCGTTTGCAGGGCTATCTCCATGCGCTACAGCAAAGGCGCACGGAGGAGGTTTGGGTTGAAGAAGCACATGACAACACGCCGGAAGGCGGCGCCGGGCTGATGCGACGCCTGATAGCCAGAGAAGGCGTGCCGCAGGCGTTTATTGCCTCCTCGCTGCCGATGCTGGAGGGCGCCATAAAAACCATTCGCGAGCACTGCGGCAATATTCCACACTCGATTAATATCGGTACCTTTGATGAACATCCCATGCTGGGGTTTTTATCCAATAACGTCTGGTCTATGCAGCAGGATGAATCAGCCTGGGCTGAAAAAGCGTTCGAATTAATGCAGCAGGCGATAGAGGGAGTGCCGGTTCAGCGCACGGAAAAAGTCACGATGAAACTAATAACACGTAGCGCTATTTCCTGATTATTTTGCCGCCTTACGCGGCAAATTTTTACAGCCGATTATGTGGATCCTTTTTAAGGATCCAGTGAATTTCTGTTTTCGTTATTCCACTTTGCCCATTCTGGAGAAGAAAAATGGAAAGAGTAAAACTGGCCCGAGAAATTATTGCAACCTGTCTTGAAATGACCCGCTTAGGGTTAAACCAGGGCACCGCCGGTAACGTCAGCGTTCGTTTTAATGGCGGCATGCTTATTACCCCGACCGGCACTCCCTATGAAAATTTAACCGAAGAGCATATTGTTTATATTGATGCGGATGGCCAGCACGAAGCCGGGAAAATTCCCTCCAGCGAATGGCGCTTCCACCAGGCGGTTTACCATACGCGTCCGGATGCTGGTGCGGTGGTGCATAACCACGCCGTCCACTGCACGGCAGTCTCGATCCTCAATCGCCCTATTCCCGCCATCCATTACATGATTGCCGCAGGCGGCGGAAACAGTATTCCATGCGCGCCTTACGCGACCTTCGGCACCCGACAGCTTTCTGAGTATGTCGCCATCGCCATGAAAGAGCGTAAGGCCACGCTTTTACAGCATCATGGCCTGATTGCATGTGAAGCAAATCTGCAAAAAGCGCTGTGGCTGGCTCAGGAAGTGGAGGTGCTGGCGCGGCTGTATCTGACGACTTTAGCGATTGTCGATCCCGTGCCGGTGCTTGATGATGAAGAGATAGCTATCGTACTTGAGAAGTTTAAAACCTACGGACTGCGGATTGAGGAATAAATTAATTTAATGATTTATATAGAAATAAATTAATCCATACAAAAGCTATACTTCCTGTATTACTCAGGAGGCACACCATGTGCGGACGCTTTGCCCAGGCTCAAACTCGCGAAGAGTATCTTACTTATCTGGCTGATGAGGCTGAACGGGATATACCCTACGACCCCGAACCGATTGGGCGTTATAACGTGGCGCCCGGCACAAAAGTTTTGCTGCTGAGCGAGCGGGACGAAGCGCTGCATCTGGATCCGGTCTTCTGGGGATATGCGCCAGGATGGTGGGACAAGCCACCGTTAATCAACGCCCGGGTTGAAACCGCGGCCACCAGCAGAATGTTTAAAAACCTCTGGCAGCACGGTCGCGCTATCGTCTTTGCTGACGGCTGGTATGAATGGAAAAAACAAGGCGATAAAAAGCAGCCCTATTTTATTCACCGGTCAGATGGCCTGCCAATTTTCATGGCGGCGATTGGCAGCACGCCCTTTGAACGTGGGGATGATGCCGAAGGGTTCCTGATTGTTACGGGGGCTGCAGATAAGGGGCTGATCGACATCCACGACAGACGTCCTCTTGTTCTCTCGCCGGAAGCGGCACGCGAATGGATGAGGCAGGATAAAGGCGGCAAGGAGGCCGAGGAAATTGCTGCTGAGGGTGCCGTGGCGTCAGACAAATTTATCTGGCACCCGGTTACGCGCGCCGTGGGCAACGTCAAAAACCAGGGGCCAGAGTTAACAGAGCCGCTTGCCTGAAGATAAGCAGATTTCTACCGCAGTCAGAGCAGACTCCCGGTTAGCCACAGGGCAGATGTGCTGCTAGCTTTAAGTGATTAACAGAAGGCTTCGGGAGGAATATCGTATGATGACTGAGCAAACCAAAGAGATTATTAAAGCTACGGTACCGGTGCTTGCGGAGCACGGTAAAGCCATTGTCACCCGCTTTTATCAGAATATGCTGCAGGCTCACCCTGAACTTAAAAATGTCTTTAACATGGCCCATCAGCAGAAGGGGCAGCAGCAGGAAGCCCTGGCCCGTGCGGTCTATGCCTATGCCGCCAATATTGACGATCCCCTTAGCCTGAACGCGTTGCTGGAGAACATTGCCAACAAGCACACCAGCCTTGGCATACAGCCCGAACAATATCCCATCGTCGGTGAGCATCTGCTTGGCGCTATCAAAGAAGTGCTTGGCGATGCCGCGACCGACGACATCCTGAACGCGTGGGGAGAAGCATACGGGCAGCTAGCTGGCGTACTGATGGGTATGGAGCACGAACTCTATCGCGTCAGTGCAGCTGCGCCCGGCGGCTGGAATGGCTGGCGCACGTTTATCGTTCGTGAAAAGAATCCAGAAAGCGACGTTATCACCTCGTTTGTGCTGGAGCCGGAGGATGGCCTGCCGGTAGCCAGCTTCGAGCCCGGACAGTATACCAGCGTGGCGGTGCAGGTACCGGATCTGGGCGTACAGCAGATTCGGCAGTACAGCCTTTCCGATGCGCCAAACGGACGCACATACCGTATCTCAGTGAAGCGTGAGGATGGCAACGATATCCAGCCGCCAGGGTACGTTTCCAACCTGCTGCATCATCATGTCAACGTCGGGGACAGCATCAAACTCGCCCCCCCTTACGGCAACTTCTATATCAATGTTAACGCGACTAATCCGGTTGTGCTGATCAGCGGCGGCGTGGGGCTGACGCCTATGATAAGTATGCTTAAGCGGGTACTGCAGTCTCCGGAGCAGCGATCTTTGGTCTTTGTCCACGGCGCCCGTAACGGAAAAGTCCAGGCGATGAAACATAAGCTGCGTCAGACAGCGGCGGAGAATCAGAACTTCAAACTCATCATGTTCTACAACGAACCCCTTGAGAGCGATATAGAGGGAGAGGATTACGATTACGCGGGCTTTGTTGATCTCAGCAAGGTTGCGGACAAGGTCCTTTTACCTGAAGCCGAGTATTATATCTGCGGCCCGGTTCCGTTTATGCGTTTACAACATGATACTTTGATGAATCTGGGCGTGCCGGAAACGCATATCTATTACGAAGTTTTTGGCCCGGATTTGTTCGCCGAATAAACGGGTCGCATTATGGCAATTTAATCGCCTTAAAACGGGAGCCGGAAGGTTCCCGTTTTTACAGGATTCGCCAGCAAAAAGACTTCAGCTTAACGCGGCGGTTTTCCTTTATTCGGCGTCAGACCAAAATAGGAACGGGCGTATTTTTCAAGCGTTTTGCGTGGCAGGGTAACCGTTGCACGTTCACCTGGGATTTTCAGTTTATATCCGCCCTGCATCGGCGCAGGAATAACCTGATACCACCTTCCCATATAAAATATCCAGTTCATAGCTACTCTAACAGCCTGACAAAGCGGCCAAGAGAATAATCCTAATTTAGCTTAGGTAATCAGAGCAGGATCTCATTTCTGCTACGCAGGAACTGAACGTCTTTTGCGACCGGATGAGAGAGTAAGAAGAACAAAAAAGCTGCCATAAAGGCAGCTTTTAGAACGCTGAACACGAGCCTTCAGTCAGGAACGCTATGCAGCCATACTGTTGCAAGCTTTTGCACAATTCATGCATGCCTCTGGACAGTCCTGGCAGTGGTTGGCTTCATGTTTGCCACATTCCTCGCCACACTTCTGGCATACCTCTGCACAGACTTTACAAAGAGACGCGGCAAACTCACTGTTCATCGTCATTAACTGGGCAGCCAGTCGACAGATGTTGGCGCACTGTATATCCAGTCGCACACATTCCCGCATCATATCGAGTTGATCTTCTTTAAGGCAGGAAGCAGCACAAAAATCACAGGCGGCGGCACACCTGTAACAGGCTTCAATACAATCAGCATACTGTTCTGACATACTTTTTCTCCTGTTGGTTTTTATTACAGTAATTAAGCCTGGTGGTGAAAAAGCGTATATGCCAGAAGATGATTAGATAATTTCAAATGGATATAAGAAAATTTTTCTTAGCAGCCTTTGCTATGAGCAGCATAAATTTTTTCAGGTCATCTATGGTTTGCAGCCAGAAAAGCAAAAACCCGCGGCTTTAACTGGCGGGCTTCTTCATCGTTACTGCTTAAGATACAAAGCGCTAAAGGGCCACTGCTTTCGTCGGTATACTTTCGCACTCATTAGCGTAAAACTCTAAATCATGGATAAGGCTGCGGGCCTTTTCAGGGGTTAAAGCAAAGAACTGTGAATCAAAAGTTGACGCGTTAGTGCCATAGGGGGAGGTGCTGTAACCAAACTTAATCACCAGTGAAGCGTTTTCCTTCGCAGGACCGATTTGCCAGTCGGTGACAGGAAAAGCAGGAAAGACCTGATCGCTGTTCATTTAATTTCCCTTATATTTAACAGATTAGAATGCGTTAACACTTGCGCCTGGTAAGAAAAGCATGGGTGTAAGTTTTCATTAAATATAGGCAAAGAAATTTCATTTAGAGCGCTAAAAGTTGCGTTTTTACAGAGGTCAGGCCAGTTATGCGGATTTATGCGAGGGTTATTTATACAACCCACCGGGCTAAACTCGACATCCGTTATAAATATTGCTAATTAACTCTTTGATTTTTATGTTAAAAATACAGGAATACTTACCCTAAAGGCCTGCACTGAACCTCGTTACCAGGCCATCAGATAACTTTAGGCTCAAAAATAAAAAACGGGAGCACAGGGCTCCCGTTGTCATACAACCAGCGAAGCTGATTACATGTGTTCGATCATAGCGTCGCCAAACTCTGAACATTTCAGCAGCTTAGCGCCGTCCATCAGGCGTTCAAAGTCATAGGTTACGGTTTTGGCGTTGATGGCGCCTTCCATACCCTTAACGATAAGGTCTGCCGCTTCGAACCACTCCATATGACGCAACATCATTTCTGCGGACAGGATGATGGAACCTGGGTTCACTTTATCCTGGCCTGCATATTTTGGTGCGGTACCGTGGGTTGCTTCGAACAGCGCGCACTCGTCACCGATGTTAGCGCCAGGGGCGATACCGATACCGCCAACCTGTGCCGCCAGGGCGTCGGAGATGTAGTCACCGTTCAGGTTCATACAGGCGATCACGTCGTATTCAGCAGGACGCAGCAGGATCTGCTGCAGGAACGCATCGGCGATCACGTCTTTAACAACGATTTCTTTGCCGGTATTTGGGTTTTTGAGTTTCACCCATGGGCCGCCGTCGATAAGCTCACCACCAAATTCTTCACGCGCCAACTGGTAACCCCAGTCTTTGAAAGCGCCTTCGGTGAATTTCATGATGTTGCCTTTGTGAACCAGGGTCACGGAATCACGGTCGTTGGTGATAGCGTATTCGATGGCCGCACGAACCAGGCGCTTGGTGCCCTCTTCTGAGCAAGGCTTGATGCCGATACCGCAATGTTCAGGGAAACGAATTTTTGTGACATTCATTTCATCGCGCAGGAATTTGATAACTTTCTCAGCTTCGGCGCTGTCGGCTTTCCACTCGATGCCCGCATAGATGTCTTCTGAGTTTTCACGGAAGATAACCATGTTGGTCAGCTCCGGGTGCTTAACCGGGCTAGGCGTGCCCTGGTAATAGCGCACCGGACGCAGGCAAACGTACAGGTCAAGCTGCTGGCGCAGCGCAACGTTCAGAGAACGAATACCGCCACCGACCGGGGTGGTCAGTGGGCCTTTGATGGCAACGCGGTAATCACGAATCAGATCCAGAGTTTCTTCTGGCAGCCAGACATCCTGGCCATACAGTTGGGTAGATTTTTCGCCGGTATAGATTTCCATCCAGGAAATTTTCCGCTCGCCCTTGTAGGCTTTTTGCACGGCGGCATCCACCACTTTAATCATGGCTGGCGTCACATCCACACCGATACCATCCCCTTCGATAAAAGGAATGATCGGGTTGTGAGGAACGTTCAGTTTGCCATCTTGCAGGGTGATCTTTTTACCTTCCGCCGGAACAACTACTTTGCTTTCCATTAACCTCTCCTTCGAGCGCTTCTGTTTGTTAATGATTTGTAATATGCGTGTCAATACTACTTGAATATCAGGCCCGCGCCAATCACTGGTGATTTCCGTTATAATGCGTGAATCCCCGTCGTCTGAAAACACTATGAATAAAACATCTTTTAAAAATCACTCAGTTAAACGATTCAGCACAAAGCGTCCAGCCAAAAAACCGGGCTCTGACGGGCCGAAGCGGCTGGTTATCTTCAATAAACCCTACGATGTCCTGCCGCAGTTCACGGACGAAGCAGGACGCAGCACCTTAAAAGATTACATTCCGTTACAGGGGATCTACGCCGCCGGTCGTCTTGACCGGGACAGCGAAGGTCTGCTGGTGCTCACCAACGATGGGCCGCTGCAGGCGCAGCTTACTCAGCCTGGCAAAAGAACCGGCAAGATTTACTATGTGCAGGTAGAAGGTGAGCCAACGGAAGAAGCGCTGGCTATGCTGCGCAAGGGCGTTACGCTTAACGACGGTCCTACCCTGCCTGCGGGCATCGAACTGGTTAGCGAGCCGGAATGGCTATGGGCGCGTAATCCCCCCATCCGTGAGCGCAAAAATATTCCGGTGAGCTGGCTGAAAATAACGCTGTATGAAGGGCGTAACCGCCAGGTTCGTCGTATGACCGCGCACGCAGGTTACCCAACCCTGCGTCTGATTCGTTTTGCGATGGGGCCCTATTCTCTGGAAGGGCTGGCAAACGGCGAATGGCGTGAAATCGACTTAACGGAGCAAAAATGAAACTTAAAGTAATCACCGCCCTGCTGCTCACCTGTCTGGCCTGCGAAGCTTCTGCTGCCAGCTTTGCGTGCAATAAAGTAAAGGCGGCGGATGAAAAAACCATTTGTGCCCAACGCGATCTGAATGATAAAGACGTGGAGTTGAATACCAAATACGTCTTTCTGAAAGGCTTATTTGCGATGGGCGCGCGCGGAGACCTGCAGGACAGCCAGCGCGCCTGGCTCAAATCCCGCCAACAGTGCGGCAGCGATAAAGCCTGTCTGACAAAGCGCTACGACGAACGTTTGCAGCAGCTTGATGATATTTATGGCCGTATTAATAAGCCCCTTTAAAAGGAGTTACCGTGTTTAAACCACACGTGACCGTGGCCTGCGTTGTACAGGCGCAGGGCAAATTTCTGCTCGTAGAAGAGACGATTAACGGCAAAGTTCTGTGGAACCAGCCTGCCGGGCATCTTGAGGCGGACGAAACGCTTTCTCAAGCAGCCAGCCGCGAACTTTATGAAGAAACGGGTATCCGCGCCGAGCCGCAAAGCTTTATCCGTATGCATCAGTGGATAGCGCCGGATAACACCCCTTTCCTGCGTTTTCTGTTTGCTATCGATCTGGATGAACAGCTTCCGACAACGCCGCACGACAGCGATATCGACCGCTGCCTGTGGCTGGATGCGCAACAAATTGTTAACGCGAAGAATTTACGCTCGCCGCTGGTTGCTGAAAGTATCCGTTGCTACCAGCAGACCGAGCGTTATCCGCTCGCGATGCTCGGCACATTTAACTGGCCGTTTACTTAAGGGTGCCAGGCCCGGGGATGCGTGTTAGAATACGCCGCCTTTAAGTTCAATGTCGTGAGTTACTCCATGTCTGAAAGCCCAAAAAAAGTAATCGTCGGGATGTCCGGCGGTGTTGATTCCTCGGTTTCCGCCTTCCTGTTGCAACAGCAGGGTTATCAGGTAGAAGGCCTGTTCATGAAGAACTGGGAAGAGGATGATGGCGAGGAGTACTGCACCGCAGCCGCCGATTTAGCGGATGCGCAGGCCGTGTGTGACAAGCTCGGCATTGAGCTGCATACCGTAAACTTTGCGGCCGAATACTGGGACAACGTCTTTGAACACTTCCTGGAAGAGTACAAAGCCGGGCGCACGCCGAACCCGGATATCCTGTGCAACAAAGAGATCAAATTTAAAGCCTTCCTTGAATTCGCCGCTGAAGATTTAGGTGCCGATTATATCGCTACCGGGCACTATGTGCGTCGCGCGGATGTGGAGGGTAAAAGCCAGCTGCTGCGCGGACTGGATGGTAATAAAGACCAGAGTTACTTCCTCTACACGCTCGGTCATGAGCAGATCGCTCAGAGCCTGTTCCCGGTCGGCGAACTGGAAAAACCAGAAGTACGCCGCATTGCCGAAGAGCTGGATCTCATCACCGCGAAGAAAAAAGATTCCACCGGTATCTGTTTTATCGGCGAGCGCAAATTCCGCGAGTTCCTGGGCCGTTATCTGCCCGCTCAGCCAGGCAAAATTGTGACGGTTGACGGCGAAACCATCGGCGAACACCAGGGCCTGATGTATCACACCCTCGGCCAGCGTAAGGGCCTTGGCATCGGCGGCACCAAAGAAGGTAGCGAAGATCCTTGGTATGTCGTGGATAAAGACGTTGAGAACAACGTTCTGGTTGTTGCGCAGGGGCATGACCACCCGCGCCTGATGTCCGTTGGACTGATTGCACAGCAGTTACACTGGGTTGACCGCGAAACGCTCAGTAAACCGCTGGCCTGCACGGTGAAAACACGTTATCGCCAGACAGATATTCCCTGCACCATCACCCCAATCGATGCCGATCGCATTGAAGTGCGTTTCGAAGAGCCGGTTGCGGCAGTCACCCCAGGCCAGTCCGCGGTATTTTACAGCGGTGAAGTATGCCTGGGCGGCGGTGTTATTGAGCAGCGTTTGCCGCTCACCGACTAATTTGCGGACAAGGACGAACCCCTGTGGCTAAGAATTATTACGATATTACTCTCGCGCTGGCAGGCATCTGCCAGTCCGCCCGTCTGGTTCAACAGCTTGCGCATCAGGGGCACTGCGATACCGACGCGCTGCATGTCGCGCTGAATAGCGTTATCGATCTTAATCCTGGCTCCACGCTCGGCGTCTTTGGCAGCAGCGAAGCCAACCTGAAGTTAGGCCTGGAAACGCTGCTCGGCGTGCTCAACGCCAGCAATCGTCAGGGTCTGAACGCCGAGCTTACGCGTTATACCTTAAGCCTGATGGTGCTGGAGCGTAAGCTGCATGCAAGCAAAGGCGCGATGGATACCCTCGGCTCGCGCATCGCTGGTCTGCAACGCCAGCTTGAGCATTTCGATCTGGAATCCGACACGCTGCTTAGCGCCATGGCCGGTATTTATGTCGACGTGATTAGCCCGCTGGGGCCACGTATTCAGGTCACAGGCTCCCCTGCCGTACTGCAAAGCCCGCAGGTGCAAAGCAAAGTTCGCGCCTCGCTGCTGGCCGGTATTCGCGCCGCCGTGCTGTGGCATCAGGTTGGCGGCGGCCGCCTGCAGTTAATGTTTTCCCGTAATCGCCTGTGCACGCAGGCAAAACAAATTCTTGCTCATTGTTAACCTCTTTCGGAGTTGTAACTTATGGAATTATCCTCACTGACCGCCGTTTCCCCCGTAGATGGACGCTACGGCGATAAAGTCAGCGCGCTGCGCGCTATTTTCAGCGAATTTGGTCTGCTGAAATTTCGCGTACAGGTAGAAGTGCGTTGGCTGCAAAAATTGGCCGCGCACGCAGCGATCAGGGAAGTTCCTGCTTTTGACGCCGACGCAATCGGTTACCTTGATAAGATTGTTGCCGGGTTTAATGAAGAAGACGCGGCGCGCATCAAAACCATTGAGCGCACCACCAACCACGACGTGAAAGCCGTTGAGTATTTCCTGAAGGAAAAGGTTGAGTCCATTCCTGCCCTGCATGCGGTTTCCGAGTTTATTCACTTCGCCTGTACCTCAGAAGATATCAACAACCTTTCCCACGCGCTGATGCTGGAGACGGCCCGTAAAGAAGTGGTGCTGCCGTACTGGCGTAAAATCATCAGTGCTGTGAAAGACCTGTCGGTACAGTATCGCGATATCCCGCTGCTCTCGCGTACCCACGGCCAGCCTGCTACGCCGTCCACCATGGGTAAAGAGATGGCAAACGTGGCCTACCGCATGGAGCGCCAGTTCCGCCAGTTAGAAAAGGTGGAGATCCTCGGTAAAATCAACGGCGCGGTAGGCAACTATAACGCCCACATCGCTGCTTATCCGGAAGTAGACTGGCATCAGTTCAGCGAAGAGTTCGTGACCTCTCTGGGCATCCAGTGGAACCCGTACACCACGCAGATCGAGCCGCACGACTACATCGCCGAGCTGTTTGACTGCATGGCGCGCTTCAACACTATCCTCATCGATTTCGATCGTGATGTGTGGGGCTACATTGCGCTGAACCACTTTAAGCAAAAAACCATCGCCGGTGAAATCGGCTCTTCCACCATGCCGCACAAAGTTAACCCAATCGACTTCGAAAACTCCGAAGGCAACCTGGGCCTCTCTAACGCCATGTTGCAACATCTGGCGAGCAAGCTGCCGGTTTCCCGCTGGCAGCGCGACCTGACGGACTCCACCGTGCTGCGTAACCTGGGCGTGGGTATCGGCTATGCGCTGATTGCTTACCAGTCCACGCTAAAAGGCGTGAGCAAACTGGAAGTAAACCGCGACCGCCTGCTGGACGAGCTGGATCACAACTGGGAAGTGCTGGCGGAGCCAATCCAGACCGTGATGCGTCGCTACGGCATTGAGAAGCCGTACGAGAAGCTTAAAGAGCTGACCCGCGGTAAACGCGTGGATGCCGAAGGCATGAAGCAGTTTATCGACAGCCTTGAACTGCCGGAAGATGAGAAAACCCGTCTGAAGCAAATGACGCCTGCCAACTACATCGGCCGCGCAATCACCATGGTTGACGAGCTGAAGTAAGTTTTGACTGCCCGGCGGGTGGCGCTACGCTTACCCGCCTACAATAACTCCCCCTTCCGCCCCGAATCGCTGTTTATTCGTTGTTTACCCCTTCTCACCGATAATTAGCGTTAAACTATCAATGCCATTTTTACATTGAGGAAATGCGATGCGCGTTCTGGTTGTAGAGGATAACGCCCTTTTACGTCACCACCTGCAGGTACAGTTGCGTGAAACGGGCCACCAGGTCGATGCCGCCGAAGATGCTAAAGAAGCGGATTACTTCTTAAACGAGCACACGCCGGATATTGCGATTGTCGATCTCGGCCTGCCTGATGAAGATGGCATGAGCCTGATCCGCCGCTGGCGAAGCCATGACGTCACCATTCCTGTGCTCGTGTTAACCGCCCGTGAAGGCTGGCAGGATAAAGTGGAAGTGCTCGGCGCCGGGGCCGATGACTACGTCACTAAACCTTTTCATCTTGAAGAAGTTATCGCGCGTATGCAGGCCCTGATGCGCCGCAACAGCGGCCTTGCCTCGCAGCTTATCTCCCTGCCGCCGTTCCAGGTGGATTTATCCCGTCGTGAGCTCACCATTGACGACACGCTCATCAAGCTCACCGCTTTTGAATACACGATTATGGAAACCTTGATCCGCAACGCCGGGAAGGTGGTCAGCAAAGATTCGCTGATGCTGCAGCTCTATCCCGACGCGGAGCTGCGCGAAAGCCACACCATTGACGTGCTGATGGGCCGCCTGCGTAAGAAAATCCAGGCTGTACATGCTCAGGAGGTGATTACCACCGTGCGGGGCCAGGGTTACCGTTTCGACCTGCGCTAACGATGAGATTCTTACGCCACTTCTTCCCGCTCTCGCTGCGGGTACGCTTTTTGCTGGCTACCGCCGCCGTGGTGCTGGTGCTGTCGCTCGCCTACGGCCTGGTGGCGCTGGTGGGCTACAGCGTCAGCTTTGACAAAACCACCTTCCGTTTGCTGCGCGGCGAAAGCAATCTCTTCTACACCCTCGCAACGCGGGTGGATGGAAAGATCAAAGTTGAAATACCGGAACATCTGAACCTGCAAAGTCCGACAATGGCGCTGATCTATGACGATCGCGGCAATCTGCTGTGGGCGCAGCGGGATATGCCGCAGCTCAGGCAACAGATTAAAAAAGAGTGGCTTGGCTCGAGTGGTTTTCATGAGCTGGAGGCGAATTTCGCCATCAGTCGCACCCTGCTGGGCAATGATAACTCCATGCAGGCAAAGCTTAAGGTTATTCATGAGAATGATGAAGACAACGAGATGACCCACTCGGTGGCCGTGAATCAGTATCCGGCTACCGCCAGGATGCCTGCGTTAACCATCGTGGTCGTCGACACCATTCCCATCGAACTGAAACGTTCCTATAAAGTGTGGAGCTGGTTTATTTATGTGCTGCTCGCCAATTTGCTGCTGGTGATACCGCTGCTGTGGATCGCCGCCTGGTGGAGCCTGCGCCCTATCGAAGCGCTGGCTAAAGAGGTGCGCGAGCTGGAAAAACACGACCGCGACAGCCTCAATCCGGAAACGGCCCGCGAGCTGATGAGCCTGGTCCGCAACCTGAACCGCCTGCTGCGCACGGAACGCGAACGCTACGATAAATATCGCACTACGCTGACTGACTTAACTCACAGCCTGAAAACGCCGCTGGCGGTACTGCAAACCACTCTGCGCTCCCTGCGTACACATAAGCTCGGCGTTGAAGAGGCCGAGCCGGTAATGCTCGAACAAATCAGCCGTATCTCACAGCAAATCGGCTATTACCTGCATCGCGCCAGCATGCGCGGCAACAGCGCTTTATTAAGCCGCGAACTGCATTCGGTTGCCCCTTTGCTTGATAATCTCTGCTCGGCGCTCAACAAGGTTTACCAGCGTAAAGGTGTGAACATTACGCTTGATATCTCGCCGGAAATTACTTTTATCGGCGAGAAGAACGACTTTATGGAAGTGATGGGCAACGTGCTGGATAACGCCTGTAAATACTGTCTGGAGTTCGTGGAAATTTCCGCCTCGCAGTCGGACGATACCCTGCATTTATTTGTGGAAGACGATGGCCCGGGCATCCCGGAAAGCAAAAGAGCCATTGTTTTTGACCGCGGGCAACGTGCCGATACGCTACGGCCGGGCCAGGGCGTTGGCCTGTCGGTGGCTCGTGAAATCGTCGGGCAGTACGACGGTGAAATCCTTCCGGGCACCAGCGGGCTGGGCGGCGTGCGCATGGAAGTGATTTTTGCGCGCCAGCGTCCCGCCGACGAAGAAGATTGAAAATACTCCCGTAAACGCCCTCCCCATCCGTTATAATCCGGACAGGTTCCTCCACCTGCCGGATAATAAAAATGGAATACACCCTGGATTTAAACTGGCCCGATTTTATCGAGCGCTACTGGCAAAAACGCCCGGTAGTGTTAAAACGCGGCTTTAAAAACTTTATCGATCCCATCTCCCCGGACGAACTGGCAGGCCTTGCCATGGAAAACGAGGTAGACAGCCGCCTGGTAAGCCATCAGGACGGCAAATGGCAGGTCAGCCACGGTCCATTCCAGAGCTACGATCATTTAAGCGAGAACAACTGGTCGCTGCTGGTGCAGGCGGTTAACCACTGGCACGAGCAGAGCGCCGGGTTAATGCGCCCCTTCCGCGCCCTGCCGGACTGGCGTATTGACGATCTGATGATCTCTTTCTCCGTCCCGGGCGGCGGCGTTGGCCCGCACCTGGACCAGTACGACGTCTTTATTATCCAGGGCGTTGGCCGCCGCCGCTGGCGAGTGGGCGAGAAAGTGCCGATGAAGCAGCACTGCCCGCACCCGGACCTGCTGCAGGTTGAGCCGTTCGAAGGCATCATTGATGAAGAGTTAGAGCCGGGCGATATCCTTTACATCCCGCCGGGCTTCCCGCACGAAGGCTACTCGCTGGAAAATTCGATGAACTACTCCGTCGGGTTCCGCGCGCCAAGCGGCCGGGAGCTGATCAGCGGTTTCGCCGATTATGTGTTACAACGCGAGCTGGGCAGTCACCGCTACACCGATCCGGACGTGCCGTCCCGTCAGCAGCCAGCGGACGTTGTGCCAGCAGAGCTGGATAAACTGCGCGGCATGATGCTGGAGCTGATTAACCAGCCGGAGCATTTCGAAGCCTGGTTTGGCGAATTTATTACCCAGTCGCGCCACGAGCTTGATGTGGCTCCGCCGGAACCGCCTTACCAGCCGGATGAAATCTACGATGCGATAAAACAGGGCGACTCGCTGACGCGTCTTGGCGGCCTGCGCGTACTGCGCATTGCCGATGAGGTGTATGTCAACGGTGAGAAGATCGATAGCCCGCACCGCCCGGCGGTTGAAGCCCTGGCAAGCCACATCACGGTGAATGCCGAGATTTTAGGAGATGCGCTGGAAGACCCTTCGTTCCTGGCGATGCTGGCCGCGCTGGTTAACAGCGGATACTGGTACTTCGAGGATTAACGTCTCGCGCCCGCCTTCTCAGCAACAAACATTTACTGGCTGAGAAGGCGGGAAAACGGGTATTAATGTATACACGGGGCGGCCACATCTTCCATCATTGCAAGCCCGGTTGACTGTCTGCCTGAATATGGCGGTCTGCCCCCTGTCAATTCCAGGCAGTTTTAACTGCCCATCAATTTTGCAAACCAGAATTTACATTTACCATTACGAATATTCCAGCTTTTAGCCGGTTTGTCTTTATAGAGTTCATAAACTTTATCCAGATCGTCGCTGGCGGAAAGTTTCAAATCCTGCGGCACTTCCACAACACCTTGATAATCTATACCTACATAGTGCTTTCCAGCTTCCGGAATAAATGCCGTTTGTGTTAATATCTGCCTGCCACTTGAATTATCCATCACATAAAGCGACCAGAACTGATTTGGAGCAATCCGGCTTTCAAGGAAGCGATTAACCGCCCCTTCCATAAGGTTATTGCTTATATAAATAAGCTCGGCGTCTTTGTAGCAATCCCCTTCCTTAGTAAAACGCTGTAAGTAGACCAGACCTCTGTGTTTTTCATTAACCTGAGTATAAATTATCGCAGCGTCAGCTCCTGTATAGGGTTCATAACGCTTGGTACCTACCGGTCCTGGAGTACATGCTGTTATCAGTAATGAAAGACCTAAAAATGCCGCTCCAGAATATAACCGCCGTGTTTTTATTTTCATAAAATAATATTCTCAGTTTTCCTGTAAAGAGTATATCTATCGCTCAGCAATCATACGATAACTTATTTTTTACATTTATTAAACACTGAACTATTTATGCATATCGATGACATCGCCCGCCCTGTCGTTTTGTATGTCCGCGCAGAGGCAGTTAAGGCTCAGGAAGCTGATGATACAGGCGAAGCGGGTGAGGATGATGCTCGCAAATTACAGTTTTGCGATGCGTAATGTGTCTGAAGAAGTGAAAATGCGGTATGTTCAGACAAGCATATCTGAACACTTTTAACTATGAGTTTGATGGCTTACTGGTTAGTATCGCGGCAGAGATGACAGGGCCACCGGACCGGAGATAAGTAGAGTGAAAAACAAGCATGTGGGAAAAGTTGTACTCGATGAATCCGCTATTGCCGAAGGGGTTAATTTCGTGGCGGAACAGCTTAATCAGGATTTCAAGGCTGCGGTGATAATCACCGTCGTTCCTGGAGGGATACTGTTCACCGCCGATTTAGCCAGAAAACTGAACTTCGACATTGCGATGGACTATATTTCATGCCCCCATACGCCAGGTGAAAGAAATAACCAGTCTGATATTGTTTTCCATAATAATATTGGCATTGATGGCAGAGACGTCATTATTATTGACGATGCAATTGAATCCGGCGGCACAATGAAGCGGCTGGTTGAATATTTAACCAGTCACTATGCACCAGCCTCAGTTTCGGTTGCCATTCTGTTTGTCAAACCCGGCCGGGTTAGTATTCCGGCCAAATGTTATTATGCCTGTGAAATGGAAAATGATGGCTTACTGGTGGGTTATGGCATGCCGTGGCAGAACAAATTACGCAATCTTCCTTATGTGGCGCAGCTGAAAACCAGTGAGTAATAGCTGCCCTGCTAGTAAAACGGCAGGCGCTAACGCAATGATCAGCGCCTTTTTGCTGACAAGAAAGGTGTGGCGCTATGTACGACTAGCGAATAAACGTCTTTTTAGCTCGCACGGAATAGCGGAAGTAAGGTATCCATACGCAGGCATAAATAATATGCGTGATAATTGGCATCAACTGGGTAAAGTTCAGAGGGATTTGCGGGAACAGATATGAAGTGACGCCCCGGTCAATCAGCATGATTGTAATACCGCCAATTAGCAATAAACTATACGCCAGAGGGACTTCTCGCTTCTTACGCAGAAATAGCGATGTCAGGTAAATTATATAGAGCAGAAAAATAAAATTCATCCCCGCCCCAATAAACAGATAGCTCGATTGGGATAGCGGAAGACGGCCTATTGTGTCCAGCCCGGCCTTTAATATAACGGCCAGAGAATTGAAATAACCCCAAGCGATCAGAAATATATTAAGGAATGGCACGTATAACAAACCACCAATTTTCCGGTAGCGTTTTTCCTCGCACCCAGGGCAATATTCATCCTGCTGCGGGATTTCCTTGTCACACTTTATGCACGTCCATTTAAAAGAGGTATCTCTCATTATTTATCCTTATTAGTATGTGGCTCTAACGGAGTTACTTCATTCCTGGGTTGGTTAAATTCACAGCAAGAGTTATCGGCAACGACAGGAACATTCTTGAGCGCTATTGTATTTCCGGCGTTTCAGCTGTCAGCGCTGGCCGTAAACCTGAAGTGCCCTGAATCTGTTACGTCTGCTTCTGGCAGTGAGTTCAACTGGCCTCGATTATTTATATAATAATGAAGAGAGGCCTACAGCCATTACTACGCCCATAATCACCTGAATCAAAACGATAAAAAATGCAATAACGCCAAGCACAGTAATTTTTTTACGAAGGATGAACGTAATACCGGAAAGTACCGCGCTGAACAACACTACTTTAAAGAGGTAAGCCAGTGGCACCAATATTGGGTGACCTGTATGTATACCAACCAGACCAATGAGACCAACAATCAGGCCACCACAAAAACCCCATCCCCAGAACGTCATCGGCAAACTTAGCTTTCCTGTTATCAGCTTTTTCAACACAAGTGCATTCCTTTTATTAAATTAATATTTAACGCTTTTAATTAGAATTTTATTCTGCTCTATCACAAAGATCTTCATAATAGTATTTGCTACAGAAAATTCGTTAGGAGCTGAGTATTATAACTATGCGCTTATCGGATACCGGTAAGTATGTTTTTTGTAATTCAGCACGTCAACACCCACTCTCGCATTAACCCTCCGACACTCAGATTCGTCAGCCGGTTGAAAATTCGTTACTATCCGCATCCACTCTTCTGCCGGGCAGCCTGATGTCTACGATTCTCGATACTTTTATTGCCCCGCCGTGCCACGACAGGATAGAGATTCTGTATCAGGATGAGCACCTGGCACTTATCAACAAGCCCACCGGGCTGCTCAGCCTGTCGGGGAAAAACCCGCAAAATCTCGATTCGGTGCATCGTCGGCTGGTACAGATATTCCCCGGCTGTACTCTGGTCCATCGCCTTGATTTCGGCACTTCCGGGCTGATGGTGATTGCCCGCAATAAGGCCATCAATGCCGCCCTCTGCCAGCAGTTCAGCCAGCGCACGGTGACCAAGATATACAGCGCCTTGCTCTGCGGACATCTGAAAGATGACGAAGGGATGATAGACGCGGCGATCGCCAAAGATCCGGCGCTGTTCCCGCTGATGTCGATTTGCTCCGTTCACGGTAAGCCCGCTCGTTCCCGCTATCGGGTGGTTGAACGCTTTTATCGCGAATTGGAAGATGGGACGCCGCTTCCCTTGACACGAGTTCAGCTAACCCCGGAGACCGGACGCACTCATCAGCTGCGCATTCACTGTCAGCAGCTGGGCCACCCTATTCTGGGCTGCGACCTGTATGGCGGTCTTCTGCTGTCCGGCACCGCAAGGACGCCGCGGCTGATGCTGCACGCCAGCGAGCTGCATTTTGTTCACCCATCAGCGAAGAATTGATCAAAGCTCATAATGCGAGCCCGTTCTGAAAGCGCACGTATCTGTAGCCAGTAAGCGGCAGCACTAATCGGCACATCCTTATATCGCGGCGTGCCATGCTGACTATGCTTTACCAGATACCGGAACAGAGAGGACGACTTAATGATCGCTTTATGCAAAGCCTGCGGCACATCCTATGAGATTGCCGGTTCCCATCCGGAACACTGTAAGATCTGCGAAGATGAACGTCAGTATGTGCCTGTAACGGGGCAGAAATGGGTCGATCCGGCCGCCCTTTTTGCTGCCCACACCAATAAGTGGAAACAGCACGAGTCTTGCCTTCTCAGCATCCAGACCGTTCCTGCTTTTGCGATTAATCAGCGCGCTTTTATTCTGAGAACACCGGAAGGCAATATTCTCTGGGACTGCATCGCCACCCTCGACGACGCCACGAAAACGCTAATTGCCTCCCTGGGCGGGCTCAGGGCTATCGCCATATCGCATCCTCATTACTACACCACCATGCAGGACTGGGCAGCCGAATTTGACTCCCCGGTTTACCTTCACGCCAGCGATCGCCAGTGGATCATGCGCGACAGTCCCCGGATTACTCTCTGGGAAGGTGACACCCTTGAGCTGACCAGTGACGTCAGTATCATACGTCTTGGTGGGCACTTCGCTGGCGGCAGCGTTCTTCACTGGGCCCGGGAAGAAGGTGTACTGCTTTCCGGAGACATCCTTCAGGTTACGCCGGGTGCGGATGCCGTCTCCTTTATGTGGAGCTATCCCAATATGCTGCCGCTGTCGGCAGCGACGGTCAGCGACATTACGCACCGCCTGAGCGACGTGAAATTTTCGAGACTCTACGGCGCTTTTGAAGGAAAGGAGATCACGGAAAATGCCGATGAGATCGTGCGGCGTTCAGGTGAAAAGTATATCGCCTGTCTTAGTTAAGCGATTTTATCAGGCGAACAGCCAGATTCGTCAGCCGGCTTAAAATTCGTTATCATCCGCTCCCACTCTTCATCCGGGCAGCCTGATGTCTACGATTATCGATACCTTTATTGCCCCGCCGTGTCATGACAGGATAGAGACTCTCTATCAGGACGATCATCTGGTGCTTATTAATAAGCCCGCCGGGCTGCTCAGCCTCTCGGGGAAAAACCCGCAGAATCTGGATTCGGTGCATCACCGGCTGGTACAGATATTTCCCGGCTGCACCCTTGTCCACCGTCTTGATTTCGGTACTTCCGGGCTGATGGTGATTGCCCGTAATAAGGCCATCAATGCCGCCCTCTGCCAGCAGTTCAGCCAGCGCACGGTGACCAAAGTGTACAGCGCCCTGCTCTGCGGACATCTGAACGAGGACGAAGGGGCGATAGACGCAGCGATTGCCAAAGACCCGGCGCTGTTTCCTCTGATGTCGATTTGCTCAATTAACGGCAAGCCTGCTCGCTCCCGCTATCGGGTCGTTGAGCGCTTTTATCATGAGCTGGAAGACGGGACGTTGCTGCCACTGACGCGGGTTCAGCTAACCCCGGAAACCGGGCGCACCCATCAACTCCGCATTCACTGCCAGCAGTTAGGTCACCCTATTCTGGGCTGCGACCTGTATGGCGGACGCCTGCTGCCAGGTACAGAACGGACGCCACGGCTGATGCTGCACGCCAGTGAGCTGCATTTTGTTCATCCCATCAGCGATGAGTTAATCAAAGCCAGTAATGCCAGCCCGTTCTGAAAGCGAAAGTAGCTGTAACGATGTCGCCGTGAAAATGCCCGACGCGGCGTCAAAGCGCGTACGGAAACACTTAATAGATGACTTTTTTGTTGTCAGAATAACGGATGCGCTAAGTCTGTTGTCCGAAAGCTTCTTTGTACCTCAACGCCCCCTGTTTCCGGTGACTGAAATAATGAACGCTAAACGCTAAATACATTCATGAGCAAAAGCACGATGCCGCTAATCATCACAGTCAATGATACCAGGTAATGCCGCCCACGCCCCAATCCACAAAACAGCGCCACAGACCCACTCAATAACAGCCCGCCGGCAACAGCATAGAAAATATAGCCATGCTGGCTCCACCCACGCAAACACAGCAGGCCGGGAACGAGCATAGACCAGCCTGTTCTTCGCCAGGAAAGAAGTGTACGTTCTGATTGCAAACCCGGATCTCTGTTCATTATGGTTTTCCCTGCCAGAGAAGTATTCCCAGCAATATCGCGAGTACCGCCATCAGAATAGCGATAATTGCCAGCGCCCGCGTATAGGGCAAGTCTTCCTCAAGCCGCATGGCATATTCATTTCGACGCCAGCGTTGCCAGGCCATATACCCCATGCAAGATGCAGCCAGAAGCAGCATCGTTGAGATAATGATACGCAGCTCTTCAGAAGAGAGCTGTGGGGAAAATTGCTCAATTCCCACAGCACCGGCCATCAGCGCCAGCGCTGTACGTATCCAGGCGAGAAAAGTGCGCTCATTGGCGAGCGTGAAGCGGTAATCGGGGGTTTTTCCGACCTGCCACCATTTATCCCGTGGCCTTGCCGGACGGGAATTATCCTGTTGAATCACGCTTAACCCTTTCTTTTATAAGCAGTTCTTTTATTGACAGTCCGGTCGATGCGCTGTCGCGCAGGTTATGTCGTGTTATCTCGGTGCAGAGGAATTCGATGATGAATAGCTGGGAAATGCGAGTGGCGATCGAATCTCCCTGATAAGGCCCGGCGCTGCCACAGGTCAGTAACCAGGTATCGGCCAGCTCTGTCAACGGAGATTGCGGGCTGTGGGTAATCGCCAGACACGGGGTGCCTGCCTTTTTAGCCAGCCTGAAAGCATTAACCACTTCCGGCGTTTCGCCAGAATGGGAGAAAGCGACCACCAGGTCTTCCGGTTTGAGGTTGGCAAGCTTGAGTGTCATAGTGAAACGATCGGTATACGCTTCCGAATCAATCCCTTGTCGATTCATTTTGTCACGTGCTTCCATCGCTGACAGACCCGAAGCCCCAAAACCAACAAACAGGACCCGGTTGGCACTCAGAAAACGGTCCACCACAGGATTGACCACCTTCATGTCCAGCAAACCAATGGTCTCCTTCATGGTGGTCTCCACCGTCAGGGCAATCTTCTGTGCTACATCATTGCGGGTATCATCGAGGAAAATATCCGGGGAGGACGGTAATAACTGCTCACTTTCTTCCAGCAGCTCACGTTTGAGCGCGGATTTCAGCTCCAGCAGCCCGGTATAACCGATTTTTTTACAAAAGCGAACGATCGTCGCTTCACTGAGCGACATGGCCTCTGCAAGCTTGCGCACGGGCATCTGTGCTACTTTTGCAGGCTGCTGCAGAATGAAATGTGCAATATGCTGGTCGGTTTCACCCAGCCCCCCCAGCACATTACTGATATACACGCGTACATTTTCACGATTCACACTCATCGCAGACACCGGTCCTTTTGTATGAAAAATAACGGGTATTCTGGCAAGCCCCTCATCATACGTCCACCACCAGGCATAGTTTGAGTGCAAAGGTCTGCTGCTGACCCGGCATCAGCTTTCGAATACCCCGCTTCTGCTCAATTTCGCCGTCAAAATCTGGTGCATCAGTGGTTCCAGCAAGTGGTTCAATACAGAGCAGGTTTGCGCCGGGCACACTCCAGAGCGCCAGCCAGTCGTATTCTGAGATATCCAGTGTTATCACAGCCCTGCCTTCCGGTGAACAAACACGGACCTGTCGACAGTTACCAAAATAAACAGCCCCGGCACGAAAAGACTCGTTGGTCAGCGGAAACAGTGTGGTTGTCTGTGTCTGCCCTTCTGTGATCAACGTTCTGTTGCTGGTTAGAAAAGGGCCCCGGACGGCACGATCACCAAATTGAACAGACCAGCCGGGTTGCGTGACTACCGGCAGTGAGAACCCCGGATGCCAGCCAAGGGAGAACCAGAAGGGCCGGGTATCATCATTAAAAACACGCTGTGAGATGCTCACTCCGTCCTGATGCACAGTGAGCTGCAACTGAAAACGCCAGTGCCATGGCCAGGCAGCCAGCGTTTCAGGCGTGGACCGGGCTTCCAGCAGCATATGATTGCCCCCCTGCTCAATGCGCTCAAAATGCTGATACCGCAGAAAACCGTGGGACGGAAGGGGAAAAAATAGCCCATTCTCCCGGATACCATCGTGAATTAGACGCCCCACGACAGGAAACAATTGCGTGGCCGAGTTGTTCCAGACGCCAGGCTGCGGCTGCCATAACCACTCGCGACCAGTACGTTGGTCCCGGATGCGGGACACTTCCCCGCCGGTTGCCATTACGTCCATTTGATACCGATCATTCGCAAGCTGCCAGACCGTCATAATTATGCCGTCCTCAACAATAAACGGCATTGGTACGTCAGCGCTTTGTGGCTGTCACCGATAAAACAGGCATCAATCAGCGTGAAGATATCCATTTCTGCCAGCAGATGTCCGGCGGGAAGATGATACAGCACCTCTTCCTGCGACAGTCCCTGCGCCCTTGCCGTAGCGAGGACAAAACGTAATGCTTCCTCAACACCATAATGCTCACAGCGGTATTGCTCACCGGTCGATACGGTGAGGCAAGACCAGCGTTCCGCAAAAGCCTGCTCCCGTTCTGGTGCCAGCCTGTCCAGCTCGAATCGGGTATAGAGTTCTGGTGGCGCATCATGCGCATACATCAGGTCAGTCATCGCCTGCGCGTAATGAAAAGCCCGTTCACTGTCGTGCAAAGAGTGCATCTGCTGCGGGTCAACGTTGAGATCGAAGAGCTTATCCCCGAAGCGCCACGGATTCAGATAACTGAACGTGGCCGGGATCTGCATCACTTGCGCTCCCTGGGTAAAATCAAAGCCAGGATGGATTTTGATGTCCTGCAGCTCGCTGACGTTGAACATGCTGTCGATTCGGGTCGGCATCAGGGTATATTCATACAGGCTGCCCTTTCCTTCCTCCCGCGGACAGCGCATGTAGACATAGTCACCGTCAGTGATATTGATATGCCCGCCAAAATAGCCAAATAAAGCATAGTCCCGCACCGGGATGTCATTTTCCACGGCCGGGCGCAGGGATTTTCCGGTCATTGTCAGCGGGCGCGGTACATCAAAATAGTCCAGCAGCGTGGCCGGAATATCGACCGTCTGAGCCAGTGCGCGACGGCGTACTCCTTTCGCCTGGCTGCGCGGATCGCGAATGAAGAATGGGGTATTGGCGATTTCGTTGTACACCGGCATGATATTCTTGCCCCACCACTGGTGTTCCCCCAGCAAAAAACCGTGATCCGTGCAGACGATAAACAGCGTGTCGTCCCACAGATTCAGTGCTTTCAGCTTGTCCATCACCTGCCCCAGATAGTCATCGCACATCGTGATGAGCGCCTGATAGAATTTCCGGACTTTATCGTCATCCTTACCGCCCGGCGCACCGCAATAGTACGGCACCCAACCGTCAAATTCATCGGGCGTGCAGCCATATTGCGCGAGGTATTTCTCAGGCACAAAAAAGGGTTCATGCGGATCAAAACATTCGATTTGCAGGAACCAGTTATCCTGATGTTGATTGGTCTCCAGAAACTCCATTCCAGCGTTAATAGTACGATGGGTAAAATGCTCCTGCTGCGTTGGCATGGCGGCACGGTTAATCAGATCCTGTATCATACGCCCGCTGCGGCGGCGCAGAGTCTCTTCATCTTCCATGCCCTGCCAGTCGATAGCGGGCTTTTCGACCTGGCCTTTCCAGCAATCGCCTTCCTGACCACGGATAAACTCAAAGGTGGAATAGCGGGTGTGATAGGTCGCCCCGCCATCTCGCCAGTAGTGTTTATGATCCGTCACCATATGGGTATGAACGCCAGCCTGCTTCAGCGCCTGAAACGTGGAGAAATCAAACGGCTCCAGTGGCCCCCAGCTACGGTGCAAAAAGTTATAGCGCCCGGTATGCAATTCACGTCGCGCCGGCATACACGGCATGCTACCGACATAGAAGTTATCAAACTGCGCAGACTCGCTGGCCAGCCGGGTAAAGTTGGGAGTGATGGCATCACCCCCATACGGGGCGAGGTGGTTACGCGTTAGCGTATCAAACATCAGCATTACAGCTTTCATAAGACGTCTCTTCTTTATGAACCGATAAACTCTTCAACTTCGTTTTTAATCAGGGTGACATGGGGGCCATAGACGACCTGAACGCCCTCCCCACGCACGAAGGCACCGCGACTACCCAGCTGCTTAAAATCATCCAGCATGACCTGCTGTGGGTTTTTGACGGTAATGCGAAGGCGGGTGGCGCAGCAGTCCACATCGACAATGTTGTTCCGTCCCCCCAGCGCCTGCACGATCCCGGCAGCACGTTCATTACCACTGACCATAGCCGTTGGCGTTTCCTCTTCTGCTTTATCTTCACGTCCCGGGGTTTTCAGCTGACGCCATTTGATAAGAAAACGGAAAGAGAAGTAATAGAGGCAGAACATCACGGCGCCGAGCGGTAGCATCAGCACCCAGTTAGTTTTCGCATTACCTTGCAGCACGCCGAACAGAAGGAAATCAATCAGGCCGCCGGAAAAAGTCTGCCCTACGGTAATGTGCAGAATATGCGTCAGCATGAAGGCGACGCCGGTCAATACAATATGCACCCCATACAGCAACGGAGCGCAGAACATAAAGGCAAACTCAAGCGGTTCAGTAATGCCGGTGACAAAAGCCGTCAGCGCGGCGGATAACATCAGACTGGCAACCTTCTTCTTATTTTCTGGGCGGGCGGAGTGGTAAATGGCCAGCGCCGCGCCCGGCAAACCAAACATAAAGTCGGCAAAGCGTCCTGCCATGAAACGCGATACGCCAATGTAGTATTGGGACACGGACGGATCGGCCAGCTGCGCAAAGAAGATTTTTTGCGTCCCCTGCACCAGATGACCATTCACCATCTGCTCACCACCGACGCTGGTCAGCCAGAACGGCAGATAGAACAGGTGATGAAGACCCAGAGGAATCAGGCATTTCAGGATCATGCCGTAAAACAGGGTGCCGATATAACCTGTCTTTTCGACCAGAACGCCAAGATGGGTTATCCCACTCTGAATGTGCGGCCAGACCCAGAAGAGCGCAACGCCGAGGAAAATAGCGAAGAAGGAGCTGACGATCGGTACAAAGCGTGAGCCGCTGAAAAAGGCCAGCAGAGTTGGCAATTCTGTTTTACCAAAGCGTTTCTGAACCCAGAAGGTCAGCAGGCCACTCATGATCCCTCCCATCACCCCGGTCTGGAGCGTGGTGATCCCCATCACGCTGGCCTGGCCTGCGGCGGCCAGATTGTCAGTCGCCAGGGTACCGGAAAGTAATAACGAAGCGTTGATGGCTTTGTTCATCACGATATAGCAAAGGACTGCAGCAAGCCCGGCAGTGCCCTTGTCGCTGCGGGCCATGCCAACGGCTATCCCCACGGCAAACAACAGCGACAGGTTATCAAAGACAACACTGCCGCAAAGTTTCATGACGGTGAAAATCGCCTGGATAATTTCGCTGTTGAGAACAGGATAGGTTGCGACAGTAACCGGATTTGTAAAGACGCCGCCAAATCCCAGAAGTAGCCCTGCGGCAGGCAGGACGGCAATCGGCAGCATAAACGACTTACCCAGGTTTTGTGCTCCAGCAAACAGTTTGCTCATAAAGTCCCCTGATGTTGATGTTATGAAATTTAAATTTCATGTTATAATGACTTCAATGAAAACTATATTTCTATTCTTTTCGGCCAAAGTCAAAATGCATTGAAAAAAAAAGTGAGCAACGTCACTAAACTTCATGCGTGATTTATTCAGGAGCATCCATGAACAAAGCCTTTCACCTGATGGCCAAACCCGTCAGCTATCAGTGCAACATTGCCTGTGATTACTGTTTCTATCTGGAAAAGGAGCATGGCACGCTAAAACCGCGTAAAGCCGCCCGCCATATGGATGAGGCCACCCTTGAGGCTTACGTCCAGCAGTACATTGAGGCCAATCCCAGTCAGGAGATTGAATTCACCTGGCAGGGAGGGGAACCTACGCTTGCTGGTATTGCCTTCTATGAGAAGGCACTGCAGCTGCAGCAGCGCTATGCCGGCACTAAACGCATCAGTAACAGCATCCAGACCAACGGCGTACTGATTGATGAGCAATGGGCAGAATTTCTGGCAAGGAACCACTTCCTGGTGGGACTCTCCATTGATGGGCCCGCCTGGCTGCACGACCAGTACCGAAAGACCCGCAGCCAGCAGTCCGTCTTTAACAAAGTGCGGCAGGCGATGGCGTTGCTGAGAAAACATCATGTCGATGTCAATGTACTGACGGTTGTCAACAACGTCACGGCAGAACATCCGCAGGAGATCTATCAGTATCTGACCCGGGAACTGAAGGCAGAGTTTGTTCAGTTTATCCCGGCCGTGGAACAGCGTGCCGTAAACGAAAAGTACGGCGAACTGCTCTACCCCCAGACGCTTGCAGGCTCCGTGACAGAATGGTCGGTGTCAGGGGAACAGTGGGGAACATTCATGAAAGGCGTGTTCGACCTCTGGGTTCGCCAGGATGTGGGACGCGTGTATGTGCAGATGTTTGACAGCGCGCTGGCGGCATGGCTGGGCGAGAAACCGGCCCTCTGTGTGATGCAGTCTTCCTGCGGATTTGGGTTGGTTGTTGAGCAGAACGGTGATGTCTACAGTTGTGACCATTATGTTTACCCTGAACACCGACTGGGGAACTTGCGACGTGACAGCCTGGCGAAAATGGCGAGCAGCAAACAGCAGCGAAAATTCGGGCTTGCCAAAACGGAGGTTAGTTCAGAATGTATGCGTTGCGAATGGCGATTCGCATGTCACGGCGGCTGCCCGAAACACCGTATTCATAAAAGCGGCGAGCGCTGGCATAACCACCTGTGCGCTGGCTATAAGGCAATTTTCAGCCATATGAATCCGTATATGCGTTTTATGGCTGAGCAGATCCAGAAACAGCAGCCACCAGCAAATATCATGCAGGTGGCCGCTAATATCGCAGCCCCGGAAAACGCAAATCCGGGTAGGGACACAACTCAACAGCGGTGAATGCTGCAAGAATGGATAGTGGAGCAAGCTACCTTATAGGCTCTGCGCGCTGACCGCTCACCTTTTTTAATGCGTTAGCCAGTAATGCCAGCCCGTTCTGAAAGCGCAGGCATCGGTAATTATTCGTCGCGCCAGCCCATTGCCGGAGCAACATGTTTCAGAATGGACTCGATAACATGCGCGTTGTAATCCACCCCCAGCTGATTGGGCACGGTCAGTAATAAAGTATCCGCTTCGGCGATCGCTTCGTCCTGTTTCAGCTGTTCGATCAGCTTGTCAGGCTCTGCGGCATAGCTACGCCCGAAAATCGCGCGGGTTTTCTCATCGAGGAAACCGACTTTATCGCTTTCGTCACGGCCTGAACCAAAATACATCCGGTCACGATCGTCCATCAGGGCAAAAATGCTGCGGCTGACCGAGACACGTGGTGTACGTGTATGCCCCGCCTCCGCCCAGGCCTGCCGATACGCACGGATCTGTTTTGCCTGCTGAATATGGAAAGGTTCGCCTGTTTCATCGTCTTTCAACGTGGAACTTTGCAGGTTCATGCCCAGTTTTGCGGCCCATACCGCTGTTGCATTCGAACCGGCGCCCCACCAGATACGCTCGCGTAAACCTGCGGAATGAGGCTCAAGACGCAGCAGGCCCGGCGGGTTGGGGAACATCGGTTGTGGATTGGGTTGTGCAAAGCCTTCTCCACGTAGCGCCTCTAACAGCACCTCGGTGTGACGACGCGCCATATCAGACTCGTTTTCCCCTTCCTGAGGGACGTAGCCAAAATAGCGCCAGCCATCCACCACCTGCTCCGGGGAGCCGCGGCTGATACCCAACTGCAAACGACCGCCGGAGATCAAATCCGCCGCACCCGCATCCTCCGCCATATACATCGGGTTTTCATAGCGCATATCAATAACGCCGGTGCCGATTTCAATGCTGCTGGTTTTCGCGCCTATTGCTGCCAGCAGGGGGAACGGTGAGCTGAGCTGGCGGGCAAAGTGATGCACTCTGAAATAAGCACCGTCCGCGCCCAGCTCTTCGGCGGCAACCGCCAGATCGATGGATTGCAGCAGCGCGTCAGCGGCCGAACGGGTTCCAGACTGCGACGATGGCGTCCAGTGACCAAATGACAAAAATCCGATCTTTTTCATGGCGAGGTTATCCTGATTGCAGGGAAACGAGCAGCAGGCGGAGCATAATTCAAAGTAAAGCAAACCGGTTCCTGCTTTGGGTTATCCCTACTTTACGCATTACCTGATGAGAATAAATATTGTTTATTTAACGGAATACCTCAAATAAATTGATTGAATTACTGGGTATCTGGAAAAGCTGGACGCCTGACCTGCAGGGTAAATCAATCAACAACGGTCACCATATGGCCGAAGAAGCCCCTGAAGAGTTTGCCGCGGACTTAAACGATTTCTGTTACAGGGCGGTTAGCATTCAGACAAAGTTATTATTCACCAGTATTACAGCTTCGGGAGCTATGACGGGTCATGGCCGCAGCACGCTCGATAGCAAACCATATTCTTAAGAACGGTATTTATATTCCGGCTACTTTTTCCGTAAAAGGAAAACAGCCACTGCCGTAAGTACGCCAATAAGGGGCATAGCTATAGCGCCTGCCAGGAAGTTATGATTATCTGTTCGCTGTTCCCGGCAGATATCAGCAAAACGGGAGAGCGCATGTTTTTCATCAATCGCGCCGATCTCTTCAAACTGCTTTTCAAACCCCTGCTTTATCAGCAGAGAGGCCCCCTCTGAATCTGCCTTTTTCAGCGCAACAGTTTGCGCCCCTTTTTTGAAAAAACAGTATTCCGTCATTTTATTCCCCATGAAAAATTATATTATTCAATAAATCAACAAACTTAATTATATACATTTAAGCATATAAATCAGGCGGTTCTCGTTCCATTTTGTATTATTCATGCAGCGATGGAGCATTCAAATATTCCTCCTAAAGGCAACTTCGTACAAATTAACACGCTACGCTATTAACAACGTCCCTCTGGCACGAGGTGGGCTGGCGAAGCGGGAACAGATGGCTGTGAGCCAGGAGCGGTCGTAGGATATAAAATTGAAGCTTCAATGTTAATGTTTGGCATTCAATGCTAAAAATATGTTTGAGATTCATCTTTTAACATATTTTCAAGAGGGCTTTATGATAAGTGCGGTTGAGGGATTAAAGGTGAAGTATCCAGGAGCGAATGCATGGCAAATTGGCGACAGTCCTGAACTGGCAAACGAGCTTGCCGACCTGGTTATAAGAGGGATTAAAACCGCCTCTTGCGGTTCATTTGCTTCTTTCCAGAAAGAAGAATCAGCGCCTAAAATAGGAAGTTATAATATTATCCTCAATGGTCAAGACGTACCGGTATGTGTTATCAGATTAGTTTCGATGCGTCTGGTTCGTTTTTGTGATGTTACCGCAGAGTTTGCCCGAAAAGAAGGCGAAGGAGATTTGAGCCTTGGGTACTGGCGGAAAGAACACCAGAGATTTTTTACCAGAGAAGGTTTTTATTCTGAGGACATGGAACTTGTAGCAGAAGAGTTTGAGGTGGTTGAAATTATTTAATTTAAGAAAATTTTCTACATACCAGCCGCAGGTAGTGAATGGTGAATGTCTTTCATGAAACTCCATCAACTTCTGGCACAGAACAGACATTCCCCTGTCAGGGATTGAATTTAAAAGCGCCCCTTCTTGAACAAAAAAGCGCTTTGATACAGAGGCTCTATTACTTAGCCTTGCGAGCGTTATCTGCTTTCCACTCTTCGTATGTGGCTTCAAGAATCCATAAACATGTCGCACCTTTGTCTGTACTCAGTAACGCCATGCGCGTTCGCTGATAAAAATCTTCGACCTCGGCGACTGGCTGTTCAAACGGTAATCCACAGACAAGGTCCGTTCCGATCATATGCGGCCAGCTTTTCGCGTCTATCAGGCTGAGCGTTTTCAACGTTCTTAAAGTATTCTTTGCCAGCGAGCTGGAAAGCGCGTCTTCAAGGGCGATTGCCTGTTTAACATCCGCCACGGCGGCAAGTTCTGGCGCTTTGTCGAGCCAAGCCTGTTCACCAGCTGCAATTCCTTTCAGGGCATCAGGCCAGTTCACTGACGCCGCCAATGTACCGGCAACCAGCCCGGGCAATAACAGAAGCAAGGCCAGGCGCTTCATCGTACAACCTCCAGAGTCCCGCCTTCACGCAGCACTCGCCGACGAGTACTCTGGGACATAATGATACAACCTTCCGACGCAAAGCCCGCAGGTTTGCCGACGCGTTCGCCATGTATACGGAACGCGGAACGTCCAAACGACTCCCCGGACGTCTGCACCAGTATAATGGTGTAAGGCCCTTTAGATGTCGAATGCCCCGCGATTCGATAGAGGCCACGAGGCAGCGGGCCCATGCTCTTAACATGCTGGCGGTCAGGGTTGTTTTTATTGGTCAGGCTGCCGGAGTAGCCGGTCTCGATCAGCTCGCTCCCGTAGTAAAGCCTGCCCGTACTTTGTTCATATTTCCATTTCATGATTGCATCTCCCTATGCGGTGGTGCGTGCATTCCAGCTGTCTGAGTGGATAATATTTCCGTCCACATAACGCCAGGTGATTTTTTCGTAGATCAGTTCAACCAGATCGAGGTGATTCAGTTTTTCTCCATACGGTGATTTGACGTCATACATCACAGGCCCGGCGCTGATAACCGTCACACCCTCCATTAAAGCGCTGAAGTACTCCACCTCCTGACCGGCATCATTGATCCGGTAATACTTCACCTCAGCAGACTGAAGTTTTTGCCCAGTGGTCACGGCCTTGTAAAGATAAGGCGTGGAGGAGTCAATTTCTTTATCAAAGGTGAAGGGGGCATGTTCTCGGGTTGCGGTTGGTTTGCCGGTTGCGTCGTCAGTGGGAAGCATTACGCCATGATTCAGGCCAAGGATCTCGATACTTCCCTCACGGCCAGTTATATCGACAGAGCCGCGAATCGCCGCACCCCCGTCATCCTTAAGCCATAAATAAGCGGGTATAGACATATATTTCAAACTCCATTTTAAAGGGAGCCAGCCTGTTAACTCGCTGGCTAATCTGCTGTATAGCAGAAAATTTAAGCTATCCCTGGCCCGAGAGGTCGTCAATTCCTGAACAATCTGAAAGCACTGTAATTGTGAGCGCAGTTGATTTAAATAAAACAGCCCTGGCTGATGTGAACCTGTTTCGTCTGCGTGACGATTTCTGATTGTGTGAGGGTGGGGAAAGTAAGCCTGCTCGCCTGACGAATTGCAATTCCCCGAAGTTTTTCATTATCTCTGCGAGCCGCCTCGAAGCCTGCAATTCTGCCTGATTTTTCATCTGGTCTACTGGTAATTTGCCCAGTAGAATTAGTTCAATTAGCAGTCAGCCAGGTCATTGAGGCCTGAAAAAGAAACGCCCCCGAATGGTGCGCCAACACCAGACGAGGGCTAACCACAAACGTTATAGGAGTAACGCTATGGCTAACGCTGATAGTAACACACCCGCTCGTCCTGAAATCACCCCGCAACAATCCGCATTTGCGGGCAGCATCGCAACCCTGTTAAAAAAGCCGCAGGGCGCGGCAATGGATCTCTTCCAGATCCTGGATATTTGCCAGCAGCACGCCGAGGGTTTAATCGAAAATGATAATCACACGGAATGCATGGCGCTGTGTGGCCGCCTGCTTGCCGGGCTGGAAGTATTAAAAAGCGTGCTGAAAGCACCGCTGCCGGATCATCTCATCGAACAACTGACGTTAAAAGACACCGAAACCAGCGACTACCGAATCCCTCTGACAACGGATTCCGAAACCCTGTGTGAATACTGCACGGCATTAACCATCGTACTGCTCAATCACCAGGAACCGCCGGATCAAAGAGAGCAGATAACCGGCATGCTGTACGAGATAATTTATATGCTGGCCGAAGATCTAAAAGCACCGAGGTTTATTAGAACGGCGGGTGGGTTGAAGATGATTGAGGGTGAGGCTGTAATGGGGATTCATTGATTCGGGATCGTGTGTAGAAAAGGCCCCTTGCCTGGAGGAAAGGGGCCAGGTGGGCGATGGTGCCTTAATGTGAGGTTTGGAGGGAGCTAATGTCTGATATGAGCGATGAGCGGACGTATCGTAACACTTAAACTAAGGAACAAATTTCCTGCCAGAAATTGCTAACAAACCTAAAATAATATTACTGTCACATAAATGTTGCGTATTTATATAGATGGATAGTATTTTTGTAGAATACCCTCGCAAAAGATCAATTTAATGCATATTTTTGATGAAAATGGAAATGCTCTAAATGCAGAGTGCTCTTTAGATGAAGAAGACGGCATTTATGGCCTAATTCTTGAGTCTTGGGGGCCAGCGCACAGGAACAAAGACTACAACATCGCCCTTGATTGTATCATAGAGAGACTGATTGATTCCGGTGTAGATAATGTTGTTGTATATCTGGCTTCGTCCACAGCCAGAAAACATATACCATCCATAGCTGAAAGAAAAATCCATCCTGACGAATACTTCCCTCTAATTGGGAATAATCCTCGCGAAGTTCGCCAAGCAATGTGTAGTTATCAGGCTTATTTTAGTAGTACAGGTAAAAAAGACGTTCCTTCAGGGAATAGGACCAAACGAATAATGATAAATGTTCCTGGCGTCAATGGTGACGAATTTTGGGAGCCGATAATACATGGAGAACTATTAGATCTCTTTCAGCCTACAGATGACGAGAGTGTTCTAAATACAAAGGTTAGCAGGTTAATTAAAAAAAACTTAAGCGAGCCCAAAGGATATAACGTGCCAGAAGTAGTGGAGCGACTTCAAAAAGTCTATGCTCGAGACCCTAGGGTGAAGGCTTGGATCTTGCAGCAAAGTAAGGGGATTTGCGAAAACTGTTGTGAAAACGCACCTTTTTATTTAAATGATGGTAGCCCATATCTGGAAGTACATCACGTTATACCGCTCTCTTTATCCGGCGCTGATACCACTAGCAACTGTGTTGCACTTTGCCCCAATTGCCATAGGGCCTTGCATCTTAGTCAAAATGCTAAAGAACTAATTGAGATGCTTTACATTAATATAGAGAGATTGCAGAAGTGAACAGTACTTTTTCCTAAGTGACTTATAGGCGGGCATAGTCCGCTTTGAGCGAAGAGCGGAAGTTGGCAATTATTTTCACAGCTGATAAAGATATTACTAGCATCACGGATGTATTAATCGACGGGGAGCAGGCCAGTGCAGGTCAGTAAAAATATGTAAAACCTTTATTTTTCTTAGTGGAAAGGTGAAAGCATACAATCAAAATACGGAGAGATATATGAACGTTTCAATGCCTTGGAATTTAGCTGGACACCTTTTTAAGTGGATATGGGGAAAAATTACTCGGTTATGGTTACTAAAGACTTATCAAAAATCTCACGAGTACAAAGCTAGTCGCCTTCGGTTAGGAGCGCGTTGGAAACCACTTGGTGAGTACTTGGAGTACTCGTTGCGGCTTTCTAGTCCTGTCGATCATGAAACGGTAAAATCCCGTGTAGCTTTTCGGGCAAAAGAAATTCTGGTAGAGAATGTCACACTTTATTTTGAAGCATCTGGACATGGCATTCGTTACCAGCAAAAAATTGAGTTGGTGAATCTGGATCAATCTGTACTGATTGTTTACTTAGATCAAATTCCTCAGCAGGAGCTTATGGAGGCTTCTGAGCGCGGTATATTCTTTTCGATTACCGAAACGCAGTTCATTCAATGCGTCATTACGTTATCCGGGGGTCATCAAAAGCAGCCCTTTGATTCAATAAGGTCCTACCTAACGTACAACTGGTTGCTTAATGACAAATGGGTACGACGCTGGGGAGAGTTATGGAACTGTAACGCCATTGAGCATGCTAAAACCGAAATGAAGTTTTACTGGCGTTGGCGATTGGGAGAATTTAAACATTTTTCCCTTTACAGCGCTGGGCTCGGGCCTTATCCCTGGAATGGAATATTACGCAAAAGCCTGTGCAAGCTTTTGATCAACCATTATATTATCACAGTACAGTTCTGGCTAGCGATACATTCTGGGCGGTATGTTTTGGGAGATGGAAAACTGAAGCTTAATCAGCGGCGAATTAGAAAAATAAAACCCAGCAAAGCCTCGAATTACTGAACTCAGTTGCGTTGTTTATTCCGAGTCCTAAGCGCAGGGGGACTGACGAAGATATTACCGTGAATAATGACCTTCGCTGCAGAAACTACCAGCCCTCCTGTAAGCACCTATGACGATTACATGGTGCTTTAACGCATCACTTTGTTCCAGTCGATTATATGGCCAGCAGCCTCGAGTTCACGGGAAAGAGATTGCTTCCACCCGTTATTATCATCCATGGATTCCCAAACAACACCGGCGAAATCACTGGGTACTTCTACTGCCCCTTTTTTAAGGGCGCAGACTTTATCCCGTCCAAGGTGACCAATAAAAAAACCTAACTCCAGAAGCACATTTTGGCGTGCTCTGGGTTCAAGCGTACCACCTTTTACACACCCTTCATCATCAGGGGTAAGTAGGACAACCGCAAATCCCACGTTGCCGTATTCAATAACTTTCTCAATGACAGTCCGTCCCCGATTAGCCTGTTCATGCAATATAATTGCTTCCAGACCTATGCGTTCCAGAAAGCGAGCCACTTTTTCACGGGCCCCCTCATCGTGACCATGAACAATAAATACTTTCTTAGACAGAGGGGGAGTTAACATAGTCTGGGGAATTCCTTTCGATTGAATGTAGTTTTTATAGTCCCGAATAAAGGGAATGATTAGCTGACCAGTGAGCGCATGTATATTGCTGATGATTTTTTTACCAGAATAAAAGAAATTAATACTGAAGTGGACGGCATAGCTAGGATCTGCGCCTAATTTCCAGATTAAAAGTAGTGTTAGGCCTAGCTCTTCTCTGGGATCTTCTGGCCAGTCAAGAGTTGCACTTCCGACCATAGAACTCGCAGATTGTGCACTTTTTTCAAGAAAACTCTCTAAGTCAAGATCTGCAACTAAGTCTTTATTGTAAGGCTCAAGATCAGGATGTTTCAGAAGTTGAGCTAGCTTTTTTAAAGGGCGTTCATAGGTTTGTACCTGTGAAGCCTGTAAGTCCAGAACGACATTATTAATTTCTGCAAATATATCTTTTGACATCAATTTTCCTCGTTATTTTTAATTCTGAACTCTGTAGCTTTTTGGATCAAATTTTCACGATATGCTTGCTTCATTTGCTCGGCCAATGGACCAATAATCGAATTGGATGAGTATTGAGAGACTCGTTCGTCAACTATTTGATTTATTTTTTGAATTGCATTTTCAATACTGGCTGGATCTTGGGGGGCAAAATGCACAGTACCTAGATTTCCATCCAACTCACTCAGTGCCAACTGGGCCACTTTCAACTCTTTTTGTAGCTTGTCTAAACCGGTAATTTTTAACATGGTTGCAACCTACTGTTTTATTGACAATTTAGAGGTATTCAAGATTATACCTCGGGCTGGAAGATTATTCACACTGGAGTGGTCGACAAAATTTGGTCACGACATGAGAGATTTCTAGAAACGCTAAAAGTCCGCTCCCGGCACATAGCAAACGCTCAGATCATATATATGTTATTAAATTACCCATCCTGCTTCTGCATTTTAATCTGAACAGTAAGAGCGCCGACCAAAGTCAGCGCTCTTCTTATCAGTCACTCATCCCTTCTTCGCCGTCAGCTCAGCAATGCGTACAATCACCGCCACCGCCTTTTCCATGCCTTCAAGCGTTATAAACTCATGTTTGCCGTGGTAGTTATAACCGCCGGTGAACAGGTTCGGGCAGGGTAAACCTTTAAACGACAGCTGGGCGCCGTCGGTGCCGCCACGAATCGGTTTCATAATGGGTTCAATGTTGCAGTCGAGCATGGCCTGGCGCGCCACGTCCACAATATACGGATGCTCCGCCACTTTATCGCGCATATTGTAGTAGCTGTCTTCGATGATCAGTTCGATATAGCAATCCGGGTGCAGGCCTTTGCCTACCTTCTTCGCGATATCCATCATTTTGCGTTTACGCGCTTCAAACTGCTCGCGGTCAAAATCGCGAATGATGTAGTGCATTTCCGCTTTATCTACCGAGCCTTTAATGCCGTGCAAATGATAGAAGCCTTCGTAACCTTCGGTGCATTCAGGACTTTCGTTAGCCGGGACTTCCGCATGAATGCGGGCGGCGAGCGACAGAGCGTTAACCATAACGCCTTTTGCCGTGCCCGGGTGCACATTGTTACCGACGATTTTGATGGTAACGGAGGCGGCATTGAAGTTTTCACACTCCAGCTCGCCAACGCCGCCGCCGTCAACGGTATAGGCCCAGCGGGCATCAAAGGCTTCCACGTCAAAGAACTTCGCGCCCTTGCCTACCTCTTCATCCGGCGTGAAGGCCACGCGGATATCGCCGTGGGGAATATTTTTTTCTTTCAGCACCGCCAGCGCGGTCATAATTTCCGCCACGCCTGCTTTATCATCGGCGCCTAAGAGGGTTTTGCCGTCGGTAGTGATAAGCGTATGCCCAAGCAGCTGATGCAGCACCGGGAACATCACTGGCGAAAGCACTTCATCGCCGATACCGAGCGCAATATCCCCGCCGCGATAATTTTCAACAATCTGTGGATTAACATTTTTGCCGGTGAAATCCGGCGCGGTATCGACATGAGAGATAAAGCCAATGGCCGGTACGGATCTATCGATAGTGGACGGTAATGTCCCCATCAGCGTACCACGATCGCTCAGGGTGACGTTTACCAGACCCAACTCTTCCATTTGATCTTTGAGCAGCCTTAAAAGCTTCCACTGCCCTTCGGTGCTCGGCACCTGTTTAACGCCGGGCTTAGACTGAGTATCCAGGCCGACATACTGCAAAAAGCGCTCAAGTAATTTTTCCATCAGGCTACCCTCATTTTTTGTGACGCTATTATCAATAAGCCGCTGGCGGTAAATATTGTTTCAGGTCACTTTTAGCCCGCTGCTGCCGAAAATAGTCCTAATCTGTTGCCGTGGTGATAAACATAGTTGAAATACAGGCACATCAGTGCATCAACAATTGGCGATTTTTAGACTTTGCCGTAGAATGCCAGCCCTTATTGAATGTGCCGAACCTCAAGGTGGTTACTCACAAACCCCGCATCGATGAGTCATTTGATGCGTTATTTATGGGACAGCGTAAAAAATTGAATACTCAGCAAAGTTTGCTCTCACCGCTGGTATGCCTTGCGGGAGTAGGCAAGAGTTTTGATGGTAAAACCGTTATTTCTGATTTCTCGCTCACCATCAATAATGGTGAATTCCTGACGCTGCTCGGCCCCTCTGGCTGCGGCAAAACCACCGTTCTGCGCCTGATTGCCGGGCTGGAAAATGTCAATACCGGCGTTATTTCGCTCGAAAACCAGGATATCACCCACGTCCCGGCGGAACATCGCCACGTCAATACCGTCTTCCAGAGCTATGCCCTGTTTCCGCATATGACCGTCTTTGAAAACGTCGCCTTTGGTCTGCGGATGCAGAAAACGCCTGCTGCGGAGATCGCCCCGCGCGTCACAGAAGCGCTAAAAATGGTCCAACTGGAAGAGTTCGCCCAGCGCAAACCTCACCAGCTTTCCGGCGGTCAGCAGCAGCGCGTTGCCATCGCCCGCGCCGTGGTAAATAAACCGCGTCTTCTGCTGCTCGACGAATCTCTCTCCGCGCTGGATTACAAGCTGCGTAAGCAGATGCAGAACGAACTAAAAGCGTTGCAGCGCAAACTGGGCATTACCTTCGTGTTCGTCACCCACGATCAGGAAGAGGCGCTGACCATGTCCGACCGCATCGTGGTGATGCGCGAAGGCCGCATCGAGCAGGACGGCACGCCGCGCGAAATCTACGAAGAGCCAAAGAACCTGTTCGTTGCAAGCTTTATAGGCGAGATAAATATCTTCGCCGCCACCGTTATCGAACGCATCGACGAGCAGCGCGTGCGGGCAAGCGTGGAAGGCCGCGAGTGCCATATTTTTGCTGCGCTGCCGGTGGTGCCGGGACAAAAACTTAACGTCCTGCTGCGCCCGGAAGATCTGCGCGTTGAAGAAATTAACGACACAAGCGTCGTTGATGGCCTGATTGGCTACGTGCGCGAGCGCAACTACAAAGGGATGACGCTGGAATCGAGCGTTGAACTGGAAAACGGCAAGATGGTGATGGTGAGCGAGTTCTTTAACGAGGACGATCCCGATTTCGATCACTCGCTCGATCAGAAAATGGCCGTCACCTGGGTTGAAAGCTGGGAGGTTGTACTGGCTGATGAAGAACTCGCGTAAATTCCAGAATGTGGTGATTACCACCGTTGTAGGCTGGCTGGTGCTGTTTGTTTTCCTGCCTAACCTGATGATTATCGGCACCAGTTTCTTAACGCGTGACGATGCAAATTTTGTCAGCATGGTCTTCACGCTGGATAACTACACCCGTCTGGCCGATCCGCTCTATGCCCAGGTACTGCTGCATTCGCTGAATATGGCGCTGATTGCCACCCTCGCCTGCCTGGCGCTGGGCTATCCGTTCGCCTGGTTTCTGGCGCGTCTGCCGGAGCGCGTGCGTCCCCTGCTGCTGTTCCTGCTGATTGTGCCATTCTGGACCAACTCGCTGATCCGCATCTACGGGCTGAAAATCTTTCTCAGCACCAAAGGCTATCTCAATGCCTTCCTGCTGTGGCTGGGAGTTATCGATACGCCCGTCCGCATTATGTATACCGAAAGCGCGGTTATTCTCGGGCTGGTCTATATCCTGCTGCCGTTTATGGTCATGCCGCTCTACTCCAGCATTGAGAAACTGGACAAACCGCTGCTGGAAGCGGCGCGCGATCTGGGAGCCAGCAAGCTGCAAACCTTCGTGCGCATTATTATTCCGCTGACCATGCCCGGGATTATTGCCGGCTGCCTGCTGGTGATGCTCCCGGCGATGGGCCTGTTTTACGTCTCCGATTTAATGGGCGGCGCAAAAAACCTGCTGATTGGCAACGTGATTAAGAGCCAGTTCCTGAATATTCGCGACTGGCCGTTTGGCGCAGCAACCAGCATCACCCTGACGCTGGTGATGGGCTTTATGCTGCTGATCTACTGGCGTGCCGCCAGGCTGCTGAACAAGAAGGTGGAATTAGAATGACCGGTCGCCTGTTCCGCGGCGGCTTTATGACCGCCATCTATGCGTATCTCTACATCCCGATAATTATTCTGATCGTCAACTCGTTTAACAGTTCGCGCTTCGGGATTAACTGGCAAGGCTTCACGACGAAGTGGTACAGCCTGCTGATAAATAACGACAGCCTGTTGCAGGCGGCGCAGCACTCTCTGACGATGGCCGTTGTTTCTGCGACGTTCGCCACGCTGATTGGTTCGCTGACAGCGGTTGCGCTCTACCGCTATCGTTTTCGCGGCAAGCCCTTCGTCAGCGGCATGCTGTTTGTGGTGATGATGTCGCCGGATATCGTGATGGCGATTTCCCTGCTGGTGCTGTTTATGCTGCTGGGCGTTTCCCTCGGCTTCTGGTCGCTGCTGTTCTCCCATATCACGTTCTGCCTGCCGTTTGTGGTGGTGACCGTCTATTCACGTCTGAAAGGCTTTGACGTGCGGATGCTGGAAGCGGCGAAAGATCTTGGCGCCGGTGAGTTGACCATTCTGCGCAAAATTATTCTGCCGCTGGCGATGCCTGCCGTCGCGGCAGGCTGGCTGCTGAGCTTTACCCTGTCGATGGACGACGTGGTCGTCTCTTCGTTTGTGACCGGGCCGAGCTATGAAATTTTACCGTTGAAGATCTATTCGATGGTGAAAGTCGGCGTGTCGCCCGAGGTGAACGCGCTGGCAACCATTCTGTTAGTCCTGTCGCTGGGCCTGGTTCTGGCCTCCCAGCTCATCCTTCGTGATAAAACTAAAACTCAGGGGACGTATAAATGAAACAATGGTCACGCCACCTGCTTGCTGCGGGTGTACTGGCGCTGGGCGTCAGTAGCGCACATGCCGACGACAGCAAGACGCTCTACTTCTATAACTGGACCGAGTATGTGCCGCCTGGCCTGCTGGAACAGTTCACCAAAGAGACGGGCATCAAGGTTATCTATTCGACCTACGAGTCGAATGAAACCATGTATGCCAAGCTCAAAACTTACAAAGACGGCGCCTACGATCTGGTCGTGCCATCCACCTACTTTGTAGCGAAAATGCGCAAGGAAGGTATGATCCAGAAAATCGACAAGAGCAAACTAACCAATTTCAAAAATCTCGATCCCGAGATGCTAAATAAGCCGTTTGATCCGAATAACGACTACTCCATCCCGTACATCTGGGGCGCAACCGCCATCGGCGTAAACAGCGAGGCTATCGATCCTAAGACGGTGACAAGCTGGGCGGATCTGTGGAAACCAGAATACAAGCAAAGCCTGCTGCTGACCGACGACGCGCGTGAGGTCTTCCAGATAGCGCTGCGTAAGCTGGGGTATTCCGGTAACACCACCGATCCAAAAGAGATCGAAGCGGCTTATCACGAGCTACAAAAACTGATGCCAAACGTTGCGGCGTTTAACTCAGATAACCCGGCCAACCCGTATATGGAAGGCGAAGTGAATCTGGGGATGGTATGGAATGGTTCCGCCTACGTTGCTCGCCAGGCCGGCACGCAGCTTGACATCGTCTGGCCGAAAGAAGGCGGCATTTTCTGGATGGATAACCTTTCTATCCCGGCAAATGCGAAAAACGTCGACGGCGCGCTGAAGCTGATTAACTTCCTGCTGCGTCCGGACGTGGCGAAACAGGTAGCCGAAACCATCGGCTATCCGACGCCAAATCTGGAAGCGCGCAAACTGCTGCCGAAAGAAGTGGCAGACGATAAAACGCTCTATCCGGATGAAGCCGTGCTGAAAAACGGGGAATGGCAGAACGACGTGGGCGACGCCAGCGCAATTTACGAATCGTACTACCAGAAGCTGAAGGCGGGACGCTAGCTCGTAAAGGTGGCTGGGTGGACGGGTTCAGAGGTTAAATACGGTTTCACATGCCGCAGCCTGCGTGATCAACGCTGTCTCGTCGTGGTGGCCTGATAAAATCTCCATACCCACCGGCAACCCTCCACCACTTATGCCGCAGGGTAGCGTCATAGCCGGGAGGCCGCTGATTGCGGCAAGCTCCGGAGCGCAGCCAGGCGGCATCTTCTCAAGGTTTTGCGGTAAGCAACTGACCGTTGGATAGAGCAATCCCTGCACATTATGCTGCGTTATCAGATCGCAAAGCGTCTGACGTAACTGACGGCGGAAACGACGCGCCGCAAACCAGGCCGGATCTTTCAGGCGAGTGACCGTGAGTAGCTGAGTAATAAACGGTGAAAATTCAGGTAAAAATTGTCCTGAGGCAAAAATGGTTGCCAGCCCTGCGGGCGCATGCGGGTGCGTTTTCAGCCATGCATCAATGGCAAGTCGAAACTCATACAGGCTCAGACAGGGAGCTTGCTGAACGGCAATAAGATTGGGTAAGTCAATATGCACGATGATGGCGCCTGCACGCCGGAGTTTATCCAGTGCGGCATCCCATACTTTCCGCTGGGCCTTATCATCCCCTTCCAGACAGGAAATAACCGCAAAACGCACGCCTGATAATGTGCGCGCTTCAGGTTGAACCGGCTGCCTGCCATGAATAATAGCGTGTAATAAGGCGGCGTCCTGAACGGTAT
Source organism: Buttiauxella sp. (assembly GCA_032051265.1). Lineage (GTDB taxonomy): Bacteria > Pseudomonadota > Gammaproteobacteria > Enterobacterales > Enterobacteriaceae > Dryocola. The sequence continues at coordinate 614,401 of DAMBYU010000002.1, forward strand.
GTACCATCGGGCCTACGGTATCTTTGCTCAGGGAAAGCGGTGCAATACCGTGCAACAACTCCCGCCGGTAGCTGGGCCTTAACCCAACCAGACCGGTGTAGCTTGACGGAATACGAATGGAACCGCCGGTATCCGTACCCAGCGCGCCATCCGCCATTCCGGCGGCCACCGCCGCCGCGCAGCCGCCGCTTGAGCCACCGGCCGTTATCTCAGGTTGCAGAGGATTGCGCACATCGCCGCCTAACGAACTGCGCGAGCGCACATCAAAGGCAAATTCAGACATGTTGGCCCGGGCAAGAATGATGGCGCCTGCGGCACGAAGCCGCTGCACCACTAACGAGTCGGAGGTGGCGCGCAGGGAAGCAAGAGCCCGACAGCCAAGCGTTATCGGTAAATCCGCGCAGGCGATATTATCTTTAATAATCAACGGAACGCCGTGCAGCGGTCCAAACGCTATGCCGCGCGAGCTGGCCTGATGGCAAAATTCCGCCTGCGCCTGCGCGTCAGGATTCACTCCCAGAATCGCATTGAGCATTTTGTTTTCTTCAATGACCCGCAACCGAAAGGCAATTTCTTCACGGCAATCAGCAGCAGGTTTGAGGCGCATGGCTTTCATTTTCTTCCCCACGTTATTGCGATACATCCGGCACATGCCCTTAGCGGTGCCATAACCAGCGCAATGAATACGTATGCAAGGAGGTAAATTAGGCAGAAAAATAGTCGTTGTAAATGAATATTTTTAACGCTTCACAAGAATGCAGGCAGGAAAAATGCTTTAGATGTACGCAGGGTGAGATAACGCAATATTCGTCAGGCGGGTAAGCGCAGCATTACCCGCCCTGTTTTACAGCCCCTTCAGCAACCGCTCTACATATTCAGGAACCACTTCGCTTGCCAGCCCGTAGTGCTTCTCTTCGAATTCGCTGCCTACCTGGCTGGGTTCGAGATTCAGCTCAACGGTATGCGCGCCCTGAAGCTTAGCTTCGTGCACGAACCCTGCCGCCGGATAAACATGGCCTGAGGTACCGATGGCGATGAAGTAATCTGCCGTCGCCAGCGCCTGGTAGATATTGTCTAAACCCTGCGGCATTTCACCGAACCAGACGACGTGCGGACGCAGGGGTGCGGAGAGCTGGCAGCAGTGGCAGCGATCTTCTCGCGTTACGTCGCCCTTCCACTCCAGCACCTGTCCGCTACTGGCGCAGCGCACCTTCAGCAGTTCGCCGTGCATGTGAATGATATTTTTATTGCCCGCGCGCTCGTGAAGGTTATCAATATTCTGCGTCACCAGCAGGAAATGGTCGCCCAGCTCTTCTTCAAGCCTCGCTAATGCCAGGTGTGCGGGGTTTGGCTGGATTTCAGCCTGCTGGAGCTGCCGGCGGCGGGCGTTATAAAACGCCTGCACCAGTTCAGGATCGCGAGCAAATCCTTCCGGCGTGGCAACATCCTCCACGCGGTGCTCTTCCCACAGCCCATCCGTTGCACGGAAGGTACGGATCCCCGACTCGGCGGAGATGCCTGCTCCTGTCAGTACCACTACTCTTGGTTTTTCCATCGCTTCGGGTCCAGGTATATCTCTGAAAAAAGCGCGCTGGCGCAAACGCTGGCGCAGCAGACGTTTAGTTTTGCGAAACCGGCTTAGCCGATGTTGACGACGCGATAGCATATTTTACTCCGTGAGATGGAGGAACGCAGCACCGCGCATACCTCCGGCATCGCCATGACGTGCAGGCTCAATACGCGGCACTTTGGCAACCGGCAATAAGTATTTTGGCAAACGTGCTGGCAACTGCTGATAAATCTCAGAGAAATTCGACAGTCCGCCGCCAATCACCACCAGATGCGCATCCACCGCGGTGAGCAGGCTGCCAAGGCAGACGGCCAGCAGTTCAAGAAAGCGATCGACATGGGCGACCGCTTTATCGTCACCCGCATGATAGCGAGCGACGATCTCTTTTGATTCGAGAGATTCAGAGTAGAAGTGTTGGTACAACCATGCAAACCCGCGTCCGGAAAGATAGTTTTCGATGCAACCGTGCTGGCCGCAGCCGCAGCGGGTTAAAGGAATATCTCGCCCCAGCACGTTAAGCGCATCCACCGGCAGGCGGGTATGGCCGAACTCACCGGTAATGTAGTTGCGCCCGGTAATAGATTTGCCGTTGACAATAATGCCACCGCCCACGCCGGTGCCGAGGATGAGCCCCATCACCACCGGGTAATGGCGGAATTCATCGTCCCAGGCTTCGGAGAGTGCAAAGCAGTTGGCGTCGTTATCAAGTCGCACTTCACGTTCCAGCAGCGCGGTGAGATCGGCTTTTAACGGCTTGCCGTTTGCTGCGGGGACGTTCGCGGCGTAAAGCGTGCCGTCGTCTGTTACCGGCATGCCGGGGATACCTATGCCCACTGAGCCCTTGATGCCAAAACGGCTATCGGCCTCCTTCACCAGAGAGGCGATAGCCGCTAAAAACTTTTCGTAACTGTCATGCGGGGTGGGAACACGCGTTTCCCATTGCAGCCGACGTTCCCTGTCATAGACGCCAAGCGCCATTTTCGTGCCGCCAATGTCGAATCCGTAATACATTGCTGCTCCCCTTAGTTTTTCAGAATTTATTGCCCGCTCAGTACTCGCGCCGGATCGATGTTACTGGCGCGTCTTGCCGGATACCAGCTGGCGAGCAGGCTCAGCAGCAGCGCGGTAACCAGCACGTAGAAGACATCCAGCCAGTGCAGTTCCGACGGCAGGAAATCGATAAAGTAGATATCCCCGGACAGGAAACGATGCCCGGTCAGCTTTTGTATCGCGTTGATGATGTTGGTCAGCTGCCAGGAGGCCAGCACGCCGACTATCACCCCGCTCACGCTGCCAAACAGGCCCGCCAGCAGGCCGTACCAGACAAAGATTGCGCGAATCAGGCCATCTTTTGCCCCAAGCGTACGCAGCACGGCAATATCGCTACTCTTATCCTTCACTGCCATGACCAGCGTGGAGACGATATTAAAACAGGCCACGCCGATAACCAGCACCATCGCCAGGTACATGATGGCGCGGATCATCTGGATGTCGCGATACATATAGCCATAGGTGCCAATCCAGCTCTTGATGTAGACATACGAGTTGGTAACTTCACCCGCGTCGCGCACCAGCTTATTGGCGTTGAACACATCGTTCACTTTAATGGCGATGCCCGTGACGCTGTCACCCATGTCCAGATAGTCCTGCGCGTCATGCATCGGCACCATGGCGAAGCTGTGATCGAGCTGGCCGCTGAGCGCTAAAATTCCGGCGACATGCAGGCGAACACGTTTGGGTTGGGAAAGCTTCGTGCCTCCGTCGTTGTTCGGGATCATGATGGAGATCCAGTCGCCCTGCTTGACCTTCAGCGCATCCGCAACGCCTTTACCGATGATGATTTGCTGCTGACCCGCTTTGAAATCCTGCCAGGCGTTGTTCTGCACATAGCTCGGCAGCGCGCTCAGGTGTGTTTCCTGCGCCGGATCGACCCCTTTGACCTGAATGGCGCGAAGATTGGCGCCGCTTTCCACCAGGCCGGTGAAGTTGATGTACGGCGCGGCGGCAGCAATGCCTTTCACTTTCTCAACGCGCTGCAGCACGCCGTTCCAGTCATGGAAAGGCTGATTAACCGGTTCGATTTCTCCGTGCGGCACAACCGCCAGAATACGATTATTCAGTTCACGCTCGAAGCCGTTCATCGCGCTCAGGCCGACGATTAGCACCGCCACGCCTAAAGCGATACCGATTGTCGAGATAACGGAAATCAGCGAAACCATGCCGCTGCGGCGACGCCCGCGGCTAAAACGCAGGCCAATTAAGAGTGAGAGCGGCGAGGCCATCAATCGGCCCCCATCAGGGTCAGTTCGTGCGTCAGGCGACCATCGCGCATTTCCAGCTGGCGAGACATACGACGCGCCAGCTGCAGGTCATGCGTCACCACCAGAAACGCGGTGCCCTGACGGACGTTCAGCTCGCCGAGCAGTTCAAAGATGCTGTCCGCATTGCGGGCGTCCAGGTTGCCGGTTGGCTCATCCGCCAGCACCAGGCGCGGGTTGTTGACCAGCGCGCGGGCAATCGCCACTCGCTGACGCTCACCGCCGGAAAGCTCAGAAGGACGGTGATTACTGCGGTGATCAAGCCCCACGGCTTTAAGCATGTCCAGCGCGCGCTGTTTTGTTTCCTCGGTATTCTTTTTGCCGATCAGCAACGGCATGGCGACGTTTTCCATCGCCGTGAAATCCGGCAGCAGATGGTGGAACTGGTAGATAAAGCCCAGCTCGCGGTTGCGCAGCTCCGCTTTAGCAGACGATGAGAGCGAGCTCATCGGCTGGCCGTTGAAAATCACATCGCCGGAGGTAGGGCTATCCAGGCCACCAAGCAGGTGCAGCAGAGTGCTTTTGCCGGAGCCGGAGCTGCCGACAATCGCCATTAACTCACCCGCGTTGATGCTGAAGCTGACATCGTGCAATACATCCGTTTGCACCTTGCCTTCCTGGTAGCGTTTGCACAGGTTGTCACACTGCAACAGGATAGAATTACTCATAACGTAAAGCCTCAGCGGGAAGAGTCGCGGCAGCGCGCCACGAAGGATAAAGCGTGGATAACAGCGCAACGGCCATCGCGACAATAGCAATCACCACGACTTGTACAGGCTCGATGGCAACGGGCAGCGTGGCGCCATCCAGCAGAGCGCCGATAATCGGCATCAAATTATTTAGCTGGCTTGCGAGAAGCGCGCCAAGCAGCGCGCCAAGCAATGCACCAATCACGCCAGCGCTGGCCCCCTGCACCATAAATACCGCCATTATCTGGCGGCGCGTCAGGCCCTGGGTCTGCAGAATGGCGACTTCGCCCTGCTTCTCCATCACCAGCAGGCCCAGCGAGGTGATAATGTTAAAGGCGGCGACCGCGACAATCAGGCTTAACAGCAGGCCCATCATGTTCTTCTCCATACGCACGGCCTGGAATAGCTCCCCTTTGCGCTCGCGCCAGTCCTTCCATTCCGTGCCCTGCGGCAGCGTCTGGCTACTCAACACGTCCACTTTCAGCGGCTCGGCAAGCCACAGACGCCAGCCGGTGATGTTCCCCAGCGGGTAACGCATCAGGCGAGAGGCATCCTGCTGGTTGACCAGCATCTGGTAGCCATCCACTTCGCTGTTAGCCGCAAACGTACCGATAACGGTAAACAAGCGCTGGCTGGGCAGACGCCCCATCGGCGTGAACTGGCTGGCGGAGGGCACCATGATGCGAATGCTGTCGCCACGCTTGATGCCAAGCTGTCCGGCAAGCTGCTCGCCAAGAATAACGTTATATTTACCCGCTACCAGATCGGTTTGTTTAACATTTACCAGATAAGGCGACAGCGGATCTTTTTCCTGCGGTTGAATGCCGAGCATCACGCCAACGGCTACGCTGCGGGCGCTTTGCAGCACCACATCACCGGTAGTGACTGGCGCAATACGCGTAACGCCCTGCAGTTTAAGCGCCGCCGCAGGAAGTTTTTCAGGATTGATTGAGCCGGTGGTCGAGGTGACCATCGCCTGGGGCATCAGGCCGAGAATGTTGTTGGTGAGCTCGCGCTCGAAGCCGTTCATCACGGAAAGCACTGTCACCAGCGCCATTACGCCAAGCGTAATGCCAATGGTGGACAGCCAGGAGACAAAGCGACCGAAGCGGTCCGATGCTCGCCCACGCATGTAGCGCAGGCCTATAAATAACGCGACAGGTTGATACATGAAGTCCGTCTTGTTGCAGTTGGCTTAAGCAAAGTTGGCGAGAAGTATAAACGAAGCGTGTCTGGCGGGCATAACTAATTATAAAGTTACGATTTATCTGAAAAGATTCCCGATAGCACCAGAAACAGTTTAGTCGCGTTAAAAGGCGTCCGGCCATCGTAAAGGCTGATGCAGTTTGTCATCAGCATGGCGAACGCATTGATTGGGTTGCTTATGCAAAACGATCGCGGATAATAATAACTATCTGAAGTTCATGGACCGATGCACACGGTGCAACCTGAGAGATTCCGATTCCGCTATGCCTGAACATTATCGCTATTCCTTACCTGTTAAAGCCGACGATCAACGCCACCTTGGTGAGCTCACCGGCTCTGCCTGCGCAACAGAAGTGGCCGAGATTGTTGAACGTCACGGCGGCCCGGTGGTGTTAGTTGCGCCCGACATGCAAAATGCCCTGCGTCTGCACGATGAGATAAGCCAGTTCACCGAAAGCCTGGTCATGAATCTCGCCGACTGGGAAACGCTGCCGTATGACAGTTTCTCGCCGCATCAGGAAATTATCTCATCGCGCCTCTCCACGCTTTATCAGTTGCCGACCATGAAACGCGGCGTGCTGATTATGCCGGTCAATACCCTGATGCAGCGCGTATGCCCGCACAGCTACCTGCACGGTCACGCGCTGGTGATGAAAAAGGGCCAGCAGCTTTCACGCGATAACTTACGGAGCCAGCTTGAACAGGCCGGTTATCGCAGCGTGGATCAGGTCATGGAGCACGGCGAGTTTGCCACGCGTGGCGCGCTACTCGATCTGTATCCAATGGGCAGCAATCAGCCGTACCGCATCGACTTTTTTGATGATGAAATCGACAGCCTGCGCATATTTGACGTGGATACCCAGCGCACGCTTGAAGAAGTGGAAGCGATCAATTTACTGCCCGCGCACGAATTCCCGACGGATAAAGCGGCCATTGAGCTGTTCCGCAGCCAGTGGCGCGACAGGTTCGACGTGAAGCGCGAAGCAGAGCATATCTACCAGCAGGTGAGTAAAGGCACCCTGCCCGCCGGGATCGAATACTGGCAGCCGCTGTTTTTTAGCGAGCCGCTGCCGCCGCTGTTTAGCTACTTCCCGAAAAATACGCTGGTGGTGAATACCGGCGAGCTGGAAAGCAGCGCCGATCGTTTCTGGCAGGATGCTACCGCGCGTTTTGAGAACCGTGGCGTGGACCCCATGCGTCCGCTTCTGCCGCCAGAAAGCCTGTGGCTGCGCGTGGATGAACTGTTCAGCGAGCTGAAAACCTGGCCACGCATCCAGCTTAAGACCGAAAAACTTGCCGACAAAGCCGCGAATACCAATCTGGGTTATCATGCCCTGCCCGACCTGGCGGTGCAGGCGCAGAACAAATCTCCGCTCGATAATTTGCGTAAATTCCTCGAATCTTTCGCAGGCCCGGTCATTTTCTCGGTAGAAAGCGAAGGCCGCCGCGAGGCGCTGGGCGAATTACTTTCGCGTATTAAAGTAGCGCCAAAGCGTATTTATCGACTCGATGAAGCAGAAGATCGCGGCCGCTATCTGATGCTCGGTGCCAGCGAACACGGCTTTATTGACACCTTGCGTAACCGCGCGCTGATATGTGAAAGCGATCTGCTGGGGGAACGCGTCAGCCGCCGTCGTCAGGATAAGCGCCGCGCCATCAACCCGGATACGCTGATCCGCAACCTGGCCGAACTGCGTACCGGGCAGCCGGTAGTGCATCTGGAGCACGGCGTCGGACGTTACGCGGGATTAACTACGCTTGAAGCGGGCGGCATCACCGCTGAATACCTGATGCTGACCTACGCGGGCGACGCGAAGCTGTATGTGCCTGTTTCGTCCCTGCATCTCATCAGCCGTTATGCTGGCGGTGCGGAAGAAAGCGCGCCGTTGCATAAACTCGGCAGCGACGCCTGGTCCCGCGCACGGCAAAAAGCCGCTGAAAAAGTGCGCGATGTCGCAGCGGAACTGCTGGATATCTATGCCCAACGAGCCGCGAAAGAAGGCTTCGCCTTTAAACACAATAAGGAGCAGTACCAGCTCTTCTGCGACAGCTTCCCGTTCGAAACCACGCCGGATCAGGCCCAGGCTATTAACGCCGTGTTGAGCGATATGTGCCAGCCGCTGGCGATGGACAGGCTCGTGTGCGGCGACGTTGGCTTCGGTAAAACCGAAGTGGCGATGCGTGCCGCATTCCTGGCCGTCGAAAATAATAAGCAGGTGGCGGTTCTTGTCCCGACCACGCTGCTGGCCCAGCAGCACCTCGATAACTTCCAGGACCGTTTTGCTAACTGGCCCGTGCGCGTGGAGATGCTGTCGCGTTTTCGTAGCGCCAAAGAGCAGACGCAGATCCTCGAAGAAGCCCGAGAAGGCAAAATTGATATTCTCATCGGCACGCACAAGCTGCTGCAGGACGATGTGAAGATGAAAGATCTCGGCCTGCTGATCGTTGACGAAGAGCACCGCTTCGGGGTGCGTCATAAAGAACGCATTAAGGCGATGCGCGCGGATGTCGATATTCTGACGCTTACCGCAACGCCTATTCCACGCACGCTAAATATGGCGATGAGCGGGATGCGCGACCTGTCGATTATCGCCACGCCACCGGCCCGCCGTCTGGCGGTAAAAACTTTCGTGCGTCAGTACGATGAGCTGGTGATGCGCGAAGCGATTCTGCGTGAGGTGCTGCGTGGCGGGCAAGTTTACTATCTCTACAACGACGTGGAAAACATTCAGAAAGCGGCGGAACGCCTGGCAAATTTAGTGCCCGAAGCGCGCGTCGCCATCGGCCACGGCCAGATGCGCGAGCGCGAGCTGGAACGCGTAATGAACGATTTCCACCACCAGCGTTTTAACGTGCTGGTCTGTACCACCATTATTGAAACCGGCATTGATATCCCGACGGCGAACACCATTATCATCGAGCGCGCGGACCATTTCGGGCTTGCTCAGTTACACCAGCTGCGTGGCCGCGTCGGGCGTTCGCACCACCAGGCCTATGCCTGGCTGCTGACGCCGCATCCGAAAGCGATGACCAAAGATGCGCAAAAACGCCTTGAAGCTATTGCCTCGCTGGAAGATCTGGGGGCTGGTTTTGCCCTCGCAACACACGATCTGGAAATTCGCGGCGCGGGCGAGCTGCTGGGTGAAGGCCAGAGCGGTTCGATGGAAACCATCGGCTTCTCGCTGTATATGGAGATGCTGGAAAACGCCGTCGACGCGCTCAAAGAGGGCCGCGAGCCATCGCTGGAAGATTTAACCAGCAGCCAGACGGAAGTGGAGCTGCGCATGCCCGCCCTGCTGCCGGAGGATTTTATTCCGGACGTCAACACGCGCCTGTCGTTCTATAAACGCATCGCCAGCGCGAAATCCGGCCATGAACTGGATGAGCTGAAAGTCGAACTGATCGACCGCTTCGGCCTGCTGCCGGATGCCGCCCGCAATCTGCTGGATATCGCCGCGCTACGCCAGCAGGCGCAGAAACTTGGCGTGCGCAAAATTGAAGGCAATGAAAAAGGCGGCGTGATTGAGTTCGCCGAGAAAAATCATGTCGATCCGGTGTGGTTGATTGGTCTGCTGCAGAAGCAGCCGCAGCACTATCGCCTTGATGGCCCGACAAGACTGAAATTTATGCAGGATCTTAGCGACCGCAAAACGCGCATGGACTGGGTGCGCGGCTTTATGGGCCAGCTTGCGGAGAATACGGCGGCGTAGCGGCAGTTTTAAGCGCCTTACCTTTTCGTAAGGCGCCACATCCTGAAACATTTACACGTTCTTTGCAATCCGCCAGGGTTTCCCGACACTGGCTCCCCGCATAATTCCTGATTAACTCTTTCATAACATTCGCCTTAATAAGAATGAGGTTTAGCGTCATGCGCTTTTCGCGATTTTTCTCAACGCCCGCAAGCACGCTGGCATCGATAATACTCCTCTTAACCACTCTGGCTTCGCTTCCGGCAAGCGCCAACTCCTGGCCGTTACCGGCCCCGGGCAGCCGTCTTGTCGGCCAGAACGTTTTTCACGTTGTGCACAATGACGGCGGCTCGCTGGAATCTATCGCCAAAAAGTACAACGTCGGCTTCCTTGCGCTGTTGCAGGCTAATCCCGGCGTCGATCCTTACGTTCCACGTGCCGGAAGCGTGCTGACCATTCCGCTTCAGACGCTGCTGCCAGATGCGCCGCGTGAGGGCCTGGTCATCAACCTCGCCGAACTGCGCGTCTACTATTACCCTGCGGGTAAAAATAGCGTCACGGTTTATCCTATCGGTATCGGCCAGTTGGGTGGGGATACGATGACGCCAACGATGCAAACGACCGTCTCCGACAAGCGAGCAAATCCCACCTGGACGCCGACCGCAAACATTCGTGCGCGCTATCTGGCAAACGGAATTAAATTGCCCGCCGTCGTGCCGGCAGGCCCGGACAACCCGATGGGCCATCACGCTATCCGCCTCGCGGCCTATGGTGGGGTTTATCTGCTGCACGGCACCAATGCTGATTTTGGCATCGGCATGCGCGTAAGCTCCGGCTGTATCCGCCTGCGCGATAACGACATTAAAGCGCTTTATAAAGAGCTGACTCCGGGCACGCCGGTACGCATCATCAACACGCCAGTTAAAGTATCCGTTGAGCCGGATGGTCGACGACTGGTTGAGGTGCATCAGCCGCTGTCGAAGTCGATTGATGACGACCCGAAGGTGCTGCCGATCCTGCTCAACGAGCAGATGAAGCAGTTCCAGGCCGCACCGGAAACGGATGCGCAGATTATGGAGCGGGCGATGCAGCATCGCTCCGGTATGCCCGTTGAGGTAAACGCTCACGCGGAAAACGTCATTTAAGTTAACGCTGCTGGATGAAAAGCACCGATTGCGCGTTTCGTCGGTGCTTTTTTATTATTCTTTCTCGCCGTTTACCGCCAACATTTTTTGCCGACAAACGCTTAGCACGAGTTCTCTGAGCCAGCGTTGAGCCGGATCGACCTCTGAGCGGGGATGCCACATTTGCGAAACGGTGATCGCCTGCGTTTTTACCGGCAGCTCAAATGCCCGGAGCGTTGCAGGCGCCCCGTCTCCCCAGTCCACAGGCTGATTGATAAGAAAAGAGGCGGGTAAAAGCGCCACAAGATCCGAGGCCTGAGCCACCGCCAGCGCGGCGGGGAAGCTCGGCACCCGGGCGACAATATTGCGCTTCAGGCCAAGCTCAGCCAGCGCCTCGTCAACGGGGCCGAGCTTGTCTGCACGGCGAGAGGCGACGACATGTCCGTAAGAGGCGTACAGTTTTGCGGTTATTTCAGCTGCTTGCTCAAGAGGATGGCCTTTTCTGACCACGCCCAGAAACCGATCCCTGAACAGCGCCTGCAGGCGGATTTCCGGCCCCATATTTCCCAGAACCCCTATCTCAAGATCGACCAGACCTTCACGCAAAGCGCCCGACGCTTTTTCAGGTTTTGGCACAAAACACAGGCGCACCAGCGGGGCGGCCTTAGCGGCTGCGGCGATCAGCGAAGCGCCAAGGGCAACAACAAATCCATCGTTAGCGCGGAGGATAAAAGTGCGTTCAAGGGTGGACAAGTTTAACTGCGATGAGGGAGGACGAAGAATGGCGCGAGCTTCCAGGACGGCATGCTGCGTACGCTCACGAATTTCTTCGGCGTAAGGCGTCAGCACCATATTACGTCCGGCCCGGACCAGCAGAGGATCGCCCGTTACCGCACGAAGCCGGCTGAGCGTTCGGCTCATAGCCGAGGCGCTTAAGCCCAGCCTGCGGGCAGCGCCTGCCACGCTTTGTTGAGCAAGGAGCGCATTAAGCGCAATAAGTAAATTGAAATCGGGTTCAGTCATCACTGCTCGTCCTGTTACGTGGCGTTTCGTGCAGGTTATAAGTGCAAATGCTGCGTCTTCCGCCCTGTCTGATGCATAAGTATATTTCCCGAACTAACCATCCAATGGCTGAGGGTATACTTTTATGGAATTATTCTCCAACAAACCGGGCGACGACGGGCTTCCGGGAGGTGAACGAAGTGTTGCTATGGCAGCCGTAATGGCCGCCACCGCCATGGGCGTTTTCGACGGGTCCGTTGTCAATATCGCCCTGCCGCAGATTGCCCATTCGCTTAACGTTTCCCCTGCTGCCGCAGTCTGGATCTCTAACGGCTACCTTTTATCCGTGGCGATGACGCTGGCGATATTTTCCGCGCTCGCCGCTCGACTGGGCTTTCGGACGCTTTTTGCGTTCGGGCTTGGCCTTTTCACGCTCTCTTCTCTTGGCTGCGCCCTCTCCTCTTCACTGGAAACATTGATCGCCATGCGCCTGTTACAGGGTATTGGGGGAGCAGCAACGCTGAGCATCGCCCCAGCAGTCCTGCGCACGGTTTTTCCCAGCCGCCTGCTGGGACGCATTCTGGGTTTGCATGCTTTATTGATTGCCACAAGTACCGCTATTGCGCCGATTCTGGGCGGCACGATGCTGTCGGCTTTACGCTGGCAATGGTTATTTCTTATCAACATTCCCCTCGGTCTTATCTCCATGGCGCTCGCTCTTCGGGCCATTCCTGGCAAACCTTCCGCAGCAAAAGACCCTTTTGATTTCGCGGGAGCCATCTTATCGGCAGTTATGCTGGGTGGAGTGATCCTTGCCGCAAACGCTTTTTCGCCAGCGGGCGGCAGAGTGGTAACCTCTTCGATGCTGGCAACGGCCCTTGCTTATGGACTCATCGCATTTATCGCAGGCGGGCTGTTTATCTGGCGTCAGCGTCGAGCCTCAAAGCCCCTTATGCCGTTGGAAATATTTCGCTCGCCTCGATTTTCCCTTGCGGCATTAACCTCTCTGGCCTCCTTTGTCAGTCAGGGAATGACCTTCGTAACGCTGCCCTTCCTCTTCCAGAGCGTTTATGGATACAGCGCGCTGGCCTCCGCGCTGCTGTTTCTGCCCTGGCCGGCGGGGATTGTGCTGGTCGCGCCGTACGCAGGCCGGCTGGCCGATCGCTATCCGCCTGCCATCCTCTCGACCGTCGGGCTGTGCATATTTGCCTGTGGGCTGGCTTTGCTGGCGCAGCTTCCCGAACACGCGCAGGAGTGGGATATTGCTTTGCGGAGCTTGCTGTGCGGTATCGGTTTTGGCTGTTTTCAAAGCCCGAATAATCGTGAAATGCTGTCAAACGTTGCTCGTGAAAACAGCGGGTATGCTTCAGGCGTGCTGGCGATAATGCGCACTTTCGGGCAGTGCCTGGGCACGGCTTTCGTCGGGGTGATTTTATCGGCGATGGCTCAGCCCGCGCTGAAAAACATGATTCAGGAAGATTTGGCGGTGCGACTCAGCCTCTGGGTGGCAACAGCCGCCACTTTGCTAGCCATACTCGTTAGCATGAGCCGTTTGCGGAATCTGCGCAAACAACGCAAGCTGGCCTGAGAAAAAGCAAAAGCCTTGTCGAAGACAAGGCTTTTGTGGCATGGCATACAGAGCAGGCGTGTTGAGGGTTGCGCCCGTTTGTTATTTATAGATAACAGCGGTGCCGTGCAGCGTGTTCGGACCGGTTACAGAAGTGATGCGGAACGATTTAGCGCCCATGGCATCAGCTTTAGCAGCCAGTTGGTCTTCCAGTGAACCCAGGTTAGTCCCGGCGTTTGCGCTGATGGTGCCGACTTTTTGTTGGTCAGCAGGCGTAGCCTGAACTTCTACAGCCGCAAGGCTTGCGAATGAGACAGAACTAAGCATTACAGCCGCGATAAGAGTTTTGATGTTTTTCATGGTAGAGACCTTCAGCAGATGTTTTTAGATGCCGTTAGCTTAATTAGTTAACGATCGATACATAAATGATAAACGTGATCTGCATCACAGGTCAACATTATTTTATAATGACCATTAACTAATTTGTAAACCTATTATTTTTCATTAGCATAGGAAAAATTTATATTTAGACAGATGCTGCTGGCTACCTGCGGCGATAATTTTTATAATGATCGCTCACTAAACAGACAAAGGTTAAACGGCAATATGTCTACTGACGCAAGCTGCATTAAAAAAAGCCGTGGCCGACCGAAAGTGTTCGACAGGGAAGCAGCACTCGATAAGGCCATGACGCTGTTCTGGCAACACGGCTATGAGGCAACCTCTATGGCGCATCTGGTTGAAGCGACGGGCGCGAAAGCGCCAACGCTCTATGCCGAGTTCAGCAATAAAGAGGGATTATTCCGGGCCGTGCTCGATCATTACATCGCCCGCTTTGCAGAAAAGCACGACGCATGTCTGTTCTGCGAAGATCGTACGCTTGAAGAGGCGCTTGAGGATTACCTCTTTACGGTGGCGAAGCGCTTTACCGATAAAGATACCCCGTCGGGCTGCTTTATCATCTGTACTTCATCGGTACTGGCGGCCTCTTCTGAAGATATTGCGGCCACGATTAAAGCACGCCACGCCATGCAGGAAGAGACGCTGGTGCGTTTCCTGACGCAAAGACAGCAGCAAGGTGAAATTCCTCCCGGCAGCGATGCCCGGGCGCTCGCCAGATATCTGTGCTGCATTATTCAGGGTATGTCGGTCAGCTCCCGTGAAAACGCAAGCTATGAAGATTTGCTGAGTATCGTGAAGACCACGCTCCGTCTGTGGCCCGAGCTGAAAAAAGGTTAATTTATCTCCCTCTCCATCGGGAGAGGGAATCGCCCTGCTTACTTTTGGCGTCCTTTGCTCCAGTAAGCCATAAAATTGATGGCGTCATGACTCACCCCGCGCTCACCAATCAAATGACGACGCAGCATTTTCACCACTGAGGATTCTGCCGCTACCCAGCCGTAGAACTCCCGGTTATCGGTCGTAGCCTTATCCCAGAGCAGTTCGCCTTCCGCCTCTTCCTGTATATCTTCATGGCTGACGTTTGTCTGCGGGGTGCGCGCCCGCAGCTTAACCGCAGGGATAAGGCATTCACCGTGCGTTGCGTTGAGCGGTTTGCGCGGTAACCAGTTGATTTCGGCAAAACCATATGCGCTTAAATCCAGGCGATCGCCTTCGTCAGGCACTTCAAAAAATACCTGCACTTTCGGTGGGTTCTGCTGCGTCGCGAGCAGTTCCAGGATACCGCGCGCGGCCGGTAATGCCGTTTCATCCGCAACGATCAGCGCCTGTTTTAATCCCGGCGGCGGCGTCCATTCGTATCCGCCGCTGTCTGCCTGATACTGCGCATTTGGCGCCACGATTTGCAGAGGATCGCCGGGCTGTGCGGCGATCGCCCATGCCGAGGCGGGTCCTTCCGTACCATGGCTGACAAATTCTACCGTCACTTCTTCACGCTCAGGATCAAGGTGGCGCAGGGTGTAAGTGCGCACAATCGGGCGCTTTTCTTTTGGCATTTCCTGTATCAGTTGATACCACTCCCCAACCGACGGCAGCGTCGGCCGGGAGCCGTCTTCTGACGGAAAAATCATTTTGATGCGCTGATCGGGCGAGTCGCATTTCATCTGCGCCACCTCCGGGCCGCTGAACACCAGGCTCAACAGGGAAGGTGAAATCAACGTCCTGCGCGCTAACCGTACGTTGAACAACCGATAGCCTTGAACACCCGCCATAGCAAACTCCTCACAACGTAATAAACCACATAAATTGCGTGATTATTCATCAGGTTAATTACGCGAAATAGTAGCAATTGAGATTGATAATGAGAAACATTATCGGCAAAGAGCTGAACCACCGGACGTTATCCGGGCTATTCCATCACCAACCAGGCGCCATTCCTGCAATCCAGCTATGACATCAACGAGATGTTTACCCTCAGCGGCGGCGTGCGCTATCAGTGGACGGAAACCAAATTCGAGGGCAACCGGCAGAAGTGGGAAGTGATTTATGCCAGCCCGTCACGGGCTGGCCCGCATGTTTACCGCTGCACACATATTCATACTCGACCAGCCCGCAATACTGCTTT
The DNA here is from genome assembly GCA_032051265.1 of Buttiauxella sp. Classification (GTDB taxonomy): domain Bacteria; phylum Pseudomonadota; class Gammaproteobacteria; order Enterobacterales; family Enterobacteriaceae; genus Dryocola. The sequence continues at coordinate 630,090 of DAMBYU010000002.1, forward strand.
AAAAGATAGGGCTACTCTATTTGTATTATTTATCTGTCGCAGGGTATTCATATGCTGGTTGGACTAATTGGTACGGGCGCCATTGTGGAGACAGCTTATCTCCCGGCGATGGCTCGCCTTCCTCTTGCTGAACTTAAGTGCTACGGCTTCGATCCCGACCCGGCTCGTGAGCTACCTGGGATTACGCGCTGCGAGTCACTCACTGACCTGCTGGCGCTACCGTTAGATATTCTCTTTATCACCACCCCATCGCTTCTCCATCTGCCTGTGCTCGAAGCGGTCCTGAAGAGCAGAACCGCGCAAATCGTGGTGGAAAAACCCGTTGTCGCAACGCTTGAGCAACTCGCTACGTTAGGCGAATGGCTGGAAGAGCCAGCTCTCGCATCGCGTATTCTGGCGCTCGATCACTGGATGGTTCGTACGGATGCCACGCAATTTATAAAAAGCATTAATGAAATAGAACGTATTGAAGGATTTTTACTGGAGCCAAGCGGTTTTAACGATGCGGGTGAACCGGTGGCGCTGAATTTTGCGACGGGCAAAGCGGATAGCCGACAACTTCGCCATCCTGATGGCGTAATTGTCGATATCGGCACGCATGTTTTGGCGATGATGCGCGAAACCGCGCACAGGCTTGGCGGCAGTGAAGCGTTAGAAGTGGAACTGCTCCACGCACGCGATCGCCTGGGGAACAGTATCCAGCCGGGTGATTTGACGACCGCAGAAGGCGACGCAATGCTGCGTGGAACGATGAGCGATATTCCTTTCACCCTGACCCTTAATAAATATGCAGGTCCTGGGGGCGGGCAAAAAGGCATGAAAATCTATCTGCACGACGGGCGTATTGTGAACGTTGACCGCTGCGGCGCTGATGAAGTGGTGGAGGTACTTAACGCCAACAGTAGCCGTCAGCTTAAAATTGCCGGTCCGCTTTATGACAGATGTTTAGGGGAAGTAGCGCTGGGGCCTCAGCGGATGTTTGTGAGCAATCCAGAGGAGATTTCAGCCCTGACTCGCCGTCGAATGGCAGAAGTTAAGGCCTTGCTGGAAGTACAACAAAGGTTACGCGGTAAGCATTAATATTGCAGGCGGGTCGAGGACCCGCCGCAGGTGAGATAATCAGACTTTATTCAGTACCAGCTGTCCATTGCCATCCAGCGGGATCTGCGTTCCGGGATCTTTATCCATGCGAATTTTTCCCTGCCGATCGCCAATGCGGTAGGTCACATCGTAACCAAGCATTTTTTCTGATTTGTCATACACCGTTTTACAGCGCTGCTGCGTCGTAGTGTAAGTGTCGCGATCCTGCATGGCGCCCTGTACCTGATGGCCGGCATAGCCGCCACCCAGCGCGCCTACTACGGTGGCAACATCTTTACCGCGCCCGCCGCCAAACTGATGGCCGATGACGCCGCCCGCTACCGCACCCAGCGCAGAGCCGACGATACGGTTCTCATCCTGTACCGGAGCGCGATGCGTGACGGCCACGTTGCGGCACTCTTTACGCGGCGTTTTTACTGTCTCCTTGATTGGCGTCGCAGACACCACCTGGGCGTACTGAGGGCCTCGATCAAATACGTTCATACTGGCGACCGCGGCAACACCAAGTGCTGCGGCCACACCAATTCCTATACCCGCTAACATTGATTTATTCACACGACACCCTCCTGACTGTGTAATTACCGGCAATTTTGCAATCAATTATGACCCGTAACAAATCAGACAACGGATGAAAAGTGCTGATTATCGCTTTAAATCAAGAGGTTTAAGAGAACTCCTAAGCTTTAATAATGCCTTGCCAAAGTTGTACCGGGTCACGAAGCGGTGCAGTGACATCAGAGGTTAATAAGCAGAAAAACATGCGGCACCGGGCGAAGCAAAGTTTCCCCGTTAAAACTGATCAAACACCGAGTGTAAATGAAAATATAAATTTCCATTACCTGTTATTCCGCCGAGCGACATTGACAACTTATCAAGACAAAAAATAAACATATGCATAACATTTCTTCGGAAAAATAATGGAATGACTGTCGTGCAATATTCATTTTATCAGTAGCACACCACAAGAAAACGCAGGCTTGCTGATAGCCCAAATCCATGATAATTTTCAGTCAGTTAAACCACACTTGGTATCTGTACGCGTTGGCTTACTAAAACTTAGATTTTATTTTATAAAATCCCAAACCTACGCCAGGTAAATATTTTATAGTTAGCAAAACTTTTCACTTAAATATCTTCATAAGCCTTCCGAGATCTTGTTAAATATCCTCTACTTTTCTGTGTAAATTATTAAAGTTATTTTTTATTTGACCGTTCATAACTAGTACAAGATAAATTAATCAGATGGTACAGCATGTTTAAATCTATTCGCACCAGGCTTTTAGTCACTACCATGTTAATTGTCATCGGCGCTTTATCAGTAAATACCATTATCAATTACTATATTAGCCATTCAGCTAACATAGACTCTATCAACAATACGCTCACTTCACTGACGGCAGACCATACCACCGCGGTAAATCAGTGGCTTGAAACCAAAGCCACACAGATTAGCTCTCTCACACCGCACGTAACGGATGCCGATCCTGCTCCGCTATTATTGCAAACTGTTGCCGGCGGAAGTTTTATTAATACCTATGTTGGCTATCCAGATAAACGATTTATTGCGTCCGATCAGTCCGGGATCCCGGAAGGGTACGATCCGACATCAAGATCGTGGTATACGCAGGCCACACAGGCGAAAAAGCTAATAGTAACCCGTCCGTATGTTGATGTTATTACCAACAAGCTTGTTATCACTATAGCGGCACCGCGCATCGATAACGGGCAATTGCTGGGCGTAGTGGGAGGAGATGTCGATATTTCAGAGGTGATCGACAGCGTACGCGCAATCCATCTTACGGCAGGCAGCTTTGGCATGCTGATGGATGTGGATGGCACCATCATCGGCCACCCCGACGAAGCTTTAACGCTCAAACCCATTTCCGGCATCGCGCCAGCGCTTGATCTCCCTGCACTGCTGCATTCGAAAACGCCTCTCCTGGCTGATATTTCCGGGCACCCGACTTTTATGATTGCCATGCCGGTGAAGGGCACATCGTGGTTTGTTGTCATCACTATGGATGAAGCAGAAGCCACCGCCAATATGCGCACCTTGCTGTGGACTTCACTCTTCTCGCTGTTTGTGCTGATGGCACTTGCTGCCGCTATTGTTACGGTGATTACAAATCGCAGCATCGGCCCATTGATTCGTGTACGTGAAGCGATGAAAGACGCTATTACACAAAAAGATCTGACTCATCGACTCACCGTTGACGGTCAGGATGAGGTGGCGCAGATTGCTAACGAGTTTAACCACTTTCTGGATAATCTCGCCGGGGTGATGAGATCGATTCGCAGCAGCAGCGAATCGGTACATGTTGGATCGGAAGAAATTGCCGCCGGGAATATCGATCTTTCCGCCCGCACGGAATCCGCTGCCGCAAGTTTGCAGCAAACCTCCGCGGCGCTTGAGCAGATCTCTTCTACCGTGGAGCTGTTTGCCAGCTCATCACGCGAGGCGAACACATCGGTAGTCTCCGCCGCTCAGGTTGCGCGATGCGGCGGGGAATCAATACACGAGGTGATTCAGACCATGAGCAATATCGAAGCGGCCTCTGAGAAAATCTCTAATATTATCGGCGTGATCGACGGCATCGCCTTTCAGACCAATATACTGGCGCTCAACGCCTCGGTGGAAGCCGCGCGGGCGGGCGAACAGGGCAGAGGTTTCGCCGTTGTCGCAAACGAAGTGCGTAATCTGGCAGGCCGCAGCGCAGAGGCAGCCAAAGAGATCAGGCTGCTGATTAACACTACAGTGTCCAGCGTCTCGTCGGGGGCGAAACAGGTGCATCACACCGGCGAGGCGATAGAGGAAATCGTCAACAGCGTCTCCTCGCTGACCTCCGTCATGGCGGAGATTAGCCAGGCGGCGGACGAACAGCTGAAAGGCATTGCCGAGATAAACGCGGCGACGGCGCAACTGGATACTATGGTGCAGCAGAACGCAGCGCTGGTAGAGGAATCAACCACTGCTTCAACGGTCCTCACCGACCAGGCCAGTGAGCTTGCCGTGGCGGTAAACCAGTTCCGTCTTTAACGGCATCATAAAAGAAAAAACCCGGCGCGGAGCCGGGTTTAAAAACGTGAATAACTTAGTGCAGTTTCAGGCGCGGGCGTATAACGCGATTGATACTGCCGACCAGCATCATCAGGCCGGTTTTAAAATAGCCATGAAGTGCGACCTGGTGCATGCGATACAAAGAGATATAAACAAAGCGGGCCATGCGCCCTTCTACCATCATTGAACCGCGCATCAGGTTGCCCATCAGGCTGCCGACGGTGGAGAATCTGGACAGAGAGACCAGCGAGCCATGATCCTTATAAACATAAGGCTTCAGCGGCTTGTCTTTCATCTGCGCAAGGATATTGGCCAGCGCGAGAGAGGCCATCTGATGTGCAGCCTGCGCGCGCGGAGGCACAAAGCCACCTTCCGGACGCGCGCAGGAAGCGCAGTCCCCAATGGCGTAAATATCTGGATCGCGTGTGGTTTGCAGGGTTGGCTCCGTTACCAGCTGATTGATACGGTTGGTTTCAAGCCCGCCGATATCCTTCATAAAGTCCGGCGCTTTGATACCCGCAGCCCATACCATCAGGTCTGCCGCGATATATTCGCCATCTTTGGTATTAAGGCCGCCCGCATCGGCGGAGGTAACCATTGTCTGGGTTAGTACACGCACGCCGAGTTTGGTCAGTTCATTATGCGCCGCAGCAGAAATACGCGGCGGCAACGCAGGCAGGATGCGTTCACCCGCTTCCACCAGCGTGACGTTTAACGCTTCGTTGGTTAACCCTTTGTAGCCATAGCTGTGCAGCTGTTTCACCGCGTTATGCAGCTCTGCGGAGAGTTCAACGCCTGTTGCGCCGCCGCCGACGATTGCGATATTAACTTTTCCGCGCACGCCCATGTCTGAAGAATACCTCAGGAACAGATTCAGCATTTCAGAATGGAAACGACGCGCCTGATGCGGGTTATCGAGGAAAATACAGTTTTCTTTCACGCCCGGCGTGTTGAAGTCATTAGAGGTGCTGCCCAGCGCCATCACCAGGGTGTCGTACGGGATCTTACGTTCCGGCACCAGCAGCTCCCCTTTCTCATCACGTAGTTCCGCAAGCGTCAGGGTTTTGGCTTCACGGTTGATATCAACTACCGAACCAAGCTGGAACTGGAAATGATGGTTACGCGCATGGGCCAGGTAGCTCAGTGCGTCCACGCCCTCATCCAGAGAACCGGTTGCGACTTCATGCAGCAGAGGTTTCCAGAGATGGCTATGGTTGCGATCGACCAGGGTAATTTTAGCTTTCTTGCCACGGCCCAGTTTTTTCCCTAACTGCGTAGCCAGTTCAAGTCCGCCAGCACCACCACCTACAACGACAATCTTTCTTAATGGCGTAGTCAAAGTGACCCCCTTAAAATATTAACCAATTGTTAATTAATGGTTATCAAAATAACTTTTAGTTAACAACAGGTTGCAGGCGTATCTGCATTAATATGACCAAAGAATAACATGAACGGTGCATTGGTCATACCAAAATTGATATACATCAATTTTAATGCTGTAAAGATAGACAAAACGGGCCAGCAAAAGCTGACCCGAGAATTTTTAAGCAGGTTACCGGAATGTTATCCCAGCGTTTTAAAGGCCTTAATACGCTGCAGGTGCGGGGAAATATTTTTAAATTTGTGACTCTGGGCATCGTCCCAGATGATTTCATAGTAATGGTGCAGCGTCTCGGCCGAGCGTTTGCTGTTCAGCGCCTCGTCGTGACGTGACAGGATAACCAGGCAGCGATCGCGATTTTTCTCACGGAAATTTTGCACGCATTTGGTGGAGATATCCGAATACTCTTCCGGACGGTCGATTTTCCCTTCCATGTTCTCCTGCGGGAAAAGGTTTGGATTGAAGATGACCTGGCGAATATCACACAGAAAACCGATGCGCTCAGCCCAGTATCCCCCCAGCCCCACGCCGCAAATCAATGCACGTTCGTCATCGCTTAGCTGCTGCATTTTGTCCACCTCTTTGAGCAGGTGTTGCATATCATGCTTCGGGTGCCGCGTGCTGTAGCTGATAAGCCGCACGTCCGGGTCGATAAACTGAAGCTGCAGCACTTTTTCATGGTTACCGGGACTGTTAGAGTCAAAACCGTGTAAATAGATAATCATTGCATCCTCACCGCGAAAACAGACCTTCAGGCCTGAGGGTTAAAGGCCCGCCTTGTGGGCCTGCCACCGTTCATGTAGCGCTTCAAGCTGCTGGTTAACCTGCTTCCAGCGTGCAGAAGCCATCAATTCCTGACGGGTAAATGAACCTTTATGATACAAACCTGTAACACGGTCTGCTTTGACCGGCGACAGGTTATCTAACACGCTCACGGCCCCCTTACGATTATTGCAGACCAGGATCATATCGCAACCCGCATCCAGCGATGCCTGGCCTCGTTCGGCGTAACTGCCCATAATAGCCGCGCCTTCCATAGACAAATCGTCAGAGAAAATTACGCCCTCAAACCCCAGCTCACCACGCAAAACGGTTTTTAACCAGTGCGCGGAACCGCTAGCCGGACGAGGATCAACATTGGTGTAGATAACGTGCGCCGGCATGATGGCATCAAGTTTATTAGCGGAAATCAGCGTGCGGAAAATTTGCATATCATGCTGGCGAATAACGGCTTCGTCGCGATCGTCATGCGGTGTTTCTTTATGGGAATCCGCTGTAACCGCGCCATGCCCGGGGAAGTGTTTACCTGTGGTTTTCATGCCTGCGGCATGCATGCCGTCGATAAAGCGTGTGGCCATCGCCTGCGCTTTGCGCGGATCTTCATGATACGAACGCTCGCCAATCGCCGCGCTGATATGGCCGATATCCAGCACCGGCGCAAAGCTGATGTCGATATCCATGGCAATCATTTCGCAGGCCATCAGCCAGCCTGCATCCTGTGCCAGTTCGCCGCCCTTCTCCAGCCCATGGAGTGCAGCAAAAGATTGTGCGGCAGGAAGACGGGTGAAGCCTTCACGGAAGCGTTGCACGCGTCCGCCTTCCTGATCCACGGCAACCACGAGGCGGTTGCGGGAGGCTTCACGGATCTGGCGAACCAGTTCGCGTAGCTGCTCAGGGTCATGATAGTTGCGGGTAAACAGTATCAGCCCGCCCACCAGCGGGTGCTGTAGAATTTCGCGCTCTTCGGCATCCAGCTCAAAGCCTGCCACATCCAACATTACCGGGCCCACATCTACCTCTCTTTATTGGTTCGTCGCCCGCAGCAGGCTCCAGGCCTCGTCTGCCAGCGTTAAAAATGTTCTGTCCTGCGTTTGCCGCCAGCGGCATTCATACCACGAAGCCATCAGCATCATAACCCATGGCCGCCAGCGGGCGACCTGACGATGCAGCGTTTCCGGGTCGATGTTGCTTAAACTTGCGTAGGCGCGCAGCAGCTCGTCACCGTTAATATTATTGGCGGCAATGGCCGCCGCCAGCTCCAGCGCGATATCTCCATCGCCTGCATACTCCCAGTCGATGAGCCTGATTCCATTTTGCTGATGCACAAGGTTACCGGCATGGACATCCATATGCACAGGCGCAAGCCGCAGGGGCTTTGGTTCACCCCGCAGCTTCATCAGCTTTAGCTGGCGCAGCCAATACAGGCTGCGTCGCGTTGACGAGGCCTGCTGCCAGTAATATTCAAGCAAGGGTAACAGGCTGATACGCCAGCCAAAACGGCGCTGCCGATGCAAATGATACAGCAGCGAGCTAAGCCTGTATTGCGGGACAGGCGCTGCTTTCACCTCCCCTGCGAGCCACTCAACGATAAGCCAGCCATCAGCAAGGCAAACCGGTGCCGGACCAATACCTGCCGGCAGGCGCTTCAGAGCCCGATACTGACGTTTTAACGAAACGCCAGGCATCGACGCTGCCAGATGATGACGGGCAACGTACTCGCGCTCACCCACTTTGAAATGCAGGCTGCCGCCGCTCAATCCTTCCAGCGCAGAAAAGCAACCGGCGGCCTGAGCCGCCGGAAGATAGTGCGCAATCACTTTAAGCAGTGAAGCTTTATTGCGTTTGCTGTACTGCACCGCTACCTGACCAGATAATCTCGCCGGTTTGCACCAGCATCAACTGCATTTTAATGGTTGGCGAATGTACGTTGCCGCTGGCGTTGCTGTAAAGCACATACTGCGCGCTTACGTTACGCGCGATACCTATAGCTTTACTGCGCGAGCCCAGGCTGTCCTGTGGCGATAATCCTAATTGCTGTTTAGCCATGGAGAGCTGCTGGGCAGAAACCAGCGTAAATTTACCATTGTTGGCAAGCGCGCCACGCAGGGCTTCCGTTGCCTTGCTGGTGTCCAGCGAACCGTTAGTGCGGTTGTTGACGCTATCTACCAGCAGTACGCCACCCGGCGATACGCCATCGGCCTGCAGCATTTTGCCGACCATAGGTTGTATCGCGCTGCCCCAGTCATAGGTGCGAACTTTTGGCGTTGCTGGAATGGTGGGCTCCGGCTGGGTAATGGGTCCGGGCTGTGTCGGTACGGTTGGTACTGACGGCACCGTTGGCTCAGGTTGTGCTGGCTGAGTAGTGCCCGGTGTTATCTCTTCCACCGGAGCCGGTTGTTCACCGCCACGGTTAATACAGCCAGACAAAATCATCGCCGCTACGGCGACCGCCAGATATCGATGGATTCCCTTAATCAAAATTCACCCCTTATAAAGCGAGATAAAGACGCACCTTACGTGCATCCGGATAACTGGCCGTTGACGATACCGTTACTACGGATTTTGCCGGTATCGTAACCGAACGTGGTTTTTCGAGCGGATGGACTTCCAGCCCTTTGGCATCGTACCAGTAGAAACGATAGTTAATAGTGACCGGAACGCTTCGCTCATTATAGAGCTCAGACTGCGAAACGGTGGCGCCATCAAGCATGGATATATCTGGTTTTTCAGCGCTAATCCCGGCGGCCAGCACCGATGACTCCATCACCAATGCCTGCTGTTCATTGACTGGAATGGCAGGCCGCGAACCACATCCCGCTATCAGCACAGCCGCCAGCAGCAATAAGAGAGGGTTCCTTTTCATCCCATTATCCCTTATGGGTCAGCATCGGCCCGAGTGCGCGACCGCCCAGCAGATGCATGTGGATATGATAAACCTCCTGCCCGCCGTGGCGGTTGCAGTTCATGATTAAACGATAGCCGTCTTCTGCAATCCCTTCCTGCTCGGCAATTTTCGCCGCCGCCGTCAGCATGCGCCCTAACGCCTGCTCATGCTCAGCGGTGACGTGGTTTACCGTTGGGATCAGCACGTTGGGGATAATAAGGATATGGGTAGGCGCCTGGGGGGATATGTCACGAAAGGCGGTAACCAGTTCGTCCTGGTAAACGATATCAGCCGGAATTTCGCGGCGAATGATTTTACTAAAAATAGTTTCTTCGGCCATGACGTTTACCTTTCTTCATTAGTTTGTGGCGTAAGTTTCAGGCATGCGCGCAGACGAACGACTCCCTGATGCGCGACTGGCATAAGAGTATGAGCGACTTACTCCTGCTCTTTCAACCTCAACCCCTTATTTCTTTACGCTAAAGCCTGCTGGCTGCTGCTCAACTCACCATTCCGGCTAGCGAGACCGCAATAACCCTAATCCTTCGCCGGTGTAACATATATTTACAGCGCCAATCAGAATGCGTATATTTCTCATTTGCATTTTCATGCGCAACTGCCCCACAAAAAATAACAACAACGCACCCGGCAAGCAGATTTTTTTGGCGCCGGGGCGTAACTTCTAACACTTGATTAAGGGTTTATGATGTCTTCATCCATTCAAGCCAGGAATGCTAAGCGGTCAATCACCACCGCGCCTTCTTTACTGGCTGCTTGTATCGCTTTTGCTCTGACACCAGCCGCAGCTTTGTCCGCAACGAATAACGCTGAAGATACGCTTATCGTCGAAGGAACCAGTCCTGATCTAAATTCTGCACAAGAGCAGGACTATAGCGTTAAAACGACGACTGTCGGCACCAAAATGAATATGATCCAGCGCGATATTCCTCAGTCGGTCAGCATTGTCAGCCAGCAGAGGATGGAGGATCAGCAGCTCCAGACGCTGGGCGATGTGATGGACAATACGCTTGGGATCAGCAAAAGCTCAGCTGATTCAGATCGCAGCAGCTATTATGCCCGTGGTTTTCAGATTGATAACTACATGATTGATGGCATTCCTACCTATTTTGAATCTCGCTGGAATCTCGGCGACGCCCTGTCTGATACCGCCCTTTTCGAACGTATCGAAGTAGTACGCGGCGCTAACGGCTTAATGACCGGGACGGGCAACCCTTCTGCGGCGATCAATATGATTCGCAAGCATGCCACCAGCCGCGAGTTTAAAGGGGATGTTTCCGCAGAATATGGCAGCTGGAACAAACAGCGCTATGTCGCCGATCTGCAAAGCCCGTTAACCGACGATGGCAATGTCCGCGCCCGTATCGTCGCCGGTTACCAGGATAACGACTCGTGGCTTGACCGATACAACAATAAAAAAACGTTCTTCTCCGGTATCGTTGATGCCGATCTCGGCGACACAACCTCTCTTTCCGCAGGCTACGAATATCAGCGCATCGACGTCAATAATCCTACCTGGGGAGGCCTGCCTCGCTGGAATACCGATGGCAGCGTAAATCATTACGATCGCGCCCACAGCACAGCGCCAGACTGGGCGTATAACAATAAAGAATTCAACAAGTTTTTTGCCACGCTTAAGCAGCGTTTCGCGCAAACCTGGCAAGCGACGCTGAATGCAACCCATACCGAAGCGAAGTTTGACAGCAAAACGATGTATCTTGACGCGTATGTCGATAAGTCTACCGGTATGCTGGTTGGCCCGTATGCCAGCTATGGCCCGGGCTACGATTACGTTGGCGGAACGGGCTGGAATAGCGGCAAGCGTAAAGTGGATGCTGTGGATCTCTTCGCCGACGGCAGCTATGACCTGTTCGGCCGCCAGCACACCGTTATGTTCGGTGGCAGCTACAGCAGGCAAACTAACCGCTACATAAATACCTGGGCGAACGTTTTCCCGGATGAGCTGGGCAGTTTTTACGACTACGACGGTAATTTCCCGCAGACTGACTGGGGGCAACAGGTTGTTGCCCAGGATGACAAGACATACATGAAGTCCCTTTATGCAGCCACCCGCATATCACTGGCAGACCCGCTTCACCTGATTCTCGGGACCCGATATACCAACTGGCGCGTTGATACCATGACGTACGGCATGGAGAAAAACCACACTACGCCTTATGCCGGCCTGGTGTATGACATCAATGATAACTGGTCTGCTTATGCCAGCTACACCTCTATCTTCCAGCCACAGAACTACCGTGACAGCACGGGCAAATATCTCGACCCGATTACCGGCGATAACTACGAGGCAGGAGTGAAATCCGACTGGATGAACAGCCGTCTTACCACCACATTGTCCGTGTTCCGCATTGAGCAGGATAACGTAGCGCAGAGCACCGGCAGACCGATTGCTGGCTCTACTGACACTGCCTACACCGGGGTTGACGGCACCGTCAGCAAAGGCGTTGAGTTTGAAATTAACGGCGCGCTGACCGACAACTGGCAGATGACCTTTGGCGCAACGCGCTACGTTGCCGAAGACAGCGACGGCAAGGCGGTTAACCCTTATCTGCCGCGCACCACCGTCAAACTGTTCACCAGCTACCGGCTGCCCGCGGTGCCTGAGTTAACCGTAGGCGGTGGCGTCAACTGGCAAAACCACGTTTATAACGACGTGGCCACGCCATACGGCACATGGCGTGCCGAGCAGGGTAGCTATGCGCTGGTTGACCTGTTTACCCGCTACCAGGTAACGAAGAACTTCTCTTTGCAGGGCAATATCAACAATCTGCTCGACAAAACGTATGACACCAATGTCGAAGGTTCGATTGTTTACGGCGAGCCACGCAATTTCAGCATCACCGCCAGCTACCGGTTCTGATAACCGCTAAGCGTGCAAAGGGAGCCTGAGGGCTCCCTCAAATTGCTGACAAAGAAGGAAAAAGCGTGGTTTTTCCTTCTTTGTGATTATCAGCCGAAAATCAATGGATTGATTTTCCCTGTTTTTTAAATGACGGCACCCTTTAGTTTTGTGGCGCTGGAAGGTTTGTCATCATTCTCAGGGAGCCTGATGGCTCCCTTTTTTTATCAACCTAACCGTTTACAGGCATTAAAAAAGGCAGCCGTTCGGCTGCCTTAGTCTCCCCAAATCACCACTTAGCTGTTACGGATCCATTCATCCATTTCAGTTTTCAGGTTATCGGATTTGGTACCGAAAATGGCCTGAACGCCTGAACCAGCTACCACCACACCTGCTGCGCCCAATTTCTTCAGGCCAGCCTGGTCGACTTTAGAAACGTCAGCCACGCTAACACGCAGACGGGTAATACACGCATCCAGGTTAGTGATGTTTTCTTTACCGCCGAAAGCGCCAACCAGAGCCGGTGCCATTTCGCTTGTGGAAGTAGCGGTAGTCTCAGTGGTTGCTTCTTCACGACCTGGCGTTTTCAGATCCAGCGCTTTGATCAGCACGCGGAACACGGTGTAGTAAATCGCCGCGTAGCACAGACCGATAATCGGGAACAGCCACAGTTTGCTGCTGTTACCGCTCAGCACGATAAAGTCGATCAGGCCGTGAGAGAAGGAAGTACCGTCACGCATACCCAGCAGGATACAGATCGGGAACGCCAGGCCTGCCAGCACCGCGTGGATGATGTACAGAATTGGTGCCACGAACATGAAGGAGAATTCGATTGGCTCGGTAATACCGGTCAGGAACGAAGTCAGCGCAGCGGAGATCATGATGCCGCCAACTTTTGCACGGTTCTCAGGTTTCGCCGAGTGCCAGATTGCGATAGCAGCAGCAGGCAGGCCGTACATTTTAAACAGGAAGCCACCGGACAGTTTACCCGCGGTTGGGTCGCCTGCCATATAACGAGGGATATCGCCGTGGAACACCTGACCTGCAGCGTTGGTGTATTCACCAATCTGCATCTGGAATGGAACGTTCCAGATGTGGTGCAGACCAAACGGCACCAGGCAGCGCTCTACGAAGCCGTAGATACCGAACGCCACAACCGGGTTCTGGTAGGCAGCCCACTGGGAGAAGGTCTGAATAGCCGTACCGATAGGTGGCCAGATGAAGGAGAGCACAACGCCCATGAAGATCGCAGCCAGACCAGAAATGATCGGCACGAAACGTTTACCGGCGAAGAAGCCCAGATACTCAGGCAGCTTAATACGGTAGAAACGGTTGAACATGTAGGCTGCAATAGCACCGGAGATGATACCGCCCAGCACGCCCGTATCGGCAAGGTGCTTGGCTGCGATCTCTTCGGCAGGCAGATGCAGAACCAGCGGTGCAACCACAGCCATGGTTTTCACCATAATGCCGTAAGCAACCACAGCGGCCAGCGCGGAAACGCCATCGTTATTGGTGAAGCCCAGCGCAACACCGATTGCGAAGATAAGCGGCATGTTGGCGAAAACTGAACCGCCCGCTTCCGCCATAACATGAGAAACCACGGCTGGCAGCCAGCTGAAGTTTGCAGAACCGACGCCCAGCAGGATACCTGCGATAGGCAGTACGGATACTGGCAACATCAGCGATTTACCCACCTTTTGCAGGTTAGCAAATGCGTTCTTAAACATAATAGAGAGTGCTCCTGAGTATTTGTGCTTTTTTTACGCGTTATGCGCATCGGACCGCGGGGAGAACCGGTCCATAATCAGGGCATCTAAGTGCCCTTTATTTATTACGCAGAGTAAAATAAATAGATGAAAGTTTGTTTGACGGCTATCACGTTTCAAAGAGAGACGGCCTGAAAACTTTCATAAATTTACATAACTCATGTCTGATTGTTGCAAAAACGGCATGCTCCGCCCTTTTTATGGCGGAGCACTTTACTCGCTTACAGGATTAATTACGAGCTTTAAAATAACCGATGAATATCAGGCAGATTGCAGGCGTGAAGGTGCGATATGGAACAAATCAGCAAAGTTTTTTGTGGTCGCTACGGCCAGTTCTTCCACCGAAACACCTTTTAATACCGCCATGTATTCTGCTACATCGCGCGTCATTGCCGGTTGATTCTCCTTGCCTCGATGCGGAACGGGGGCCAGATAAGGTGAATCTGTCTCAACCAGCATCCGATCCAGAGGGACGTAGCGCGCGGCATCACGTAGCTGCTCGGCATTACGGAACGTCACAATCCCCGAGAAAGAGATATAGAAGCCCATATCCAGCAGCTTTCCGGCCGTTTGCCGATCCTCTGTAAAACAGTGTAGTACTCCGCCACATTCTGTCACTTTCTCCTCAGACAGAATCGCCAGAGTATCCGCACGCGCATCGCGCGTATGTACGATCACAGGCTTATTGAGTTCACGCCCGATGCGGATATGGTTGCGGAAAGATTCCTGCTGGCGTGGTTTTGTTTCCGGCGTGTAAAAATAGTCCAGCCCGGTTTCGCCCATGGCGACGACGCCAGGCTCAGCGGCCAGCCGGCGGAGCGCTTCGACATCGTACTCTTCTTCCTGATTAAGCGGATGAACACCGCAGGAGAAGGCAACATTTTCGCGCTCGCCAACCAGTTCACGCATCCCCCGATAGCCGTCAAGCGTGGTGGCAACGGCGAGGAAGAACTTCACATCCCTCGCGGCCGCTTTTGCCAGCACGTCATCGACGTTTTCGTGCAGGGAGTGATAATCCAGGCCATCAAGATGGCAATGTGAGTCGACCAGAAACATACAGACACTCTTAAAGATGTGGAGAAGGAAGGATAGCACCCGGTTGCAAGTATCGCTCCCAGGTCAGCAGTTGTTCAGTAATCAGTAATTCCCGGTTCACGCCAACCACCGTCAACAAAGACTCGCGGCAGGTGAACCAGCTTTGCAGAATCGCCTGCAACACGGCAGGTCTGGCGCTGGCGGCAAGATTTGCCACCAGCGGCTGCATATCATCATTCGCGAGCCACTGTCCCGCGCCCTGCTGCCACTTCAGCGCGTCAAGCAGCAACGAGCTAAGCCAGTGAATGCGCTCAACGGCATCGTCATGATTGAGCACCGGCAACAAGGCGAGCAGATCTCCGGAGGCACAGGCCTGGGCCAGTTTTTCGCATAATGTCTGGCGGTGTTTCCAGTTTTCGGGCTGGAGAAGCTCCGCCGCCGCGGCCGGTGCGCCAGAACTCAGGCGTAGCGCCGCGCGCAGTTGCGCGCGATTATCCAGCGAGCTTTCGCGGGCAAGCCAGGCCAGGGCAAAGCCTTCATCCGGGGGAGAGAGATACCAGTAGAGGCAGCGGCTGCGAAGCGTCGCGGGCAAACGAGCGGGTTCACGGCAGCCGAGGAAAAACCAGGTGTTCGCCGGCGGCTCTTCAAGCGTTTTGAGCAGCGCGTTGGCAGCCGCTTCGGTCAGCAACCCAGCCTCGGTAAGCCAGACCACTTTCGCTCCGCCCTGCTGGGCGTGGCCGTATAACTTTTCGGTAATTTCACGGATGCTGTCGATCCCGAGGCTGGTTTTGCCTTTTTCCGGGGCGATGACATAGCTGTCAGGATGGTTCCCGGCCTGCATGAGCTGGCAACCACGGCACTTTCCGCAGCTTTTATTGCCTTGTGGCTGCTGGCACATCAGCCAGCGACTCAGAGCGTATATCAGGGCGTCGTCACCCATGCCGGACAGCGCGTGAAGCAGTAACGCATGGTGCCCGCGGCCTGACTGATGCTGGCTGAGGATTTGCTCAAACGGCCCACGCAGCCATGGATACCATTTCATCAGATAAGGTCCTTCGCCCATGCGATGACCGCGTTACGTACGGCTGCCGAGACATCATCCAGCGGCCGGGTGGCATCGATGGTTTTGATGCGGCTATCCGCCGACGCAAGCTCAAGATAACGCGCACGGGTGCGGTTAAAGAAATCGATAGATTCCTGTTCGATACGGTCCAGCTCGCCGCGGGCGCGGGCGCGGGTTAGTCCTACTTCCGGCGTGACATCCAGATAAATCGTCAGATCGGGATAGAAATTCCCCAGCACGGTGTTTCGCAGCGCCATTAACAGGTTTTGATCGATACAGCGGCCGCCGCCCTGATACGCCTGGGTCGAAAGGTCATGACGATCGCCAATCACCCAGGCCCCACGGGCGAGGGCTGGCTTGATAACTGTTTCAACAAGCTGAACACGTGCGGCGTAGAACATCAGCACTTCGGCTTTATCGGTCACTACTTCATCACCGATGCCTTTGTTATTAAGCGTGAGTTCGCGCAGCCTTTCCGCAAGCGGCGTACCGCCCGGCTCGCGTGTGAAAACCAGATTGGTGACGCCCAGCTCCTGCAAAGTGGCAACCACCACGTTATGCGCGTTGGTTTTTCCCGCCCCTTCGAGCCCCTCAATGACGATAAATTTACTGATCATTCTTGTCCTTCAGTGCTTTGATATACACCTGCACCGCCTGATTGTGGCTGGCGAGGTTAGTATTAAAGGTATGCCCGCCTTTACCGTCGGCAACAAAGTAGAGATAAGGTGTTTTCGCCGGATGCGCCGCAGCATGCAATGATGCCGCGCCAGGAATGGCAATCGGCCCCGGCGGCATGCCGCTTATGACATAAGTATTGTAAGGCGTCGGCGTCTCAAGATCCTTGCGCGATAGCTTACCATTATAGTTCTCACCCATGCCGTAAATCACCGTCGGGTCCGTTTGTAAACGCATGCCAATTCGCAGACGGTTAATAAACACGGAAGAAACCCGATCGCGCTCGCTTGCCACGGCGGTTTCTTTCTCAACGATAGACGCCATGGTGACTAAATCATTTGGCTTTTTGTAAGGCAGGCCTTCGGCTTTGCCATCCCATGCTTCCTGCACGGCTTTTTTCATGCGCTCATGGGCGCGTTTAAGCAGCGCGACATCCGTGGTGTTAGCGGTATAAAGCCAGGTATCCGGGAAGAACCAGCCTTCCACCCAGTCGGGATGCTCAAGCTTCAGCGCTTCGGCAACGGTGGCGTAGCTGTCATCTTTCAGGGTGTGTTTGATGTACGGTGCTTCACGCAGCTGTTTTAACCAGTCGCTCAGGCGCATTCCTTCCACAAAACGGATGGGGAACTGGGCTTCTTTGCCGCTGGCGAGCAGCCTGAGCATATCGCGCACGGTCATCTGCGGGGTAAGACGATAGGTGCCCGCTTTAAAATTAGCCAACTCAGGCTTAACCTTCAGCAACCACTGGAACACGCGAGGCCGGTTAATCAGCTTCTCTTCATAAAGCTGCTTGCCCAGGGCAAGGCGGCCGGTTCCCGCTTTAAGGGTGAAAATCGTTTCCTGTTTGATGGTTAAATGGCTATTGGCCAACTGGCGAACTTTCCATACGCCAACGCCTGCAGCAATCCCCAGGAGCACCAGTAACAGTACAAAGAAACGTAGCATTTTTTTCATCGGTAATCGTTTACTCACAAAGTGGCGCTAAAAAATGATATAGCTCGCGCGAATGAAAACGCCAGGACTCCGCCTGCTTAACCGGAACCACCGGCATCAGCGCGTTACAGATAATCAGCTCATCGGCATCAGCCAGGGTTTCTACCCTCTCCCGCACTTCCTGAATCTGCCAGCCGGCATCGTTCAGGCAGGCCATAATGCGCTGGCGCATCGTACCCTTAACACCCGCGCGATCGATATAAGGGGTGTAAACCTCTTTCCCTTTACGCCAGAATAAATTAGCCGCACAGCATTCCGTAAGCCACCCGTCGCTGTCAAGGACCAGCGCCTCCTGAGCGGGCGTCTGTTCAAGATGCGTACGGATTAAGACCTGTTCGAGCCGATTGAGGTGTTTGACGCCAGCAAGATGTGGGTTCACGCCAAGACATACTGGGCTGAGCGCAAGGCTTATCCCCTGCGTTCGCCAGTCATCATAAAAGTCCGGGAAAGGAGAGACGCTGAGAATACGGGTGGGTTGAGTGCAGTTTGCCGCGCTGTAGCCCCTTCCGCCGACGCCCCGACTGATAATAACTTTCAGTACGGCTAGCGGTTCGTTCATTGCGAGCTGCTGCATCTCGCTGGCCAGTAAAGACCATTCGCTGAACGGAAGCAGGAGCTTGTCACAGGCAAGCTGTAAACGGTGAAGATGCTGCTCGCTAAAATTTACCTTTCCGTTTCTGATAGCCGCTGTCGTAAAGCAGCCGTCGCCGAACTGCACCGCACGATCGTTTGCCGGAAGCGTCGTCTGCCACTGTCCATTGATTAAGTACATAACGATTCCTCAAGGTGTGATGGCATCAGCGTGCCTGCGCGAAGAGAAAGCAGCAAGGGGGGAAATCTGAAGTGCGGGGTTGAAAAGTATAAAGGGCCCGCAAACGAGCCCTCTATACAAACGGTTTAGATCTTTTTGAAGATCAGAGAACCGTTAGTACCACCAAATCCGAAGGAGTTACACAGCGTGTATTCCATCCCTGATACCTGGCGTGCAACGTGTGGAACAAAGTCCAAATCGCAGCCTTCATCCGGATTATCGAGGTTGATGGTTGGCGGAACGGCCTGATCGCGCAGCGCCAGAATGGAGTAGATGGACTCTACCGCACCCGCAGCACCTAACAGGTGACCGGTCATAGATTTGGTGGAGCTCACCAGAACACGGTTTGCATCCGCACCAAAGATGGCTTTCACCGCCTGCGTTTCAGCTTTGTCACCTGCAGGCGTTGAAGTGCCGTGCGCGTTGACATAACCGATTTGCCCAGGCGTAACGCCTGCATCACGCAGCGCATTTGCCATCGCCAGTGCCGCTCCTGCACCGTTATCCGGCGGAGAAGTCATGTGGTAAGCATCGCTGCTCATACCAAAGCCAACGATTTCAGCGTAGATTTTAGCGCCACGTTTTTTCGCATGCTCATACTCTTCGAGCATAATCACACCAGCACCGTCGCCCAGCACAAAGCCGTCGCGATCTTTATCCCACGGGCGGCTTGCCGCTTGCGGGTTATCGTTGCGGGTGGAGAGCGCACGCGCTGCACCGAAACCACCGACGCCCAGCGGAGTACTGGCTTTCTCTGCACCGCCTGCCAGCATCGCGTCCGCATCGCCGTAAGCGATGATGCGCGCTGCATGGCCGATGTTATGCACGCCAGAAGTACAGGCCGTGGCAATGGAAATGCTGGGGCCGCGTAGACCGAACATAATGGTCAGATGACCCGCCACCATATTCACAATCGTAGACGGTACGAAGAACGGGCTGATCTTACGTGGACCACCGTTAACCAGCGAAGCGTGGTTTTCTTCGATAAGACCCAGCCCACCGATACCAGAGCCGATAGCGGCGCCAATACGGGATGCGTTCTCTTCCGTTACTTCAAGCCCAGAATCCAGCATGGCTTGATGGCCAGCGACAATTCCATATTGAATGAAGGCATCCATCTTGCGCTGTTCTTTACGCGAGATGATGTCATCACAGTTAAAATCCTTTACTAAGCCAGCAAATTTCGTTGCATAGGCGGTAGTATCGAAATGGTCGATCAGGCTGATGCCACTCTGACCGGCAAGGAGAGCTTTCCAGGTAGACTCTACGGTATTGCCGACAGGAGACAACATGCCCAGTCCGGTCACAACTACACGACGCTTAGACACGTTTGTCCTCCAGGGAGGGAAAAAATAGGACTTGTGGGACAATCAGATAAAACTCAGGCGGTCGAGTGACCGCCTGGAGATGTTCACTTACGCCTGGTTACCGTTGATGTAATCAATGGCAGCCTGAACGGTGGTGATTTTCTCTGCTTCTTCGTCCGGAATCTCAGTATCAAACTCTTCTTCCAGAGCCATTACCAGCTCAACGGTGTCAAGAGAATCAGCGCCCAGGTCCTCAACGAAGGAAGCGGTATTAACTACTTCTTCCTGCTTAACGCCCAGTTGTTCGCCAATGATTTTCTTAACGCGTTCTTCGATAGTGCTCATACTCTTAAATTTCCTATCAAAACTCGCTTTCGCGATGGTTTTCGTAGTGTATAAAATGTTGAAAAAGATGCAACTAAATCCCGGCAGGTCGTACCACGATTTTACGCTATTTTGCGGGCATTCGCCCAAATAACGCAAATAATTTTAATCGTGATTAAACCATATACATTCCGCCGTTGACGTGCAGGGTCTCACCAGAGATGTACCCGGCCTCGTCAGAGGCTAAAAATGCTACTGCACTGGCGATTTCTTTTGCGTCACCTAAGCGACCCGCTGGAACCTGCGCCAGTATACCCGCACGCTGATCGTCAGAGAGCGCACGCGTCATGTCCGTTTCAATAAAACCCGGAGCAACAACGTTTACAGTAATACCGCGGGACGCAACTTCACGCGCCAGCGATTTACTGAAACCAATCAGGCCTGCTTTCGCCGCAGCGTAGTTAGCCTGACCAGCATTTCCCATGGTACCAACCACGGAACCAATAGTGATAATACGACCATGACGCTTTTTCATCATAGCTCGCATTACCGCTTTTGACAGGCGGAACACGGATGACAGGTTGGTTTCGATGATATCGTTCCACTCGTCATCTTTCATGCGCATTAACAGGTTATCACGAGTGATACCGGCATTATTTACCAGAATATCCACTTCGCCAAATTCTGCGCGAATATTTCCTAATACCGACTCAATAGATGCCGGATCGGTCACATTCAGCATAAAACCTCTGCCGTTTGCGCCTAAATAGTCACTGATGGCCTGCGCGCCGCTTTCGCTTGTCGCTGTGCCAATAACTTTTGCTCCGCGAGCCACTAAGGTCTCCGCGATAGCACGGCCGATACCACGGCTTGCGCCGGTTACCAGCGCTACTTTTCCTTCAAAACTCATGGGCTTCCTCGTTTTATTGCTCAAGCGCCGCTGACAGTGAAGCAGGCTCGTTAATGGCCGCGGCGGTCAGGGTGTCAACAATACGTTTCGTCAGGCCGGTCAGCACTTTACCCGGGCCAACTTCCAGCAACTGGGTCACGCCCTGCGCTGCCATAAATTCTACCGACTTCGTCCACTGCACCGGACTGTAGAGCTGGCGTACCAGCGCGCTACGGATCGCCTCAGGCGTGGTTTCGCATTTCACATCAACGTTATTCACAACCGGTACGGCTGGCGCGTTGAAGGTGATTTTTTCCAGCGCCACGGCTAATTTATCCGCCGCAGGTTGCATCAGCGCACAGTGAGAAGGCACGCTTACCGGCAACGGCAGCGCACGTTTAGCGCCTGCAGCTTTACATGCCGCGCCTGCGCGCTCTACGGCTTCTTTGTTACCGGCAATCACCACCTGGCCTGGTGAGTTGAAGTTCACAGGGGAGACAACCTCTCCCTGCGCTGCTTCTTCACAGGCTTTCGCAATAGAAGCGTCGTCCAGACCGATGATAGCAGACATGGCGCCTGTGCCTTCCGGCACCGCTTCCTGCATCAATTTGCCGCGTAACTCCACCAGACGAACGGCATCAGCAAAGTTGATGACGCCTGCGCAAACCAGCGCGGAGTATTCACCCAGACTGTGACCGGCCATCAGCGCAGGTGCTTTACCGCCCTGCTGTTCCCAGACGCGGTAAATGGCCACCGAGGCGGTCAGCAAGGCTGGCTGAGTCTGCCAGGTTTTATTCAGTTCTTCCGCCGGGCCCTGTTGCGTCAACGCCCAGAGATCGTAGCCCAGCGCGTCTGAAGCTTCACGGAAGGTCTCTTCGACAATCGGAAAGGTTGTGGCTAAATCAGCCAGCATACCGACAGCCTGGGAACCCTGCCCCGGGAAAACAAAAGCGAATTGAGTCATTTCCTCATCCCTATAATCAAAAACGAACCAGTGCTGAACCCCAGGTAAAGCCGCCGCCGAACGCTTCAAGCAGCACTAACTGACCGCGCTTGATGCGTCCGTCACGGACCGCTTCATCCAGCGCCGCGGGTACGGAGGCCGCAGAGGTGTTACCGTGCCTGTCGAGCGTGACCACGACATTGTCCATCGACATGCTCAGCTTTTTCGCCGTCGCGCTGATAATGCGCAGGTTTGCCTGATGCGGCACTAGCCAGTCGAGGTCAGCGCGGTCCAGATTGTTTGCCGTCAGCGTTTCATCAACAATGTGTGCAAGCTCGGTAACCGCCACTTTGAAAACTTCATTGCCGGCCATCGTCAGATACGATGATTTGGACGGATCGAGGCGATCCTGGTTTGGCAGCGTCAGCAGTTCGCCATAGCTACCATCAGCATGCAGATGCGTGGAGATAATGCCCGGCTCTTCGCTCTTACCAAGAACGACTGCACCCGCACCATCACCAAAGAGAATAATTGTGCCGCGATCGGAGGGATCGAGGGTTCGGGCTAGCGCGTCTGAGCCGATCACCAGCGCGTAATCTACCGCACCGTTTTTCACATATTGATCGGCGATGCTCAGCGCGTAGGTAAAGCCTGCGCAAGCGGCCGCAACGTCAAACGCCGGGCAGCCTTTAATGCCCAACATAGCCTGCACCTGGCAGGCTGCGCTTGGGAATGCATGGGTCGCCGATGTGGTAGCAACGATGATCAGGCCAATCTGCGACTTATCAACACCGGCCATTTCAAGCGCGCGCGTTGCGGCTGCATAGCCCATGGTCGCCACGGTTTCTTCGGGCGCTGCGATTCGACGTTCACGAATACCTGTACGGGTGACAATCCACTCGTCAGAAGTATCCACCATTTTTTCCAGGTCGGCGTTAGTCCGCACGTGTTCGGGCAGAAAGCTGCCCGTACCAATAATCTTTGTATACATGTACGCTCAGTCACTCTTCGGTAATACAGATTCCAGGCGGGCAGAAATTCGGGTAGGAACTTGCCGCGCCACCGCCTGCACTGCCTGTTCAATCGCGACGGCAAACGCTCGCTGATTGGCCGCACCGTGGCTCTTGATCACAGTGCCGCGCAATCCTAACAGACAGGCGCCATTATACTGGTCGGGGTTGAGGTGACTGAATCGCCTGGTCAGATGCTTTTGTAACCAACGCTTCAATAAAATCAGCCACCACGCCTTTTTTTTCCCTTCGCCCTGGGATTTAAGGAGCGAAAGGAACATTCTTACAACCCCTTCCATCGTCTTGAGTGTGACATTACCTACAAAGCCATCACACACCAGCACATCCGTTTTTCCGGTCAACAGTTCGTTGGCTTCAAGATAACCAATATAGTTGATAGAAGGCATTGTCTTTAATAATGCAGAGGCATCGCGAATACTGTCGAGGCCTTTGGTCTCTTCTTCACCGATATTCAGCAACGCCACGCGAGGGTTAACCAGGCCCAGCACTTCTTCCGCCATCACGGAGCCCATGATGGCAAACTGCACCAGCATATTACTGTCGCACTCTACATTGGCGCCGAGATCCAGCACCACTGTTTTGCCTTTTTGCTGATGGGGTAACACCGTCATCAGCGCCGGGCGTTCAATTCCTTCAATGGGCTTGAGCAATAATTTTGCCAGCCCCATCAGGGCACCGGTGTTACCGGCACTTACGCAGGCCTCAGCCCGCCCCTCTTTCACCAACTCAAGCGCCAGACGCATGGATGAACCGCGACTGTTGCGGATCGCATGTGACGGCCTGGCATCACTGGCAATAACCGATTCCGCAGGAATAATCTGCAGACGTGAACGTTTTTCAAAATCAGCTTTGGCAAGTAATGGTGTGATGGCGTCGGGACAACCGACTAAAAGAAGGCTTAACTGGGAATTAGAGTCCAGTGCCTGCAATGCTGCAGGCACTGTCACGGAAGGACCGAAGTCCCCACCCATGGCATCTAACGCAAGGGTTAGACGTCTCAAGGTATCGCCAGATTACTTAGCGATAACCTTGCGGCCGCGGTAGTAACCGTCGGCGGTGATGTGGTGACGCAGATGAGTTTCGCCAGAAACTTTGTCCACGGACAGGGTGGTGGTGGTCAGCGCGTCATGGGAACGACGCATGCCACGTTTGGAACGGGTTGGTTTATTCTGTTGTACGGCCATGGACCTTACTCCTCAATTACTTACGCTTTAAACTGGCTAATACGGCAAATGGGTTTGGTTTCTCCGCCTCTGCAGGCAGTTTGCCAAAGACCATGTCCGCCTCGGACACTTCACAGTGTTCAGAATCATGCACCGGAACGACTGGCAAGGAGAGGATGATTTCATCTTCAACCAGAGCCAGAAGATCGATTTCGCCAAATTCGTTAACCTGAACCGGCTCATACGCTTCCGGGAGTGCTTCAGCCTGCTCGTCTTTGACGATCGGGCTAAAACAATACTGCGTGTAGACCTGATGAGCAAACGGCTTCCCGCAACGCTGACATGAGAGAGTTACCGCGACCTTCGCATCGCCGGTAATAACCGCGAGGCGCTGTTCGTCGATAGCAAAACGCATATCGCATTCCACATCACTGTCCACACTGACTACAGATTCGGCGACGCGCTCAACCTGCTCAGGTGTATACACACCGGAGTAATCAAGGCGTTTTTGAGCCGTACGAACCGGATCAAGAGTCAGGGGTAATTTTACTTTTTGCATAGGGCGCGCATATTAACTTTGTAACGTCGTAGAGTCAAAGAAAAAGGCCTCGAAACAGCGCCTTTCGCCATTTATTCGCACACATTGCGTGTGGCACAGTTTAAAATGCCTTTATCCAATTCGCTATCTTTAATGAAAAAAATATGCAACCGATCGTGCTGGCTTCCACCTCCCCCTTCCGCCGCGCCCTGCTTGAAAAACTTGGCGTACCTTTTATTACCGCCTCGCCTCTTACAGATGAAACGCCGCAGGCCGGTGAAAGCGCTCGTGAACTGGTCACCCGCCTTGCGCAGGCCAAAGCGCAAGCTTTAAGAAATGAATTTCCCGCCCATTTAATTATTGGCTCGGATCAGGTTTGTGTCTTAAATAATCAGATTGCTGGTAAACCGCACACTGAAGAAAAGGCGGTGCAGCAGCTACTCCTCGCTCGCGGCAGCATCGTAACTTTTTATACCGGGCTTGCGCTTTATAATTCGCAAAACGGCCACCTGCAAACGATGTGTGAACCTTTTGACGTGCATTTTCGCCACTTAAGCGAAGAAGAGATCCGCAATTACGTTCGCAAAGAACAACCGTTGCAGTGTGCGGGCAGTTTTAAAAGCGAAGGGCTGGGGATCGCGCTATTTGAGCGCCTTGAAGGGCGAGATCCTAATACGCTGGTGGGGCTGCCTTTAATCACCCTGTGCGAAATGTTGCGTAATGAAGGCTGCAACCCGTTGCAGGGGTAAAAGAGTGCCGGTCGTCTTAGATGACCGGCACTCTTTTATCAGCAGGCTTTACGCAGCACCGCAAGACAATGTTTAAGCTTGTCATCAAGCGGTGCTTCAACGCGCATAATTTCACCCGTGTTAGGATGCGTGAAGCGCAGCGCGGCGGCATGCAGGAACAGACGATTTAGCCCGGTTCCCGCCAGCTGTTTATCAAACTCACGGTCGCCGTAGCGATCGTCAAAGGCGATAGGATGCCCGGCATGGAGCGTATGCACGCGAATCTGGTGTGTACGGCCCGTTACCGGGCTACAGCGCACCAGCGTGGCAAATTTGTAACGCTCCTCGACCTTAAAGCGAGTCTCTGAAGCTTTGCCTTCGCTGTTAACCCGCACAATGCGCTCGCCGCTTTGCAGAATATTTTTCAGCAGCGGAGCCTGCACCACTTTCATATGCGACTGCCACTGGCCGCGGACCAGCGCCAGATAATCCTTCTGCATGCCTTTTTCACGCAGTTGCTCATGTAAAGAACGTAGCGCGGAACGTTTTTTCGCCACCAGCAGAATACCGGAGGTGTCGCGATCAAGGCGATGAACGAGTTCCAGGAAGCGGGCTTCCGGGCGTAACGCACGCAGGCCTTCGATTACGCCAAAACTTAATCCGCTTCCTCCATGAACCGCTGTGCCTGAAGGCTTGTTCAGCACAAGGATATGGTCGTCTTCATAAAGAATAGCGTCAGCCAGCGCCGCCACCTTTTGCAGGTGCGGTGAAACCGGCGCATCTTCACGCTCGGCTACTCTGACGGGTGGAATTCTGACTTCATCGCCATCTTCCAGTTTGTACTCCGGTTTAATGCGCTTTTTATTCACGCGCACTTCGCCTTTGCGCAAAATGCGATAGATCATACTTTTCGGCACGCCCTTTAACCGGGAGAGCAAAAAATTGTCGATACGTTGCCCGGCCTCATCGGCGGAAATAGCAACGATTTTTACGGAAGGTGTCTGGGTTTTCATGGTCGGCGATTCTAAATAGCGGACGCGCATAGCGCCACTCATTTTTATGTGCTTAACTGACAATCTGCCCGGTTCAAGGTGATATAACCTCTCTTTTTGCATTTTCTGCCCCAGGCGGAAAAAAAGCGGGTTAAAAATCTGTAAGAAACGAGGCACCAAAGGCAAAAGTCATCTTGCTATAATAAGGTTAGCAATGGAATAATGTTGCGGTTTTCCGTGTTGATACTTGTTAGCGCAAGGAATTTTGCGGAATTACCATTTTTGTCTGAATGAACATCCACGCAGCAATGGCGTAAGACGTAATGTACTTTCAGGCAGTTAGCGGGCTGCGGGTTGCAGCCTGGCCGGTAAATGGAATCAACGCTTGCGAAACTATTTCCAGGACTTGTTCCCACGATAATTGCGCTGTATTTCCGTATGAAATACAGGCTACCGACACTTTGCGCCTCTCAGCAAGCGACAACCGTGAGGTTGGCGACTGTGCGTTTAGTCACGAGGCCATCGGTTCATTCCCGGTCAGCGTCACCATGCCCGTAGCTAATCACCAATGTAAGAATAATGAGTAAGTTACGATGAAAAGAATGCTAATAAACGCAACTCAGCAAGAAGAGTTGCGTGTCGCCCTTGTAGATGGGCAGCGCCTGTACGATCTGGATATTGAAAGCCCAGGACACGAACAGAAAAAAGCCAACATCTATAAAGGAAAAATCACCCGCATTGAACCAAGTCTGGAAGCGGCATTTGTAGATTACGGCGCGGAACGTCATGGTTTCCTCCCTCTCAAAGAAATCGCCCGCGAGTACTTCCCGTCTAATTATTCATCACATGGTCGTCCGAACATTAAAGATGTTCTGCGCGAAGGCCAGGAAGTGATTGTCCAGATTGATAAAGAAGAACGTGGCAATAAAGGCGCAGCCTTAACCACCTTTATCAGCCTGGCCGGTAGCTATCTGGTGCTGATGCCAAACAACCCGCGCGCTGGCGGTATTTCACGCCGCATTGAGGGTGACGACCGTACCGAGCTGAAAGAAGCCCTTTCTTCTCTGGAACTGCCGGACGGCATGGGTCTGATTGTACGTACTGCCGGCGTGGGTAAATCCGCTGAAGCACTGCAGTGGGACTTAAGCTTCCGCCTGAAACACTGGGAAGCTATTCTTAAAGCCGCTGAGAGCCGCCCTGCTCCGTTCCTTATCCATCAGGAAAGCAACGTTATCGTGCGTGCCTTCCGTGACTATCTGCGTCAGGACATCGGTGAAATCCTCATCGATAACCCGAAAGTGCTTGAGCTGGCTCGTCAGCACATCGGCGCGCTGGGTCGTCCGGATTTCAGCAGCAAAATTAAGCTCTACACCGGTGAAATCCCGCTGTTTAGCCATTACCAGATTGAGTCGCAGATTGAGTCCGCCTTCCAGCGTGAAGTCCGTCTGCCGTCCGGTGGTTCAATCGTTATCGACTCCACCGAAGCCCTGACCGCCATCGATATCAACTCCGCTCGCGCAACCCGCGGTGGCGATATCGAAGAGACAGCCTTTAACACCAACCTTGAAGCAGCCGACGAAATCGCCCGTCAGCTTCGCCTGCGCGATCTCGGCGGCCTGATCGTTATCGACTTCATCGACATGACGCCGGTTCGCCATCAGCGTGCGGTTGAAAACCGTCTGCGCGAAGCTGTGCGTCAGGATCGTGCCCGTATCCAGATAAGCCATATCTCTCGCTTCGGCCTGCTGGAAATGTCCCGTCAGCGTCTCTCCCCGTCACTGGGCGAGTCAAGCCACCATGTGTGCCCGCGCTGTAGCGGTACCGGTACAATCCGTGACAACGAGTCCCTGTCGCTTTCCATTCTGCGCCTGATTGAAGAAGAAGCGCTGAAAGAGAATACCCAGGAAGTCCACGCTATCGTACCGGTACAGGTTGCCTCTTACCTGCTGAACGAAAAACGTGATGCGGTAAGCGCCATTGAAACCCGTCAGGGCGGCGTGAAGGCCATTATCGTGCCAAACGATCAGATGGAAACGCCGCACTACTCCGTTCTGCGCGTGCGTAAAGGCGAAGAAACCAAAACGCTGAGCTACATGCTGCCGAAGCTGCATGAAGAAGAGATGGCAATGCCGTCTGATGAAGAGCATGCCGAGCGTAAACGTCCGGAGCAGCCAGCGCTTGCCACTTTCGTTATGCCAGACGTGCCTGCAGCGCCTCCAGAGGCAGCACCTGCGGCGAAGCCTGCCGTCGCGCCTAAAACCGCAGCGCCTGCACAGCCCGCAGTACCGGCGCAGCCGGGTCTGGTTAGCCGCATCGTCAGCGCGCTGAAAAACCTCTTTGCCGGTGAAGCTACCGTCGAGAGCAAAGAAGTAAAAGAAGAGAAACCTGCTGAGGCTGAAGTTCAACGCCAGGGTCAGGAGCGCCGTAACAACCGTCGCCAGAACAATCGTCGTGACCGTGGCGATCGCAATAACCGCGACCGCGATAACCGTAACGAAAACCGCGAAGGTCGTGAAAGCCGCGAACCACGTGAAAACCGTGATGAAAACCGTCGCAACCGTCGCCAGGGCCAGCAGCAAAACGCGGAAGTTCGTGAAGCTCGCCCGAACGTAGCGGAAGAGGTTGAGAAACCGAAAGCGCGTGAAGAGCAGCAGCCGCCGCGTCGCGATCGCAACCGCCGTCGTAACGATGACAAGCGTCAGGCGCAGCAGGAAGTTAAAGCGCTGCAACGCGACGAGGTGGTTGAAGTCGAAGCCGAGCAGGAAGAACGCGTTCAGGTTATGCCGCGCCGTAAACAGCGTCAGCTGAGCCAGAAAGTTCGTTTCGAATCTGCAGAAGATATTGCTGCAGCTCAGGCGGCAGCGGCAGCAGCGGCAGAGCAGGAAGAAGCAGTGCCGGTGCAGGCTGTCGAGACGCCTCACACCGAGCTTGCCACCATTCCATTGCCAGCCGTGGTTGAAGCACAGGCTAACGAGCAGGAGGAGAACGGTGATTCCCGTAATGACTCTAACGGTATGCCACGTCGTTCACGTCGCTCCCCACGCCACCTGCGTGTGAGCGGCCAGCGTCGTCGTCGCTATCGCGATGAGCGTTACCCAACCCAGTCGCCAATGCCGTTAACGGTTGCCTGCGCATCACCTGAGCTGGCGTCCGGTAAAGCCTGGATCAGCTACCCTGTTGCCCGTCAGGACGCCGCAGCGCCAGAAGAAGTGCAGAATGACGTTGTTGCTGAAGAAACACAGGTCGCAGCAGCCGTTCAGCAGCCGACAGAGGTTGCGGTTTCTGAGCCCGTTATTCAGGAAGCGCCGGTTGCAGAGCCAGTCATTGAAACGACGCATCCAGAAGCGATCGCAACGCCGGTCACCGAGCAGCCTCAGCTAATTGCCGGACAGGACAAAGTTGTCGCTGAACAGGTAATTGAAGACGCGGCCCCTGCTGCGGTTGCAGCTTCTGCGGACGTTGCTCAGGCTGCGGAAATGGCAGAAGCGGCGCCGGTGGTAGTGGAGCAAACTGCCCCGGAAGCGCCGGTTGCCACCGTTGATGAGAGCAAACCCGCTGTATCAGAACCTGAAGCTGCTGTTGAAACGGCATCTGTGGCTGCACCTGCTGCAGAAACAGCGCCAGCGGCTGCAGCGGTTGCAGTGCCGGTGGTTCCACACGCCGTTAAGCACGCCGCAGCGCCAATGACGCGTGCTCCTGCGCCTGACTATACGCCAGAGCCAGCGCGTGCCAGCGACTGGGTCCGCCCGGACTTTGAGTTTACCGGTCGCGGCTCTGCAGGTGGACACAGCGCAACGCACCAGGCAACCGCGCCAGCAACTCGTCCACAAAGCGCCGAGTAATATCAGACGCTAATGATGAAAAGCCGGTCAGGTAACTGACCGGCTTTTTTTATGTCTGCGCTCCGTCCTGAATGGCGGACAAAAAAAAGCCCACTCCGGGGTGCGGAAGTGGGCACATGATGCGTGTCCAGTTTCATGACACGCCCAAACTTTTAAACTGCTTTTTTATTTATTTAACTGGAACAGAGACATGCCCTGCATGTCGCTAAAGGCCTTATAGGATGCCTGCAATGCCGCCTGCTGCATAACGTAAGAAGAGATGGTCGAGTTCCAGTCAACATCAACCAAATCGCTCATTTGCTGCGACTGACCTAATGCCCGGTCATCGCCTAACGCATCAAGTTTATCCAGCTCGCTTAACTGGGTACCCAGCTCCGCACGAACGGTCAGGACGTTGTTCAGCGAGTTACTCAGCCCACGGTTAGTTTTATCTATCGCGTCGCTCAGCACCTGTTTATCAGCGTCATCAAGGTCTGCTGCTGGCTTATTCAATGCGGCAATGGCCGTATCCAGCATTTTAAACAGGTTAGTTTCGCTGTCTGTCGCTGTACCATCCGCTGCATCCGGCTCAGGTTTGGCGTTACTGGTGATATGGTTAAATATCTCTGTGCCAGTGTGGCCGATAGTCATGGTCCTGGCCGCATCCACAGACTGGGTAACCGCCTGGTCTCCGCCTGCATAACTCACAACGGGCTCACCCTCTGCATCAACCCCATCCACAAAAGGTGCCGTTTCTGTTTTATAACCGGCAAAAATGTAGCGCCCGTTACCATCGGTACTGTTGGCAAGGTTAAGGATCTGGTCACGGATACCCTGCAGATCGGTTGCCAGGGAAGCCCGGTCATCGTCGCTTAACGTGCCGTTACCGGCATAAACAATTTTTTCCTGGGCAGACTGGATAGCCGTGGTAACCTGGCTTAGCACGTTCTCTTCAAGAGAGACCTTCTGGGTTGCAAAAGTTCGTGCCGTGGCATACTGGCTGTTCTGCGCCTGAGCCTGCGACAGCACCACCGCCTGCGAGGCGGCGATTGGATCGTCAGAAGGCTTCGTGACACGTTTGCCGGTAGACATTTGCTCGCCGTAGCGCAGCCACTCGCTCTGCGCGCTGGTTACGCCGCGCATATTCTGGTCATACATCATCTGGGTACTGATACGCATACGCCTTCCCTCGGTTATCGAATTGCCAGCAGCGCATCAAACATGCTTGATGCCGTTTGCAGAACCTGCGCGTTAGCCAGGTAGTACTGCTGGTAACGCTGTAAGTTTCCATACTCTTCATCCAGGTTAACCCCGGAAACAGACTGCTGCTGATTGCTAAGCTGGGTAACGACATTGGTTTGCGTGGTGCTGGTAATTTTCAGGCTGGCTGTCTTATTACCCACATCGCTGATAAGGCTTGCATAGGCGTCATTAAACGATTTATTGCCGCCCACCTTTTTAGCACTCTGCAAATCCAGTAACGCCTGCGCGTTGCGGTTATCGCTGTCGCCAGCATCCGGGTCGCCCGCCAGGGCAATTTTGCTTTCGTCGCTGATAGCGACACCCATGTTCACCACGGCGTTTGCCACCGGCTTCACGGTAAAGCTATCGTTTTTCACCGGTGCGTCAGTTGCATTAGGATCGGGGGTGACGTCAACTTTCAGACCGTCGAAGTTAAGGCTGACCTGGCCGCTGCCATCGGTGACCGCATCGGCGTCAATTTTCGCGTTATCCGACAGGCGTGTTACCTGCCAGGCTGAACCGTCATAAACAACTTTGTAATCGCTGGCCTGCACCGCCGTACTGTCAGTAATGCTGGCAGTAAGCGTTGTTTTGGTCGGATTATTACTGTTGCTCAGCACTGCTGGCTTGCCTACGGTAAAGAAATCTTTTCCTTCAGCACCGTCAGCGTCATAACCCTTAGCGTGCTGCTCGTTAAACGCGGTAGCAAAAGACTGCGCAAGCTGCCCCAGGCGATTACGCGCGCTATCCAGGTCCTGCGAACGGAAGGCTAGCACCCCGCCCAGTGAACCGCTGGTTAGCTGGCTTTCCGGGATCTCAGTGGTACCGGAAACTTTATCGACATACGCAACGGTAGTACGTGAAGGATCGGCGCTGGATGTCACGGCTGCGAGCTGGTTGGCCGTACTGCCCTGCACCAGATTAAGTCCGTTGGCGATTGATATGTTGTAAGTCCCGCCGTCCTGCACGCTGACTTCCACACCCACTATCTGGTTTAATTCGCTAACCAGTTGGTCACGCTGATCGAGCAGGTCATTTGGTGAAGCCCCTGCTCCTGCGCCTTTCAGGCGGGAGATCTGATCGTTAAGGTTGGCTATCTGGTTTGCGTAGGTATTGATTTGATCGACGCTGCTGCTGACGGACAGGTTTACCTGCTTATCCTGATCGCGAAGGTACTGATCGGTCACCTTAAACTGGTTTACCAGACCATCTGCTTTGCCCAGCAGGGCCTGACGGGCAGCCGGGTCTTCGGCATTACTCACCAGCGTTTGCATGCTGGAGAAAAAGTCCTGCAGCGTGGTGGCCAGCGAATTAGTGGTGCCGGACAGCATGTCATCGATTTTGGACATCTGCTGGTATTGCGTTGTCAGGCCGCTGTTTTGCGTTTGCGCTGCGCGAAGCTGGTTGGTGATAAACGCATCGTATTCACGCTGGACGCCGCTCACATACACGCCGTTACCCGCATAGCCGCCGGCACCGAGCGTACTTTTTGACTGTGCCAGCACTGTCGTCTGACGGGTATAGCCGTCTACGTTATAGTTTGAAATATTATTACTGACGGTATTCAGTGCCGCCTGAGCAGCACTCAGGCCACTCATGGCACTGTTAATCAGGCTACTGGACATGAAGGTTCCTTAAGCACTTATTGTCACGGGTCTGTCGAGTAGTATCGGCAGCCCAACGCAGGACTTGAGTTTAATCAGAACAAATTTGACAGATCGTTGTTATAGGCTTTGGCGACTTTATCGCCCATGGCTTTCATCTGCTGAATCATGCCCGTCAGCTTGCGCGCGTAGTGCGGGTCGGTCGCATAACCGGCGTTTTGCAATGCCTGCGCTCCCTGCTCCGCCGTGCTGGCGTTAGTGACTGCGGCGTAACGCGGATTGCGGGTCAGCATGCCGACATAATCTGAGAGCGCCTCAAGATAGGAGCCGTATACGCGGAATTTGGCTTTAACTTTTTTTGACTCGCCGTTTTCAAATTCAGTGGTGGTGATTTCCGTCACCGGCCCCTTCCATCCGGCAGACGCCTTCACGCCAAATATATTGAAGCTCGGCTCGCCGTTAGCGGTAAGAATTTGTCGCTGTCCCCAGCCGGACTCCAGCGCAGCCTGCGCCAGAATCAGGTGATGAGGAATGCCGCTTTGCTCGCTTGCCAGACGCGCCGGGAGCGAAAGCTGCGCGAGGAAGTCTTTGCTGTCGCCGCTAAGCGGCTCTTCATTAGAAGGCGCTTTAGGGATAGCCTGACGCACCATCTGCGTGAGCGTCTGATTCTGGAAGCTGGTCACCGTCGGCAAATCAAACTTCATCGGCACCTTGCCCGCCTCTTCCGACGGGTCGGCGTTTTCACCCATCTGCTTGACCATCATGTCCGCAAGCCCCAGCCCTTTGGCGCTGAGCTGCTGCGCGATCTGCTGGTCATATATGCTGGTATACATGCGTGATTGCTCGCTGCTAAAAATGCCGTCTTTCGGCAGCGCCTCACGCATGCTTTTTAGCATCATCTGCACGAACATCCCCTCCACCTGGCGGGCAACCGACTTCATGTTGCCCTTTGGATCCTGTCCGGCCTTCGCTTTCAGCTCGTTAAGAGAAGTTGCATCCCACGCGGCGCTGGCCAGTGACTGGGTATCGTTGAGCATCAGATGATTTCCACTTTCGCACGCAGGCATCCCGCGCTTTGCATTGATTGCAGAATCGACATCAGCTCCATGGGCGTCGCGCCAAGCGTATTGAGCGCACGCACTACGTTGTTCAGATTGGCGCTGGAGTTCACGCGCTGCAGTGCACCGCCGCTCTGGCGTAAATCGATTTGCGTTTGCGGCGTGACAACGGTCTGCCCGCCGCCAAATGGCGTATCCGGCTGGCTAACCTGGTTCTGACGGTTCACGGTGACGGAGAGATTCCCCTGCGCGATGGCGCAGCTATCCAGCGTCACTTCGCGGTTCATCACAACCGAGCCGGTGCGGGAGTTAATAATGACTTTCGCATCCTGAACCGCCACATTGACTTCCAGGTTCTGGATATCCGCCAGTAAACGCACCTGTGAACTGTTGCCGCTCGGGACACGTATCTGAATCGTACGGGCATCCAGCGCAGAAGCGCTGCCGTAACCGCGAGAACGGTTAATGGTGTCGGTGATTTGCTGAGCGAGGGTGAAATCATCATCGTTCAGCTGCAGATTAATAATATTGCCCTGGCCGAAGGTGCCCGGTAATTCACGCTCGATAACCGCGCCGTTGGAGATGCGTCCACCGTTAAGCTGATTCACCTGCACGCTGCTTCCCCCGGCGGCGGCACCCGCGCCGCCGACCAGAATGTTACCCTGAGCCAGCGCGTAAACCTGGTTATCCACCCCCTTCATCGGGGTCATCAGCAGCGTACCGCCGCGCAGGCTTTTGGCGTTACCCATAGAAGAAACGACAACGTCGATATTCTGTCCGGAGCGCGCAAATGCAGGATACTTTGCCGTCACCATAACGGCGGCCACGTTTTTGAGCTGCATGTTAGTGCCGGCTGGCACGGTGATCCCCATCTGCGAAAGCATGTTATTCAGGCTTTGTGTGGTAAAAGGCGTTTGCGTGGTCTGGTCGCCGGTTCCGTCAAGGCCCACCACCAGACCGTAGCCAATCAGGGAGTTTTCCCGCACGCCCTGCACGCTGGTCAGATCGCGAATACGTTCGGCCTGGGCAAGTGAAGACATCAGCATCAGCACTGCGAATAAATATTTCATGATACCCCTCGCTTACATCGGCGATAAATTAAGGAAGAAGCGCTGCAGCCAACCCATGTTCTGCGCTTCATTGATATAGCCGTTACCGACATATTCGATCCGGGCATCGGCCACCTGGGTGGATGCCACGCTATTGCTGCCGCTAATCGTGCGCGGGTTCACCACGCCTGAGAAGCGAATGAATTCGGTGCCCTGATTGATGGCGATCTGTTTTTCGCCCACCACATGCAGGTTGCCGTTAGCCAGCACCTGATCGACCGTTACGGTCAGCGTGCCGCTGAAAGTATTGCTGGCGTTCGCCCCCCCTTTACCGCTGAAGGTATTGCCGCCTGAGGCATCAATCGCTGCGCGATCGTTACCAAACAGCCCTTCGAGATAACGAGGCGTTACGTCCAGGCCAAAGTTCGTTTTGCCATCGCGGCTGGCATTAGCCGAAGAACTTTTGCTGGCACTGACATTTTCCTGAAGCTGGATAGTCAACGTATCCCCTACGTTACGCGGACGACGATCTTCAAACAGCGGTTGATAACCGTAGTTCACGGGTTGCGCGGTCTGGAAAATAGATCCGTTAATCACGGGCGCAGGTCCGGGCACCGGCTGGGCAGTCGTTGCCCCTTCAACCAGAGGTTTGGTGGGTATCAGGGCGCAGCCGCTTGTTGCCAGCACCAGACACATCACGACAGAACGAAGTACCATAGGTTTTTGCATTGCTTTCATCTTCAGGTCTCAGTAGCCGGCACGTAAACGCGCCGGCAAACGTCTTACAGTTGCGTCAGTTTTTGCAGCATCTGGTCTGTGGTAGAGACCGCTTTACTGTTGATTTCGTAGGCGCGCTGAACCTGGATCATATTCACCAGTTCCTCAGCGACGTTCACGTTAGAGGTTTCGACGTACCCCTGATACAACAGCCCTGCTCCGTTCAGCCCCGGCGTACTTTCATTTGGCGTACCGGATGACTGGGTTTCGGCATAAAGGTTTTCACCGAGGCTTTCCAGCCCGGTGTCGTTCATAAAGGTGGTCAGGTTAAGCTGACCTACCTGAATCGGCTGCGCCTGGCCCTGCTGGGTCACGCTCACGATACCGTCACGACCGACGGTGATCGTCAGGGCATTAGCCGGAATGGTGATCGCCGGCTGCACCTGGAAACCGCCCGCGGTCACCAACTGGCCGTTCTGGTCAACCTGGAAAGAGCCGTCACGCGTATATGCGCTTGAACCATCCGGCAGCTGCACCTGGAAAAAGCCCTGGCCTTTGATGGCCACGTCTTTACTGTTGCCGGTCTCGGACAGATTGCCCTGACTGTGCAGACG
The DNA here is from genome assembly GCA_032051265.1 of Buttiauxella sp. Taxonomy (GTDB): domain Bacteria; phylum Pseudomonadota; class Gammaproteobacteria; order Enterobacterales; family Enterobacteriaceae; genus Dryocola. The sequence continues at coordinate 666,538 of DAMBYU010000002.1, forward strand.
CTCGGTCGCCACCGGACGAACGCCGGTACCGATTTGCAGGCCCGACGGCAGCGTGGTTTGCTCAGAAGATTGCGCACCCGGCTGACGAATGGTCTGGTAGAGCAGATCTTCAAATACCGCGCGCTGACGCTTAAAACCATTGGTGGAGACGTTTGCCAGGTTGTTGGCAATCACATCCATATTGGTTTGCTGGGCCTCAAGGCCCGTTTTGGCGATCCATAACGAACTGATCATGTTGAATTCCTGTTAATTACGCGGCAATCGCTTAGCTCATCGACAGCAGCTGGTTAGCACGCTGCTCGTTTTCATCGACGCTTGAGATCATCTTCATCTGCATCTCAAAGCGGCGGGCGTTGGCGATCATGTCGGCCATCGCTTCCACGGGCTTCACGTTGCTGCCCTCCAGCACGCCCGGCATCACTTTGATGGTCGGGTCGGTCTGCAAGGTTGCGCCACGCGCGGCCTGCGCTGTCGGATTCAGACGGAAGAATCCATCGTCGCCACGAACCACTTCCTGGCCGGTTGCTTTGACTAATTTCAGACGGCCAATAGGCGCCACGGTATTAGGCGCATCGCCCGCATTCAGTGACGAAATCGTCCCGTCCGCGGCAATGGTGATTTCAGCGCCTTCAGGAACGGCAATCGGACCGCCGTCGCCCATCACCGGCTGGCCGTTGATGGTCAGTTGCCCGCCCGGGCTCACCTGCATATTCCCGTTGCGGGTATAGGCTTCGGAGCCATCCGCAGTTTGTACCGCCAGCCAGCCGTCCTGCTGCAGGGCGACATCCAGCGGACGCTCGGTGTAATCAAGTTGCCCCTGGCTCATATCCGCCCCGGGCGTCGAGGCGGTGACGAGCGTACGGGTTGGCAGCGATTGACCTTCTACCGGTACCGCGCGCAGGGCATTGAGCTGCGCACGAAAACCCGGTGTGGAGGCGTTTGCCAGGTTGCTGGCCGTCACCGCCTGTTGATTCAGCGTCTGACTTGCCGCGCCCATGGCGGTATAAATTGCGTGATCCATTAAGCCATCCCGTCAGATGATTAGCGCAGGTTAACCAGGGTGTTGAGGATCTGATCCTGGGTTTTGATGGTCTGCGCATTCGACTGATAGTTACGCTGCGCGACAATCATGTTCACCAGTTCTTTACTCAGATCGACGTTGGAGGACTCCAGCGCGCCGTTGGTGAGGGAACCGAAGTTGCCTGTACCCGCGGTGCCCAGCAGCGCAACGCCTGAAGAGTTGGTCGCCGCCCAGACGTTATCGCCCTGCGAAGCCAGCCCTTCCGGGTTTGCGAAGTTCGACAGCACGATCTGGCCCAGCGCCTGGGTCTGTTCGTTGGAGTAGTTACCGACGACGGTACCGTCGTCGTTGATCTGATAGCTCACCAGGTCGCCGGGCTTGTAACCATTCTGGCTGGTCGCCACGATGTTGTTCGAGCCGGTGTTCTGCTGCATAGAGTTCAGGAAGCTGAGATCAAAGGTTGCAGCAGTTGCACCAGGCATCACATCCGTGGCGAGATTTTCAATTTCGCCGCCGGATTTCAGATCGCCGTTCTCACTAAATACCATTGATGTCCGCTGCGTTGCGGTGCTACCCGCCACGCTGCTGTCCTGGGTATAAACATCCCAGGTATTTGCAGTCGTTGATTTAACAAAATAAACGTTCATGTCATGGGCGTTGCCCTGGCTGTCATAGACGGTGACGGAGCCTTTTTTGTTGTACGACTCTGAATCAGCGGCATCAAACGGGGTTTTCGCCGGAACGCTATCCGTGGAGTTGAGGTTGATCTGCATAGCGGCGCTGGTGGTTGTTTTAGCCGCCATCAGCGTATTTGGCACAGACAGGCCAACCGGGTTTGCGCCCTGCTGGATGGTTGGCGGGGTGCCGGTTGCCGGGTAGCCGGTCAGCTGCATGCCCTGCATGTTGACCAGGTTGCGGTTTTCATCCAGCTTGAACTGGCCGTTACGGCTGTAGTACACGGAACCGTTGTCATCGACCAGACGGAAGAAACCGTTCTGGCTGATAGCAACGTCCAGGCCGCGCCCGGTATTGGTGGTGGTGCCGTCGTTAAAGTCCTGGGTAATGCCCGCAACTTTTACGCCCAGACCCACTTTAGAGCCGGCAAACATATCGGCAAAGGAGGCGGTACCGGCTTTAAAGCCATAGGTGGCGGAGTTGGCGATGTTATTGCCAATCACGTCCAGGTTGGTGGCCGCAGCATTCAGGCCGCTGACCGCTTGAGAAAAGGCCATGTCTTACTCCTGCAAAGGTTAAAGGCTTAGATAATCTGCCTGATTTCGTCGAGGGTGGTGGTCCCGTAAGTACCGAGGTCCAGCAAGGTCGAACCGTTAGAGTTGGTTACGCCATTGACCAGGGCGAAGTTGAGCGGTTGCGCAACCAACTGCGTGCCGCCATTGCTGGCGTTAATAGCTACGTTGTAGGCGCCGTCCGGTGCGCTCGTACCGTCGGTCATGCTGCCATCCCAGGTAAAGGTATGAACACCTGCGGACAGACCGCCGATATCGATAGTGCGTACAACTTTACCGCTGCTGTCCGTGATGGTGGCCGTCACCTTATCGGCAGCCTGCTGCAGCTCAACGCCAAACGGCGTGGTAGCTTCATTGCCCGCCAAAATTTTGCTGCCGGGGATCATCACGCCATGATCGATCAGCGCGCTGGCCTGTAGCTGCTGGTTATTTGTCAACTGACCAGAAACCGAGCCCAGCGTGGTATTGAGTTTTTCGATACCGCTAACCGTACTGATCTGCGCAAGCTGCGTAGTCAGTTCGTTGTTTTCCATCGGATTGGTGGGATCCTGATTTTTTAGCTGCGCAACCAGCAGGGTCAGAAAACTGCCCTGCAGATCGGAGGCGCTGCTTCCCGTCAGACTGCTGCTGCCGGCTGTGCTGCTGGTGTTACTGGCACCATTTACGCTGGTGTCGTTCACATTAACCGCGATAGACATGAGTCACTCCTTTATTGACCGAGAGTCAGGGTTTTCAACATCATGCTTTTCACGGTGTTGAGCACTTCCACGTTGGCCTGATAGCTGCGTGAGGCGGACATGCTGTTGACCATCTCCCCCACCACATCCACGTTCGGCATCCGCACATAACCCTTTGCATCCGCCAGCGGGTTGCCTGGCTGATAGACCAATTTGTCAGGGTCCTGGCTTTCCACCACTTCGCTGACTTTTACGCCGCCGGTTTCCGCCCCGGGTGCGGCATCAACCTGAAAAACAACCTGCTTTGCGCGATAAGGCTGACCGTCAGGCCCGGTCGCGCTGTCGGCGTTTGCCAGGTTGCTGGCCGCGACGTTCAGACGCTTGGACTGCGCTGTCATTGCCGAACCGGCGATATCAAAAATGTTCAGTAACGCCATGATTAATTACCCTGTTGCAGCACGGACATCATGCCTTTGATTTGCCCGCCCAGAACCTGCAGGTCGGACTGATATTTCAGGCTGTTATCCGCAAATTGCGTACGTTCTCTGTCCATATCAACGGTATTGCCGTCCATCGATGGCTGATCGGGAACACGGTAGAGAAGATCCATCTGTGGCACTGATTGGGTTTGTGCCGGAATATGGCGGGAAGAGGTCAACGCCAGCGCCACGCCGCTGCCTTCTGCGCGCCCGCGATCCATCACTTTTTTCATTTCGCTGGCGAAATCGATATCGCGCGCCTGAAAACCAGGCGTGTCCGCATTGGCGATATTTGCTGCCAGAATCTCCTGACGCTGGGCACGCAAATTAAGCGCTTCCTGCTGAAATCGCAGCGCAGCGTCCAGTTTGTCGAGCATGTTCCCTCCGTATAATTAGGATTTGTCCGACAGCTTACGGCCCCTTACGCGTGCGTTATCGACGGAATAAACACAAAATGCATCGCTATTTGTCGCCTTGATCAATTCCGTCAGCGGTTAAAATCACTGCAACCTGAACAAGGAGAAGCGTCATGAAGAGTCTGAAAATCTGGGGCGGCATCGCAATATTGCTGGCTTCACATCTGGCAAACGCAAGCCGGCTTGATGTGCCGTTAACCCAGTTTTTCCAACAGCGTCTGGCGGGGATAAGTGATGAGGTATCGGTGACGGTGAAAACCTCTGATGCTCAGCTTCCTGCCTGCCCGCAGCCCGCCTTCGTGATGCCAAACAATGGCCGGATGTGGGGTAACCTGAGCATTCAGGCGCGCTGCGGAAACGATAAGCGCTATATTCAGGTTGCTGTCGTCGCCTTCGGGGATTATGTTGTCGCAGCCCAGGCTTTAGCGCGCGGCACCATGCTTAACGAAAATAATGTGCAAATGAAGCGCGGGCGTCTGGACCAGCTTCCCCCGCGTGCCATGCTAAACATTAACCAGGCAACCAATGCGGTGACGTTAAGAGACTTTGCGCCGGGCCAGCCGATTATGCTGTCGATGGTGCGCCAGTCCTGGCGGGTGAAAGCCGGTCAGCGTGTGCAGGTGGTGGCGGCAGGCGAGGGATTTAGCGTTAATGGCGAAGGTCAGGCATTGAATAATGCGGCTGTCGCGCAAAATGCTCGCGTGCGCATGTCCTCAGGGCAGATAGTGAGCGGCACGGTGGATGCTGATGGGAATATTCTGATTAGCCTATAATCTTTTTAAAGATTCTGCGGCGGCTGCCGATAATTAGTTAACAATGATTTTGACAGGCTCCCCGCCGTGAGCCCCCTCGATGAGGATAAAAAAATGAGCATTGATCGAACGTCGCCCTTAAAACCGGTAAGTACCGTTCAACCGCGCGAAACTACCGATACCCAGGCGCAAAAAAACCGCCTGGAAAAAAGCCCGACGGCCAAAAGCACCAGCGTCACCTTAAGCGATGCACAAGCTAAGCTGATGCAGCCTGGCACCAGCGACATTAATATGGAACGCGTGGAAGCGCTGAAGACAGCCATCCGTAACGGTGAGCTGAAAATGGATACCGGCAAAATCGCCGATGCGCTGATCCAGGAAGCCCAGGGCTATTTACAGAGTAAATAATTGCATGAGTCGTCTGTTAGAAGTGCTGGACCAAATGACTGCGGTGCTCAATTCACTCAAAGAAGTGATGGACGCTGAGCAGCAACAATTGTCTGCAGGCCACGTAAACGGCAGCGCATTACAACGCGTTACTGAAGATAAAAGCTCGCTGCTGGCGACGCTTGATTATCTTGAACAGCAACGGCGCGAACTGCAAAACCCAGAGGCAACCTCCGGCACGGATGTCAGCCAACGCTGGCAGACGATTACTCAAAAAACGCAGCATTTGCGCGATATTAACCAACATAACGGCTGGCTGTTAGAAGATCAGCTGGCGCGTAATGAGCAGGCACTTGCCGTACTTAAGCCACACCAGGAACCCAATCTTTATGGGGCTGATGGACAAACCACGACGGTGAATCGTGGTACTAATAAAAAAATAAAAATTTAACCTATCCCGCCGACGAGCTGTGCCCTTCATTTGGGCGTTGCGGTTTTTCAGACAGCGGATTTTGCACTACCTGATGCCCTCTCCCTGCCCGGGTGAGGGCATTTTGTTATGAGCTTCTCTTTTCAGAAAATCATCTCTTCGTTAATCGTTTCCTCATCTCCTCCTGCTTTTAATACCCTTCTGGCCAGTTTAACCGCCAACTTTGTTACTTATTTGTATTCAAAACGTGACGCTAATAGCAAATACGTGTGGACTTTTTATGCAATGGAGCGACTTCCTGTTATTGATCGCGCATCAGATAAAAAATGAAACACTGTACCGTTATATGGAACACTGGCTAATAAGTCTGTTACCGGAGAGAGATAAATGAGTGGCAATCTGCAATCAGCAGCCCTGGTTTTATCCCTGCTGAACTATTTCACTTTGCATAAAACACGCTGGGGAGTGCGAGAGCTGGCCCGGGAAATTGGTCGTAGCCCTTCGGTTGTTCAGCGCGCACTGAACTTACTGGAGGAGGAAGGCTACCTTTATCAGGAAGAGTTAGGGCGGACGTACCAGCTGGGTTTCAGATGTATTGAATTAGGTCACCTGGCCAATGAGAGCCGCCAGTTTTCTCAGATAGCAGCTCAGTGTCTGAAATCCGTGGTTGAAGAAAGCGGTGAGACAGTATTTATCTACCGTCGTCGTGAAGATATTTCCGTTTGTAGTTATATCCAGGAAAGCCCTCAGCATATTCGTTTTACCGCCACCGTTGGCGAGTCTTTATATTTACACCAGGCTCCCTTTACGCAAATAACGCTAGCGTTTATGACCGCTGAGGGGAGAGAGGATTATTTAACGCGCCATAACCTTCATGGCGACCATGCGCTAACAGAGACTCTCAACAAATACCAGCAGCAGGGTTACGCCAGTTCACATGAGGCCTGGCAGCCTCATACTCAGGGGCTATCCGTGCCTTTATTCAACGCGCAAAAAGAAGTCGCAGGCTCATTGTGCATTGCGGCTTCAACTATGCGCAGCGATCTCATTGTGTATAAGACGTTGCTGCAACAGGCGGCATTAAGGCTCAGTTCAGTGATTTAGTAAAAATAATAAATAAGACACAACATCAAACAGACAGGTAATTTATATGAATTCACAGATATCAATAAATTCAGCAGGAAATGCCCCGCCTATTTCTGTTTTCCGACCGGCTATACTGCTGGTCATTATCGCTCTTTCTTTTCTCGGCGCAATTATTGGTATTCAGATTATCGTCACCCTGGGCATTTCGGCCAACACGTCAATCATGGGCGCTGTACTGGCGATTCTGCTCTCGCGTATACCGGGTGAGATCTTTGCCAGCTTTCGTTTTATTGATGCCCAGAATCTTGCACAAACCGCCATCTCTTCTGCCACTTTTGCGGCAGCAAACGGGCTTTTGATATCCATCGGCGTGCCCTGGGTTCTGGGCATGCATGAATTGATCTGGCCAATGCTGGCGGGTGCTTCGCTGGCGCTGGTGATAGACGGCACCATTCTTTATGGCGTTTTCAATACCCGCGCTTTTCCGGCTACCGCCCCCTGGCCTGCTGGTGTGGCAACGGCAGAAACGCTGTGGGCTGGGAATAAAGGCGGCAAGCGTCTGGGCCTGTTACTGGTTGGGTTCGCCCTGGGCATTGGTGGCGCGGCCTTTGGCATCCCGATGGCCTCTGCCGGAATCGCTTTTATCGGCAGCCTTTTTGCTCTGCTGATGTTCGCTGTCGGCTTACTGGTAAGAGGATTTTCCGAGTCCGGCCTTATTCATTACAACCTCTACGAAAACTATGTTCCCCATGGATTTATGATTGGCGCCGGTCTCGTGGCGCTGGTGCAAATTGCCCTGATAGTCATTCGTAAACGACGCGATTTGCAAGAAGATGGCGAGATGGCAAGCGCTGAGCTTGCCGACAGCGCCAGCCGCCTGAAGAAAACGCTGCTTAAAGGCACCGTATTCTATTTCATCACTGCGCTACTGCTGACGCTGCTCACGCAAATATTTACCCAGATGTCCCTGCCAATGTTGATAGGTTTTCTGCTCTTCGCCACCGTTGCGGCGTTAGTGCAGGAGATGGTGGTCGGCATGGCAGCCATGCACTCCGGCTGGTTCCCGGCCACCGCTGCGGCGTTGATTTCATTAATGATTGGCCTGCTTATTGGCTTCCCTGCCCCGGCGCTGGCCGTGCTGGTGGGCTTTTGCACGGCAACAGGCCCGGCTTTTGCGGATATGGGCTTCGATCTGAAAACCGGTTTTATGGTGCGTGGTTATGGCAAAGATCCTGAAGCCGAAATTTATGGCCGCAAACAGCAATACCTGGCGGCGATGATTGGTTTTGCCTGCGCAATGATCGTCGTCGCTCTCGTTTATCCGTTTTACTTCTCGCAGGACAAGATTGTTCCGGCCTCACGCCTTTATGCCGCCACCATTGAAGCTGGCCGATCTGCTGATATCGCGATGATGCTGTTGCTTTGGGCTATTCCAGGCGCGCTTTTGCAGTGGATCGGTGGTGCGCGTAATCAGATTGGCGTGCTCTTCTCGACCGGATTGATGATCCATTATCCCATTGCTGGCTGGACGGTGCTTGTAGCGCTCGCTGCGCGTCTGGTGATGGAAAAAGGCTTCGCCATCAGCAGCGACAAAATCTCCACCCTGGCGGGAGGATTGATCGCCGGTGACGCCCTTAGCTCGGCGGCAACGGCACTTTTCCCAACGGTAAAAGCTAAATTTCTGGCACTGATCGCCCACTAACTTTGAGGACAGAACATGACAGACTGGTCAAAAATTTATCAGGATACCCGCGTTTCGCAAAACTACGCCTACTTTGACACCGGAGCTGCGTCCCCGCCCCCTGCACCCGTTATTGAGGCGGTAAACAGTTATCTGCATAAAACGGCGGAACTGGGGACTTATCTGCCAGCATTTCGTAAAGAGGTTTACCAGGGGATTGAGGCCACTCGCGAAAAACTGGCCAGATTCATTAACGCCTCGGCCAGTGAAATTGCTTTCACCCGTAACGGCACCGAAGCCATTTGTCTGGCGGCACGAGGCATCGCGTGGCAGGAAGGTGACGAAGTTATCCTTCCTGATACGGAAATGCTCAGCAACGTCTCCGTATGGCATCTGTTAGCGCAAGAGAAAAAAATCCGCATCGTTGCGCTAAAAGCGAGCCCGGAAGGACTCATTGAACCTGAACAGGTCCGTCAGCTGATAACACCTAAAACACGGCTTATCACCTTTGTGGCTTTATCCAACGTCACCGGCGCCATCCAGCCTGTTGAGGAAATCTGCCGGATAGCGCGTGAGCATAATGTACTGAGCCACGTCAGCGCTTCACAGGCGTTAGGTTTGCTTGCCATCGACGTTCAGGCCTGGCAGTGTGATGTTCTCTCGGCCTGTGGTCGCAAAGGGCTACGAGCTATTGAAGGCTCAGGTTTACTCTATGTACGCGAGTCGTTAATCGCTTCGCTTTCGCCAGCCCTGGTCGGATGGTGGAACTCCGGTATGAACAACGACGGCAGCATCGAGCTGCCGGAAACCGCAAAACGTTTTGAGGCGGGATGCCCGAATGTTCCCGCCATTATTAGCATGGACTGCGCCCTTGATTACGCCTGCGCGATTGGCATAACGACGATTGAACAACGTTGCCGCGAGCTCACCGTTTACGCCCTTGAAAAACTATCAGCGCTGCCCGGTATTGAGGCCTACGGGCCAGCCAATACTGCCTTCAGGATGGGAATAATTCCTTTCAATATCCGCGGCATTCATCCGGACAAACTGACCGCCCGGCTTGAGCAACAGCATATCATCATTGAATCCGGCCACTTTATGGCAAGCGCCATTCTGAAAAATTATCAAATCGAGAAAATGGCGCGCATTTCTCTCCATTATTTCAACCAGTTCTCTGAAATAGACCGTCTTGTCGATTCTACTGCACAATTCATCAAGGAGTCCGTATGAAAAAAGCATTGTTAATGAGCAGCTCGCGTGTGGGAAACCGTGGGTATCTTGAACACGCGGATACACAGCTTCATACCCTGTTTGAGCAGCAGCCGCTTGACGTCCTTTTTATTCCTTATGCTGCGGTGACATTCAGCTTTGATGATTTTGAAAATATCGTGAAGCCCGCCTTTAACCGTCTGGGTTATGGCCTGAAATCCATCCATCACTTTAGCGACCCGGTTGCAGCCGTCAAAAATGCCCGGGCGATTGCCGTTGGCGGTGGGAATACTTTCGCCCTGCTGAACCGCCTCTATGAAAATAAGCTTGTCGAAGAGATTTCACGCCGGGTGAATGACGGTGAACTGCCTTACGTCGGCTGGAGCGCAGGCAGCAACGTTGCCACGCCAACCATCCGCACAACCAATGATATGCCTGTTGTGCAGCCGCCTTCTTTCAACGCGCTGGGTATCACGCCTTTCCAGATGAATCCTCACTTTATCTCGGGTAAACCTGTCGGACACAACGGCGAAAGCCGTGAAGAGCGCCTGAACGAGTTTTTAACGATCAATAAAGGCGAAGAGCTGCTGGCGCTGTATGAAGGTTCCGCCCTGTATGTGGAAGGTGAAGAGGGACAAATCCTCGGGGAGAAAGAAGGACTCTGGTTCCGCGGCCCTGACAAGATTGAACAGATCGCCCCCAACACAAAATTCTCGTTAGCGATGATCAAAGGAGTGAAATGATATGTCCGCAAAATTTGTCAGTGCAGTCTATGAGCTATTAGATGATCCGACCATTAACGGAGCCAAAGTCGTTGCGGCGCTGGAAAGCCTGGGGGCGGAGAAAGAACAGGTCTCCATCACCACCATCCCGGTGAATTATGAAGCGCCGGAAGATACCACTCAAATCTGTGACTTCATCAAAGTGGTTATCAAAGGCAAAAGTGGCAAACAGGCGGGAGGACGCTCACCCACTTTAGGGATCATCGGACGCCTTGGGGCGCAGCAGGCGCAGCCCAGCCGTATCGGCATTGTCTCCGACGCTGATGGTTCCATTGTTGCGTTAGCCAGCGCGATGAAGCTGCTGGAGATGTCTGCCAAAGGTGCCCGGCTTGAGGGCGATACAATTATTACCACTCACCTCGCCACGCATGTTTCCATCACGCCGCACGATCCCGTCGACTTCATGGGAATGCCTGTCTCCTCCACGACCATGAACAACTACGAGGTTGACGATGAAATGGATGCCATTCTCTCTGTGGATACCTCGAAAGGAAACAGCATCATTAAGACACGCGGGATCGCTATCTCCCCGACAGCGAAAGAGGGATATATTTTGCGCGTGGCACCTGACCTGGTAAGCCTGATGGAACTGGCAACCGGTAACCCGGCGGTCACTTTCCCTATCACCACCCAGGACATCACGCCTTATGACAATGGCGTTTATCATTTTAACTCTATTATGCAGCCGCACGTTGCCACAGCCGCCCCGGTGGTGGGACTTGCCATTACCGCAAAATCTGTAGTACCGGGTTGCGAAACGGGAGCCAGCTACGAAAGTGAACTGGTGGATGCCACGGTATTTGCCGTTGAAGTCGCAAAACAGTTTACCTGGGGTAAAATCGCCTTCTATGACGAGGCCGAATACCAGAAACTGTTCGAACTTTATGGCAGCATGGCTGTATTACAGGATTAACCTGCAAATAAGATGACAGATAAAATGCGGCCGGAGCGCCCATAAGCATTCCGGCCTGCAGATGCTTCTTATCGGGGCAGCGCTTTGAGGATCTTCATGGTCGCATCCACGTCGATTTCATCTTCAGAGAAGATATGCGTGGTGCCCTGGAAGGTAGTAACCGCAAGCTTCTTAAGCTTGCGCATCTCACCGGCTTTCTTCTCTTGTTTCGGACGAATGCTGTTCATCAGCAAACCGACCGACAGCACGGCGTTTTCTTTATCCACCTTCGCGTCCGCAGGCACTTCTTCGCTATACACCAGGAAAGATTTAATGGAGGTGATTTTAATCCGCTCCCCGGCAATAAAGATGTATTTGCTTTCCGGCTCCACCTTCACCGCATACGCCGACAGGCCTTTATTATTGGTCGTAGGCTCAAAGGTCACCGCAGCATCTTTTTTGATTAGCTCAGGATTGGCGACTTTAATCACGTGAAAATAACGGTTATCGCCGTTCTCATCTTTGATAAAACCAAAACCTTTTTCTTCAAACCAGGTTGTGATTGTCCCGTTCATCGCTTTACCGCCTAATTAATCGTTCGTATGCCAAATTTTGCAGCGCGCAGTTTAATGCAGAACGCGCGCGCCGACCATGCCTTTGATGCATGGCCGACACCACAATTATAGGGTGCGACGAGCAAAATCTTTGACTTTAAAGCCCAGCACCATCAGCGTGGCAAAATACGCCACTATTCCGGCAACGACCACGGCCATCAAACGCGCCAGACGATATGCCATGTTGCCGATGTCCCATGCGGGCATGATATGCATCATACCCAGCAGCACCGCTGTCATAACGATTACCGCAGCGAACAGACGCCACAGGAAGGCGGCCCAGCCCGGCTGAGGCTGGAAGATATCCTGCTTGCGCAGCTGCCAGTACAACAGGCTTGCGTTAATGCAGGCGGCCAGACCAATCGACAGCGACAGGCCGGCATGCTTTAACGGCCCGATAAACACCAGGTTCATCAGCTGCGTAAGGATTAACGTGACAATCGCGATTTTAACCGGCGTTTTAATATCCTGGCGCGAGTAGAAACCGGGCGCCAGAACCTTCACGACAATCAGCCCCATCAGCCCGATGGAATAGGCCACCAGCGCGCGCTGCGTCATGGCGGCGTCAAAGGCGGTAAATTTGCCGTACTGAAACAAAGAAACGGTGAGCGGTTTTGCAAGCACGCCCAGGGCCACCGCGCTCGGCAGCGCCAGCAGAAAGCACAGGCGTAAGCCCCAGTCCATCAGACGCGAATATTCATCATGGTTGCCGCTGGCGAAACTTTTAGCGAGCGACGGCAGCAGTATGGTGCCAAGCGCCACGCCAAGTACGCCGGACGGGAACTCCATCAGACGATCGGCGTAATACATCCAGGAGACCGAACCGGAGACGAGGAACGAGGCGAAAATGGTGTTGATGATAAGTGAGATTTGGCTGACGGACACGCCCAGTATTGCCGGTCCCATCTGCCTGATAACCCGCATCGCGCCCGCGTCTTTCAGATTGATGCGCGGCAGCACTAACATGCCGATTTTCTTCAGGTGCGGAAGCTGGTAAGCCAGTTGCAGCACGCCGCCCACGGTGACCGCCCACGCCAGCGCGAGGATCGGCGGGTTAAAGTGCGGTGCGGCAAACAGCGCAAAACCGATCATGCTGAGGTTGAGGAACGTGGGGGCGAAAGCCGGAACGGAGAATCGGTTCCAGGTATTGAGAATGGCCCCGACCAGCGACGCCAGCGAGATAAGCAGAATATACGGGAAGGTGATGCGCAGCAGGCTGGAGGTCAGCGCAAATTTATCCGCGGTATCGGCAAACCCGGGAGCCGTCACCAGAATGACCCACGGGGCGGCAATCATGCCGATTACCGTGACGATGGCCAGCGCCAGCGTGAGCAACCCTGAAACGTAAGAGACAAAGACACGCGTCGCGTCTTCGCCCTGCTTGCTTTTGTACTCTGCCAGAATGGGTACAAACGCCTGCGAGAAAGCCCCTTCGGCAAAAATCCGGCGCAGTAAATTTGGTAATTTAAACGCCACAAAGAAGGCGTCCGTCGCCATTCCTGCCCCAAATACCCTTGCCACAATGGCGTCGCGTGCAAACCCGAGCACGCGTGAAAACATGGTCATCGAGCTGACGGCAGCCAGCGATTTTAAGAGATTCATTTATTATGCGGTTCCACAAACATCAACGCCTGCGGCGGCAGGCGTATCAAGATTCTGGAGCGTAGTCTACCGATACGCCGCTGAATTGCTACTCTCAGTTGTGACAGGATTATTCGCTCATCGCCTCGCGCCAGAGCTTTTCGACCACGCTTTGCGCCAGCAGCGCCTGCTCGCCGGAAGTTTCAGGAACTGTCTGATTTGCCACGCATTCGAGGAAATGGCGCGCGCAGCCCGCAAAGCCACGCTGTTCAAGCGTACTCTGCCAGCCCGGCACAGGACGATGCACAACGCCCGCCCCGCACTCTTCACGCCAGTCACGCATGTCCGTCACGTCGTACAACCCGCCATCGGTCACCGCCTGCACCCATTCACGCTGGCTTCCCCCGCGGCGGTGCATGCTGGTGGTGATTTGCAGATGTTCTTTAGCGAAATGATGCTCGGCAAACAGCATATGCCCTTGCTCATTGGTCTGCAGCGTTCCGCTTTGCAGCTGCGCCTCACCGCCGGCCAGCCACAGCGCGGTATCCACTACGTGCAGATAATCGTCAAGCAGCGTAAAACGCAGATCGTTTGGCCCGACGCTGTCGGCGCGGTGTTTATCCATGCGCAGCGACGCGCCCGTTGCCAGCTTCGCCTTTAGCTCCTGGTAGAGCGGTGAAAAGCGACGGTTGAACCCTACCATTAAGGTGCGTTTTTTGCACTCCGCAAGCGCCACCAGCCGCTCGGCATCCGCCAGATTCTCCGCCAGCGGTTTATCCACGCAGACGTTGACGCCCGCCTGTAACAGCTCGCTGACCACCGTAAAATGGGTGCTGGTTGCGCTATGGACAAACACGGCGTCACACTGAGCGGCGAGATCGGCAATGGAAGAAACATAAGGAATGCGGTACGTATCGCAGATCTTCTGCGCTTTTTCTTTGGTCGGCGAAAATGCCCCCTGCAACGTCCAGTCGCCCGCGGCGCTTAATACCGGAAGCCAGGCCTTTTGCGCAATCCCACCAAGGCCAACTACGCCCACTCTAAGTTTGGTCATCTGTTAATCTCCCAGGTGTGCGAGCAGTGAATCAAGGCGCTGTTTTAACTCCGCCACTTCGGTTTCAAGTTGTTCCACGCGTGTCGTCAGGTCATCAGCAGGCTCCGCGACCGCGCCGGAGGCAACGGCCTGAACCTCAACTTCACCGCTGAACAGATGCCTATAACGGCTTTCGCGTTTTCCCGGTTCGCGGGGAAGTCGTACAACAAACGGGCCGTCTTCACGGCTTGCCAGCGTCTCCAGCGTATTTTCCACCTGCGCCATATCGCTAAATTCATACATCCTGCCGGCGCGGCTGCGCAGCTCGCCCGGCGTTTGCGCGCCACGCAGCAGCAGAGTGGTGATAACGGCCACTTCTGCTGGTGTAAGTTTCAGATTGCCAAATTCCGAGTTACAGAAGCGCTGCTCATATTTAGTGACGCGATTGCCAAAGCCGCTTACGGTGCGCAAAAAGTGGCGCCTGACCAGATTATCCAGCGTCTCCTGCACTTCATGCTCTTTAAGCTCCATGACCGGCTCACGGTTGGTTTTCTGATTACAGGCTGTCACCACGCCATTGACGGACATCGGATATTGTTCCGGTGTGGTGACCTGCTTTTCCATCAGGCTACCCACCACGCGCGCTTCTGGCGCCGTTAACTGATATTTCATCTCACATCCTCACCGGCCCGGGACCCAGGCTTTTGTCGTCAGCGCCGTCAGGACGTGATCCCGCCAGACGCCATCAATCAGCAAATAATCTTTGGCATAGCCTTCTTTTTCAAAACCCAGGCGCGCCAGCAGGTCGCCGCTGCGCTGGTTGTGCGGCATGTAGTTTGCCATGATGCGGTGAAGATGCTGGCTGCGTTGCATATAGCGGATTGCGGCGCTCAGGGCTTCAAACATCAGCCCCTGCCCCTGCCATTTTTCGCCCAACGAATAGCCGAGGTAACAGGCATGGAACGAGCCGCGCACGACGTTTGAAAAATTCGCCACGCCGCGGATCTCTTTTTCCTCTTCATCAAGCAAGGCGAAATAATAAGCGCTGCCGGATTTGTGCATCTCGCCTATCATGCCCAGGCGTGCCTGCCAGCCTGAGGGATAGCAATGGCTGTCATCGCGGACGGGTTCCCAGGGCTTTAAAAACTCGCGGTTTTCAGCGTAATAATCAGCCAGCCGCCAGGCATCCCTGTCATAGACCAGACGTACCACCAGCCTGTCGGTTGTCAAACGCACTTTCGGCACGTTACTGCGGTAACCAAACATGTTCTCCAGCTCCTCACATCCCACGATTTTATAAGCCCATGTCAATTACTATACCTGCCCCTGTGGGAGGAAGGAAAACAACAACATGCAGCGCGTGATAGTTTTTTCGATGAAAGCGTTCAATCAAACCCGCAGAACGATAAAAAAATATTGTCGCCCGCCACTGTGTCAAAAAATGTAAAGGCGGTAGAGAATAGATTTCTGTCACGTTTCAGGGATTCCCTGGAGGGGAAATGTCGCGGGTAGCGCAGGCACGGAGCCTGGGTAAATATTTCCTGTTGCTCGATAATATGCTGGTGGTGTTAGGCTTTTTCGTCGTTTTCCCTTTAATTTCTATTCGTTTCGTTGATCAGATGGGCTGGGCGGCGTTGCTGGTAGGTATCGCCCTTGGCCTGCGGCAGCTTACACAGCAGGGCTTAGGTATCTTTGGCGGCGCTATTGCCGACCGTCTGGGCGCCAAACCGATGATTGTCACCGGCATGCTGCTACGTGCGGCAGGTTTTGTGCTAATGGGGGTAGCCCATGAACCCTGGGTGCTGTGGCTCTCCTGCTTTATCTCGGCCATTGGCGGCACGCTCTTTGACCCTCCACGCGCGGCGCTGGTGGTTAAGCTCGTGCGTCCGCATCAGCGAGGCCGCTTCTTCTCGCTTTTGATGATGCAGGACAGCGCGGGAGCGGTAACTGGCGCGCTGCTCGGTAGCTGGCTGTTACAGTACGATTTCCGCCTCGTCTGCGCTGCGGGCGCCGTGATGTTTATCATTTGTGCTGCGGTGAACGCCTGGCTGCTGCCCGCCTATAAACTTTCGACGGTTCGCACGCCAATGCTTGAAGGCATGGGCCGCGTGCTGCGCGATAAACGCTTTGTCACCTATGTGCTGACGCTGGCCGGCTACTACATGCTGGCGGTACAGGTGATGTTAATGCTGCCCATTATGGTCAACGAAATTGCCGGAACGCCATCCGCGGTAAAATGGATGTACGCCATTGAAGCCGCGCTTTCGTTAACGCTGCTTTACCCGATTGCCCGCTGGAGCGAAAAACGCTTCCGCCTGGAGCAGCGCTTAATGGCCGGTTTGCTGCTGATGACGCTCGCCATGCTGCCCATCGGCATGACCAGCACGTTGCAACAGCTTTTCACCTTAATCTGCGTGTTCTATATCGGCTCCATCATTGCTGAACCTGCCCGGGAAACGCTCGGCGCCTCGCTTGCTGATTCCAGAGCGCGAGGAAGCTATATGGGGTTCAGCCGTCTGGGACTTGCTATCGGCGGCGCGTTTGGCTATGCGGGCGGCGGCTGGCTTTTTGACGCTGGGAAAAGCATGAACCAGCCCGATTTGCCGTGGATAATGCTGGGCATTATTGGTTTCATTACCCTGCTCGCGTTGTGGTGGCAGTTCAGCCTGAAACCTGTCGCACCTTCAATGCTGGAACCGGGCGCGTAGTTTGCGGGCTTAAGCGTTCTCTTCCATACTGGATTGTTAACGGATTTTGTCCACCACCAGCAGTAAATGGAGGAGAACGTGAAATTATACATTTACGACCACTGCCCGTTCTGCGTGAAAGCGCGCATGATTTTTGGCCTGAAGAATATTCCCGTTGAGCTCAACGTCCTGTTAAACGACGACGAAGCCACCCCGACGAAGATGGTTGGTCAGAAAATGGCGCCGATCCTGCAAAAGGACGATAGCCGCTACCTGCCGGAAAGCATGGATATCGTCCACTACGTCGACAAACTTGACGGCAAACCGCTGCTGACAGGCCCGACCAATGCGGCCATTGGTGAATGGCTGCGTCAGGTAAATACCTACGTGCAGCATCTGCTGCTGCCGCGCATTGCCAAAGCCCCTTTCGATGAGTTTGCCACCCCTGAAGCACGCGCTTATTTCATTAAAAAGAAAGAAGCTATGATTGGCTCGTTCACCGAGCATCTCACGCATTCGCCGGGGCTTATCAAGAAAATCAGCGATGATTTACGCAAGCTGGATAAGCTTATTGTGCAGCCTAATGCCGTCAACGGCGAACTCTCTGAAGATGATATCAACCTTTTCCCGCTGCTGCGCAACCTGACGCTGGTTGCTGGCATTGAGTACCCAAGCCGGGTGCGGGACTATCGCGACAATATGGCCAAACAAACGCAGGTCAATCTGCTCTCCTCAATCGCCATCTAATCCATAGCCGGCCCCGCGCCGGCATTTCATCTTTTTCCTGTAGTACGGCTTGCGCTGGCGCGCCATGCTGCTTTGTGTCAGGATTTGACGCCAAAGCAGGAAGTTGAGGAACCCCATGAAGAAGATTATTTTTGCCGCCGCGCTGATCCTTAGCGGATTAGTCGTAGGCTGTAATCAGCTCACCCAATATACGATCAGCGAACAGGAAATTAACCAGGCGCTGGCCAAACGTAATAACTTTTCTAAAGATATTGGCCTGCCGGGCGTCGCCGATGCACATATTGTGCTGACCAATCTCGCCTCAGCAATCGGCCGTGAAGAGCCGAACAAAGTCACGCTGACGGGGGATGCGAAGCTTGACATGACCTCGCTCTTCGGCAACCAGAAAGCGAATATTAAGCTCAAGCTGAAAGCCTTGCCCGCCTTTAACAAAGAGCAAGGCGCCATCTACCTGCAGGAGATGGAAGTGGTGGATGCCACCGTCGAGCCAGAAAAAATGCAGGCCATTTTGCAGACCATCATCCCTTACCTGAACCAGTCGCTGCGCAGCTACTTCAATCAGCAGCCGGCTTACGTGTTAAGCGAAGATAAGAGTTCTGGCGAATCAATGGCGAAAAAATATGCCAAGGGCATCGAAGTGAAGCCTGGCGAAATCATTATCCCTTTCATCAAGTAATCCGTGCCGCTCAGGGCAGATTCTCCTCTGCCCTGAGCAAAAACCGCAACAAAGGCGTGCAAACGAAAACGTTTACGCCTATCCTTAGTGCCCGGCATAAAACCAGCCCAACGTTGACTGTTTTTCCCTTCCAGCCGGAGCACTTTCATGACCGTATTACCTCAGGTATTAAAAATTCGCCGCCCAGACGACTGGCATGTCCATCTTCGTGATGGAGAGATGCTGAAAACCGTGGTGCCTTTAACGTCTGAAACCTACGGTCGCGCAATTGTTATGCCTAACCTGGCACCGCCGGTTACAACCGTGGACGCCGCCATCGGTTACCGCCAGCGTATTCTGGACGCCGTGCCGCAGGGCCACAAATTCGAACCTCTGATGACCTGCTACTTAACGGATTCACTGGATCCCAACGAAGTTGAGCGCGGCTTTAATGAAGGCGTGTTTACCGCCGCCAAACTCTATCCCGCCAACGCCACCACCAACTCCAGCCATGGGGTGACCAGCACTGCAGCGATTATGCCTGTGCTGGAGCGGATGCAGAAAATCGGCATGCCCTTGCTGATCCACGGCGAAGTGACCCAGGCTGAAGTCGATATTTTCGATCGGGAAGCGCGCTTTATTGAGACGGTCCTTGAGCCGCTGCGCCAACAGTTGCCAGGCCTGAAGGTGGTGTTCGAACACATCACCACTAAAGATGCGGCGCAGTACGTGCAGGAAGGTAACGCTCTGCTGGGCGCGACCATTACTCCACAGCATCTGATGTTTAACCGCAACCATATGCTGGTTGGCGGCATACGTCCGCATCTGTACTGCCTGCCGATTCTGAAACGTAGTATTCACCAGCAAGCCCTGCGTACGCTTGTAGCAAGCGGCTGCGATCGTGTGTTCCTGGGAACAGATTCCGCGCCTCACACTCGCCATCGTAAAGAGGCAAGCTGCGGATGTGCGGGCTGCTTCAACGCTCCTTCTGCGCTCGGCGCGTATGCGAGCGTCTTTGAAGAGCTGAACGCCTTCGAACACTTCGAAGCATTCACCTCGCTTAATGGCCCTCGTTTCTACGGCCTGCCGGTGAATGAAGAGACTATCGAGCTGGTGCGCGAGCCGCTATTAATTCCTGAGACGATTACCGCTGGTGACGACGCTATTGTGCCGTTCCTTGCCGGTGAACAAGTTGCCTGGTCGGTAAAAGCATAAATTTTTTACGCCCCCTGTTACAGGATGCAGATTAAGACTGTATAAATAAACAGTATATTGTACAGGGGGTCGTTATGCGTATTGAAGTGACCATTGCTAAAACCACGCCGTTACCGCCGGGTGCCGTTGACGCCCTGGCCCATGAACTTACTCGCCGTATTACCCAGCACTTCCCGGAAACCAGTAACCATATCCAGGTGCGTTATGCCGCAGGCAACAACCTTTCGGTACTGGGCGGGGCAAAAGAAGACAAAGACCGCATCAGTGAAATTCTCCAGGAAACCTGGGAGAGCGCTGATGACTGGTTTTGCGCAGATTAAATAAAAATCATCCCTCGTAGTTCTATTTTTGCCGGGTGTCGCCATCCGGTTTTTTTCATTCCCACCTCTGCAGCCGATTATTTTTCAGGCACTATTCTGATTGCCATCGCTAATTGATAGAAATATTCGAATTATTTGCCGCTTTATTGTTCAGTCAGCCTCAATTATCTGAAAAAAGTGTTGCAGGGTATTTATTTCTTCCGCGAAATCGCTTAATCATTGATATACTTAACTGGCTTCACATTTAACAAGCATTAAACCTCGCCAGCCGTTGTCTTAAACACACGCACTTAAGGGGTTATGATGGAAAAAAATAGTGATGTAATTCAGACCCATCCCCTTGTTGGATGGGACATCAGTACCGTAGATAGCTACGATGCGCTGATGCTGCGCCTGCACTACCTGACATCTAATAAGCACAAGCTTGATGAAACTGAGATTGGCCAGACGTTATGGCTGACCACGGATGTTGCCCGGCAGTTTATTTCTATTTTAGAAGCCGGCATCGCAAAAATTGAATCCAGTGAATACCAGGTAAACGATCATCGTAAGCATTAATTGTCAATGCTGTAGTTAAAAGTCCAGGGCACCTTCACGGTGCCTTTTTTATTTTTTACACGCCTTTAATTGCCTGCGATTTGAGAATTAATTACTCTGCTAGTGATATTACCCGAGAGAGAAAAGCGACATGCATTATGATCTTATCATCGTGGGCAGCGGTTCCGTCGGGGCTGCGGCAGGCTGCTATGCCACCCATTCAGGGCTGAAGGTTTTGATGATCGACAGCGCCCACCCGCCCCATCAACAAGGCAGCCACCATGGCGATACCCGGCTGATGCGTCACGCCTATGGCGAGGGTGAGAAATATGTCCCGCTGGTGCTGCGTGCCCAGAAGCTATGGGATGCGCTGGAGCAGATTAGCGGCGAAAAGCTTTTTCACCGCACCGGGGTTATCAACCTTGGCCCTGAAAACTCAGCTTTTATCTCTACCGTACAAAGCAGCGCGGAAAAATTCTCCTTACAGCTTGAGAAGCTGGACGCGCACGCCGTGATGGAACGCTGGCCGAACATCACCCTACCCGAAGGCTACGTAGGCTTATTCGAACCGGACTCCGGCGTGCTGCGCAGTGAGCTCGCCGTCGCCACCTACATTCGCCTGGCAAACCAGGGCGGCTGCGCCCAGCTGTTTAACTGCCCGGTGACAGCTATACACCATACCGATGAAGGTGTTGTGGTTGAAACAGCAGAAGGTGAATATACCGCCAGCAAACTTCTGGTCAGTGCGGGCACCTGGGTTACTAAACTACTGCCAGCATTACCGGTCACCCCGGTACGCAAAATTTTCGCCTGGCACCAGGCGGATGGCCGTTACAGCGAGGAAAACCGCTTCCCTGCTTTTACCGGAGAAATGCCGGACGGCAGCCAGTATTACGGTTTCCCGGCGCAGGATAACGAATTGAAGATCGGCAAGCACAACGGCGGACAGGTCATTAGCGAGCCGGAACAGCGTAAACCCTTTGGCGCTGTTGCAAGCGACGGCAGCGAAGTCTTTGGCTTTCTGCGTAAGTTTTTGCCCGGCGTGGGCGTCTGCCTGCACGGGGCGGCCTGTACTTACGATAACTCACCTGACGAAGATTTTATTATCGACACCTTACCCGGCCATGACAACACGCTGGTTATCACCGGGCTTAGCGGGCACGGCTTTAAATTTGCCTCCGTGCTGGGCGAAATCGCCTGCCAGTTTGCCCTGGGTAAAACACCTGACTTCGATCTGTTACCCTTCTCGCTATCCCGCTTTGATTAACGCCTGAGCAGGGCCAACCTTACGAGGGGGCCCTGCCTAAAACGGACTATTTATGCATCGACTTATTCAATTTTTAATCAATAACGTGCGGGAACACCTCATTCTGTACCTTATTTTATGGTGTTTACTGGCCATTATTGATGTCGCTTATATCTATTTTAATTACGCTTAGACGCGTGTGTAATATTGACAATAATTGACGAATAATTGATAAAACTATAGTTTTCATACAAATAATTAGATGAAATTTATTTCTTCAATGCCCTTTAAATCCCCCATATTATTACCGGATACCAGGTGAAATTCTGTTTTTTATTCTCGCCAGATGAATATAACAATCGTTTTTCGTTCAAATTTTTAGGCGAAGATTTTTATTATTACTGACGGTGATTATTTCTGTTGCGTTAACGTTAAATACCGGTTTATGTTCTGCTTAAGAGCTGTTTAATCAGGTGCATAACTATGCAGTGGAAAAATTCACCCGAACGTTACGGACATCTGTCGGTCCTTATCCACTGGCTGGTGGCATTCACCGTGTACGGTATGTTTGGCCTCGGCCTGTGGATGGTTACCCTTGGTTATTACGATGGCTGGTATCATAAAGCGCCAGAGCTGCATAAAAGCATCGGTATGGTCGTTCTGCTGGCGATGGTTTTCCGCGCCCTCTGGCGTTTTATCTCGCCGCCGCCTGCCTCTCTTGCAAGCTATACGCGCCTGACGCGTATCAGCGCGACAGCCGCGCATCTGCTGCTTTACATACTGCTTTTCGCCATTTTGTTCAGCGGCTATCTGATTTCCACGGCGGACGGGAAACCCGTCAGCGTATTTGGTCTTTTTAACGTTCCCGCAATCATCGCCGATGCAGGTTCCCAGGCCGATCTCGCAGGAACGCTGCATCTCTGGCTGGCCTGGGGCGTGGTTATCCTCTCGCTCCTCCATGGTCTGGCCGCCCTGAAACACCACTTTATTGATAAAGACGTTACCCTCAAGCGAATGCTTGGAAAATCGTCTCGTTAACTCTGGAGCGAATGATGATGAAAAAAATCCTGCCGGGCATGGCCTTAGGCGCCCTGATGTTCACCACCGGCTCAGCGGTTGCCGCTGATTACAAAATTGACACACAGGGCCAGCACGCCTTCGTTAATTTCCGCATTCAGCATCTTGGCTACAGCTGGCTGTACGGCACTTTCCGTGATTTCGACGGTACTTTTACCTTCGATGAAAAAAATCCTGCCGCGGATAAAGTCAACGTCACCATCAATACCACAAGCGTCGACACCAACCACGCCGAGCGTGATAAACACTTACGCAGCGCAGAATTCCTCAACGTAACCAAATTCCCGCAGGCGACCTTTGTCTCCACTGCGGTGAAGAAAGAGGGCGATGAACTGGATATTGCGGGAAATCTGACGCTTAACGGCGTGACAAAACCGGTCACGCTTGAAGCCAAATTGATTGGGCAGGGTGACGATCCATGGGGCGGCGTACGCGCAGGTTTTGCAGCGGAAGGCAAAATTCGTCTGAAAGACTTTAATATCACCACCGATTTGGGACCGGCGTCTCAGGAAGTGGATCTGATTATTTCTGTGGAAGGCGTTCGTCAGTAAGCCTGATAACTATCTCCCCTTGCGGGGAGATATTGTCATCATTCCGGGTCAGGAATACCCAGCGTGGTATTGAGCGCGCCACGGGATTTATTAAAGATTTTATTGCCGTTTTCACGCCCGGCACGACGCCGACGCTGCTCTTCAGGCGAAAGCGCCAGCTCCTCCCGGCACAACTCACTGCAGCAACCGTGGTATTTCTCCGCACAGCCCGGACACTGAATAAACAGCAGGTGACAGCCGTCATTTTTGCAGTTGGTATGGCTGTCGCACGCGGTGCCGCACTGGTGACAGTGCGCAATCACATCTTCTGAAATCCGCTCGCCCATACGCTCGTCAAAAACAAAGTTCTTGCCGACGAAGCGAACCGGAATGCCCTGCTCACGGGCGCGACGCGCATATTCAATAATGCCGCCTTCAATGTGATAAACGTTTTTAAAGCCGTTATGACGCATCCAGGCGCTGGCTTTTTCACAGCGGATGCCGCCGGTGCAGTACATGACGATTTTTTTATCTTTATCGTCCTGCAGCATATCGACGGCTTTAGGCAGCTGCTCACGGAAAGTATCCGCCGGAATTTCCATCGCATTGTGAAAATGCCCCACTTCATATTCATAGTGGTTGCGCATGTCGATAAACACGGCTTCAGGATCGTCCAGCATGCTGTTAACTTCAGCAGCCTTGAGATAGTCGCCCACGTCGCTGGCGTCAAAAGTTGGATCAATAATGCCATCCGCTACAATACGGTCGCGCACCTTCATACGCAGCACCCAAAACGACTTTCCATCATCATCCAGCGCCACGTTCAGACGAAGGTTGTTAAGCGCGGGATGGAAGGCGTAGAGCATTTCACGGAACGCTTCCACGCGGCTTTCCGGCACGCTGATTTGGGCATTGATCCCTTCACGGGCCAGATAAACACGGCCAAACACATCCAGCGAGACAAACGCTTTATAGAGCGCGTCGCGGGTGGTCTGTGGTTCATCAATGGTGAAATATTTATAGAATGAGAGGGTGGTACGCGGCTCGGTTTCGGCCAGCATGCGCTCACGCAGTTCCTCATTCGATATACGGTTATGTAACACTGGCATGGTGTTCGCTCGGCTATCGTTGATAAAAAAGTGGGCAGCATCATAAAGCAATTAACGTTAATTTACATCCCTGCGTTTTACGCTACATTTTCCTCAACCATTAGCATTAAACACAACATCTGGTGAATTATCAGGCACTCTGCCGCCGTTAATTTTGGCTGGACATTAAAAAATGTCACAATAGCCCAATCAAGAAGATCCGGCATTTGCCGTCACTAAGGTTTTACATGACGAATTTACCGCAATTCTCGCGCTCCCTGCTTCATCCCCGTTATTGGGGAACCTGGTTTGGCATTGGTTTGCTCTATTTAATTACTTTGCTTCCTTACCCGGTTATTTATCGCCTCGGGCTCGGGCTTGGTCATTTAGCCCGGCGATTTATGAAACGCCGCGTCAGAATCACGCGTCGCAATCTTGAGCTGGCTTTTCCTCAAAAGAGCCCTGAAGAACGCGAGCAGATCCTGCTTAAAAACTTTGAGTCCGTGGGCCTTGGCCTGATGGAAACCGGCATTGCCTGGTTCTGGCCGCTCTGGCGTATTCAACGCTGGTGCGATGTCAGCGGCGTTGACCAAATCCATGCGGTACAGGAAGCAAAACGCGGCGTGCTGCTTATCGGCATCCATTTCCTGACGCTTGAACTTGGTGCCCGCATGTTCGGCATGAATACACCCGGCATCGGTGTCTACCGCCCGAATGACAACGCCCTGCTCGACTGGCTGCAAACCTGGGGCCGCATGCGTTCCAATAAAAGCATGATTGACCGCAAGGACCTGAAGGGAATGATCCGCGCCCTGAAGCAGGGAGAGATAATCTGGTATGCGCCAGACCATGACTATGGCCCGCGCGGCAGCGTTTTTGTCCCTTTCTTCGGCGTGGACGAAGCCGCTACGACTACCGGGACTTATACGCTTGCGCGCATGTCCGGAGCAGCCATTGTTCCTATGGTGCCGCGCCGAAAGCCCGATGGTCAGGGATACGAATTAATCATTCTGCCTGCCGAATTTTCACCGCCGCTTGAAACGCCCGAAGGTACGGCGCTGTGGATGAACAAGATTGTTGAGCAGTGCATTTTAATGGCGCCAGAACAGTACATGTGGCTTCATCGCCGTTTCAAAACACGGCCAGAAGGCGTTCCTTCCCGTTATAAATAAACCAGTTAAGCTTTCTCCTGCGTCAGGGGGAGAAAGCCATTTCATTTAGCTAAAAAAGCTTTCAGGTTTGCCTCTTTCCCCACTTCAGGCGCATACTTAGCAGGGTAATATTTTCTTTTCCCAGCTTTTTTGCGCTGGTTTTCCGATTGTCTGGAGCGTTATGACTCCCCCTGAGAGCAGCATTAACTGGAAACGCAACCTCGCCATCGCCTGGCTGGGATGTTTCCTGACGGGCGCAGCCTTTAGCCTTGTGATGCCATTCCTGCCGCTTTACGTTGAACTCCTCGGCGTAACCGGCCACAGCTCCCTGAATATGTGGTCCGGAGTAGTGTTCAGCATCACCTTCCTGTTTTCCGCTATCGCATCTCCCTTCTGGGGCGGGCTTGCCGATCGCAAAGGGCGTAAACTCATGCTGCTGCGTTCGGCGCTTGGGATGTCCATCGTGATGGTGCTGATGGGGTTTGCCCAGAATATCTGGCAGTTTCTTGCCCTGCGCGCCCTGCTGGGATTATTGGGCGGGTTTGTCCCTAATGCCAATGCGCTGATCGCAACTCAGGTTCCGCGCCATAAAAGCGGCTGGGCATTGGGCACGCTTTCCACAGGAGGCGTAAGCGGCGCACTGTTAGGTCCCTTAATCGGCGGCCTGCTTGCCGACAGTTATGGCCTGCGCCCGGTATTTTTCATCACGGCTTCGGTACTGTTCGTCTGCTTTATTCTGACCTTCTTTTGTATTCGTGAAGCATTCACGCCGATCTCTAAAAAAGAGATGCTGCATGCGCGCCAGGTGTTTACTTCGCTCAAAAACCCACGTCTGGTGCTCAGCCTGTTCGTCACCACCATGATCATTCAGGTGGCAACCGGGTCGATTGCCCCGATCCTGACGCTCTATGTGCGCGACCTCGCAGGTAACGTAAGCAACCTGGCATTTATCAGCGGGATGATTGCCTCAGTGCCGGGCGTGGCGGCTCTGATAAGCGCCCCGCGCCTGGGCAAACTAGGCGATCGCATCGGGCCGGAGAAGATCTTAATCTGTGCGCTGGCGATCTCCGTTGCGTTACTGATCCCGATGTCGATGGTGCAAAATCCCTGGCAGCTTGGCCTCCTGCGCTTTTTACTGGGCGCGGCAGACGGGGCGCTGTTACCTGCGGTGCAAACCCTGCTGATATACAACTCCAGCAACCAGGTTGCCGGACGAATCTTCAGCTATAACCAGTCCTTCCGCGATATCGGCAACGTCACCGGTCCGCTCATCGGTGCCGCGATCTCAGCCAGCTACGGCTTTCGCACCGTTTTTCTCGTCACGGCAAGCGTCGTACTGTTTAACGCCTTCTATTCCTGGATTAGCCTGCGCAGCCCGCCTGAAAGGATCCGTATTCCGGGCGAGTAATCGATCAATTTATCGCCATTTAAACGCTCATACTTGCAACTTCGCGAACAGCGTCAACAATTAACATGAAATTGCTACGGAGCATCCGCTCCCTGACCTCTGCCATAAGGAGATTTTCATGAGCATGTACGCAACGCTTGAAGAAGCCATTGATGCCGCACGAGAATTATTCCTCGCCGACCATCCGGACGTGGATGAAGAGTCTGCCAACGTGCAGCAACTTAATATCCAGAAATACGTTCTGCAGGATGGCGATATCATGTGGCAGGTAGAGTTCTTTGCTGACGACAGCGAAACCGGTGAATGTTTACCTGTGCTGAGCGGTGAAGCCGCACAAAGCGTTTTTGACGGCGACTATGAAGAAATTGAGCTGCGTCAGGAATGGCTTGAGGAGAATACGCTGCACGAATGGGATGAAGGGGAATTTCAACTGGAGCCGCCGCTGGATACTGAAGAAGGCCAGACCGCAGCCGATGAGTGGGAGGAACGATAAGCCCTACTCGTAAGGACCGTGGCTGGCATCAATGGGCAGCAGCAGAGTGTCAAAGACCAGCGAGAACGGTAAGTCCAGCACCGTGATGTAGCGCCACGCGCTGTCACGCACGTCCCACTGCACGCCGGGGTAATACTGATTCCCATGTCCCTGCCCCGGCACCGCGCGGCTAATAATACTGCCACAGCCGCTTAGCGTGCAGGCCGCCAGGATGACAACTATCGCTTTTAACAACATCCCTCTCCTTTTATCCGGCTGAGTAAACGTCCGGCGTTGAGCGTAAAAAAATGCCGACCCGGAGGTCGGCATGTTGATAGCGTTTTTTACTTCGACTGCAACGCGGCCGGGTTCAGCGACAGCGCTTTGTAATTGTCCACCCACGAAGAGTAACGCTGCGGATTGGACCAGACGCGGTAATGCAAACGAGACATCGTCACGGGATCGCTAAGCAGCACCAGACGGCGGTCACGGTTGAGCTTATCCGGCGTTTCGTTAAGCGCCTGCTCAACGTGGCGATCGCGGGCTATCTCAAGCACCTTGCTTGCGCGGTGGCGCGCCGTTGCCATCGCTGTCGCCAGGGCGTTAAACGACGGGTTAAACACCGCGTGCATAAAGCCATCTTCCAGCGTGCGGCTGCGGTTGAGCTTCAGGTAGTTGTCGGTATCCACCAGCACCTGAGGAGGAGAATACTCTTCCGGGATCAGGAACAGTTTCCAGCGTTTAGTGCGCAGGCCCATCGTGCTACGACTGGAAATCACCGAAACAAACGGCGAGAGGATCAGCGAGAAGACAATTGGCGCAAGCCAGAACAGGAAACGCAGATCCAGCCATGCCATGCCGACCGCCCACACCAGTCCCAGCAGTAGCTGCGAGCCGTGGCGCATAAAGGCTTCACCCCAGGGGGTGGAGTCGTCATCGCGCTGCGGGGAGTTCCAGACCACTTCCCAGCCCAGGAACGCGCTGACCACAAACACCGTATGGAACAGCATACGCACAGGCGCCAGCAGCACTGAAAACAGCACTTCAAGCAGCAGGGAGAGCGTGACCCGCAGGAAACCGCCGTATTCCTTCGAGCCTTTGCACCAGATAAGGATGATGCTCAGCAGCTTAGGCAGGAACAGCAGCACCATGGTCGATGCAAACAGCGCAATCGCCAGTTCAGGGCGCCACTGCGGCCACACCGGGAAGAGCTGACGCGGCTGCAGGAAGTACTGTGGCTCCGTCAGGGCATGCACTACCTGCAATGCGGTAGATAAAGCCAGGAACATAAACCACAGCGGTGCAGACAGGTAGGACATGACGCCGGTCAGGAATACCGCACGGTGAACGGGGTGCATGCCTTTAACCAGGAACAGACGGAAGTTCATCAAGTTACCGTGGCACCAGCGACGGTCACGCTTCAGCTCATCCAGCAGGTTTGGCGGCAGCTCTTCATAAGAGCCCGGCAGATCGTAGGCAATCCACACGCCCCAGCCCGCACGGCGCATCAACGCCGCTTCCACGAAGTCATGCGACAGAATAGAACCCGCGAACGACCCTTCGCCCGGCAACGGTGCCAGCGCACAGTGCTCGATAAACGGCTTCACGCGGATAATGGCGTTGTGGCCCCAGTAGTGGGACTCACCCAACTGCCAGAAGTGCAGACCTGCGGTAAACAGCGGCCCGTAAACGCGCGTCGCAAACTGCTGACAGCGTGCATACAGCGTGTCCATACCGGATGCTTTCGGCGAAGACTGAATGATACCGGCGTTCGGGTTCGCCTCCATCAAGCGTACCAGGTTGGTCAGGCAGTCGCCGCTCATCACCGAGTCCGCATCCAGCACCACCATATAGCTGTACTGATTGCCCCAGCGACGGCAGAAATCATCGATGTTGCCGCTCTTACGCTTCACGCGACGACGGCGACGGCGATAGAAGATCTGCCCTTCACCCTGCACTTCCGCAATCAGTTCCATCCACGCTTTTTGCTCGGCCACGCAGATATCCGGGTTATAGCTGTCGCTCAGGATGTAAACATCGAAGTGCTGTTGCTGGCCGGTGGCTTTCACCGACTCCCAGGTGGCGCGCAGGCCGGCAAAGACGCGATCCACATCTTCGTTACAGATAGGCATAATCAACGCGGTGCGATGCTCCGGATTGATTGGCTCATCCCCAACCGTCGAGGCGGAAATGCTGTACTTGTCTTTGCCCATCAGCAGCTGCAGGAAGCCCATCAGCGCGGTCCAGAAACCGGCCGACACCCAGCAGAACAGCACGGCGAACAGGATCAGGATGCCGCTTTGCAGCACATATGGCAGCAGCTGCATGAAGGAGACCCACAGATCCTGACCGACCATATCGGCAGGATTGATCAGCGCCCAGCCCTGGTAGGGCAGAATGGTCTTCATGTACCAGGTCGCAACCACGGTCTGCGCAAGCGTCAGGATCAGCAGGATATAACGACGGATAGTCCCGACGGTACGCCATTTCTGCTCGGCCTCGGCTTCTTCTTTCGACAGGTAACGTGGATTCACTTCACGCCCGCGTAACCGGTCCCAGAAGCGACCGATCGGGTTGGTACGCCAGGGGTCAGGGAACATGGAGGAGCGCGTCGCTTTCGGCATTGCCTGCAGCTGAGTACGCCCTTCGTCATCGTTGATCAGCTGATCGCCACCCAGCGAACCCGGCCAGCTCGCCTCAAGGCGGGCTTTGACGGATGCCAAAGGAGCGTCGTCGGCGCGATCGTAATGGCGTCCTGACACATCCAGCGCTTCGTGCGCCGCTTGCAGATCGGCTTTCGGAAGAGCCGCCTTTTCGGCGGCCGTAAGAGGAAGTGCCTCGATGTAATCAGGCGCGGTATCGGTAGAGTTATTCATTAGCAGGTAACTGGTAGCTCCAGGTTTCACTCAGTGTCTGATCGCCATTGACCAGGGCCGCGCGCATTTCTGTCGGCTTTTTGTCATCTTTGACTTTCACACGCATTGTCAAACGCCAGCCTTTGGTAACCGGGTTATAACGCACCTGGCTGTCAACGATTTCACCGTTATCGCCAATGCTGGTCTGCGCGGTTATCGGGGTCTCCTGCGGCAGTTTTTCCATAGCCGCGCCGGTGTAATCCACCACAAACGCAATGGTGCCATCTGGCTGACGAATAAGGTTCGACTGCTTCACATCACCCGTTGAACGGCGAGTCTGTGTCACCCAGGCGTTATCCGGCGCATGCATTTTGTCTTCATCGCGGCTGAAGGTGATGGTGTATTTAAAGTTCATCTCCTTGCCCGGCTCCGGAAGCTGATCCGGGGTCCAGTAGGCCACGATGTTGTCATTGGTTTCGTCGTTGGTAGGGATCTCTACCAGCTCAACGCGACCTTTGCCCCAGTCGCCCTGCGGCGTAACCCAGGCGCTCGGACGCTGATCGTAGCGGTCATCCAGATCCTCAAAGCGCGAGAATTCGCGGCCACGCTGCAGCAGACCAAAGCCCAGTGGTTTTTCGGTAGCAAAGGAGCTGACCGCCAGGTGTTTCGGATTATTCAGCGGACGCCAAATCCACTCGCCGTTGCCGGCATGGATGGACAGACCGTTAGAGTCATGCAGCTCAGGACGGAAATTGGTGGACGGGGAGGGTTGATTCGGCCCAAAGAGGAACATGCTGGTCAGGGGAGCAACGCCCAGTTTACCCACTTTATCGCGCAGATAAACTTTAGACTGCACGTTTACCACGGTGTCGCGCCCTGGGGTTATTACAAAGCGATAGGCGCCTGTTGCTCGTGGGGAATCAAGCAAAGCGTACAGCGTAAGCGTTTTTTCACCGGCTTTTGGTCGTTCAATCCAGTACTCGCGAAAACGGGGGAACTCTTCGCCAGAAGGCAAAGCGGTATCGATAGCAAGGCCACGCGCTGAGAGACCATAAACCTGGCCTGCGCCAATCACGCGGAAGTAACTCGCCCCGAGCATGCTGACAATTTCGTCGTTCTTATCTTTGCTGTTGATCGGATAGAGCACTTTGAAGCCGGCAAAACCGAGATCCTTCACGGTGTCTTTATCGTGCTTAACGTTACCGAAATTAAAGTAATCCGGGCTGTACTTGATCTTGTGGACGGCAGTTGCGGTCACTTCATTGATGGCAACCGGCGTGTCGAAGTACATACCCTGATGGTAGAATTCAAGCTTGAACGGGGTCTTAAGCTTACTCCAGTAAGCTTTGTCATGGTTGAACTGGATCTGCTGATAGTCCGCATATTTCATATCGCGAAATTGCGAAGGCAGATTGCTTTTCGGTGCTTCGTAGCTTTTGCCCGCTAATGTTTTCGCCTGTTTTGCGACATCATCGATAGTGAAGGCCCAAACCGTAGTGGTATAAAGGGACAACATCACTGCAACGCCCAGCCCACACATTTTCATCATTTTTGGTTTATGTTTCATATTAACCAGCACATCCCCCTTTGTGTGCTTAAATCAATCCAATCCATTTTAATGGAAACTTCTGCTTTCCGACAACCAAATACCCGCATTGTTCAGCACGCCGGCTCAGGCTTTAAGCAAAAAAAGACAACTGCTTACGCTTTAAGACGTCACCATGAAGACAGAATGTCACGGTTAGTGTAGGGTTGCCACGGAAAGTCATCCAAATTAGCCGTAGAGCCTGAAGGATCGCTATCTTAAGGATAAGACGATTAGTCCGATAATGTCTGGAGTATTATGAGTAACACACCTCAGCAACGCGAATTTTTCCTGGATTCTATCCGGGCCTGGTTAATGTTATTGGGCATTCCATTCCACATCTCATTAATCTATTCAAGCCACTCCTGGCACGTGAACAGCGCCCTGCCCTCCTGGTGGCTCACCCTGTTTAATGACTTCGTCCACGCCTTCCGGATGCAGGTATTTTTTGTCATTTCGGGTTATTTTTCCTATATGCTTTTTTTGCGCTATCCGCTTAAACGCTGGTGGAAAGTGCGTGTTGAGCGCGTCGGCATTCCAATGCTTACGGCAATCCCTCTGCTTACGCTGCCGCAGTTTCTGATGTTGCAGTACGTTAACGGTAAAGCAGCGAAGTGGCATACGTTAACGGCCTATGAAAAATACAATACGCTGGTCTGGGAACTGATTTCACATTTATGGTTTTTACTGGTGATGGTCGTATTAACGACAGTTTGTCTTATTTTGTTTAAAAAGATGAACAGATACGTTACGCGGCATAAAGAGAATAGCAACACGTCACTTTCTTTAGGAAGACTCTCAATTCTGTTTCTCGCCTGCGGAATTTTATACGGGGCGATTCGGCGCCTGATTTTTCTTATTTACGCCCCGTTATTAAGTGACGGGCTGTTTAATTTTGTGGTGATGCAGACGCTCTTTTATCTGCCATTTTTCCTGCTCGGCGCGCTGGCCTTTACGCGTCCGAAAATGAAAGCATTATTCACCACGCCTTCTCCCTGGTGTGCCGTGGGCGCAGCGCTGGCCTTTGGTGCCTATCTGCTGAACCAACGCTATGGCAGCGGCGATGCGTGGATGTACGAAACCGAAAGCGTGATTACCATGCTGATGGGGCTGTGGATGGTCAACGTGGTGTTTTCTCTCGGCCACAAATTGCTTAATTTCCACTCGCCACGCGTGACCTATTTCGTCAATGCCTCGCTCTTTATCTATCTGGTGCACCACCCTCTGACGCTCTTTTTCGGCGCGTTCATCACGCCGCATATTGCCTCTAATACGCTGGGATTTATTGCCGGGCTGATATTTGTGGTCGGTATTGCCATCGTGCTTTACGAAATACATCTGCGCATTCCCGTGCTGCGTTTCCTGTTCTCTGGCAAGCCGCAGAATAACGCCGCCAAAGCGACAAAAGCCGCCGGATAATTATAAAAGCCACTCCACCGGCAAACGGTAAACCAGTCTCACCAGCGCCCGCTGCCAGAAGCGGGTGTGCGGTTCTTTCTTCCAGATAATTTCTTTACCGTCGCGGTTCTCCACCCAGTTCACTCTACCCCAGCGATCGAGGCGCAGCGTCCAGGCGGCGTCTCGTTGGCTTTGACTAAAACGCGCATGAATATCTTCGGCAAGCGTGGCGCTTTCGATGACAAATCCCATTTCGGTATTCAACATGGCAGAGCGCGGATCAAAGTTAAACGAGCCAATAAAAACCTGTCGCTTGTCCACGCTAAAGGTTTTTGCATGCAGGCTTGAGCCTGAATTACCGGTCAGCCCGCGATCGTGGGGAACATCCCCACCTTCATGCTGCGGCTTTAATTCAAAAAGCGCCACGCCATGACGCAACAGCTTCTTTCGCCAGCGGGCATAGCCTGCATGAACCGGCGCCACGTCGTTCGCAGCAAGGGAGTTGGTCAGAATGGCGATTTTCACCCCTTTGCGGACCAGCCCCAGAATCTGCGCTATTCCCGCGCGGGTAGGCACAAAATAGGCTGAGATAATATCGATCTCCTGCTGCGGCTGCCCGATAACCTTCAGCAAACGCTGAGGCAGCAGCGTATGGTTGCGCGCTCTGCCCTGTCCTTTACGGGGATCGTCGCTTAGCAGTTTGGTTTTCGCCCAGTACATTTTTAGCGTGCGGGAAACCAGATGCGTTGCAAACTGGCTGGTGGCCAGCCTGTCGAGATAGCGGCGGGCTATCGGGTCCTCCTGCCAGTCATCGGGAAGCTGGACGCGCTGTTGCAGCGTTTCTTCATCCAGATCGAGCACTTTTCCCAGCGTCGACACCGACTGGCAGTGCCAGTAGCGTTCAAAATCCTGACACACTTCCGCGACAACCGGTCCCACGGCCAGCACGTCAAGATCGGAAAACAGCGGCTGCTCGCCCGCGCCAAAGTAGGCGTCACCCACGTTGCGCCCGCCGATAATCGTGGTCTCACCGTCTACCGTGAAGCTTTTATTGTGCATGCGCCGGTTCAGACGTGCGAAATCAGTAAGATAGCCAAGCGCGCGAAACAGGCGAAACGAGAAAGGATTAAACAGGCGGATTTCAATATTCGGATGTGAATTCAACAGGCGCAGCGTGTCATCAAGGCCGTTGGTATTGTTATCGTCCAGCAGCAGGCGCACATGCACACCGCGATCGGCGGCAGTGAGTAAGGCGCTAAACAGCAGCCTGCCGGACATGTCGTCTTCCCAGATGTAATACTGTATATCAAGCGTTTTTTCCGCCATGCCGCACAGCATATAGCGCGCGGCGAAGGCATCCAGGCTGTCTGCCAGCGTGTGGATACCGCTGAGGCCGGGGTGTTCAGCCGTCGTCGGCGTTATTGCCCGCCCCAGGCGGGTAGCGTGCTCGCCTGCCATATTAAAGCTGAGCAAGATAGTGTTCATAGATGCGGGTGTTTTCATCGTCAAAACAGACAAAAACCACCTCTTCAGGTAACGGCCTGATGCCGATGTATTTATAAACTACATCCACCGCAATGCGCGCGGCCTGCTCCTTAGGGTAGCCGTACACGCCGGTGCTGATGGCGGGGAAAGCAATGGTGCGATAGCCGTTTGCCGCCGCCAGGTCCAGAGAGTGACGATAGGCCTGCTCAAGCAGTTCAGCTTCGTTGCGTTCACCGCCGTGCCATACCGGCCCCACGGTATGAATAATGGCTTTTACCGGAATATTGCCAGCTTCGGTAATCACCGCATGTCCCGTGGCGCATTCGCCCTGCTGCTGAACAATCGTTTTACAGGCCGCCAGTAACGCAGGGCCAGCCGCCCGATGAATGGCCCCGTCCACGCCGCCGCCGCCCATCAGAGATGAGTTGGCCGCATTCACAATGACATCCACCTCAACGCTTGTGATATCGCCCTGAACTACCGACATTCGTTCACTCATTGGGAAACCTCCAGTTAGTCTTTGATAATAGTCTAATCTTCGCCGGCAGCTTTCGTATATTACTTACTGTCTGTGTTTGCCGGCGCCTTGCGCAATGGCGCAAGAAAAGTTAAACGGTGTTCCTTAACAGAGTTCAATTTCTGGAGCCAATGCCGCAGGGAAAGGTGCTGTACCGCAGCAGGCAATAAGGGTGTTAAAGAGAGTGAGATGAGTAAGGTGTCGGCCCGGCGGACAAAGCGTTGCCAACGGAAGCTGTAAAGAGGTGATTTGCCATACCGTTCCGCCCTGCTGTTTCAGCACGGCTTCATGGGCGGTCCACAGTTTCCAGAACGCGGGGAGCTGCTCGTCAGACGGCAGCGCAGCCAGCCACTCATAAAGCGCTGGGGCAAAACTGTGCTGCGCCACGGCCAGAAAACGCGTTCGCGGGCGCAGCAGCTCGATGTCGCAACCTACCGCATCTTCCCCTACCAGCACCGCGACGCTGGTCGCGCTATTGCTGATATTAAAATGCGGCAGTTGAGGATGATATGGTTTGCCGTGCGGGCCTGCCTCAAACCCCGGCAGCGCTTTTTGCTCTAAAAGCATCGCCAGCAGAACCCTTCCTGCAAGCCAGACGGGGCGTCGATTGCCAGCCGGCGCCGTCGCCATTAATTCAGGCGAAAGCCAGCGTGCAGCCTGTTCGCTATCGCTCAGACGTGCAACTGAGCCAAACGCCAGTCGGTACCCCATTACGCCCAGCGACGCAGAACGAGGGAAGTATTAATACCGCCGAAGGCAAAATTATTGCTCTGCACAAATTCTGTCTCCAGGCGGCGGGCGCCGCCCATAATATAATCCAACTCGCCGCAGGCGGCGTCCGGGTTATGCAGATTCAGCGTTTCGGCAAACCAGCCTTCGTTCATCATGCCGATGCTCATCCAGGCCTCCAGCGCGCCGCACGCTCCCAGCGTATGGCCCAGATAGCTTTTCAGCGAGGAGATTGGCGTGGCTGCACCAAATACGGCGGCCGTTGCCTGGGTTTCCGCAATATCACCGCGATCCGTCGCCGTTCCGTGGGCGCAGATATAGCCTATATCGCTCGCCGCAAGTCCGGCGCTGCGCAGACCGCGCTCGATACAAACCTGCATTGTTTCTTTCTGCGGCTGCGTAATGTGTGCGGCATCGCAGTTAGTGTGAAAACCGGTTATCTCCGCATAGATCTTCGCCCCGCGCGCCTGCGCATGGTCGAGATCTTCCAGGATCAGCGTCCCCGCGCCTTCGCCGATCACTAACCCATCGCGCTGTCGATCAAACGGCGACGGCGTGGTATGAGGACGATCGTTGCGCTGGCTGGTGGCAAACAGCGTGTCGAACACGGCCGCTTCCGACGGACAAAGCTCTTCCGCTCCTCCCGCCACCATCACGGTTTGATAGCCATGACGAATGGCTTCCCAGGCGTAGCCTATGGCCTGGCTGCCAGAGGTGCAGGCGCTGGAAGTCGGAATTACTCGCCCACGCAGGCCGAAAAACAGCCCGGCATTTACGGCTGCCGTGTGCGGCATCATCTGCACGTAGGTTGTGCCGGTGATATTGCGGGTGTGCTTTTCGGTGAGCATAGTGGCAAATTCGCTAACCGGCCCGGTGCTGCCCGTTGAAGAGCCGTAGGCGATGCCCGTATAGCCGCTGGTCAGAACCGGATCGTCGAGCAAGCCTGCCTGCTCAAGCGCCAGCTCCGTTGCCCGCGTGGCCATCAGGGAGACCCGCCCCATGGCGCGTATGCGTTTACGGGTATAGTGAGCCGGCAGGGCAAAATTATCGATCGGCGCGCCGAGCAACGTGTTCAGCCCGTCGTAAACCTGCCATTCCGGCATGCTGCGCACGGCATTTTTGCCCGACCGCAAACCAGCGGAAACGTCCTGCCAGTTTTCACCGAAGGCGGTGACGCCGCCCATACCGGTTACCACCACGCGGCGGATCACAGCATGCCTCCGTTAATGGAGATGACCTGGCGGGTGACGTAGCCCGCAGCAGGAGACATCAAATAACGCGCAAGCCCGGCGACTTCTTCCGGTTGCCCCATGCGCTGCAGAGGGATCAAACGCATCGCTTCTTTGAGCGCGGCTTCTTCCATCTCAATCATGCCGGTATTGATAAGCCCGGGCGCGATGCAGTTAACGGTGATTTTGCGTTTCGCAAGCTCCACGGCCAGCGCTTTGGTGGCGCCAATAATGCCCGCTTTCGCCGCGCTGTAGTTTACCTGGCCGCGGTTGCCCGTCAGGCCGGAAACGGACGACAGCGTAATAATTCGTCCGCCGTCGCGCAGACCGATCATCGGCATCACGCACGGCTGGATGACGTTATAGAAGCTATCCAGATTGGTATGGATAACGCCGTCCCAGTCTTCTTCGCTGAGCGCCGGAAACGCGCCGTCACGCGCCACGCCCGCATTATTGACCAGGCCCCAGTACGCGCCGTGAGCCTCGATATCCGCCTCAAGGGTGGCGCGACACTGCGCGCGAGCACCGCTGTCGAACTGTATCAGTCGGCCTTCTCCGCCCTGCGCTTTGATTTGGGCCAGCGTCTGCTGTGCGCCCTCCCTGTCGCGGTGATAGTGCACCACCACGCTAAAGCCGTCAGCCGCAAGTCCACCGGCAATCGCCCTGCCGATGCCTTTGCTGGCTCCGGTCACCAGAACTGTTCTTGTCATACCTGCTATCCCATCAAATTGCTGAAAAATCAATAAATTGATTTTCCTTGTTTTTTAAATGACGACACCCTTTAGTTTTGTGACACCGGAAGGTTTGTCGTTAGACTTAATTAAAATAATTGTTCTACTTCGTTTTTATCTGGTTGATAGGTGTTCACTCGCCCACTTGCCATAAGCTGGTTATTGGCGAGGATCGCACCTTCAAAACTGCCTATTTTTTCGTCGCGCATTAAGAGCGTAACCTTGCAATCCAGAACCGTATTGGCCGGGAATCGTCCTTCCGGGCAACGCAGGCCGCGTCCGCCAAGCAACATGCCAACGCCGACCGACGCCTCGCCCGCGTTCATAGTATGCCAGCCGGACCACACGCCAACCGTCTGGGCGATAATTTCAATGGCAAACCAGCCGGGCAGCATGCCTTCGCTATCCAGAAAAGGGGCCAGCACGCCGTCGACGCTTACTTTTACCTGGCAATGGGCCGACTCCTGAGTGACCGCAATCACCTTATCCAGCAGGCACATTGGCGCTTCATGAGGCAAATAGCATTGCGGGGCAAGATAATCAGTCACGGGTGGCTCCCAGGATAAGCGTGGCGTTATTGCCGCCAAAAGCAAAAGAGTTAGACAGCATTACCGGTTGGTAATCAGCACGAGGCGTGGTCAATAAACCGCAGGGCGCAAGCGCAGGATCCTGCGTTGCATCGGTAAAGTCCTGGGCGGGCAGCGGCAGGTTGCGAGTCAACATTAAATAGCAAAGCACCGCTTCACAAGCGCCCGCAGCCCCCAGCGTGTGTCCGGTAAGATGCTTAGTTGAACTGCCTGGCACGCTTTCACCAAATAGCGTATGGACAACTTTGGCCTCAATCTCGTCATTTAAGCGCGTGGCGGTGCCGTGCATATTGATATAGCCGATATCAGCGGCGGTTAAACCCGCCTGCTGCATGGCCATTTCAATAGCGCGGATCGCCCCCAGACCTTCAGGATGCGGGGCCGACATATGCCAGGCATCGGAAGATTCGCCCACGCCAAGCAGTTGTACCGGTCCATCTTCGCGGCTCAGCAATATCAGCGCTGCGGCTTCGCCAATGGTGATGCCGTTACGTTCGGCGCTGAAAGGCTGGCAGCGGCGCTCGCTCAGAGATTCCAGGCTGTTAAAACCGTTGACGGGCATGCGGCTTAACGTGTCCGCACCGCCGACAATCGCGGCATCCACCATGCCGGACTCAATCAGCCGCTTACCGGTAATTACCGCCCGCGCGCTGGAAGAACAGGCCGTGGAAACCGTCAGCGCCGGGCCGCAAAGCTCAAGATACTCGCTGACGAAACGCGACGGATCGCCCAGCTCCTGCTGGCTGTAGTGATAAGTAGCGTTACTCCCGCTCACTTTGCGATCGGCTTCGTCCAGCCCGGATGTACTGGTGCCCAGCACCACGGCCACGCGATCCCGCCCATAGCGGGCGATAGCTTCGTCAACCTGCGGCTGAATTTGCGCAAGCGCGGCCAGCAACAGCCGGTTGTTGCGGCTGTTATGTTGAGGAAGAGTTGCGGGAACGGCAGGCAGCTCGCCCGTGACACGTCCTACCCAGCACTCGCCCTGCTGCAGCCAGTTATCCTTATCCGGCACCATGCCCGGCGCCTTTCCTGCCACCAGGTTTGCGGCAATCTCATCAAGCGTATTTCCCATCGCGTTAAGCATGCCGACGGCGGTTAATGAAATCATGACTGATTGTCCAGATGTTGGATAGCGATGACATAGCCAAAGCGATGATGCTCAATGGTGACCGGCTGACGGCTGCCGTCGCGGGTCAGGTACTGAACCGTCTCGATAAGCCCGTTATTCTCATCGCGCAGCTCACGACGCGAGTCGATATCTTTTAACGTCCAGCCTTCCGGCAGCTGCGGCTGCCAGGCGGCAATCGGCCAGTAGCTCAGCATGATGTCAGCGAGCACCTGGTTTGCTTGCGGCAGTTCCGGCAGGGTAATGGACTGCTCGGTTTTTACGCCATTGCTGTCGTAGGTGAGACGGAACAAACGGATCCCCAACGGCGACAGCCCGGCCAGCATGATTTGCTGGTTATCGGCGTTGAGCAGAACCATCAGCGACTGCGTTTTCCCCTTCACCCGGGCGGTTAAAAGCTGCTGCTGGCTAATGGCCGGCGTGATGCCAGGCGCGGGGAGCGTCACCCGCGTGCCCGGTTTGAGCCAGGCCTGCGGTCGGGTCGGGTCCTGTTTCGGCGTGCTGCAGGCGCTCAACAATATGGCGCTGAACAGCAGGATCAGCGTGCGTAGTCTGGTCATGGATTTCCCTTTTCCTGAACGGGCAAGGCCAGAGGCGCGGTCAAAAATGCGCAGAATATTCCGCAGCTCAGCACAATCCCAAAGCCTGAAATGGCCTGCGTTGTGCTGAAGACCAACATCCCCAGCGTAAATAAAGTGGTCAGCAAGGCGACGCTTACCGCCAGCATTGACGTTAACGGCGTGCCGCGCGGGTTGCTGAAAAATATCGTGTAGTTAATGCCGATGCCCAACACCAGCGCCAGCGCCAGCAGCGAGAATAAATTCAGCTCGTATCCGCTAAAGGCTAAGGCCGCGAGTCCCCCGCCGAGCGACAGCAACGAAGGCACGACGTTAATTAGCCCGCGCCTGACGCCCAGACGCAGCATGTAGCTTACGGCAATCGCCGCAACGGCTGCGGCCAGCAGGCCGGTTAACAAGGCGCGATAGAAGCCAAACAGCGCGTTGAAAGCGCTTTTACGGTCCACCCAACTGACGCCCGGCAGCTTTTCCGCAAGGGCGCTTAACGCCGCACCGTCATGAACCCCGCTTACCGGCACCAGCGCCCCACTTTGCCCGTCGGCAAGCGTAAGCCACAGCAAACGCCAGCCGCTGCTGATAACGCTTTGCTGCCAGATATCCGGCGTGACCGGCATTTGCTGTAAATTCGGCGCCGTCACGGTAAGGCCCGTCTCTGCCAGCCGCTTTTGCAACACCGGCGCCGCTTCGCGCAGCAAACGTAAATCCGCCTGCTGACGCTCAAGCGAGGCAAGCGGCAGCAGGCGGTAACCGTCGATGATCTTACGCTTGCGCAAAGCGGCCAGTTCCGGCGCCAGTTTTTCAAGGCGCTGGAGCGTCTGTTCCGCGCTGGTGCCGTAAACCACGAACCATTTTTGATCCATGCCCTGCCCGGTCAGGGCGGTAATGTTCTGCTCTTCACGCAGTAAATCCTGCGGCAGAGCCTGTAAAGTGGAAATATCGTCGTTCACGCGCAGCATCGCCAGGCCCACGACGCTGACCGCCAGCAGGGCCAGCGGAATACCAAAACGCACAAACTT
This sequence comes from Buttiauxella sp., assembly GCA_032051265.1. Classification (GTDB taxonomy): domain Bacteria; phylum Pseudomonadota; class Gammaproteobacteria; order Enterobacterales; family Enterobacteriaceae; genus Dryocola. The sequence continues at coordinate 707,797 of DAMBYU010000002.1, forward strand.
ATTGGTCTGCCATGCCGCAAGCCAGGCGGAAAGGATTTTTTTTCCGGGCGTTACGCGCACCGGCAGGCCGCGCACCGCGTAGGGATACCAGCAAACAACCGTCAGGCAGGAAGCCGTTAAACCGCAGGCGGCGAAGACCGCAAGCTGGCGAATGCCGGGAAACGGCGCGAGGATCATAATTAAATAAGCCAGCACCGTGGTGCCCAGCGCCAGCAACAGCGCAGGCAGAACCTTGCGCAGGCTGTTCAGAGGCGAGCTTTCCGCGCCGTGAATCATGCGTTCGGTGAGGTAATAAAGCGTGTAATCCGCGGAAACGCCGACGATGCCCAGGCTCATCACCAGCGTCATCAGATGCAGCTCCCCAAAGCACAGCAGCGTGACCGCTGTGCCAGCAAGCGCGCCGGTGCTAACGGAAACGATACATAACAATAATGGGCGAACCGAGCGGAAAACGATGAGGATCAGCAGCAATACGCCAACGACGGTCGCCAGGCCCAGCGTAGAAACATCATGCTTTGCCTGCTGGCTGGCGTAATCGCTGTAAAACAGCGTGCCGCGCGCCATCACTTTAGCCTGCGGGAACTGCTGCTCCAGCTTATGCTGCAGCGCGCGAAGCTGGCTCACCGTTTCCCGGCCGCGCTGCATATCAAACGAGGACCCTTTCAGCTCGCCGTGCAGCATGTACCAGTAGCGACCCTGCTGGTCTTTCGCCACCAGCCAGCCGTCTATCATGCGCAACCGGCTGGCGCTTTGTTGCAGGGCAAGCTGCGAGCCGCGCACCAGCATCAGGGGATCGTTCGCCAGCTCTTTGCCGCTCACGCCGGAAAACGCCGAATAAAGCTGGGATAAAACCCACTGCGCCTGAGCATCGCCGCCGTGCTGCAGGCGGACGCGGGTTTGCTCATCCACCAGCCCGTTACGGTGTTCGAAGTAAAACCTGCCCCAGGCCTGCTGCCCTGCGGCATCTATTGGCCCCTGAATGTTCTCCAGCCAGGGCTGCTCCCCTAGCTGCGTCTGCCACCACTGAGCGGCGCGCGCATCGGGCTTGGTGCCAGGGCTAACCAGCCAAAGCAGTTGCCTGTCGAGCCGCTGCAGAAAACCCGCTTCAATTTCAGGCGGTATCTGCCCCAGGCTCTGCGCAGGCAGAAGCGACAGCACGCTGCTGTCGAGTCTGGCCTTTGGCAGCAACGCACACAGCGCAACCACCAGCAACGCTACTACCGCAAGCCAGCCCCGGCACAGGCGGCGGTGCCGGTCAGAAAACGAAACGCTGTTGTTCTTCATGCGTCAGTTTTCGCGGTTCCGGGCGGTGGTTGCTGAAAGTGATTTCCGTGAAATCGCCCTGCTTATCATTAAGCTCGATGCGGTTGAGGAACTTCTCGCCCTGCAGGGTGATGGTGCTGAACAGCTTGTCGAGCGGCGTGGTGGTGGGCGTTAAAATCAGCTGCCACTGCCCTTTTCCCAGGTCGGTAAACTGGCTGGTGAAATTCTCGTCCAGCACTTTTCTGTCGGCCTGGAACAGAGCGCGCAACAGATGGTTGAACTGGAACATCTGCGGGTTGCTGTCGGCGGTGATCACCTGCGGCGCCTGCCTGCCCATCACCTGCACCATATGGCTGTCATCAAGGATAAGCGTCATTGGAAAAGGATGCCGCTGTTGCCACCACAGGCCTTTGTTTTTGGCAATCAGCACCTCACCGCTTGAGTGCAGCGGCTGGGCCATGCCGCTAATCTGCCGCTCCTGCTGGAAGGTGGCGCGCACGACCTGCTGGGCGGCAAAGCGTTGCTGAACGTCATCCAGCGTAACCGCGTTCACGGCGCTGCTTATCAGCAAGGCCGCGGTCAGTAAAAGTTTTTTCATGGCTTTATTCCCATGCGTTCAAATAAAACAGCCGGCGAGACGTAGCACATCTCCCCCGTCGCGGCGTCAACCGCTACCTGAATGGTGTAGCCCGTAGTGGTGCGTTTGCCGCTTGCGGCATCGGTGATTTGATAGCCAATCTTCAGGCGGTTTTCGAACTCCTCCACGCTTGCCCGCACCAGAATTTGCTGCTCAAACGTTACCACGTCACGATATTTCACCCGCGTATCCACCACCGGCCAGACATAGCCGGACGCTTGCATGGCACGGTAACCGTAGCTGAACTGGTCAAGCAGCGCCTCACGCGCCACTTCAAAATAGCGGAAATAGTTGCCGTGCCAGACCACGTGCATTGAGTCGACATCGTGGAAAGGGACTTTGATACTCACTTCAGCGGTAAAGCGCGGGTCGCTTAACATCCGGACTCCAGGTCTTTCGGCAGTTGCCAGAAATCATAAAAATTAAACCAGTCGAGCGGCGAGCGTAAAGCGTAGAGTTCAAGCCGTTCGGCATAACGATCGATGGCCTGCTGTAAAGCCTGCTGGCGTGTCGCTCGCGGCAATACCAGGGGATCGGCAAAGGATTCTGCGTGGATAAGCAGCTTGCCCTGTTCGCGCAGCACCATCATTAAAACGATCGGACAGCGTAATGCGGCGGCGAGAATAAACGGCCCCTGCGGGAACGGCGCTGGCGCGCCCATAAACTGGCTCCAGCATACGCGACGATCGCCGCCACGCTGCGTGTTAACCGCAATTCTGTCGCCGACGATCGCCACCCATTCGCCTGCATCAAGTTTATCCTGCAGCAGCATGGCGGTTTCAGGACCAATGTGCGTGACGGGCAATAAATTCACCGCAGCCTGCGGAGCTATCTGTGCTAAAACCTGGCGGAACCGCTGGGCATTATCAGTAAAGACCAGCGCGTTGATAACCAGCCCCGCCTCAACCTGAGCCAGCGCCCGGCTGGCTTCAATATCGCCAAGGTGCGCGGCAAGAATAAGTTTTCCGCCCCCCGCCTGCGGCTGCAACACTTCGCGGCTACCGGGAGCGAAATTAATATCACGCCCCCATTTAATCTCCCCTCGCCAGGCGGCGATTTTATTGAGCATCGCATCGCCAAAGCGCAAAAAATGTCGATAGCTGTTTAAACCCTCTGGCAGTTCGACCCGCCTGATTTGCGCCTGCCGCCGCACGCGCGCCAGCCAAAGCTGCGAGGCACGACGCTGCATGCCGCCGGTCAGCCACATCCAGGCCACTACGGGATAAAGCAGGAGCGTGAAGGCCCCGCGTCCCAAAATTTGATAAATACCCAGCATCAGACGCATTCCCGCCAGGCCTTTTCTCTCCGGCACTCGCGCCCAGTGTGCGCTTTTGCGGCGACGTGAAAGCAAAGCAGGGATTCGCGGCAGCATGCCGAAGAATAACCGCGTGTGCATCCAGGAAATACGCAGGTTGTCACGCAGGGCGTCAAAATGAGAAAGGCCATCGGGCGGATAAGTTACGCGAGTGCGCAGAAAACGGCTCTCCACGCCGGACCAGTACAGGCGCACCATGATTTCGGTATCGAAATCCATCCGCTTGCCCGGAGAATGCTGCTCGATAACCGCAAACGTGGCGGCCAGAGGGTAAACGCGGAATCCGCACATACTGTCTTTAAGCGACAGCGAAAGCGTTTCAATCCATACCCAAAAATGCGTTACGTAGCGCCCGTACAGCCGGGACTTTGGCACAGAATCGTCATATTCCGGCTGGCCGGATATCAGGCTTTCGGGATACAGCTCCGCCTCCTGCAAAAAGCGCGGCACGTCTTCAATACGGTGCTGGCCGTCGGCATCGAGCTGAATGGCATGGCTGAAACCAGCCTGCTGAGCGACCCGCAAACCGGCAATAACGGCCTGCCCTTTTCCGCTGTTGTTTGCCAGACGCACCAGCGTTACGCCGGCGTGCTCTGCCGCCAGCAGCGCAAGCTGTTGCGCTGTTGCCTGTTCGCTGCCGTCGTCAACGATAATGCACGGCAGAGAAAACGGAGCCAGGCGCGCGAGCACGCCGGGCATGGCTGCTCCGTGGTTATAGCAGGGGATCACCACGCATGGACGAAAATCCGCATGGGCTGTGGAGACATCCGGGATCAGGGACATAGCTTGATTTTCCCGCTGCTGACAGGCTGCCGTGTCTCTTCCTTCAACAGAAAATACTCAAAGTTCAGCAAACTGCGGGCGGCGTCCCAGCGCAGATTCAGTTCAAGCAGGCTTTCAGGCAATACCGGGCGCTGGAACTTCACGCTGTCAATCGCGCAAAAGCGCATGCCCGGCGCGAGTTCCGCCCCGTAAGCCATCACCCAGTCAAGCTGCGCAACGCCAGGAAGCAGCGGCCGGGCCGGAAAGTGGCCGCGAAACCAGCTCAGGTTCGCCGGAATATGCAGATGCAGGCACAACTGATTTTCAGCCGGCCGTGTACGCCCTTTTTCAGTGGGTTTCATCAAATAATTCCTGTAGTTGCTTCCAGGCTCGCTTGCTCTGGCTATTAAGCGGAATGCGCTCAACGATACGCCAGTAACGCGGGATAGCCACAGGCTCAAGCCACTGGCGAAGCGTCTGTCGCCATTGTGTTTTATATTTTGCAGGCAGCGTAGCTGCGCCATCAGGCACCACAATGGCGCCGAGCGTCATACGTCCGGCGCGAACAATCGGCACCACGGCCGCCTCCTGCACGCCCGGCAGCGCCAGCAAGCGTCGTTCAATTTCGCTAAGCGAGACGCGTTTTTCTTCGATCTTCACGATGCGGTCGCGACGGCCCAGCAGCCGGAACCCGCCCTGCGGCGTAAATGCCAGGTTGTCATCAAGCGGGCACACAGATGTGTCTGTCAGCGGCGATCGTACCGACCATCCCTCTTCACGGGCGATAAATTTCACCTCAGGGAAAGGCTGCCACGGCGGCGCGACGCTGTGGTGCTGCCGCCAGGCGAGCACGCCCGTTTCTGTGGTGCCATAAATTTCGCAAACCGCCTCGCCGAACCATTGCTTTGCTCGCTGCGCCGTTTCGTCGTCCAGCAATCCTGCCGCAGAGATAGTTTTACGGCACGGCGGCGCGGCCAGGCTGGTGTCGAGGCGCTTCAGAAAAGCCGGACTGCTGATAAACAGCAGAGGATAGGAGGTGTGCGCTGCCAGCTGTTCGGGGAAATGAATCATCGACACAGCGCAGGCCAGGCCCTGCGTCATGGGCAGCATGATGCGGAACGTCAGGCCGTACATGTGCTGATGGCTGACCGATGCCACGACGCGACACTCCTTCAGATCGCTCCCCCAGAGCTTTGCCAGCCAGACGCTCTCTTCATTCAGAGCGTTAACGCTTTTAAAAATCTGCGCGGGTTCACCGGTTGAACCCGAGGTGAACAAAATCACGCCTGCGTCATGCGCAACGGGCGGCAGGGTTTGCGGCAAATGAGAGGATATTGTTTGCGGATTAATAACCGGGCAATTCAGCCCCAGCGGCAGATCGGTTAACACGCCGCTAAACAAGGATTGCTGTTCGCGCAGTTGTGCTTCCCGGCAGTGACCCGGCAGCAGCGGCGTTTTGCCCGCATGCAACGTGGCGAGCAGCGCGACGATAAACCAATAGCTGTTGTCAAAGCAGAGCGCCCATCGCTCGCCGGTACAGCTGCTCAGCTCGCTATAAAGCTGCTGAACATCGTGCACAAGCATCGCCTGAGTCCAGTTTTTGTCGCCGTCAAACGCTACGATGCGATCGGACCTTCGAGCATCGCTAAGCCATTCGTTTAGCGGCAGCGGCTTATCCATGATGGCGTTTCACTCGCTGGCGCACCAACCATTCCCCCGCAAACAGCGTGCCCGTCAGCATATAGCTGAGCATGCCGTTCCACAGCGTCCAGATATGAAGGTCGCCGTGCAGGCAGGTCCACACAGAAACGGCACCGTTAATGATAAAGAACCCACACCAGACTTGCGTCACGCGGCGCGTATAGCGAACCGCCGCTGGCGAGAGTTCGCCTTCGCGCCAGCGCGCAAGGCGTTCAATTAACGGCATGCGGCTTAACAGCGAGCCACCAAACAGCGCAAGCATGACGCTATTTACCACCAGGGGATACCACAGGAGAAGCCGCGCTTCACGTAGCCAGACGCTCGCAAGCGTGAGGATAATCCCTGTTACAGCCAGGGCCTGCGCCGCATGGCTCAGGGCCCCTGTTTTGTCGCGCAGCGCAGCAAGACGCAGCACGAAACAGAGCGCCAGCAAAGGCAGCAGTATATGCAAATGCGGGTAGCTCAGCACCAGCCACACGGCAAAAGGCCAGCCAATAACGGCCAGCCCTCCAGTGATATTCAGCATGCCTGCGACCCGCACGCGCATCAGGAACCTTGCTGCAGCCGTTCTACCGCTTCGACAACATCCTGTACGGTACGGACTGCTTTAAAATCTTCTGGTTTGATTTTCTTGCCGGTGCGTTTTTGCAGATGAACGACCATGTCGACAGCATCAATGCTGTCGAGATCTAAATCTTCATAGAGGCGGGATTCAGGCGTGATAAGTTCTGCATCGAGGTCAAACAATTTAACCAGCAGCCCGGTCACTTCCTGATAAATCTCTTCGTTATTCATAACTTGCTCGTTCTTTTAATTATTCAGGCGCCGTGCGCCGGATTAAGGCTGACAATGAAAGCGGCCAGCGTTGCCACAGAGTAAAAATGCTCACGCATGGTTTCGTTCTCAGCGGATAACGCCACGCCATAACGTTTTTTTACGCTTAAACCCAGCTCGAGGGCATCAATGGAGTCAAGTCCCAGCCCATCGTTGCCAAACAGGGGCGCCTCGCTGTCAATGTCCTCCACGCTTATCTCTTCAAGGTTCAGCGTGTCGATAATAAGTTGTTTAATATCTTTTTTTAGAGAGTCCATATTTGCATCCGGGTCTTAACAAAGGTCAGGCACTAACGCCTGACGTAAATAATGGCTCAGGCGACGCGCCGCAAGCGCCGGGGTATCGTCCTGTGCTGTTACAAAATCCAGGCTCTCTATGCGCTGCTGTACACAGACCGTAATCATCGGTTTGCGCGCCGGGATTTGATACCAGCGGCTTTGCTTATCGAGATAGCGTTGGTCGCAATAAATATGCACCAGCCGCAGAGGACAGCCGCTGCGAACGGCTATTTGCGCGGCCCCACGCTGGATCGTCAGCGGTTCTCCGGGGCGCGTACGCGTGCCTTCCGGGAAAATAAGTATTGTCTCTCCCGCCGATAAACGATGCTGGCTTTCCGGCAATAACGTTTCGCCCTGGCTGTTAATTAAATAATCTGCCGCACGAATAACGCCTCTGAAGCAGGGGTTATTTACCAGGTTTGCTTTGACCAGACAGCCAATTTCGGGCGCCTGCGAAGCAATAAAAACATAATCCAGCAGCGTGGGATGATTCGCAACGATCAGACAGCCTTTATCACTGCGCAGGTTTTCTGCACCGCTGAACCGGTAATCAAAAACGCCCAGAAAACGCCCGATGCGCAAAAATAACCGAAAACTGGCGGCAATACTGCGACGGGCAAGAGTACGACGTTTATTTCGATTGGCTACGGTAAGCCACAGTAAATTAAACCACAGCAGCGACAGCGCAAGGCCGCCGCTGCCAAAAAGGATAAACAGCCAGCCGGTCATAACCACTCGCCAGTACCAGTTGAGGCGCTGCAGGCTTTTGTGCCACATCACCCTCGGCTCCACTGCCACAGAAGCCTTTCTCCACCAAACGCAAACGTCGGTGCTTCGCCGAGCCAGGCATGTAAAAAAGCGAGGCTTTGCGGTAGCGCTGTTGCATCACGATGCGCGGCGGGAATAGTTTCGACCTGTAGTTGCGTGCCCGCTTCCAGCAGCAACGCTACGGCGAACGGGAACGTATCCTGCTCATTTTCCAGCCAGGCGTGATAAAAATCGGGAATAGCGCCGTCAAAATCCACCATCAACACCCGCTGGTAACCGGCATGATGAAAAGCGGCTACCTCGACCAGCGCCTGAGCGAAGGTGTCCCGACCGGCGGACACAGAGGATGAAACCAGAGGTGCTTTCGCAGCAATAGTGGTATTGCCGACCGCCGAATTGTGTACCGACATGGCAAAATCTGTTGGCGAGACGGTTTGCTGTTCAGCCAGGGCGCTCAGGATCTTAAAGTTGCGTTCCAGCTCACCATGACGGCTGGCGAATACCAGCGCGTCAGCCCGGCTGCGTTCCAGCACGGCCAGCGCGCTGTCTACCGCAAGGCGGCTGCCCGACGCCAGTCGACGCGCGGTCATCATGGGTAAATGTGTGCTGCGGGCGATTGCGGCCGTCGCATCGATCGCCGGGGATGTTTTGCTCCAGGCCTGCCACTGCGCGGCATCAGATAAGCCGGGGGCGCTGGCCTGCCAGTCGACAAGGTTAAAGGCTAACTTCATTCTCGCTACCATCATTCATCTGCGACAGCCCGCAGATTTATTTTTTACGTTGTCACGGGCTATAGAATAACTCTTCATCCGGCTGGATTTTTCTTAGAGAATATTTTTTGCGCCGCGGAAATTAACGACGGCGCAGAATAGTAACAAAACCGGCGATGAAATAAATCAGTATGCGGAAAAACTCATGGCCTGGCGCGTTGACCAGTCCACATGGTTTATTGATAAGCGACGGTTACGATAGCCAGGCTACGCTGCGGATTGAGGTACTGAATATCCGTATGCATCAGGCTGTCGCTATGTATAGAGCCGTTAGCTAACTGGTCTAACGCAACGGTGGAGATTGTGGCTGTGCCTTGTTTATAGCAGGAAAATTCTACCTTCTGGTCCTGTGGCGTGATGCCGCATCCCCCTTCGACAATTGCCCCAGTAAAGTGAATCATTCCCCCATCTGTGCCAGCCTGAGTCAGGGAGGAGAATGCCGCTAACACCGCAATACAGAGAAATTTCTTAAAAACAGGTTTTATCACAATCTGTACCTCTCAAATGCGTTCTGTAATGAAAGTTATCGGCAGATAACGACAGAACTAAAGCGAAAATTGGTATACAGATGAAATAATCACAACAAATTTTTTACAAAAATTAAACAAAATGTTTAACATCATATCCTGCCGGGCGAAACCCATTCTTTTTCCAGATGAATGTCTTTCCCGTTAGTCAGGGTTACGGTGAGGGTTACATTGTCTCCGGGATCGATATTCAGGCTCAGTCTGGCTAATTTTATCGGTTGGTTTGCCTTGATAAAGACGCTGGATCGCTGGTTACTGGTACTTTGTCCGGCCTTACCGGCGCGCGTGGCGGTGAGTCTCATTGAACATTGACAATCGCTGGTCAGCGTGGCGACAGGTTCAATAGTATAAATATTGCCCTGCTGGTGGGTGTTGAAAATAAGCTGACTGGAGAACGCCGCCAGTAAAATTAAAGTATGCATATAATCTCCCAATAAAAAAACAGGGCCAGAGCCCTGTTTCTATATAGTGCAGATTCTCAGCTAGTGCTGGTAAGCATTCGCGTAGTTACCCCAGCCAACCTGAGTAACAGAGAGTGTTGAATTATCAGCCGTTTGGTTAGTAATCGCGGTGTTTTTACCACCCTGAGACTGAACAACAAAGGTATCTGAATCAGAAGCGCCAGACTGGTTTGATTTCACATAGTTATTGTAACCATATGATTTAATATCAATTGTAGCGTCAGGAGACGAACCCTGATCGGCAAGCGCAACGTTATTTACGCCTTCCTGATAAATGCTCAGGGTTTCATCACCCTGGCTATTGTGTACAGGGAAATGACCGGCCAAAGCGCTACCGGAAATAACTACCGCTGCTAATGCTGCCACTTTGAATAAATTCATGGTAAACCCCCATCGGATTGAGAATATTAGCCCAAATAGTTGGTGCATTATCTTTGGATAATACGAACCGCCATTTGTGACTGTTTCTGCACTACAACTGCTGTTTTTTGCGTACCGTTCTGGATAATGCTTGCTTTATTACCAGAACCTTTCTGAATAATTAAAGCGGCATTACCGGAATCGGTCTGCTTAATATCCGCATCGTTCGAACTGCCCGTCTGCGAAATATAAGCAAAATTATAACTCCCTGATTGATCGACGTTTGCGCGGTTGTTGCCTCCGTACTGCGAGACGGCCGCTAGTTGCCGGGTCCCTCTTTGATCGACATCGGCACTATTACTAACACCGTGCTGACCAATAATGGCTGCCTGATTAAAAGATGCTTTGCTTAATTCATTAATTGCAAAGTTATACTCTGAAGCGGCAAGGTCGGGACCTGCCGCTATTACATAACCAGGCGCACCCAGCAATGCTAACACCATAAATAACGATGTGTTTTTCATGTTGTCATCCTGGACCTGGATGCTGCCAGGTAAATATGCCAAAATATTACGTTGTTAACGCAAACAATGAAAAGTTATTGCTGCGTTACGGAACTGAGTATGTCCTTCGACACATTTAAAATATCTCACCCGCACGGTGTATTTTTATATTTATATTCACCCCAAAGTATGAGTCCGTTAAAAAAACGTAACGCTAACAAGATGTTTTCCGGAACAAGATTTAATTAAGCGCTAACAATCAGCAGATTGACCAGCAGTTAAACTATGCCAAAAGCCTGGCGGCACACTTTTTGAGAGGTTTTTAGCAAATTAACGAAGAAGGTTGTCACCACGATGAGTTTTCTTAAACGGGGAAAAATGCTTACCAGCAAGAGCGGATGCTTACATATGTTAAAAATCACAGAGTGATGAAATATCACAATAAAACACTTATAAAACAACAATATAAATTAAATTGTATGATTTTTAAAAACGATGCAAATTAATAAAAGTGTACAACTTTAGCATCAAGACTAAATAGTAAAAATTTCACAATGAAATGTTTTAATATCTTCAGTTACATTATGTAACATCTTTAACACTTGCTTTAAGATTACTTCCCGCTAGATTGAATTCAGCAGTAACCATTTTATTTAACACAATGTCAGCCGTATCAACTTGCGAGTTTGACTGTGTTTTATTATTTCACACACAGCAGTGCAGCACTAATCAGTACCTCTGGTGAATTAACTTTCTGTTAATTCAGCTGATAGTGCATAAAAACCGGGTGGAGTTTCATCATGTTTAATGAAGTCCATACTTTACATGGTCATACATTGTTGTTGATCACAAAACCTTCGCTACAGGCTTCGGCTTTATTACAACATTTAAAGTCGTCACTGTCTGTAAATGGAAAACTTCATAACATTCAACGCTCTCTCGATGAGATTGCAGGGAATGTTCTGGTGTTATTCGATATGGTCGAGGCGGATAAAAAGCTTATTAATTACTGGCAGGCAAGCTTAAGCCGCAAACACAGCAGCATAAAATTACTTCTCCTCAACACGCCTGAAGAGTATCAATTCCGTGACATTGAGAACTGGCCGCACATTAATGGCGTATTTTATACCTCAGAGGAGGAGCCGCGGGTCGTCGAAGGCATTCGCGGCGTGATGGACGGTGAATGTTATTTCTCGCAAAAATTAGCCAGCTACCTTATTAATCACTCAGGAAACTATCGCTTCAACAACGTTGAATCTTCGCTGTTGACGCATCGTGAAAAGGAGATTCTTAATAAACTGCGTATTGGCGCTTCCAATATGGAAATCGCTCAGTCGCTATTTATTAGTGAGAATACGGTAAAAACCCATCTCTATAACCTGTTCAAGAAGATAGCCGTTAAGAACCGCACTCAGGCGGTTTCCTGGGCAAACGATAATCTCAGGCGTTGAGGCAATGAAATTACAACCTGCTTTACTGCTGGCGACAGTATTACTGTGCGCTTCCGGGGGCGCTCGCGCCATAGAAGTAGAAGTTCCCGGGTTGTTGACGGATCGCACCGTTTCTTCCGTGGGCCACGACTTTTACCGCGCCTTCAGTGACAAGTGGGAAAGCAATTTTACCGGAAACCTGACTATAAATGAGCGACCCAGTGCCCGTTGGGGAAGCTGGATAACCATTACTGTCGAGCAGGACGTTGTTTTCCAGACTTTTTTATTCCCCATTAAACGCGACTTCGACCGCAACGTCGATATTGCACTGGCTCAAACAGATGAGGCAATTAAACGTCGGCAAGTTGATAAGGCCTTATTGGGCACCGGCGATTTAAGCCACGATGAATTCTAGGAGGCTGTCATGCGTATAGCTCATGCGGTTGTTTCCCTGCTGGTTTTTACACCTCTGGCATGGGGCGGAAATATGACTTTTCAGTTCACTAACCCGAATTTTGGGGGGAACCCAAATAACGGTCCTTTCTTACTTAATGAAGCTCAGGCCCAGAACTCTTATAAGGACCCAAGCTACAGCGACGATTTTGGTATCGAAACGCCTTCCGCGCTGGATAACTTTACGCAAACGATTCAGTCGCAACTGCTGGGCGGCTTGCTCACCAATATCAATACCGGAAAACCAGGGCGCCTGGTGACCAATGACTTTATTGTTGATATTGCCAACGCTGACGGGCAGTTAACGATGAACATCACCGACCGCAAAACTGGAAAAACCTCAACAATCCAGGTCGCGGGCTTACAAAACAATTCTACTGATTTCTAGTGGGCTTAAACATTCAAAAGGTATTTAAGGATAAACATCATGCAGCGCTTTCTTCTTATCGTAGCAGTGTGTTTATTAAGTGGTTGTTTAACCGCACCACCTAAAGAAGCCGCTAAACCTACATTAATGCCTCGGGCCCAAAGCTATCGTGATTTAACCCATTTACCGGAAGCTGCGGGAAAACTGTTTGTCTCGGTATATAACATCCAGGATGAAACAGGTCAGTTTAAGCCTTATCCGGCGAGTAACTTTTCAACCGCCGTACCGCAAAGCGCCACCGCTATGCTGGTTACGGCGTTAAAAGATTCACGCTGGTTTATACCGCTGGAACGTCAGGGGTTACAAAACCTGCTCAACGAGCGCAAAATAATCCGCGCAGCCCAGGAGAACGGCACCGTTGCGGCGAATAACCGTCAGGCTCTGTCATCGTTAATGGCGGCAAACGTCATGATTGAAGGTTCCATTATTGGCTATGAAAGCAATGTGAAATCAGGCGGCGTCGGGGCGCGTTACTTCGGTATTGGCGGCGAAACGCAATACCAGCTCGACCAGATTGCCGTTAACCTGCGCGTGGTTGACGTCAGCACCGGTGAGGTATTGTCTTCGGTCAATACCAGTAAAACCATTTTATCTTATGAAATACAGGCCGGGGTATTCCGCTTTATCGATTACCAGCGTCTGTTAGAAGGTGAAATTGGGTTCACGACTAACGAACCGGTGATGATGTGTCTGATGTCAGCTATCGAGACAGGCGTTATTTATCTGGTCAATGACGGTATCGACCGTGGACTCTGGGATCTTAAGAACCCGGCTGATAAAAATAATCCGGTACTGGTGAAGTACAAAGAGATGGCCGTGCCGCCGGAAGCCTGATGGCAACCCGGCAATAAAAAAACCAGCTTCGGCTGGTTTTTTTATTCGGTAATAGCCGATGCCTGTCGGGATTTTCGCGCCGCAAGCCACAGCCCGCTGCTCTTCATCGCAAAGCCAAACACCAGGCCCAGTAATAAAGAAGGAACCACTATCCGCCACTCACCCTGGTTTGCAAAGGTTGCACAGGCGCCGATAAAGGTGCCGGGTACGAACGACAGCAGCACATGACGAGCCTGAATGCACATCAGAAAAGCTACGACGCCCGTTACGACATAGCCAAGTATTTCCAGGTGCGGAGCCAGTGCGCTGCCATACATAATAACCTGCGCCCAAAGCACGCCGCTGCACAAGGTGCAAAGCGAGATAAATAGCCCCTTCAGGCCGCCCTGCGGGCAGGCGAAATAGGCGGTACAACCGAGAAAGCCTGCCCAGCTTAATAAACCAAGGCTTACCGCTACCCAGCCCCAAAGGCCTGAGAGGATGCCGGTGGTCAATGCAAGAGAAATGAGTATGTTCATGGCGGCGTATCATAGCAGAGCCTTTCGGCCCAACCGCGATCTACCGCACACTTTATGTAAGAAACAATAAATTATTACATGGTAAATGTGATAACCATCACTCTTTACTCCTCTTCTGCTTCCTCAAGCTCATCGCGCATAGCCTGAATAGCTTCACGACTGATTGCCGCAAGCGTACGGTAGAAAGGCGTTGTGGCGTGGGCTTCTACCTTGCCAAGGAAGGTGCCGCACCACGGGAGGAGATACTCATCAAACAGTGTGACCTGAGCTTCATACTCATCTTCCTGCGACTGCTCTTCCAGCCACGACGCGGCAAGCAGCAAAGTGCCAAAATGATCGGCTGGCGTCTGGGCAAGCGGCATACCGCGTTCTTTCAGGAATTCGCGGATCTCGCCTTCTTGACTCCCCTCCTCCCACGCCGAACGATATGGCGGAACGCTGCACTCATCGCCGACAAAGAGCGCGTTATAGTCCGCGGCCAGCAGTTGCGGATCGCAGCTTTGTTGCAGACGAGCCAGCAGCTCGTCCTGCTCCAGAGGCCAACTTGCCGCCAGCTTCCCTTCGTGGATCATCGTCAGCAAAGGTACTAACAGCGGGTCCTGCGGCTGGCGGTAAAACAGCGATCCCAGAATACGGCAAATAATTGAGAACTCATTCATGCTAACAATCCATTTAAAGGTAGAGATTATAGTGTGGCAAATTCGGCGACAGGCGTCATGCCACGGGCTTCAAGGAAATCTAACAGGCGACGCGGCGTGACGTTCAAAATGCGATCTTCCGGGAAATCCACTTCCGCCAGAACTTTACGGCATTCGTTAAAATCACCCAGGCTAAATGCCGTGTGGGAATCCGAGCCCAGCGACAGCCAGCCGCCCGCATCACGCACCGCAGCAGCGATAGCACGACAGTTCGGCCCGCTCCCTTTACGGGAATGGGTGAAAGAAGAGTTATTCAGCTCAAGCGCCACATTATATTTAGCCGCAGCCTGAGCGATGGCCTGAATATCGACCGGGAATTTCGGGTTACCAGGATGGCTAATGATATGCACATCGCCGTTAGCCATCGTCGCAATCATCGCTTCAGTATGCGTAGCTTCATCCTGCGGTGGGAAAACGGGCTCATGGAAACCAGCGATAATCAGATCGAGTGCGTCAAGCATTGGGCCGGTGCAGTCAATCTCGCCGCTGGTATTTTTAATGTTCGCTTCAATGCCGCGCAAAATACCTACGCCATCGACCACGCGCGGCCAGATGCGCATATTCACAAAGTGCCAGTAATGCGGGGCGTCGGCCATATCGGGGCCGTGATCGGTGATGGCAAACAGTTTGATGCCTTTGCTTTTAGCGATGGCGATATAGTCGTGCAGGGTGCTATAGGCGTGGGTGCTGGCGACGGTGTGCATATGCAGGTCAACGGGATACATAACTCTCTCCTTTTCTCTTTCCCGCAAGGATAGCAGTTATTGCCGTTGAGTTTTAGCCCGGCGGGGAGCCGGGCTCTGGTTTAGTAGCCGTGCTGCAGGGAAACTTCGCCCGTCGGCGTTTCGCCTTTCTCAATCTGGCGAATCGTTTTGGCGATATAAGCCATGGCCTCATCGGCGCGCGTAACCGCCGCGACGTGAGGCGTTATTGCCACACGAGGATGCTTCCACAGCGGGCTGTCAACCGGCAGTGGCTCCTTAGAGAAGACGTCTAACATCGCCCCTTTCAGCTTACCGTTATCAAGCGCCGCCAGAAGATCGGCCTCCACCAGGTGAACGCCCCGCGCCAGATTAAGCAGGTACGCTTCATCTGCCAGCTGCTCCAGCAGAGAGGTATTAATGATGCCGACGGTTTGCGGCGTATTAGGCAGCAGGTTGATAAGGACACGGGAGCCATTGAGGAAATCGCTGAGCTGTTCATCGCCCGCAAAGCTTGTGACGCCGGGATAATCTTTTTTGCTGCGGCTCCAGCAGCGAACCGGGAAGCCCCATGCGGTCAGGCTTTCTGCTACTTTACCGCCGAGTACGCCTGCGCCGAGAAGACCAATAGTAAAGTCTTCGCGTCGGTAATCATCAAGCGGCTGCCAGTTCGCCTGTTGTTTCTGCGCCTGGTAGTCGTCAAAACGTCTGAACCAGTGCAGCACCTGGCTGACAGCGTACTCCTGCATCTGCAACCCCATGCCGGTATCCTCAAGGCGGAATAGCGGCACGCCTGCGGGAAGCATATCGGGGTAAGCCTGCAGCTTGCTGAGAATTGAATCCACGCCTGCGCCAAGGGCGAATACGCCTTTGAGCTGTTTGCGACCTGCCAGCATTTCCACAGGCGGATGCCAGACTAACGCATAATCAGCGGGTCGATCGTCGCCTTCGCGCCACTCACGTACGCGAGCCTCAGGGAGCTGTTGCTGTAAACCTGCAAGCCATGATGGGGTATCGAATGTTGGGTGATAGAAAATAATATCCACGCTTCCTCCTTTTTCCTTAGGCTTACGCGAAACGTGAATCAATTCAAGTGATGATGTAATAAAAAAGCAGCGTCCTTTGTTGATTTAAAAAGCAAGTTGTCTGAACTTTGTCTAAACGCGCTGAATTTAATGAAAAGTGCATTGACGTGATTAGCACTTTTCCCTACATTAGCGCCCGTTCCAGCAGCGCTGGAGCAACAATATGGTGAGGTGTCCGAGTGGCTGAAGGAGCACGCCTGGAAAGTGTGTATACGGCAACGTATCGAGGGTTCGAACCCCTCCCTCACCGCCATATTTCATAGGAAAGCCTGAACTCACGTTCGGGCTTTTTTATTGCATGTTGTACGTTAAGGGACGGGTGAGAAGCCTCGACAGGGTTCGACAACAGGCTTCAGCCTGTTGGACAGCGATGACATTTGTGACATCGCTGCCCGAAGGGCGAGTCCTCCGGACGAGTCAACCCCTCCCTCACCGCCATATTTAAAGAAGAGCTCGCATACCTGTGCGGGCTTTTTTTTCGTGCAAAATTCCTCATCGCTCAAGGCTTAACCGAATAGACCATAAAGAGAAAATTACGCTTGACCGGAAGGGGCTGACTCCCTATAGTAGCGCCCCGTTGCCCCCGTAAGTGGGTGACGGAAACAAAACGGTGAGGTGTCCGAGTGGCTGAAGGAGCACGCCTGGAAAGTGTGTATACGGCAACGTATCGAGGGTTCGAACCCCTCTCTCACCGCCACATTTTAAGAAGAGCCCGCATGCAAATGCGGGCTTTTTTTCGTCTGTTGCACAACAGGGAAGCGGGAGAAATTACGTCTTACGCTGATACTTTTCCGGCAGCGGGGGCACGGGCCGCCTGTCGTCGATTAAATGCAGCATCGTCAGTATCGGATGGCGAAACAGCATCCTGTGACCTGCCCAGCGCATAATCCGTTTCATCTCTTCTCGTCGGGCAGGCTGATAACAATGAATCGGACAGTGTTTGCAGGCGGGTTTCTCATTCCCGAAGGCACAGCGATCCAGCCTTTTTGACGCATAACTGAACAAAGACTGGTAGTGCTCCGGCGTTTTGTCTGCCGCTGGATTATTTTGCTCATAAAGATTGAGCATTTTTTGAATGGTTTTTTTCTCTCTCTCGATTCGTTTCTCTGACATAGCGATACCTGATAATTGATCGGCCCCCGATAGCAAGCATAATATGCATTTATGATACACATTATCAAAGAGGGAACGTAAGCGTGCCAGGCGAAAACGTGTGGAGCGAGGAGGGGTTTGCGGCAAAAAGAAGAAAGCCTGAACGCATCCAGGCTTTTTAAGGCGCGGGCTTAAATGTCGTTGAATGCACCCAGACGATACCCACGTTCGGCTATGGCGTATTTCAGCGAGGCCGAGGTCAGCACATCCAGTTCAGTAAGGCGCGGATAGCAGTATTTGCTCGCCAGAATGGTGTTATCAATAAAGGAAGGATGGCACATCACTTCCAGCGACTGCTCCTCACGCGCCATAGCGCGATCCAGCGTATCCAGGAACAGCGTTTGGCTAATGGCTTCGCCGTAGAAACCACTATCGAACCCCTGTGTACTTTGTGCCCCGCGCAATTCCAGTTCTGCCTTTCTTACCTCGTCACGGTCGATGCGCATGGCGACGCCCTGCTCTTTTGCAAAGGCTTCAACGAGAGGGAAAATCTGCGGGATCATATGTACGTGGTGATGGCTGTCGATATGGGTTGGTGGACGGCCAAAAAGTTTACTAAAGCGCGCAAACTGACACTCCAGCTCTTGCTGGATCTCTGCAAGCGGCAGCGTTGCCGCTTCTGCCCTCTCCCAAATCCATTTACCCAGTTCGCCCTTCTCGTCTACCAGACCCGGCATCGCAGAAAGCGGTTGCCCCAGCGTCAGCACAAAGTGCATACCTACCGCCAGTTTCGGATACGCCCGGCTCAGCGACACCGCGTGGTCGATGCCTGCCGCGTTAACCATCGCCGTGGTTGACGTCACGACACCATTATTGAATGCCTCAATAATGCCGTAGTTCTGCGCCTTACACAGCCCGAAATCATCCGCATTCACGATCAACAACTTATCCATAAGCGCTTCCTTAATTCGCCTTCTCCTTGATGGGAAAGGCTCAGGCCATTGATTATTTTAGCGCGGCAATCGTCTGCGCAAACTCAGGCAGCAACGCCTCATGTGCTAACAGCATGTCACGCGCAAGTTTTTCCGCATCTTTATCGGAGTGGATGAGCGGGCTCAGGTTTAGCGCCAGCAGCACGTCGTTGAGCTTACCGCTTAACGCAGCTTCGCTTGCGGCAATTTCAAAGCCTTTAATGGTGTAAATCAGGCCGAGGACTTTTTCATCGAAGTGGTCGATACGCGGCGTTGGCGTTGCGCCGTCGCGTCCTATCGTGCAGGTCATTTCGCAAGCCCAGTCAGCCGGGATATTATCAATATGGCCTTTGTGCGGGAAGTTGACGTAATGCTCGGTCTGCTTGTCATTATAGATAGCGCTTATCACTTCACATGCCGCGTCTGAATAATAGGCCCCGCCGCGCAGCTCAAGCTCTTTCGGCTTCACGTTCAGTTCAGGGTTTTTGTACAGGTCGAAAAGCTGCTTCTCAACTTTCTGCACAACCGTTGCCCGTGCGCCGCCTTTGTAGAATTCCCCCATCTCGATGGCCAGCATCTCTTTCTGCTTGAAGTAGTAAAGCAGATAGGAGCATGGAATAAGATTCAGGGAGCGCAGCAGACCTTCGCTGAACGGCAGGTCGAAGATATTCTTCACGCCGCTCGCCTTTAGCGTGCCGGAGGCCACGCCGTCAAGCAATTCAGCAAAGCGCGATTCGCCATTCACCAGCACATCTTTGATGAACACCATGTGGTTCAGGCCAAAAAGGTCAATCGACAACTCATCCTGCGGCTCTACCTGCAGCACGTCCTGAATGAACATTTTCATGCCCACCGGGATGTTACACACGCCGATGAATTTCTTAAAGCTGGTGTGACGGAACACCGCCTCGGTCACCATGCCGGCCGGATTGGTAAAGTTTATCACCCAGGCGTTGGGACAAATCTCTTCCACATCTTTGATGATGTCAAAAATGACCGGAATGGTGCGCAGCCCTTTGAACAGCCCGCCTGCCCCGTTGGTTTCCTGGCCTAAATAGCCGTGGCTCAGAGGAATACGCTCATCAAGTTCACGCGCTTTTAACTGCCCCACGCGTAACTGAGTGGTGACAAAATCCGCATCAACCAGTGCTTCGCGGCGATCGAGCGTTTTGTAGAGCGCGATAGATACGCCTGCACGCTCAACCATGCGCAGGCAGAGATCGAAAATAATATCCTGCTTCTCTTTGCCGGCTTCAACATCGACCAGCCATAATTCAGTAATTGGCAATTCATCGTAACGTTTAATAAAGCCTTCGAGTAACTCCGGGGTATAGCTACTTCCGCCACCAATAGTAACGACTTTCAGTTTTTTGCTCATAGGTACTCCCGTACAATATCATTGCACTGCAAATTAAAGACAGCGATATAAATGAATGAGTGAAGATTATGCAGAAAATCTACATTCATTCACATACAGGCTAATTAATACTACACAATTGTTTCCGGTACTGCTTCGGTGTGAATGAGGTTAATTTTTTAAAGTTTTTAATAAACATACTCGGGCTGCTGTATCCCGATTCAAAAGCAATATCGGTAACCGAGTAATTGGTTATCTCCAGTTGTTTCCTGGCAAAATCTACACGTATTTCATTGATGATCTGCATGGGCGTTTTGCCATAATGGCGTTGCGTTGCGCGGGTAAGATATTCCTGCGACTTGCCGGACAGCGCCACCATATTAGCCAGGGCTTTATCACCAAAGCGGGCTTTATCATGCATCTTCTCAACGGTTACCTTCAACCAGACCGGGATATCCGTTATAACCTCCGATTCGCGATGGTGGCGTAACCGGTTAACAATATAGAAGGTTACCATTTCCAGAAATTCGTTAAATTCACCGTTTCTGAAGTTAAGCGAGGCAATGACCGACTCAATATAAGCCATAAACTCGTGCTTAATTTCATAGACCTGTGATGCGACAAACCGCTGCGGTAACAAGGGTAAATAGTGCTGCTCAAAAAAGGCCTTGCTAATGCCCACATTAAGGATTCTGGTCGCGCCAAATTCATATAAGCTTTGATGATGTGACCCCAGAGGGATAAAAACAAAATCTCCGCGCTCTAACAGCACTCGCTTACCATTAATATCCTGATAATAACGCCCGGTAAGCACCACGGTAAATTCGTAGTAATCGTGTTGATGCAGCCCCGAGATGCTCTCAACTTTGTTGTAGATAAAAACATGGAAATTCTGACCATCGAAGAGTTGATTTTCGCGTGCTGTCTTAATTTCCATGCTCAATACCGGTGGCTGCATTATGACTCCATACGTTATTTTATTTTTTCGTGCAGCTCAATGAGCTCCGTCACGAGTTCGCGCGCAAGCATTGAGGTCATCAGGTGGTCCTGCGCGTGTACCAGCACCAGGCTAACTTTGGTTTTGCCTTCGCCCTGGTCATCTTCAATCAGCTTTGTTTGTACCCGATGCGCTTCATTCAGCGACAGACGAGATTCGGCCATCAGATTGTGGGCCTGTTCAAAATCGCCTTCTTTCGCCTTTTTCAGCGCGGCGTATGCCAGGCTACGCGCCTGACCGGAGTTAATGATTAATCCCATCACGACTTCTTCGAGATCCTGCACTTCTGGGGTATCAACAACGTTATCTAAATCAAACATCTTTATTTCTCACTCTTAAGGCGCTCAGTGCCGAAGAGGTTATTCCCCCTCCGGCAGCCAGCCAGATTAGAATTTCAGCGCGTTGGCAATATCTTCTTCGCTTTCTTCTTCTTCAATAACGCTCTGCGCCTTATTGGAGATGGCGACGAAAGGCAGGTAAATCAGTGTCGCAACAGCCAGGTTAAACAGGGCCAGCAGCAGCGCGGCAATGCTTCCGTTAGTGTTAAAGAAGGCGCCCAGGCCGGTAGGCATTGTCCATGGTGCGATGTTGGTAATCGGCGGGATAAGTCCCAGATAGTAGGCCACGAGCGTAATCGCTGCCAGAATCGGTTGAATCAGTACAAACGGGATAAACATCACCGGGTTCATAATGATTGGCAGCCCGAACAGGATAGGTTCGTTAATCTGGAAGATGCCGGAAGGCAGCGCCAGTTTCGCCACCTGACGGTGATCGGCGCGACGTGAGCCAATAAAGATGGCGATGATTAAGCCAAGCGTTGCACCGGTGCCGCCGAGGAAGATATAGGAGTCGAGCATCGGTTTCGCCCAGACATGGAACGACTTACCGGCTTCAAGCGCCGCATCCACAGAGCCGTATTGGGTATAAATGGCTACGTTTTCCAGCGCCCATGGGGTCATGATGCCGCTGTCGAGCGCTGCCAACGCCAGAGATCCGTGCACGCCGAAGAACCACAGCAGAGAAGTGAAGATAACGTAAGCCCAGCCCACCACTGCACCCATCGACGCAAGCGGCGTGGAAATAGAGTCCATAATGATCTGGTGGAAGTTGCTGCCAAAGGAGGCCAGCGCCCAGGCAATAATCCCGAAGAAAGACAGAATAATAAAGCCCGGAATTACCGCTGAAAATGAGCGCGATACCGAAGTAGGTACGCTTTCGGGCAATCTGATAACCCAGTTGCGTCGAATAACGAAGGTAAACATTTCGGCAACAATAAGCCCGATAACAATACCGGAGATAATATTGGTGCCACCTAACCAATTAGCCCCCACGGCATAAGCTTCACCTACGCTATAAGGTGTGACGGTCATAAATGCAGCAACGGATAATAATCCCGCGGCCAGCGAATCAACTTTACGCTCTTCAGCCAGAGCCATCCCTATAAAAAAGGGAGCCATCAGCGACATAATACCTAATGTACCGTTGTACACATTGCCACCGATGGCTTTTAACCCATTCAGGGTTTCAATGGTCGAGGGGTCTAAACGAATACCTAAAGAATAGAAGAACGAGCCTGCTCCAAAGCTTAAAAATACGTTATTGATAAGAACAAACATGGCCCCCGCCAGGGTTAACGGCATTAACTTAATAAAACCATTTTTAATGGCGTTAACGTGCGGCTGTTTTCCTATTTTGACGGCAAAAGGAAGGAGTACCTTTTCAAGTGAATCAATGACTTTACTCATTTGCATTTTCCTTTAATGCCGCCAGTCGGCGGCCAGGGTGTGTAAGGTCTTTCTTTGACGGAAAAATAAAACAATAATTAAAATTAACTGTTTGCTGCTTTTTTGATTGATGCAACGGCGGCCTTCAGGACACCCAGTCCATCGACTTTGCCGTACATGGCGGAATCAATAACTTCAACCGGCTTGTGTGGGAGGATTTTTTTAATTTCAGGCAACATGTAGGCGATTTGCGGTCCCAGCAGAATGAGATCCGCTACGCCGCCCTTTTCACCCGCCAGGGTTTCAGGGAATGCTTCAATAATGACCGGAACTTCATATTTCGCGGCCTGTGCTTTCATTTTCGACACCAGCAGTGAAGTAGACATCCCGGCGGAACAAAACAGATAGATGACTTTCTTTTCCATAACGTAATCCTCATATTCCAGGTAGGTTGCAGGTTAGACAAATATCCTTTTTTGTCTGATATGATGACGGGCCAATAGCCGAAAATTTAAAAGTACTGCTTTTCTTTGCGTGAAATGAGTATACGGCATGAGGTCAGGCAGGAGATAATTCTCAGGAAGCTAAAATTGTCTCTCCTTGACCAGGGCTTATGACCACCCTCACATTTTGGGTAAATAATTCGCGCAAAGAAAAAAGCCCAAACCAGGTTTGGGCTTTTAAAATTTTCTACAGAAGCAATTAGTCGTAAGCGTTTAATGTCCGCTGGCACAGGGCCGAACGGACACAATCCTGTTTGCCAAAACGCACTACACCTATCATTTCATCTTCTTCGAAACGCGCCAGCGCATCGCTTAAGCCTGACTGTACACCCGCAGGCAAATCACACTGCGTAATGTCGCCGTTTACGATAACCGTCACGTTTTCCCCAAGGCGCGTCAGGAACATCTTCATTTGCGCTGCGGTAACATTCTGCGCCTCATCAAGAATCACTACCGCATTTTCAAAGGTGCGCCCGCGCATATAGGCGAACGGCGCAATTTCTACTTTACCGATTTCGGGCCGCAGGCAGTACTGCATGAAAGATGAGCCCAGTCGCCGCACCAGAATGTCGTACACCGGGCGGAAATACGGTGCGAATTTTTCCGCGATGTCGCCGGGCAAGAAGCCGAGATCTTCGTCAGCCTGCAGGACCGGCCGGGTAACAATTATCCTGTCGACATCCTTATGTATCAGGGCCTCAGCGGCTTTCGCCGCGCTGATATAAGTTTTGCCGCACCCCGCTTCCCCGGTGGCGAATATCAACTGCTTTCTCTCGATGGCATTAAGATAGTGCTCCTGAGCCTCGTTTCGCGCGGCTATTGGTGAATTGTCGCGGCAATCCCTCGCCATACCAATAGATTCTACGCCGCTCATCTGCACAAGCGTGGTGACCGATTCCTCTTCACGTTGCCGGTGGCTCCGCGAATCTCGTCTTAGTACACGTTTTGCTTCACGACGAGCTTTGATCACTGCTTTCTGTCTTCCCATGGATGGCACCTTACAGTTGGTTTCATTTCCCGCGTCACCTGTTTGGACGCGATTATGCTTACTAACGGATGAGGTTTGGCTTCCTTGTAAGCCATGAACTGCCGGTTGAGATGATGCGTCAGTCTGGCGACAGGCGCCGCTTAGCGCATCGTTGACACGTTGTAGTGTGGTGAAATCAGGATTGTTAGCGGTGAAGATAGCGAAGCCGGAGGAAAGACCTCCGCGCCGGGATGTGCGGGTAAGATGTTTTTTCAATCGTCCAGTACAGGACCCTACCATTCGCGATCTCCATTGTGATTGGACTTCACAGCCGGGAACTACCGCTCATGCTTTAAGTACATCAAAAATTATCTAAAATGCAACATTAAATTTACTTAAAATCAACATTAACCTTCCCCGGCTGCTTCAGAACCTTATGCCATACTTATATTACAATTTTATATCAATGAGATGCGTACGGGTAATACTGACGCATGATTTTCACCCGAATTGTTAGCAAATGAAAAATTAGCAGGGAAAGGAAATAGCCGATCAGGCCCCAATCAGCCCCTGTCCCAGATAATGCCGCTTATCTGGCGCCCCCGGCAACACAAAGAAATATCCTCCGCCCAGCGGCTTCACGTACTCCTCCAGAGCCTCACCGTTAAGGCGTTTTTGTACGGCGAGAAAACCTTCTTCCAGATCGTGCTGATAGCAGACGAACAGCAGGCCCATATCCAGCTGCCCGGATTTGGAGACGCCAAGCGAGTAGCTGTAACCGCGACGCATCATCAGATTTGACTGCGTTTCTTTAGTGCGCGGGTTAGCCAGACGAATGTGGGCATCCAGTGCGATTACGTTGCCATCAGGATCGGCGGCGTAATCGGGTTCATCGTGCTCATCTTTCATGCCCAGCGGCGCGCCGCTGTGTTTCTCACGACCAAATATCGTCTGCTGCTCTTTAAGCGGCGTGCGATCCCAGGATTCCACGTGGAACTGAATGATACGAATCGCCTGGTAGCTTCCGCCCAGGCTCCATGCGGGTTCATCCTGCTCTTTTGTCACCCACACGACATCATCCATCAGCCCGGTATTGCTGCTGTCCGGATTGGCGGTGCCATCTTTAAATCCAAGCAGGTTGATCGGCGTTTCCTTGCCACGGCTGCGGGCAGCGTGGTTGGAAATAAAGCCTTCACGTTTCCAGCGCACGCTCAGCAAGTCCGGCGTGTGTTTGATGATGTCACGCAGCGCGTGAATAACCGTATCGGCAGTATTGGCGCAAATCTGCAACAACAGATCGCCATGGCACAGGCTGGCATCAAGAGAATCGTTAGGAAAACGCGCCATTTTTTGCAGCTTTTTCGGCATCTGCGCCTTCAGGCCAAAGCGCTCGTCAAACAGCGAGACGCCTGCCGAGAGAGTGATTGTCAGATTATCAGGGAAAATTTCCGCGCCAAGGATGCCGGAGTCCATCGGCGGCATACGCGGGTTCGGCGTTTCCGGCGCGGCGCCGCCTGTCGTGAGGAAGTCGAAACGCGCCGTCAGCAGCCGGAACAGACGTTCAAGATCGGCTTTATCGGCCGCCAGCACATCAAAAGCCACCAGCATCATCGACGCCTGCTGAGGGGTGAGAATGCCTGCCTGATGTGACCCGTAGAACGGCAGCTTTTCCATGCGCGCATCGGGTGGAAGCGTGCCCGGCGAGGTTTCTGTTTTTGCCGCGTGGGCAACCGGACAACCGCCAGTAACGGCAAAGGCACCCCCGAGGGCGCCCAGCGTTTTCAGTAATTGACGGCGCGCGGGTTGAGGCACGCCTGATTTAGTTTTCTCTTGCATCTTACTTAGTCCAGACCCAGCACACCACGAAGCTGCGACAGATCTTCCGCCAGCGCGGTTACCGGCCCTTTCAGCGCGTTACGGTCAGCGTCGGTCAGTTTGTCGTAGGTTTCAAAGCCGTCTTTAGTACGGTATTTCGCAAGGATGGTGTCCACTTTTTTGAAGTTGGCATCAACTTTTGCCAGCAACGGCGCATTCTCTTTGCTCAACAACGGACGAAGCAGGTTAACGATTTTCTGCGCGCCATCGACGTTCGCCTGGAAGTCCCACAGATCCGTATGGCTGTAACGATCTTCTTCACCGCTGATTTTGCTGGCAGCCACTTCTTCAATCAGGCCCGCAGCCCCGCCCACCACTTTGCCCGGCGGGAAGGCCAGCCCGGCGATGCGAGTTTGCAGATCCAGCACGTCGGCGTTTAACTGCTCAGCGTATTTTTCCATGCCTTTTGTGGAGTTATCGCCAAACAGCGCTTTTTCCAGGCGGTGGAAGCCGGTGAATTTCGGGTCATTCGCTTTCTGCTCGTAATCGTCTTCACGGGCGTCAATGCTGCCGTCCAGATCTGAGAACAGTTCAGCGATCGGTTCGATACGCTCATAGTGCTGACGCGTTGGCGCATACAGCAGTTTCGCTTTTTCGATATCCCCGGCCTGCACCGCATCGGTAAAGGCTTTGGTGCCTTTTACCAGCCCGGCTACTTCGGCCATTACGTAAGCTTTATAGTCGGTAATCGGCCCGGTCAGCGCCATCAGATCGTTCTTCGGCGCCGCCTGCTTGCCGGAGGCCTTCACTACCAGCTTGCCTTTCGGATTGCTGAGCAGGCCGCAGGTCATGTCGTACTCGCCTTCCTGCAGATTGGCCGTCATTTTCTGGGAGAAGCCCGGCGCGATATTTTCGCGCTCTTCCACAACCATCACCCCTTTCAGAATTTCCCACTCCAGCGCTTTCTGGCTGTTGTTCTGAATAATGAACTGGGTTTTACCGGCATTCACCGTGATATTCATCGGCTCACACTGTTTATCGGTAACGGTGACCTTTACCTGAGGCACATCCGCCGCGTGAGCGGCGAAAGCAGAAGAGACAAGAGCGAACAGCGCAATGTTAAGCGCCTTAAGACGAAACGGTGCAGTCATGGCCAATCCCTTTAAAAAATTAGTATGTTGTAACTAAGTGGCGAAGTCCCGCCACAAGATGGTTAACGAACGCTATTTGTCGCCTGATTGTTCAGACGCGGCGGCATGGCAAAGAGCACCAGGGCCGGAATCAAATAAATGAAATAGATCGCCACTTCGCTGACGGTTGGCGCTTCCTGATAGCCGAAGATCCCTTCGAGCAGCGTTCCGGTCAGGGAATGCGTGGAAAGTACGTTGCTGAGGTCAAAGGCGATAGTCTGGAATTGGTTCCACAGGCCCGCTTCGTGGAAAGCACGAATCGCCCCCGCCGCAAGCCCTGCCGCAACCAGCAAAATAAACAGGCTCGTCCATTTGAAGAAAGCACCCAGATTCAGGCGAATACCGCCCCAGTAAATCAGGAAGCCAAGCACGATAGCCGTTGCCAGCCCGAGCATTGCGCCAAGCGGCGGCATTATGCCAACGTCCTGCTGGAAGGCTGCCAGCAGGAAGAACACCGATTCAAGACCTTCACGAGCCACCGCGAAAAAAACCATCAGGATCAGCGCCCAGCCGTGGCTGCCCTTGCTGTGCAGCGCGTTATCCACCGCCTGCTCAAGCTGAACTTTTACGTTGCGCGAGACTTTGCGCATCCAGAACACCATCCAGGTGAGGATCACAACCGCGACAACCGCCACGATGCCCTCGAATAACTCCTGCTCTTTTTGCGGGAATTCGCCGGTGGTTTCGTTGATGAAGATCCCAAGCGCCAGACATAAGGCGGCGGCGGCCACCACACCAATCCACATTACGCCAATCCATTGGCCGCGCCGGGTGCGTTTTA
Source organism: Buttiauxella sp. (assembly GCA_032051265.1). Taxonomy (GTDB): domain Bacteria; phylum Pseudomonadota; class Gammaproteobacteria; order Enterobacterales; family Enterobacteriaceae; genus Dryocola. The sequence goes on from DAMBYU010000002.1 coordinate 735,519, forward strand.
AATAGCTGGCTATAAGGCTGACAATCAGCGCTGCTTCCAGGCCTTCGCGTAACATAATGAGAAACGGGACAAACATTCCTGACACCTCAAGTGTGAAACCAGGTCAACCGACGTAAAGAAAGGTAAACCAGAACGATAGTGATTATCATTACCGCAAGAATAAATACAAGCGGGTTTGTCATGTTATTTATATCGGGATGTAAAAAAGGCCGGGAAACCCGGCCTTACTTTTGAATATTTGCAGCCTTTATAAAGGGAGGCTGTATTACTCAGCCTGCAGCTTCGTCGGCGGGGCCGAATGATAAACCGCATCTGCGTCCGCAAAGCGGTTGAGCATAGCCTGCGACGGCGCTCTCCCCATCAGGCTCACCACCACAATGCCGATGCTGGCAAAGATGAAGCCTGGGATAATTTCGTACAGACCCAGCCACGCGAACTGTTTCCAGACGATAACCGTCACCGCACCGATGATCATGCCGGCAAGCGCGCCGTTACGGGTCATACGGGACCACATAACAGAGAACAGGACAACCGGACCAAACGCCGCACCGAAGCCTGCCCAGGCGTAGCTCACCAGACCCAGGACGCGGTTTTCCGGATTGGCAGCCAGAGCGATAGCAACAAGCGCCACCACCAACACCATCACGCGCCCTACCCATACCAGCTCCTTCTGGCCCGCGCCTTTGCGGAAGAATGCCTTATACAAATCTTCTGTAATGGCGCTGGAGCAAACCAGAAGCTGACAGCTCAGCGTTGACATAACCGCCGCCAGAATGGCGGAAAGCAGAATACCGGCAACCCAGGGATTAAACAGAATCTGTGCCAGTTCGATGAATACACGCTCGCCGTTCTGGGTGACCGCACCCGCCTGTCCCGGATGAGTGCTAAAGTAGGCGATACCGAAGAAGCCCACCGCACAGGCACCCGCCAGACAAAGGATCATCCAGGTCATGCTGATGCGACGCGCATTGACGATGGTGTGGTGAGAATCCGCCGCCATAAAACGCGCCAGAATGTGCGGTTGACCAAAGTAGCCCAGGCCCCAGCCCATCAGCGAAATGATAGCGACAAAGTTAAGCCCTTTGAGCATATCAACGTTTTCGATACTTTTCTGTTTGATGACCAGCAGGGAGTCATCAAGGCCACCAACGGCCATAATCACCATTACCGGCGTGAGGATCAGCGCGAAAATCATCAGGCTGGCCTGCACGGTATCGGTCCAGCTTACGGCCAGGAACCCACCGACAAAAGTATAAAGGATGGTTGCCGCGGCACCCGCCCAGAGCGCGGTTTCGTAGCTCAGGCCGAACGTGCTTTCAAACAGACGCGCTCCCGCCACAATGCCGGAGGCGCAATAAATCGTGAAGAACAGCAAAATAACCAGCGCGGAGATAATACGCAGCAGACGGCTTTTATCTTCAAAACGACCGGTGAAATAATCCGGCAGCGTCAAGGCGTTATTGTTCGCTTCGGTATGAACACGCAAACGGCCCGCGACCAGTTTCCAGTTAATATAAGCCCCGACGGTTAAACCAATCGCAATCCAACTTTCGGAAATGCCGGAAAGGAATATCGCACCGGGTAAACCCATTAATAACCAGCCGCTCATATCAGAAGCACCGGCGGATAACGCGGTGACCAGACTCCCGAGACTGCGGCCACCGAGAATATAGTCATCGAAGTTTTTGGTTGAGCGCCAGGCGATAAACCCTATCAATATCATGCCACAGATATAAATAAGGAAAGTCACCAGCATTGGTGTACTCATGGTCATGCAAGTTCTCCAGATTGGTTTACCGGTTTTTTTTATAAGAAATAAACCGCTGTTGCCCCACCGGAACGCAGCGCGGCTTGTTGTGATGTCAGTTCGCGACCGTATCCTGCAGGAAGCTAGTTTTATTCACAAACGATTTAACACGGCATTCACAAGAAATTCACCCCACAAAAAATACCTTTTTCACGGAGGTTGCACTCGCTCACGCTTTTCGCGGTTGCACCTTACGAAAGTGTTAACTATGTCCGTAAATTCCCCCCGTCTGCAAATAATTAGCCAGATCGCTTTCTTATCTAAAATTTAACAATCCCACTCTTTTCCCGGCCTGTTATCTGGCTCACATTTAACACGGTTGCACAAAGTTGCAACATGGTAGATATTGCCGGGTAACTTTTGCTGTTACTCATTCTAAATCTTGCACAAAGGAGTCTTTGGCATGGGCACCACTACCATGGGCGTTAAACTCGACGAAGCGACCCGCGAGCGAATTAAGCTCGCCGCTTCACGTATTGACCGCACGCCGCACTGGCTAATTAAACAGGCAATTTTTAACTATCTCGAACGCCTGGAAAATAACGATGAACTGCCAGAATTACCTGCTTTGCTTGCGGGTGCCGCTAATGAAAGTGAAGAATCCGCGCCGGCTGCGGAAGAAACGCATCAGCCTTTCCTCGATTTTGCCGAACAAATTCTGCCCCAGTCCGTTAGCCGTGCCGCGATTACCGCCGCATGGCGGCGTCCGGAAACCGACGCTGTTCCGATGATCCTTGAGCAGGCACGCCTGCCGCAGCCGCTTGCCGAACAGACCCACAAACTCGCTTACCAGCTGGCCGAAAAACTGCGCAACCAGAAGAGCGCCTCAGGCCGGGCGGGCATGGTGCAAGGTTTACTGCAGGAATTCTCGCTTTCCTCGCAGGAAGGCGTGGCGTTGATGTGCCTGGCGGAAGCCCTGCTACGTATCCCGGATAAAGCGACCCGAGATGCGTTAATCCGCGACAAAATCAGCAACGGCAACTGGCATTCCCACATTGGCCGCAGCCCGTCGCTATTTGTGAACGCCGCCACCTGGGGATTGCTGTTTACCGGGCGTCTGGTGTCCACGCACAACGAAACCAGCCTCTCCCACTCGCTTAACCGCATTATCAGCAAGAGCGGCGAGCCGCTGATCCGCAAGGGTGTGGATATGGCGATGCGCCTGATGGGCGAACAGTTCGTCACCGGCGAAACCATCGCTGAAGCGCTGGCTAACGCCCGCAAACTGGAGGAAAAAGGTTTCCGCTACTCCTACGATATGCTTGGTGAAGCCGCGCTGACCGCCGCCGACGCGCAGGCCTACATGGTTTCCTATCAGCAGGCCATTCACGCTATCGGTAAAGCCTCCAACGGCCGCGGTATTTATGAAGGTCCGGGCATCTCAATCAAGCTTTCCGCCCTGCATCCGCGTTACAGCCGCGCGCAGTACGACCGCGTAATGGAAGAGCTGTACCCGCGCCTGAAATCCCTGACGCTGCTGGCCCGCCAGTACGACGTGGGAATTAATATCGATGCCGAAGAAGCCGATCGCCTGGAAATTTCCCTCGATCTGCTTGAGAAGCTTTGCTTCGAGCCGGAGCTTGCGGGCTGGAACGGCATTGGCTTTGTGATTCAGGCATACCAGAAACGCTGCCCGTTCGTTATCGATTATCTGATAGATCTGGCGACACGCAGCCAGCGTCGCCTGATGATTCGTCTGGTGAAAGGAGCATACTGGGACAGCGAAATTAAACGTGCCCAGATGGAAGGTCTTGAGGGCTATCCGGTTTATACCCGCAAGGTCTACACCGATATCTCCTATCTGGCCTGTGCAAAAAAATTACTGACGGTGCCGAATCTGATTTATCCGCAGTTCGCCACCCACAACGCCCACACGCTTGCGGCAATTTACAACCTCGCCGGGCAGAACTACTACCCTGGCCAGTATGAATTCCAGTGTCTGCACGGCATGGGCGAGCCGCTCTACGATCGGGTCGTAGGTAAAATTGCCGACGGCAAGCTGAACCGCCCTTGCCGTATTTATGCTCCGGTGGGCACGCATGAAACGCTGCTGGCCTATCTGGTACGTCGTCTGCTGGAAAACGGGGCGAATACCTCCTTCGTTAACCGTATCGCAGACAACACGCTGCCGCTGGATGAGCTGGTGGCCGACCCGGTTACCGCGACAGAAGCGCTTGCCGGTAAAGAGGGCCAGCTTGGCCTACCGCATCCGAAAATCGCGCTGCCAAAGGATCTCTATGGCGAAGGCCGCAGCAACTCCAGCGGGCTGGATCTGGCGAATGAACATCGCCTGGCCTCCCTCTCCTCTGCCCTGCTTAACAGCGCGACGCAGAAATGGCAGGCGTTGCCAATCCTTGAGGAAGCCGTTGACCCCGGTGAGCTGTTGGATGTGAAGAACCCGGCCGAGCCAAATGACATTGTCGGTTTCACGCGGGAGGCCACCAGTGCTGAAGTCTCCCATGCGCTGGAAAACGCGGTAAACAACGCACCGATCTGGTTTGCGACGCCGCCGCAGGAGCGCGCCCTGATCCTCGAACGCGCCGCCGTGATCATGGAAGGCCAGATGCAGCAGCTGATCGGCATTCTGGTCCGTGAAGCCGGTAAAACGTTCAGCAACGCGATTGCAGAAGTACGTGAAGCCGTTGATTTCCTGCATTATTACGCAGGCCAGGTCCGTGACGACTTCGATAACGAAACACACCGCCCGCTTGGGCCGGTTGTGTGCATCAGCCCGTGGAACTTCCCGCTGGCGATCTTCACCGGCCAGATTGCGGCAGCGCTTGCCGCTGGTAATAGCGTGCTGGCAAAACCTGCGGAGCAAACCCCGCTGATTGCCGCTCAGGGCGTTGCGATTCTGCTGGAAGCGGGCGTGCCTGCAGGCGTGCTGCAACTGCTGCCTGGCCGCGGTGAAACGGTCGGCGCTCAGCTAACCGGCGACGCCCGCGTGCGCGGCGTGATGTTTACCGGTTCGACAGATGTGGCGACTTTGCTGCAACGCAATATTGCCGACCGCCTGGATCCACAGGGCCGCCCGACGCCGCTGATTGCCGAAACCGGCGGACTGAACGCGATGATCGTGGATTCTTCCGCCCTGACGGAGCAGGTGGTGGTCGATGTCGTCGCCTCCGCATTCGACAGCGCCGGACAACGTTGTTCTGCCCTGCGCGTGCTGTGTGTTCAGGAAGAAGTAGCCGAGCACACACTGCAAATGCTGCGCGGCGCGATGGCGGAATGCCGGATGGGTAATCCTGGCCGTCTGACAACCGATATCGGCCCGGTGATTGACGCTGAAGCGAAAGAAAACATCGACAACCATATTCAGGCGATGCGCGCCAAAGGGCGCAAAATCTTCCAGGCCGCGCGTGAAAACGCCCAGGACATGAAAGAGTGGCAAAGCGGCACCTTTGTTGCGCCAACGCTCATTGAACTGGAAAGCTTCGACGAGATGCAAAAAGAGGTCTTCGGGCCGGTGCTGCACGTTGTGCGCTACAACCGTAACAACCTTGCAGCGCTGATTGAGCAGATTAATGCGGCAGGTTACGGCCTGACGCTCGGCGTGCATACCCGCATCGACGAAACCATCGCCCAGGTCACCGGTTCGGCCCACGTCGGCAACATGTACGTGAACCGCAACATGGTTGGCGCGGTTGTTGGCGTACAGCCGTTCGGCGGCGAAGGCCTCTCCGGCACAGGACCTAAGGCTGGCGGCCCGCTCTACCTCTACCGCCTGCTGGCTAACCGTCCGGAAAGCGCACTGCAGAAAACCCTCTCCCGCCACGACGCGGACCTGCCTGTGGATACCACGTTAAAAGCAAGCCTGCAGGAAGCGCATCAGGCGTTGACCCAGTGGGCAGCAAACCGTGGCGATCTCCAGGCGCTGTGTGAACGCTTTGCGGAATTTGCACAAAGCGGCACGCTGCGCCAGCTGCCGGGCCCGACAGGCGAGCGCAACACTTATGCGTTGATGCCGCGCGAGCGCGTACTGTGCGTGGCGGATAACGAACAGGATGCGCTGGTACAGTTAGCGGCGGTGACAAGCGTGGGCAGTCGTGCGCTGTGGGCCGATGACGCACTGCATCGCGAGCTGGTAAAACAACTGCCGTCGCAGGTTCAGCAGAAGATCGATTTTGCGCAACCAGCAGCGCTGATGGGTCAGCAGTTTGATGCGGTGATTTATCACGGTGATTCAGATCAGCTGCGAGAACTGTGCGAACAAGTGGCCGCCCGCGACGGGGCAATCCTCTCGGTGCAGGGTTTTGCACGGGCAGAAAACAACCTGCTGCTTGAGCGACTGTACATGGAACGTTCGCTAAGCGTGAACACCGCGGCAGCCGGAGGAAACGCCAGCCTGATGACAATCGGCTAAGGCTTCGCTACGCTAAAGGCTCCTTTTGGGAGCCTTTTTTAATTGGGGAATAATGATGAAACGCGTGAGCCTGTTACTGGCAAGCCTGCTGTTCAGCGCTACAGCCTTTGCAAATGAATGCGAAAAAGCAAATACGCAGACTGAAAGCAACGCATGCTACGACGCGCAGTACAAGCTGGACGACCAGCTGCTTAACCAGACCTATAAAAAAGTGCTGAATCTTGCCACGCCGGAACAGCAAAATTTGCTCAGACAAGCTCAGCTGGCGTGGATAAAAGTACGCGATGCCGACTGTAAATTTGTCAGTTCCGGCAGCGAAGGCGGTACAATCGGGCCGATGATCCACAGTATTTGTCTCTCAGATCGCACCAAAGAACGTACCGCTTTTCTGGAATCGCTCACCCAGTGTGAAGAAGGTGATTTGAGCTGCCCTTTATCCCCGCAGCAGAACTAGCGCACCCGGATCCCTTCAATAATCATCCGCTGCACATTTTCCACCGTGCGGCGGAAAAATGCTTCATCACTTAAATTACTGCCCGTGACCGCCTCAACCTGGCTTGCGAAATCCGCGTAATGCTGGGTGGTTGCCCACAGCATAAAAATCAAATGATGCGGATCAACCGCCGCCAGTTTTCCAGCCGCCACCCATCCAGCAATTATCGCCGATTTATCCTCTACCAGTGATTTCAAATCTCCGGTTAACTCATCTTTTAATAGCGGTGCGCCCTGCAGCATTTCAAGGCAAAACAGCCGGGAGGCCTGAGGATGGTCGCGCGATACTTCAAGCTTAAGGCGGACGTATTCGCCGATAGCCACCAGCGGCTCCAAATCTTCACGAAAGGCACGCAGCGGCGCGAGCCAGATCGCCAGAATTTGCTTGAGCACGGCGATATAGAGCGCCTCTTTTGAAGGGTAGTAATAAAGGAGATTGGTTTTGGATACCCCGGCACGCTCCGCCACCTTATCAAGGCTTGTGCCGTGGATGCCGTACAAAGAGAAAAATTCCAGACCTGCCGCCAGAATAGCCTCTTTCTTGGCGGCTACCGCGAGTGAACGCCGCCCGGTTTGTTTGGTTTGTACTGCGCCTTCAGCCATGCTGACTTCTTCCTGATCCGATGTGCCTCAAGCATAGCAAAGGCCAGCATTTACAACGACTCGTTTGCGCTCCCGGACTGCAGGCCTGCTGATTTTTTACGCTTAAGCTTCAGCTCGCTAACCAGAACGCCAAGCACAATCAGCGAGCCGCCAAGCAGGGCCAACACCGGCAAACGCTCCCCGGCGATGCGTCCGAAAATACCTGCCCATACCGGTTCGCCGGTATAAATAACCGTAGCCCGAGTCGGCGAGACGCTGCGCTGCGCCCAGTTCATCGTCACCTGGATAACGGCGCTGAAAATGCCCAACCCCAGCGCTATAACGACCAGACCGGTGCTAAACGAAGGCAGGCGTTCACCCGCCGGGATCATAGTAGCGAAGGCCACGATTGATGCGGTTGCCAGTTGCACAATAGTCACGCGCTTAATATCCACCTTGCCCGCCCAGAGACTTATCATGATTATCTCGGCAGCTATCGCCAGGGCGCTTAGCAACGTGATGATTTCACCCGCATCCAGCGTCAACGACATACCTTTCGGCCCGGCGAGGAAAAGTAATCCAGTAAAGGCCAGCGCCACGCCTATCCACGACATCACCCCCGGCATTTTGCCCAGGCAAACCCACTGCAGCAGCGGCACTAAAGGAACATACATGGCGGTGATAAATGCGGATTTACTGCTCGGAATGGTCTGTAATCCCCAGGTCTGCATGCTGTAACCCATGGCGATAGCAATGCCGATGGCGACACCCGCTTTCACTTCCAGCCACGTCAGGCCGCGCATGGATTTTATCGATAACAGGCCTACGGCGAGAGCGGCGGTGGCGAAACGCAGGCCGACGAAGAAAAATGGCCCGCTCATGGTCATCGCATATTGTACGGCAAGGAAAGTGCCGCCCCAGAACATGGTTATCAGGATAAGAATCGCTTCCTGCGGCCTGAGGGAAAATTTATAGCGGTTTACTAAGGCGGACATGACTTTACCGACAATCATTCAGACAATGTATAAGAGAGCTGACTATAGTGCGATCCGTTGAAACAGGGCGCAATGGGTGGCAGGAAATAAAAAACCGCCGGTAAAAACCGGCGGTCGGGAGAGGCAATTAGCTAGTAATAATCCTGCAGGGTAACTAATTGCGCTTAGCTACGGCTATTTACTTTTGCTGCTACCGCTGCCGTGGCTATTTTTGCCCCCTTTCTGGCCTGCTTCTGATGCACGTTGTGGGTCATTTTTAAAGTTCCCACCGCTATGCTGGCCACCTTTACGACCTGCTTCTGATGCTCTTTCACGGTCTTCAGCGAAATTACCTGAACCACCACGATGGTTTGCCATTTCTAACCTCCAGATTGGTGAAATCAATAAGTCATCATTCTGCATTTAGTCAAAGGAGATATCCTTTCACCGCGCGGCTTTCGGCTTGCGCCATCATCGTTGCCGCGTGAAATTAAGCTTAGTGCAGCGGAGGCAATTGACCAGTTAACCGTAATATTTTGCAACATGTAATCGCCAGAACGGGTGATTTTTTCGCGCTGCGATTCATAAGATATTCTTATATTTAATGAAATGTCCGACGCGGAAAACTGTGACGTAATGCTACATTTTGCCGATGCCGTCACAGTTTATGCAAACGCAAGGAAACCGCACTCTGGTTTGCACTCTGGAGCACAGGACATATCTTTAAAGGAGGGCAGCAAAACGCTGCGGTTTAATCCAGGGGTAAAGCAAGATGGCAAAAATACTGGTGCTCTATTATTCCATGTATGGACATATCGAGACTATGGCTCATGCCGTGGCGGAGGGCGCTCAAAAGGTCGACGGCGCTGAAGTAACGATAAAACGGGTACCGGAAACCATGCCGGCGGAAGCCTTCTTAAAAGCCGGCGGTAAAACTCAGAATGCTCCGCAGGCTACGCCGCAGGAGCTGGCAGAATATGATGCCATCATTTTTGGCACGCCAACCCGCTTCGGCAATATGTCAGGGCAAATGCGGACCTTCCTCGATCAAACCGGTGGCCTGTGGGCATCCGGCGGGCTTTACGGCAAGCTTGCCAGCGTGTTCAGCTCCACCGGCACGGGCGGCGGACAGGAACACACTATCTCTTCAACATGGACTACGCTTGCACATCACGGGATGGTCATTGTCCCGATTGGCTATGCGGCGCAGGAGCTGTTTGATGTTTCACAGGTGCGCGGCGGCACCCCCTACGGCGCCACGACCATTGCCGGAGGCGACGGATCTCGTCAGCCAAGCCCGGAAGAGCTCTCAATCGCCCGCTATCAGGGCGAATACGTGGCCGGTCTGGCAGTCAAACTTAACGGTTAATTTCAGAAGGAGTATATATGCCAACGCAAGAATCCAAGGCACATCACGTCGGTGAATGGGCGAGTTTACGTAACACTTCTCCTGAGATAGCAGAAGCTATTTTTGAAGTGGCCGACTATGACGAAAAGCTCGCAGAAAAAATCTGGGAGGAAGGCAACGACGAAGTATTGATCAAGGCGTTTGAGAAAACCGATAAAGACTCGCTGTTCTGGGGAGAGCAAACCATAGAGCGCAAAAACGTTTAGGTAATTTAGCCGGTCCCCCGCCTTTGCGGGGGACTTATTTAGCCTACTTGCCCGCTACCGTTTGATTTAACACGTCGGTAAACTTATCCCACGGACAAAAACCGTTCGCATCTATCGGGCAGCCGTTGAGCTGCAACGTTACGCGCTGTGGCGGCTGTTGCAGACTCAGCACCTGCCCGTTTCGTAACTGCTCGCTGCTCTGGTAGACGTACTCTACTTTCATCAGTTCGCGATTGGCCTTGCTGTCATGCCAGCGCTGGAACATGATTTTGCCGCCGATAGGGGTACGTTCGTTTTGCTGCGCAAGCTGGTAGTCTTTAAAATCCAGCGCGGTTAACAGCGAAGCAATATTTGAATCATGCCCCACCAGCAGGGTAACCTTTGGGCCTTTGGCCCCGTTGCCGACCAGCGCCTTCTGGATATATTTCACCAACGGCGCCGCCACGTTACGCGCCACTTCTGGCGAAGTGAACAGCGTGTCCTGATAGCCGTTTTTCAGCTGCGACAACACGCGCCACTGCTTTTCGGTTTTGATTTGCCCCCAGGCGACCTGGTCGAGCGGGAACCCTTCGTAGTATTGCAGTGTAAAAGCATCCACCAGAGAGTTGCCTACTTTTAACGGCCCGCTGACGCCCGGCTCTTCGGTCGCGTTTGCGCTGAATGTGTCTTTCGCTGCGGTTAAATCACACTGTTGTTTCTCTTTACAGGTCGGCGAATTGTTAAATGCCGTCACCTGCTCAAGCAGCCTGTAGCTGTCGTCCAGCTGGTAGTGCTCGCGCTGAGCCTCCATGGCTTTCACCGCCGCCTGCTGGAATGCTGGAGAATCGTTGGTGATCACCGGGTTAAACGTGGGATCCATGGTGCCCATTTTTTCCTGATGATGAACCGGCACGTCACAGCCGGGGAAAGCACCGGTAATAAAGAACTGTGCGGTAGCTACGGTTCGTTGCAGGCTGTTGGCGTAAGCATAAACACTTTGCGTAGTCGGACACTCGCCGCTTTTCACCACTCCCTGCTCCGCCAGCCACTCACGCAGATAATGGCCCATGTAGATTTCCAGCACGCCACCTTTGGTAGTCAACTGCCCGCCAGGTACATCCCATTGCGGCCACGATTGCGCGGTAGACTGCTCAAGGACGCTGCCATTGTTCGCCAGCGGTGCACGCAGATTATGGCGGCTCATCAACAGAACCTGCTCAAGTTGATAACCTTCCGGGGCGGCTTCGGCATTTGCCATGCCCGGAACAAAACAGGACACGGCCAGTAATGAGGCGACGATTTTCTTATTCATTCCTTATTCCTCAAGAGGTTATTGCAGCAAAAGTGCCAAAATAGAGTGTGGCAGAAAAACCGTCGCCCGCCTGCATGGCCGATCGCAAAACGAATTATTGTGCCGTTTGCTGCTTTAGCTGCGCCTGAAAGCGCCGCTGCGAGGACGCCACGTAGCGCTGCAACCCGTTGCGGTCGAGAAAAGCGTTGCTATCCCCGGCGGAGAGCTTTGCCAGTTTTCCGGCAAGGTCAAAACGCTCGCCTTTATTGGCAATGAAGATATCAACATGCTGCTTTTGCAGCGTCGCGAAGCTATGGCGAATGTCCTCTACCAGGCCCGGATAATTTTTATTATTCACCAGGTAGTAATCCGGCGTGGCAAGGCTATCGGCGTAAATCAGCTTTTTGCCGTCTGCCAAAATAAACAGCCAGGATGTGCTGCCCGGCAAATGACCCGGTGTAAACAAAGCTTTGACCGTCACGCCACCCAGCATCAGCGTTTCACCATCATGGACAATCTTGTCCGTTTTTACCGGCGGGAATGGCAGAGCATCACCTAACGCAAAATCCTCTTTGCCTCCTCGCGCCATCTGATCCGCATTTAGCTGGCTTGCCGCCAGTTGCGCCCCGCTCCAGGATTTTAACCTGGCAATCCCTCCGGCCTGATCAAGCCTTGCATGACTGTTGAGGATGTAACGCACATCTGTGATAGCAAAACCAAGCGCCGCGATATTCTGCTTAATATCGGCAGCGCTCGCATCCAGCGCTCCGTCCACCAGAATATGGCCTTCCGGAGTGGTAATCAGAATTGACGAGAGGTTTTCGGTGCCTACATACCAGACGTTATCCGCTATGCGGAACGGTTTAATCGGTTTCGCCCAGCTTACAAACAAGGAATAAGGGGGAGCGGCGGAAAGCGGCTGAGCCGGGTTTAGCGCCGCAAAGCTATTGATGGAAATAACGGAACTCAGGCAGGTAAACAGCAACGTTGTGCGAATCATGGCTTCTCCTTTTTGTGAGGAGACGCAGTATAATGCGCAGCAATTTAGTGCTGTGCAATTGAGAATGCCAATTGTGAATATCCTGCAATTAGATATGAACCTGCTCAAAGTGTTGTATGTCATGCTCACCACCGGTTCCACCAGCCGTACGGCGCGCAAACTCGACCTGAGCCCCTCGGCAGTAAGCCACGCGCTTTCACGTCTGCGGGAGTCACTTGGCGATCCGCTGTTTCGACGTGAAGGCAATCTTCAGGTGCCTACCGCTTTCGCGCTGGGCATTAAAGAGCGTCTGGTGCCGTTGTTTATTTCGCTTAATGAAGAGTTGTTTGGCGAGGAGCATGCCGAAGAGCGTCGCTTCCGCGTGGTGCTGCCGCCGGCATTGAATGTATTGCTGACGCCGGAACTGGCGCAAAAAGGACACCAGACCGGGGCAGTTATTGAATGTCTGCCTTTTGAGCGCCGGGCATGGCGAGATGAGCTTCTGGAAGGGAAAATCGATCTGCTAATCGCTATTGGCGATCACCAGAAACGGGTCAGCGCGCTGCACTACGAACGGATCGGCAGTACACGTCTGATTGCGTTATATGGTCCGCCGCTGCAGGAGCGCCTGTGCGGACGGCAGGCGTTGAGCTTTGATGAGCTGGGGCAGTTCAATCATTTTTACTGCCATCCATGGCCGCAGCCAGCCAATGAACTGGACAGGCAACAGGCCCGCTCGGGGCTTGAGCGTCGCCTCACTTTTATATGCAGTGATTACAGCCAGCTTGCCCCCGCGTTACGAAATGCTCCGATGATGGCCATCGTCCCCACGCCCTGGTTTGAGACGCTTGAGGATAAACAGCGGCTAACCGCTTTACCACTGCTGGGCGAGCGGGCAGAGGGCAGCCTGTTCCTGCAGTATCGTACCTCAACCGTGGAATGGAAACGCCGAACGATCGCCGCCCTGCGCCTGGCACTGGCGAAGCATTATTATCCGTAGCAACGCACGCCTGAGTTCAGAACACATGGTGGACAGCGTCTGCTCCTGCGACGCGTCTGACGCAGAAAAACGCAAGTTTTAACTTCTTATTTGCGCCATGAATAATTCATACTTTTTGTGCCGAAGTCGAATAAGCGTACCTGTGGGATATATGAAGGCAGGTTAACGGACGCCATAAAGTGAAGATAAGGCGCTATGAATTTTTTGTCCCGGCAGGCGGCACGGCGGGTGCAGCATACCAGCTCTCTTTCGGGACCATTACCGCCCCTTCCGGCTGCATGACAAAGTTCGGTGACATGATCTGTACGTTAAATTCGTTGAAGACATCCTGGATATGGCTGTGGAGTTCGTTGCGGACGACCGCCAGCGACTGGCCGGGTACCAGCCGCACCTGCAGTTCGTAAGCGATATACCAGTCCATCAGACTCAGTTGACGAACCAGAGGCGGCTCCCGGGGATCGATCCCCTTCGCTCGTTTGGCTGCAAGCTCCAGCATGGCATGCACCTGACGCCAGGGAGTGTCATAGCCGATGGTGACGCCGACCGTCAGGTTGATACCGCCGTCCGGATACATGGCGCTGAGATTGGTGATTTTGCCGCTAACCACTACCGCATTAGGTACGGTCACCACGTAGTTTTCGCGTGTTAAAATTTTGGTGGCCAGCATGCCGATTTCGCTGACTCTCCCTTCGTTGTCGGCAACGCGGATCACGTCGCCTTTTCGCAGCGCCCGGGAATAAATCAGCACCAGCCCGCTCATCGCGTGGTTCATCACCCCCGCCGAACCCAGGGTCAGCATCAGGCCAAAGAAGACGCTGATGCCTTTAAAAGCGAGCGAGTTGGCACCGGGCAGAAAGGGGTAGGCCGCCGACAGCGCGAAAAGCCAGATCATCACTGAAATCAGCTTTCGCGTCGCGCCGACCGTTTCCGGATGTAAGCCGGGGATCCTTACTCGCCCCGCGGCCGCCTGATTAAGCAGCGCTTTGAGCAGCTTAATAAAGAACAGGGTGATGAGAAATATCATCAGCACCACAAAAAGGCCGGGTAAAGCGGAAGCAATAGCCAGCGCGATTTCTCGCAGCACGTGCACCGACCAGTCGCCCAGCGACTGGTCCCATACCCGCGTCCAGGGAAACAGGCGTAACACCCAGCTCAGCCAGAAATAGAGCGCCGTTAACCCGAGCAGGATCATCAGCAGAGCGTACAGGCGGCTTTCAATCGCCCCAAGAAAGCGACGCCAGCTTTGCGGGATTAAGCCACGTTTCTCAATAATGCGATGGCGGTAATAGCGTCGCACCGAGCGCCAGGAGCGCCAGGCTCCGTACCAGAAGCACACCAGCGCCAGCAGACCCGCCGCTGTTTTTAGCCCGGACAGCGCCAGGCTTGCATGGTCATATTGATCGCGCAGCGCGGTGCGCTGGGATTCCATTCGCGCCAGCACCCTCTGCGCCGCCTGATCCAGCGTTAAATCATCCCCCTCGTCGAGATCGCTTTGCGCCAGCAACATGACGGGTTTGCCATTCATGATGATGAGCCGCCCCGGCTGGTTGTAGCGAGTGACCGGAACAATCTTTAGCGGTTCGCGGACATCGGCTTCGGTAAAGGTGCGAAGGGTATTGCGAACGCGCAGAACGCGCTCTTCCGGCGTCGTTAATCCGAACTTCGCCTGAAGCATCACAATGGGCTGATGAAAGATATAAACGGTTCGGGCGCGTTCCCGTTCAGTTGGTTGCTGACGAGGCTCAGCCGCGATTGAGTGAAACGCCAGTGAATAGATGAACCACGTCAAAAAAGTGAGCAGCAACCTGTTCATAACCATCACCCGGAAAGGGAAAATTATCGTTTTTATTCAGCGGGTCAATTACGCAGGCTGTCTGTACCCTTAATGAGCATAGCCCAGCCTGACATGATTTCAATACGCCTTAGAAGCGGATTTTCATCCCCAGGGAAGCCGAAATGTCGGCATCAACGCTGGTTTTACCGCTATTGTCCCAGGTTCTGCCCACCTCGGTATAAGCCTGCACGTCATCCGTTACCGGTGCCTTTACCCAATCTGGCGCCAACAAGAAGGAAAAAGTGATGAATAAAAATCTGCTTCCCCTTGCCCTGCTCTTTGGATGCAGTTGGACGGTCCATGCGGATCCTCTCTCCGCCTGGAATGAAAGCCTGGGTTATTTCAGGTGGCGGCATCGACTTTATGCGCGTGATGTCGAAGAAAATGTACGCTATACCTCCAGAACAGGTTGTAGGCGCCTTTGCGCTGGGCGAATTCCCTGACGGAGAACAGCACGCAAATCCGTATAAGCATAAATACGCATTAACGATGAGGCCACCAATAAGTGCAGGATAACCATCCCCCGGCCAGCGGTCAGTCTGATAAGTATTTTCATGGTTTTATAATCAGTTATTACAGCTGCTTCAAGAAACGTTTCCTGACCTCAGTATAGCCATGACGCTCATAAAATTTATGCGCCTGAATTCTGGCTTTGCTACTTGAAAGTTCAATTTGTGTGCACATTTTCCCTTGTGCAACAAGCTCGGCTTCAGCAAGCAGCTTCTGGCCAATTCCCTCCCCCCGGTATGACTCATCGATTACCAGAGCTGATATCATTCCCCAAAGTCCCTCTTCATGTACAGGCACAATGAAGTGAATAACAATGACACCGCATACGTTTTCACCGGACACGGCAACTAACGTGCACAGATTATCGCTTCCTTGCTTAAGCCGGGTTTCAATTTGTTCACAGCTCGTCTGATACCCTAACTGAAGGAAGAGACTCTGCAAAGTAGTTATATCATTTACCGTTGCTGCTCTGACGGAAATCATATTAATTTCTCCTCAACTAATAATTTATATAAAAATTCACGGAATTCTAAGTGTGCCTGATAATAAGTATCGCAGGGAGGCCGATTATTCAGGTAGTATTGCTGACCTCTGCTTTATGTATCACGTACATTTTTCCCTTTCGGTTTGATGCATGAAAATACCGGCAGCGCAAAAATCTCCTGATCATCGCCCAATGACGCAAGTGCTGCCTGACAGGAAATAATTTCGCGTAGTCTATTACATTCTTCCGGTTTTCAGCGCGCTCACCCAGTCATGCCGGTTGTCATGCGCTGCAGTCAGCGCCGTGGCTTCCCAGTCATAAATAACTCGCCTGAACCTGACCGACCATCTCCCGTTTCGCCGTTCCAGCAGCGCGTATCGCGCATGAGAGGAACCAGTTTCCATTTTATGCGATACAGGATGATTATTTTCATAGGCCTGTAGCCCGACGCTCCCGGGGTTCAGAAGCCTGACGGACACCTGAAGCCGTTTCCGCTGGTTTCAGTGCTCCGGACAAGTTATCGCCGAGGTTGACCACCATATCAACATGCCGCCTTTCAATATCTTCAAGCACAGCATCCAGCGCAGCCAGATTACCGTGAATGTCTGATATAGCCGCTAATTTCATTTACAGATCCCTTTAAAATTTTTCTTTATGCTGCAGGTATCTCAGACATATGTCCCAGGATACTTTGTAACGGCTTTGCGTGCCTTCTCTTACCGGTCTGCCTGCAGGCCGGATAACGACTCTGACTAAGAAAAAATCGGGTTATAAGAAAACGCAGATGCTGTTGCCTTTGTATCTCTGAGCGATGGGAATACCCAAGGGTTAGGGTAACAGAGGTATAATCGATGAGGTTACTATGAATAATATAACTACTCTAATAAGATATTTTATAACCTGTTGGTTGTTATCAATAAGGTTATCTTTCTAAAATTTATAATAAATCAAATATAATTTTTTAATGTTTATTGAACAGAGCCAGAGAAAAGCGGTTTACTCTGCTCATAAAGCAGAACACCAGGCGGTCACCTACGAGCAAAAAGTGAAAATCTCAACGAATTTGGGCGTGCTGTTGCTGGTAAAAGAGGGGGATTAAAACCATAGAGAGAGGGAAAAGATATCAACACCCCAAAAGCAAAAGGGGTCGCCTTTCGGCAACCCCTTAAAATGTTGGCGGAAGCGCAGAGATTCGAACTCTGGAACCCTTTCGGGTCGCCGGTTTTCAAGACCGGTCTTATAACCTTTAATATCAATAAGTTAATTTGCATGGATGGTATATTCAAAAGATTTTTCCTTTATAAAAATCAGCAAATTACACATATCAAACCATTTCATATACCAACAATTTTTCGCCTTTTTTTCCTTAAATTCTTTGAGCCGAAACTAACGCACTACCAGCAGATCGGAATAACGGGTCGTGTACCGCGGCGAAAGCATCTCGCGCTTCATGTGCCAGGGCTGCTGTATGCCCTGCCCGGCGAAATACAGCGTGCCGCGCCCGTCTTTCGCATTGAGATGATCCAGAACCCGCATTAGCTCTTCGCTGTTCGCCCGCGGCGCGTTGTCGTCGAACAAATTAAGCTGGGCTACGCCCTGGCTGTAAAAGTCGCCCAGCATGATCCCCGCTTTCTGATATTTATGTCCGGGCTGCCAGATCTTATCCAGGCAACGCACGGCGGCACCGATAATGTCGCGCGTGTCCTGTGAAGGAGTGAGGAGTTTTACAGATGCCTGATTGCCGTAATACGGCTCGTTTACTGCGAATGGGCTGGTTTTAACGAAAGCTGAAATATGCCGGCAATACTGATGCTCGCCGCGCAGCTTTTCTGCCCCGCGGCTGGCGTAGCTGCAGATGGCCTGATGCATGTCTTCATAATCAGTGATACGACCGCCGAACGAGCGCGAGCAGACGATCTCCTGCTTCGTCGGCGCGAACTCTTCAAGGCCCAGGCACGGTTCGCCGCGAAGCTCCCGGACAGTGCGTTCGAGCACAACATTGAAGTGCTTACGGATGAACGGCAGATTTGTATCCGCAAGCTGCAGCACTGTTTTGATACCCATGCCTTCCAGCTTTTTACTGATGCGCCGCCCCACTCCCCACACTTCATCAACTGGCAAGGCGGCCATCAGCTTTCGTTGCCTGTCAACGTTCGACAGATCCACTACTCCACCGGTTTGCCGCTGCCACTTTTTCGCGGCGTGATTTGCAAGCTTGGCCAAGGTCTTTGTCTGCGCGATTCCGACGCCAACGGTGAGATGTGTACGCTTCAGAACTGTCGCGCGTATCTCTCGGCCGAAGTCTGTTAAGTCTCGGCAGTTGCGCACGCCTGTCAGGTCACAAAATGCTTCATCAATTGAATATATTTCGCAGCGAGGGCTCATTTCTTCTAGCGTTGTCATGACGCGGTTCGACATATCTGCGTAAAGCTCGTAGTTGCTGCTGAAACAAACGATGCCGTGCCGGCGGAACAATTCGCGCTGCTTAAAAAACGGCTCGCCCATGCTGACGCCGATCGCCTTCGCTTCTGCGCTACGTGCAATTATGCATCCGTCGTTATTGCTTAAAACGACAACAGGGCGCCCCCACAGGTCCGGACGGAATACTGTCTCGCAGGATGCGTAGAATGAGTTCACATCACAGAGCGCAAACATACTCAGCTCGCCGATTTCACGATGTACGTTACGACACCAAACACTTCCAGCGCATCTTCACTGCCGATGATTATTGGCTGGTATGCGCTATTGAGGGGGTTTAACTGGACGGTTGGACGCATCTGCAGTTGCTTGACTGTGAACTCCCCACCGACTGCGGCGATTACGATGTCTCCGTGCTCGGCAGTCCGTGAGCTATCAACCACCAGCAAATCACCATCGCTTATTCCGCCGTCAATCATTGAGTCGCCTGCAGCTTTAACGAAGTACGTTGAGCTTGGGTGTTGAACCATAAGTTCATTTAAATCAATACGTTGCTCGACGTAATCTTGCGCTGGGCTCGGGAATCCGCATTGAACGAGATCACTGAAAAGCGGCAATAACGAAATCGGGCGTAGTTCTGCGGGCTGATAAATTTGCATGATAATTCACTCCTTAAATATTCACTGTATTTATATACAGTAGATTTAAGAAGTGAACCGATCAAGCCCCCCGCCTCGTTCTTTCTCTCAGCAATTCCTCATGGCTCGACAATCTTCATTATCAATTAATACGTTACGCCAAATGTAAATTTTCCCTGTTTATTTCAAGCGGTTATTTATTAGTCTGAGCGACGGGGAATTTCTTATAAAGCGTGCACATAGCGACGTCATAAATCAGGGCCACCTGTCGCCTTGGTGTGCCGTTCGCAATAAGTCTCCCGGCCTGGGCCCATTGCTCCGGCGATAATTTAGGCCGACGCCCCCCTATTCGCCCCTTTGCTCTTGCCACGGCTAAACCTGCTCTCGTTCTTTCAATAATATTTTCTCTTTCCATCTCAGCCGCAGCACTCAGCATTGTGTATGCGAATCGGCCGATTGAAGTGCTGATTCTTATTCCTTCAGTGATTGAGACAAATTCAATATTATTACCCCGGAAATAGCGCAGTAAATCGACGAGGTGTATGAGTGAGCGTCCAAGCCGATCCAGCTTCCAGACGATGACGGTGTCACCTGGCCGCAATAACTTCATCATCTTATCCAGCCCCGGCCGTTTCGACTTTGAACCGGATATTTTATCTTCAAAAATGTGGTCACATTCTAAACGATTGAGAGCCTCTAACTGCATTTCAAGATTTTGGTCAAAAGTTGATACCCTTGCGTAGCCATAT
Source organism: Buttiauxella sp. (assembly GCA_032051265.1). Classification (GTDB taxonomy): domain Bacteria; phylum Pseudomonadota; class Gammaproteobacteria; order Enterobacterales; family Enterobacteriaceae; genus Dryocola. Next base: position 755,236 of record DAMBYU010000002.1, read on the forward strand.
TGCATATTTTTTAGTCGCCTTTTTTTAAAAAAAATCAGGTGACGTTATCGGCAGTAAGGTGCGGGGTAAATATATAAAACGTCGGTTTAGGAAGTTCGTCAGCTTTAAACGCTGGCACAGGAGCTAACGATGTCGTAACAGTGGGCTCATCGGGGGTTGGAGGAAAAAGCCGCGGAGGATCTGGTCTAAACGCCAATGAATTTATTGACAGAACAAACTTCTGGACAGCATCAACAAGCACCCCAACGGGCGGCGTAGTGATGGGGCTTACTGTAGTGCATGCCGGATCGACAGATTACAACACGCAACTGGCCTGGCGCAATTCCCATGCATATATGAGGTCACTTGAAGCTGGAGCTTATGCAGGATGGTATGAGTTTTATACGACGGCTAATACAACCAAAGCATCAGATGGAACGCTGAAAGCCGCGTCGCCGGTTGCCCGCATTGTTAAATCGAAAGAGGAATGCCAGCGGCCTGATGTCGATGAAACTGGTTTTGCCTGGTGCGGCTGTGGCACGGCAAATGCTGAAGCGGAAGGTATCAATATTTCCCGACTCGATACCGGCGTTTATGTGCTGACGGGTTCGGCTGGCTTAGCTTCAGAAGGCTGGCGATTACTGCCACCGCGTGATCCGGATGGTTCCGGTGACCTGGGCATTGTCGAGGCAGAGGAAACAGAAAGCGGTGGAATTACCGTACGGCTGTACAAGCGTCGCTACGTACTAAGTGAAGAAGGCGATATCGAGCTGGCGAAAGGAGCACTGATTGATGTGCCTGCAAACAGTTGGATCGACATCCGTCTTGATATGCCAGCAGATTCTGTATTCAACTCCCGTCAGCAGGAAATCGTTCTGCCCGAATAGGCTCCCGCATTAAAACCCGCTGCATTTTGTAGAGAGCAGGCTCTGCGGGCCAGTGAATATCAAACGGAAAGCCGGCCTGCTGCGGAACGTCGCGCAGTGCCTGCCTGTATTCCAGCCATGCCGCCTTGTCTGTTGTTGTATCGGGTACGTCACTCAACACCACCCAGTCGCAGGCCTGCAACCGCATATCACGATCCTGTCTCCAGTGGAGAGACCAAAATTCCAGTTCGTCCATACAGCCCCCTTTAAGAAAAAATTATTACCAGGTTAATCATTGCGAATGTTGCGGTCCATGAGGCTCCCAGTCCGATGACTGACACTGATCCGCCCACTAACTGTGAATACGAAGACATGGCAAGATTGCTTAACACCGCAGGCGCAAAAGGTGAATAAACCGTTGTAGTTCCGGGCAATGTTTTAATAACAGAAAATAACACTGAAGAGCCGGCAGACAGTGAACCACGCACTATACCCCGCAGCTCAATGCTGTTACCCACTATGCGCGCTTGCAGTTCTGATGAGGCCTGCGATCCCCCGCCAAAATTAATGTACTGAGTAATTAAAGGGTCCTTGTGCGGTAGCCATTCGCCTAAACCGAGGTTTGAGCGGGCTGTTGCCGCATCTGTCGCGCCTGTCCCACCCTGCGCCAGAGGTACGGCCCCGTTCGTCCCCTTCTGCACCAGCTTGCCCAAAGCGGGGATCGTTACACCCACCCCATTAATGGTTACTGCGATATTCTGGTTTGCCGTAGTCGACGCGAAAGCTTCCCACGCACCAATATTTTCGTCGTACTCGTTGATGAGTTGCGAAATGCTTTGTGCCAGGCCGTCAACAGACAGGCTGTCTGTAACCAAAATGCCGTACTTCTGCCCGCTCAGCGCTGGCGATGCAGCAGGTGTAACAGTAAGCGACGTGGCGCTGTTAATGGCTGTGATCTGGAAAAGCTGTACGGGATTGGAAGCCACAAGCAGCGTCTGGCCTACCCGTATCTGGCTGGCGGGAGCAGTGAAGTTTGTACCTGCGCCGGTAGCCGTATTGCCGCTGACAGAAAGCGTGCCTGTGTTATAAATCATTGAAATTTCACTCCGAATATTAACTAAATGATGTAACTCGCAGCGTCGATAACAGGCAGCGGAATAGAAATCAGTCTGTCATTTGGCCTACCGTAATCGTTCGAATACGATCCCGCCACAGGGCCTTTTCCTGCCCGCACTTGATTGCCGGTCATCACCAGTCCCGCATATTTTATGTACTGCGTTCCACTGGATTCACTGCCCATCATGCCCACCCGGCCCAGCGGGATTGCCATCCTTGATACGCCAGATGCAGGGCTTTGAAAGGACGCTGTGGGTGTGAGAAAACCCCGCAATAAAAGAGGTGTTCGTTTTGTGGAAAACGTACACTGCCCTGCGGCATTGAAGATATTGAGTCCTAGCGGGGTTGGCTCTATTGTTCCTCCATTGGCAAAGATGATGACATCTACGGTGACGCTTATTCCTGACTGGTTGTTGTTTCCGTTCTGATCGGCGTAAGCCCTTATCGTCTCCCCATCAAAATCCAGAACCACACCGCTGGCTGACCAGCTAGCGAAAACCAGATACCGGCTTTTGGGTATGCCTCCAATCTGTGGCACCGTCCAGTTCGGTGCCACAGTCACCCTTGCCTTATAAAGGCATTGCCCCAGCACGGTTGCATCATTTATTGCCAGAAAATCGGTGGCATCCTGCAGGTATAATCCGTACCCACTGACTGAGGGCGGTATAATCTGGAAAATTTCTCCCCGCAGTACGTCTTTTCCTTCAGACAAAATCAGTGAATTACCACTCTGTTTCAGTGTTCCGGCAACAGTTACCGTAGGCACAATGGAAGTGGTATCAAATAAAACGGAGCAGGTTTGTGTGGGCACCATAAACAGTGTGGCGTCGGAGTACATGCCAGGCACAATTATGGTCGTTCCGCCAGTACCTGCGACGGGTTCGAAATGTTGCAGCCAGCTTGGCGCCCGGATGCTCGCGGCGGTAAGTTCTATCGCCGCACCGCCATCATCAGGCAAAACATAAAATACCTGGGTCATCAGTAGAATCCTAATACTATCCGGCGGGTTCCGGCATTGTCGTACATCGTGATCGCCGTGTTGGTGATGGTCATCCGTCCCTGCCCGGCAACCGAGCCATTGAGCGATAGCGTTCCACTTTTATCCAGGCGCCAGCCGGTGCTGTTAGCCACATAGTTGGCAGACTGGATAAAATCACCAATTTTAGCGCTGTTGATGGAGCCATCTTTGATAAAGACGTCATTAATAAACGTCTGCCCGTTCTGGATAACAAACGGCAGGGCAACAGAGGATCCAGCCTGAGTGGTTACAGCAAAGCGGTCAGCCAGGAAAATAACCTGCGATTGCATGCCGTTCGGCGAATTTTCCACACCAATGCCCATTCCGGCGGCGTAATACTGACCATTAGCGGCCACACCTACTTTGATGTTATACATCGCGTTGATGTTGCCGTTAATGTCAGCGACAGCAGTAGCAGTCTGGTTAATCGAGGCTGTCTGGCCGTTTACCGTCACTGCAAGAGAGTTAATTTTCGTCGCCGAGGCCTGGGTAAAATCAGCAAGCGTTTCTGTCAGGTCGGTAGCGTTCGATACATTGCCGCCTGCAGATGCATCGAGAGTGACCAGCGCCCGGGCAACGGCCCGGCTTGCATCGGCTATCGTGGTGTCAACACGATCAATGCTTGCGGCATTGCCGTTGTTCGTTGCGGTCTGCGAGCGGCGGCTTGTCACCTGTGCCAGGCTGTTCTGAATAATCGCTGTCGCAGAGTTCTTCACGCCTCCCGTCATGCCATCCATCGCAACATTGACCGAGTCGATGCGCTGACCGAGCGCTGTATCTGCAGTGGCGACAGACTGAGCCAGTTGTGTGACAGAAGAAGATACGTTACCCACCGTTGTATTGAGGGTGGAAACGTTCTGCTGCAGTTGTCCGGTTGCCTGTGCATTATCTGCAATGTCCACAGCATGCTGCTCCAGCTCACCGGCGTTCTGCTTAATGTCGTTTGCCATGTCAGCGATTTTTTCATTGCTGTCCACGGCGTTCTCGAACAGGTCTTTAAAGACGTCGGTGTCTTTTATCTCCTCAAGGATGGCGTCGGTGATATCCGAAACGTCAGTGCTGGACTGGCCGCGCACCCAGTCGGTATAACCCGATTCATTACCGGTTTTATCCACCAGTTGCGCACGGTACCAGAATTCCACGCCCGCTTTCAGGCCCATCTGCTGGTACTTCCGCTGTGGATAAGGCACATCGGCCAGCAGCATCGGTTCATTGCCCGCCGCAGTAGTGCTGTACTGAATTTCCGTTTTCAGCGTGTCGCCGGTGTTAGCCGGGAATCCCCAGTTCAGCTCAATGCCGAATACCACGTTTTCCGACGCGGTGAACCCGACAGGCTTCGGCGGATTGCCGACTTTCCCCGTCAGCGTTTTCTCGTCTGAATAGCCCCAGCCGCTGGAAATCTCGGCGGCGTTGATGGCACGCACGCGCACAAGGTAGCGCCCGGCATAGATGCCCGGCACATCAAACGACGTGGTGGAACTGCGCGGCACATTTATCCAGTTGCCATCGTTGCGGCGCCACTGCGCTTCGTATGAGATAGCATTCGCCGCCTGGTCCCAGCTCACGCGCATGGTTTCAACGCTGATGCCCTGCTGCACGACAGAGAACGAACTGATAACGATGTTAGCCGGCGGCGCCTGGTTGCCCGGCGGGATAACGCTTATCGGACGCTCATCAATCAGCGCGCCGGTATCAATCCGGGCGTATTTGTCCGGATCGTAATAGACGCCGGAGATGGTGAACGTGCCATCGTTATTGTCTGCAACGCTCACAACACGGTACTGCTGCGCATAGAGCTCATCGGATTCAACAACCCAGACGCTTTCCGCCTGCGGGGTTTCGCCATACGCGACCGTGACCGTCACGGCATTGCCGTTTATGGCCTGGATGGTTCTGCTCTGCGCGGCGCCGGAAGGAAGATTCAGGATCATTCTGTCGCCGGGCACCGCATCGGGTTTACGATCGAGTGTAATCACGCGGCCGTTCACCGAACTGATGCGGCCGCCGGTCACTTTCCCGGACAGCATTTCATCGGCCACGGCAATAACGTAGCCCGGCTGCGGGATCATGCCGTCGAGACCGACCGAGAAAGTAACAACACGGTCTTTGTTGTTTGTCAGGATGCCCCAGCGGCCCTTACGGTTCGCCTCTGATTGCCGCGTGCAGCCGATGGCCGTCAGCTCGAGCTGGTTGAAGCCGTAGCGCGTAACCAGGTCCTGCTCGAATACCGATTCCATCGCATCCGCATAGGCGTTGTCCGGATCGGACCAGGATACCAGCGCATTGGTATAACGGTTTTTTGTCGTGCTGCTGGAATAGTTAAAAACGCCGTCGATGACATTGGCACGGGTGTAGCTGTAATCGATGTCGCGGGGCATGTCAGCGAGCGCAACAATCTGATTGCCACCCCAGTACGTCATGCCACGGAATATGGCCGCGAAATCACGCAGCACGGTATAGGCATCGTTACGGCTCTGAACGTAAACGTTGCAGGTGTAACGCGGTTCAGTACCGCTGCCGCCTTTCCCGTCCGGAACCATCTGATCGCAATACTGTGCAACCTGGTACAGGGTCCATTTGTCGATGTTGGCCGCCGTCAGTCGGTTGCCCAGGCCAAAGCGATCGGTGACAACCAGGTCGTAGAAAATCCACGCCGGGTTATCCGTCCATGCCCATTTAAATCCGCCTGTCCATGTGCCGCTGTAGCTGCGGGTAGCGGGGTCATAATTATCCGGCACGCGGATAACACGCATCTTCGGTTCGCAGGAAATCTGCGGGATGTCGCCGTTAAACTGGCTGGAGTCGAATTCGATATACAGCAGCGCAGTATTCGGGTAGCGAAGCTTGGCGTCGATAACTTCTGTGTAGCTCTGCAGCGTCATCGCATCGCCGATTCTGGCGCTGTTCGCATCGGGGGTAATTTTACGCAGCCTCACGGTCCAGGTGCTGCCCGCCTGCGGCAGGTCTATACGATGGCTGCGCTCGTAACCGGATGTGGTTTTCCCGGTTACTGCGGTATCGATAACGGTGGTCCAGGTACCGCCGTCGGTCTGCAGATCGATGGCGTATTTGATGGAGTAACCGACCAGGTCGCCGTCGTCTTCCTGACTGAACAGCGACGGCCATTTCAGGCGCAGGCGCACAGCAGAGAGCTGCGTGTTGGTAAAGGTATGCGTCCACGCCACGGAGCTTTTTACCACCGTGCCTACGATGATTTCATTCTCTGTGCCCGGCATGCCCTGGATATATTTCTGTGCCTGCGTACCTGAGCGGAACTCCCACGCAACACCGCTGAAGTTCTGAGAGCCGTCCGCGTTCTCCAGCGGCGTGCCATCCAGGAAGATACTTTTACCATTCAGCTCGCCAGCAAATTCCCCCTCGCCCAGCGCGATAAGCAGTTTGGCCTTTGCGATGGACTGCAGGTCGTCCGGCTGTTCTGTGGGTGTGCGCGAGCTGGAGCCGCCACCTTTGCGCCCTTTGATTGCGATTGCTGTTGCCATATTGCGCCCATAAAAAAAGCCACACTACGGCGGCTAAGGTTGATAACTGATCAAATATCAGGATGTTGCGGTGCTGCATCCCTGATTACTGTGCATATTCAGCCCGTCGGTGTTTCGGCACAGACGCACACAGCAATGAGGGATGGCTGATTACCTTTAACTGAGGAAAAACAATGTCTCAAATTCGTTATATCGAAGGTTTGCAACTGTCTACAAACTGTAATGATGCCGCCGATGTGGCAAATGAATTTACGGCTTTAAAGTTAGCATTAGGACTAATGTTTGCGAGACTACCGGACGGCGAAAAGAACCAATTGCTTATTGAGCTTACTCAATACGAGCATGAGCCCTTTATGAAGCTTTCAAAAGAATTGCAGCAGTTTATGCCTAAATAATTAACAGGCCGGTTCATCCGACCTTCAGGAGAAACTTTGGAGCGTAAAAGACGACAGATTTTTTATCCTCGCTTAATCCAAAATATGCTTTTTTCATAATATTAACTCTACTTTGGTTAACTGTTTAATTACTGCTGATCTTCAACGTAAATTCCCGCTGAGATAATAGCTCCGCCGATGCGGCGTTTGCCGTAACCGAGCGGAACGGGGTAACCCTGTGCAGCGGTATTCGTCACGCCGCCGAAGGCGTAGGAAGCCTGGTTATCTGCGCTCTGCTTGCTGGCGAGGCCTGCGGCTTGGGGTGATAACATCTGAACAACACCGCCGATCATCATGGCTGCTCCAAGCTTCGCCATTCCATATCCAAATGCTGATAGTGCTCCTGCTGAGAAGTAGCCTATTAGGACACCTACAACCACCAAAACAGCGCCAAGAATGGTTTGAAGAGCCCCGGCTTTTTTGCTGCCAATGATATGAGGCACAATCTTTATAACTTCTCCCGTTACGGGATAGCCAATATCATTAAGACCGATGTTTTTCTTACCACGATAAACAGCAAACGTTAGTCCTCTGAGCTTACTGGCATTAAGGAACCTTTCGAAATTATCTAAAGTCTTACATAAAGAATGTATTGCCTCAGCATTTGTACTAACAAGCCGCTGATGAGATTTTCCAAATAGCTTACCTAATTGCCCATATAATTCGATGGTTACCATCTTTTCTTCTGCAATAGTTTGCATGCTTTCTCCAGAAATAAAAAAACCACCCGAAGGTGGTTAATATTTAATTTATGAGGTCATTACATACAGGATCGGGCTGCGTTGCCCCAATGGTCATTCCATCCTTTGGCTACCGCATAAACTGATACATTACTTCCACCAGAGTTATCTTTATCGACATTCGCAATTGCCAGGGCTCCAAAAATATCATCCGAGGCTGTAATCTTGTAGCCTGTCTCAGTAGGTATGCTTGAACTCGACGGACGTAATTCAACCCACTTTGGGGCCAGACAACGATTTAATGCATCAGCATCTTTTTGAGAATGTCCTTCGTATATTGGTTTTTGACTTTCAAGTGAGCTTGCCATGCATCCAGACAACCCAACGATAGCCAAAGCCAGAAGTATTTTTTTCATTTATCAACCTATTCAGTTTTTACCACAACTTCACGAGGTTTCATTTGCTGTAGCGCGCGACAGAAACAGTAAGGTATAACTGACAACGCCAATCCCATTGCGGCTCCAGCCGCCTGCTGAGGTGCACCATTTGCACCGAAAACCATAACTACGCCTTGGAAAAAACCCATCACAGAAAAAAAAGCGCTGATGCCCCAAAGTAATTTCATATCCCTATCCCCATTGGTAAAAGTTAGGAATAATCCTAGCACAGGGAAAAAGCAAAACAATGCACCTATCGTAGGTCTTTGAATCTGACTACTTTCATCGTCCGGTCCATCCAATAGCCCCCATAGGGTACGCGCTGGCTGAGGTGCCCATACAGATGGTGCAGCAGCATGTTGCCTTCCAGCAAAATACCTGCGTGGTTCCACTTATTGGCCTGCAACTGCATGATCACCATGTCACCGGGCTGCGGTGCGCCGGTGAACTCCCGGAAACCACACTCGTACCAGCAATCCTGATAAAAGTTATCCGGGTACTTGTCTTCCCACCACGGGTAATCAACGCGGTAGTCTTTCAGCTCAATGCCGTGTGTTTGCCGGAAGTAGCTCATCACCAGGCCCCAGCAATCGAAATAGCCCAGCACAAACGGCCGCTCCAGCAGCGGCAGTTCGCCGCGCGGCATGATGGTACGCAAATCCCCTTCCGGCCAGCTTACGATATGCCAGGGCAGCAGCGTGGCATCGCACTGCGCTTTATCGAGTTCGCTCGGCTGCGTGCTGGCGTCCGGGTGGCTGTGTACGATAGCCGTTACCGTGCCCCAGTCCTCCGCCGCGGCGTAATCCTCCGGGCAAAGGTGAAAATGCTCTGTCGGCTCGGTAGACAGGTTTCGGCAGGGAAAATAACGCTCAACCCGGCTCTTCTGGGCCACCACGCCGCAACACTCCCGCGGGTGCTCGGCCGCCGCATGCGCCATAATGGCATCAATGGTTTTCTGTCGCATATCAGCTCCGGATGAGCGAGGTGCCTGGGAACCCGCCGAACGGCAGTTCGTTATTCTCGCCAAAGCGCAGCTTGCACCCGGTAAGCGTTCCGCTGCATTTATCGAGCGACGGATCGTCTACCGGGTTGTTTTTGTCGTCAAAGTAGCGTGTACCGGCATAGTCGCAACCGTCGCCGGTTCTGTACTTGCCGCGCGCGCACCAGACGCAAAGAGAATGCATCTGCCGGGTGGGGATCATCAGGCCCTGCAGGTCCATGGGGCTGCTGAGGACAAACTCGATAGCTGTATTGAGTTCAGCCGTCTTGCCGTCAATGTAATAGACCCGTAGCTTTTCCTGTGTCGGATCGGCCGTCTGATTACCTGCGGGAAAGTTACGAGCATCAAGATAATGCGCCAGCGTGTCGTGGATAGTAACCTTTGCCAGCAACATATCGTCATAGGCAAGACACAGCGCCGTGATTGACCCATCAAGATTTGCAACCGTCAGTTTTGGTTGCGCACTTGTCCCGTCTGTAGAGGCCTCAAGCCCCTCAATCTGATACGGCCACGCTCTGTATTCATTCCCCTGCCACCAGATGGACTTCGCCGGCAGCTTCGACTCATTGCCGCCTGCTGCAGTGATTTCTTCAGGTGTATGTGGAATGTTGTAGGCATGAAAGCGCAACACGTCATCCATGCCAAAGGCTGTACCGTCCACCTCTATCAGCCTGACCTCATCACCGGGCTCAAGTTTTTGATAATCGCTGTTGATATTCATGGTGCAAATGCCTGCTCAAAGGTTGCGGTAATAGTCATGACCGTTTTGCTTTTGATTACCTTCTGAAGGCTGTCAGCCTCAACCCGCCATAATGCCAGCTCGCCAAAAGGCGGTTTAAAGGTAAAGGCCTTTGTTTTATGGCGCCGAAGAAAGGCATAAATCTGTAAGCCTTTTTCAGGCCGACCCGTGAAAGAATATTCATAGCTCAGCGCTTCATCATTCAGGCCGGACCCGCTGATCTGGGCATACCCGTCTCCGAACTGGGCCTTGCGAATAGTGTCTTTGCTTTTTGTGGTGGGCTGACTGGCGGACTGAATCCCCCAGGTAAAAGTTTCTATTGCCATCAGTTTTCACCGCCGGTTATTAGCGTTCCAGATAAGGCCTCCGGGACGTATTGCCTTCGCAATACCTTCGGTCACCGATTTGTCGATCACCTGTTGATAGGCGCGGCCCAACTGGTCGCTATTTGGTTGTTGGCCTGAATCCTGCGCAGTCTGAACTGATACCGGCGCATAGACGCTGACACCGAACGGAGCAGCGGCAGGGGATGATGAACTTCCGACGTAACCACCCGAGGCATAACCACGCATCATCTGATAAAGATTACCCACCCCAATTCGGCTCGTGGCTTCTTTCGTGAAGACAAACTCCCCACGGTGAACCACCCCTGCAGGTTCATATTTCCCGCCAGAGCCGGTATAACCGCCACCAGCAAAACCCATAGCTGTCGTTGCGGAACTGACCATGCCGACCAGTGCCTGCTTCATCAGGATTTGTGTCAGCATTCCCAGAACAGATTTAGTGAGATCGGAAAAGCGCGCTTTCCCTTTCATCGCCATGTCAGCAAGGCTGTTGCCCAGTCCGTCAAACGCTGCAGCGCCGACAGATTTCATCTGGCCGTACGCATCCGCTGCTGAGTCTGCATAATCAGCCCAGGCCGTTTTCGCACCCGCCAGCCAGTCGCCGCGCTGCTTGTCCTGTTCACCATAATAATTGCGCAGCGCTTCCAGTTCGTTCCGGTAACCACTGTCACCTTCAGAGCCGCCAGCATTTTTCCAGCCCTGCAATAGCTGTGCTTCTTCCATACGGCGTTGTGCCTGCCGGCTGCTCAGACCATTACTGTCTGTAAGGGCCTGCGTTTTCTCCCTCATCTGCGTTACATATTTCTGCGATGCATCCTGCAGGCGGTTGAGCCTTTCCTGAATAACGATCTGATCGCCGAGACGGGCGTTGATTTCCGCCTGGGCAAGCACCTTATCCTTATTCGCCAACAGGGATTTTTCATCATCTGTCAGCGCACGGGTGCGGGAGGCCTGCTCCAGAATTGAGAACCTGGCCTGCTGTTTCCAGAGCTGCTGCCGCTGCTGGCTGATGGTGTCAGTGATATTTTTATGCTGCGTCAGCACCTGCAGTTGGGTCTGCAGTTCAAGGGTCTGTGCACTGGTGGTATCAGTGAGTTTTACACCGCCTGGCGTGCGGACCTTTGCAGGCTTCTTGAGGGTGGCTTCATATTCCTTTTTAGCCGCTGCCATGTTGATGTTGTAATCGGCCTGGAGTATGCGTCCCTCTTTTAACGCCTTGTTCAGTTCATTCTGGCGCGCAGTATACTTCTCAAGGGCGGACTGCGATTTGCTGTAGTTCGCCTGCGCCTGCTGGGAATATTTCAGCTTGTCAGCCTCAGCCGCCGCTTCACGCTTCGCATTTTCAGCCCCGACCTGTGAGTTTCTCGCCTGCTGCTGCGCCATATCCAGCGCCAGCCGTGCCTGCTCTCTGTCAGTCCAGTAGCGGGCGCGCGCATCGTCGTTAACAAAGCTGTCGTTTTTACGCAGATTCCATATTTTGTCAGCACGGTCAAAAGCGTCCTGTGCTTTTTTCAGCATCTGCTCTGAGGTATCAGGGCGGCCGATATCCAGCGCTGCGTCCCACATAGATTTGAATGCCCGGGAAAGCGAATCTGCTGCTTTCTCAATAGTCCCCATGTTGTCGCGGATGGATTCCGTCTGACGGTTAAATCCGGCAGTAGCCACGTCATTTGCCGCCTGCAACGCACCGGCAGCATCGCCCGCGCGCTGCAGGGCGGCCACATGTGCAATCTGCTCAGCTGTGACGTTATGAAACTGCTGGGCCATTGCAATCAGGCCGCCGGTCGGGTCACTGCTCAGCTTGCCGAAGGCTTCAGCCACCTTTTCTATCGGCAGACCTGAAGCGTCTGTAAACCGGGCGACAGATACGGTCAGATCGTCAAATTTTGCACCGGCTCGCGCGCCAGAATTTACCAGCGCGGTGAGTGCTTCACTGCTCTTACTGAATGACAGCCCGGATTTTTCACCCGCAGCAGCGATGTTGAGCATCTGCTGTGCGGTAAGCCCGGCACTGTTACCGGAAAGTGTGAGGGTTTTGTTGAATCCCGAGAGTGTGGCGGAGCCCTGATAAAAGGAGTAAGCCAGCGCACCGGTTGCTGTGGCAAGCGCGCCAACGCCAAGCAGCACTGGAGAGATACTGCCCAGTAATGCGCGGAAGGTCGGGATAATGCCGCCAAAGGAATCTTTTACCTGCCCACCCTGCTGAAGCAGGATAAGCCAGGGACTCTGCCCGCCCGCCAGCTGTGTGGCAACGTCGGTGAACTGTGCAGGCAGCATCCGCATTGCGTTGCTGTACTGACCAACAGACAAGCCGACGCGCCTGGCTGCCAGTTCCTGTCTGGAAAAGGACTGTTGCACCTGCAGGGCGGCATCGTTTGCCGCTGTCCCTGCTCCTTTTAACGCTTTTTTGGCGTACTCAACCTGTTCAGTGAATTTGGTTGAATTTACATCAAGATTTACAACCAGATCACCCACTGCCTGGGCCATAGCGCATACCTCCTAAACTTTCAGCGAGTGACATCATGGTGTTGCCTCCCATCTCCGCAGGCGGCGGGGCCGGGGGATTGAGAAGACTGAAATTACGCGGGGTGATGTCGGTATCCTTGCAGAGCGTGGACACGACAAGATGACTTAACCGGGAGAAGTGGGTGTCGAGCAGATCACCTTCAAAATACTGTTGCTGGTAAAAGCGGCCCCACTCTGCAAGCTCAGAAGAAGACATGCCGGCGAGCATGTTTCGCCAGTCCGGGCGGTTAAACTCCCTCGCCAGCTTCATGACAAAATTCAGTTCGCCGGCGCAGGCTTTTCCGCTGTCACAACCTCTTCGTCGTCTTCAGTAACATCTCCAGGTTCCTGCTCTTTTTCTGGCGGGATCATGTCGGACAGTTTTTTTATCAGATACTCTGCACTGCCAATCATCTCCGGAGACCAGGTGGACATAACCTGCTTATGCAGGGTATCGACATCAGGGCCTTCCATATCACCCTGCCAGAGCGACATTGCCACAACGCGGGCGCCAACACGGATATTACGGGCCACCAGCAGGGGATAAAGCGCGTTATCGTCAGCATCTGCAGGCAGTTTTTTCTCTTCCTCAGCTATGTACTGCAGGTGCTCAATACGCTGAAGAGCGGAAAGCTCATAGAGCGGGACGGTATGCCCGCCAAATTCAAGCGGTTCGGATTTCAGATACATATTTGCTCCGGGAAACGGGGCCGAAGCCCCTCTAATCAGGAAACGGTAACTTTGCAGATACCCACGAACAGACCATCGTTCGTCATGACAACCAGCTCTGATGTACCGGCAGCCTTACCTTTAACGGTCAGCACATTGTCGCTGGCGGTCACTGTCGCTTTAGCCGGATCGGACATCGACACCCGGAAGGACTTGTCAGTGGCGCCCGCAGGATTAACGGTTACGTTAACGGAATCAGTCGCACCCACGGCAAGCGCAAGAGTGGTTTTATCAAGCGTTACACCCGTGACGGCGACAGCGGCCGCGCGGGTTTCTTCAGCCAGCGCCGGTTTACCGTTGTTGCTGATTTTCACGCTACGGGTGATCGCCTCCTTGGCCGGGATGGTTTTGCCCAGGCTGCTCACCCACCCTTTAAACACATCCACGGTACCGTTCGGGTATTTAATTTTGTAGGCGCGTACATCGCCCGCATAAAACCAGTCAACCAGATTTTGCTGACCGCTTTCGCCCGGTTTCCAGGCCAGATTAAAACTTGCCTCCCCGGCTGACTTCTCACCCTGCCCGGTGTTGGACCAGTCCGCATCCGGGTCGTCGAGATAAGTGTCATCGTACGATTCAGCGGTAAGTTCGCCGGGCGTCAGATCTTTAATTTTTGCCGTCCGGAGCCAGTCTGTATCAGACAGGGGATTCGCGTACGGGTCGCCGTTGCCGGTATAAATCCATAGCGTGGTACCGGCACCTTTAACCGGCTCAAGTGGTGATGGTGTAGGCATAAATCCTCACATTTCGTAGGTAATGGAATATTTCAGGTCGGCGGAACTCCATAGCCCCAGATCGTCGTCGCGCTGGTAGTCATAGCCCTGCTGAACCATCAAAGTTATAAGTCCGGACAGTGCCGGAATAGAGTTGAGAGCCGGGTAAATGCGGGACTCCATCCATTCATCAAGTTCGGAATCCGGCACCTGTGCGGGAAGAAATAGCTCAATGTGCAGCACCGCATTCCAGGTATCAGCGTCCAGTTCTTCTCCGGTGTACTGCGCATCGGTCAGATAAACCGCCACCGCCGGAAAATCACTTTCCTCGAAAACAACGGGACGCCCGTCGAAGAAGATCGCGTCATCTCCAGCCACCCCTTCAAGCGCCGCGATAACAGCCAGTCGTATATCGGTATGTTTCATTTTGTGAGGATGAGCCTCAGTTGATTTTTCAGGTTTGCCCGCAGAGCCGCTGGCATATCCCGCTCCACCAGTTTTGGTAGCGTATCTTTAAACGCCGTGGTCAACGGTGCAGCCAGGGGAATGCTGACAACTTTGATTGGATATCGGGGTTTCGCGGTGCGCTGCATTACGTGCCAGCGGCCATTCGCCAGTTGCTGAATAAATGCACCCGGGAATCGGAAACGACCGACTCTCAGCTCGCTTCGGGCACCCTTTTTATCCCGCTTACGCCGGGACAGGCGAACACTGGCCGGGCCCAGCTTGATTGCCGGGAGATTACCCCGGTTCACGCGGATCATGGCGCGCGGTTTACGAACCGTTGCGCGCCGTAGCCGGGCACGCTGCTTAACAAGCTTGCGTGGTACTCGTGTATCTTTCGCTACAACCGATACGCTCTGGTTAATCGCGCGCGTGGCAATGCGGTTTACCGCTTGCGACGAGGCGCGGGGGACTGCCGTTGTACTGATGCTGTTCAGGTTAGCGATAGCCTGCTCCAGCCCTTTGATAGACATGTTTACCCCCTTAACGACGCCGGTTTCCCGCTGGTGGTGTGCCGGTACCCAGCCAGATATAGCGGCTACCGCAGTCATCAGGCGCGATGCGATCAACCCAGTAAATTGCCGAATGAATCATTAAGGTGTCGTAACGTTTAAGTCCGTGAACATCGACGGACTTAACGAACAGTGACGGGCTGGTCCCTTCAATCCTGACGCCACCGCCCGCGTAGCCGATATTTTCCGGGTCCTCGAACACACCACTGACGTCCAGGCCATTCAGCACGCCTGAAGTGACGCGCGCGACAGTACCCATGACGCCGCGGATAGTTTCGTCAGCCTGGTTTATGGCCGCGTCAAAGAGATTATCGAAATCAGCCACGGCGCCTCCTGTCAGCGATGACGTACCAGATCCTGCTCTACCAGAGAGTCAGCAATATCTGAGGTCACACGGATAACAGCGCCGGGTGCTGCAATCGCTACCCGCTCGTTTTTTGTAGCGTGCAGCGCATCGATGTGCAGGTTGAACAGTGTTTCAACCGTCACCAGTTCACCTGCAGTCTGATCCGAAGCGGTAGATTTGGACGTTTCAGATGCGTTGCCTGTCGGAGCGGTTAAACTGTCAGCAACGGCAGCGTCACTGATTTGCGCTGTGGTTTCGTCGCCGTCGGGCTGGTCATCACCGTCCAGTTCCTCTTCCAGCTCAGCAATCCGCAACGCCAGATCTTCTTTTGAACCCGCCAGGCTTACATCGCGGTTAAGCTGCTCACCTAATGCTTTAAGGCGTGCAATCAGTTCGTCTTTATTCATGAAATTCTCTCCGGAAAAAGAAACGGCCCCGAAGGGCCAGGATTACGCGAGTTTTACTGAAACGAACTCATCCGGGTCTGCCAGCAGCATCAGCGGCGCGGACTGGATCATAGTGAACTCGCGTGCCGGGTCGCCCGTCTGCACCCAGTTCTTTGGATAGCGCGGGGAAGCGTTAATCCCTTCACGCTGCGCATCAACATCCTGAATGCAGCCGTAGGTGCGCAGGCCGCGAGCCTGGGTATTGCCCAGCACCATTGACAAATCAGGCATGTAGTTCTTTTTGGTATCGTTTTCAACGCATTGCCCGGCGTAGACGACGATCGCCACATCCCCGTACATCCCTTTATAGGAAACGGCTTTGCCCAGATCTTTAATGGCGGTTTCAAGCTCGGAGTTGGAGCCGCGGCGGGTATCGAGTTTATCTTTTACCGCCTTAAAGGAGCGGAACAGTGCCCAGCCCTTCGGATCGAAAACGATAATATTGACCGCGCCGCTGGCATTGAGTGCATACGCTTCAATGTCATCAGTCGGGTCATAGGTTTCTTTATCGCGAGCAGACCAGGCTGCGGCACCGGCCTGAATAATGTTATTCCCCGCGCTTCGCCCCATATCCACTTCAACCGGCTCGAAAGCTTCACCGGTCATGGTGTATTTACCGTTAAGAATTGCCGCTACGGCTTGTTTCTCTTCCACCTGTGCAATCGCCAGTTCTTCATCCTTCATGTTCTGAAGAATGATGCGGCGGCGACGGTAAGCAGGATCGGCCAGGTTCTGCGGGTCTTCGTCCGGCAGGCGGCGCAAAGTCATCTGCGGGTTCACTTCATGCTTCGGCTTAACATACCCCGGTGTAAATTCAGAAGTGGCACCGCCCCGGGTACGGATAACCTTGCCGGCTACAATTGGCGAAACGTAAAGCGCCATGTTTACCAGTCCAGGAATTTGTGAGAGATACACTTTCTCGGTGGAAAACGGGTAGCTCTCGCGGAAGAAAATACGCAGGAACAGCGGATCGAATTTGAATTTCTTCTCATTGACCGCGATCAACTGGGCTGTGGTGTAAATGGACATAGATTTTTCCCGTAAAAAAAGGCCGCGCAGGCGGCCTTTATGGATGATGATTACTTTTGAGTTAAGGGTTTAGACGATGCTGATCGCAGTTCCGGCAAAGGCATTGCGCTTTTTGTTTTCGTCAGTTACCTCTGAAGGCCACAAAATGTTTTCAATACGGAATGTTCCGGACTTAAAGAAACAAAGTTCGGCACTGTTCTGATCAGCCGCAATTGCAAGAATACCCGTGGCTTCACCCGCATTTTGCCCATCCCATACCGTCAGTTTTCCGGAGGTGGCATCCAGCATCAGCGGCGTCAGTGCCGGTGTAGCTGCAGTCAGTTCGCCGGGCGCATAACCAGTGTGTGCCGGATCGCTGTTGCCAAGCGGCTGTACGTGTTCAAAGTTTTCGATAATTGCCATGAGAGCCTCTTATACGGGAGTGTTTAACAAATCGTCACCGACATCGGCTGCCGGATTGCCTGCCGTTAGCGCGCCGGGCGCGGTGTCCATCAGGCGGTCCAGAGCGGTATCGGTACGGGCCTGTGCGCTTTGTGGCGCGGCCGCGAGAATACGCTGTGCGCTTTCAACGGTCATACCCGGCGTTTCCGCCAGGGCGCGAGCCTGTGCTTCACGACCCTGAGCCTCTTCACAGTTCAGAATACCCATAATGCGGCCATTTTCAGCGGCTACCGCAGCGGTAACCTGCGCGCTAATATCATGCTGTTCCGGGGCGGTTGCCATTGTGGTGACAGAAGAAGCAGCAACGCTGGCGTTTTCTGCGACGGTATCGCTGGTCACCGCGGCGACGGGTGTAGTGGCTGCTGCGGATGCAGTAGTTGCTGACATATTTCCTCCTGGGGTTATTTTCTTGCGCTTATTGAGTGCATCGCGCATCACAGCGAGCGCGTCAGTATTGTTAACAAGTTCGTCAGCGAGTCCATTATCAATGGATTCCTGACCGTTAAAGACGGCGGCCTCTGTATCCAGCACAGCCTGCACAGATAACCCTGTATATCCGGCAACCTTTTCAGCAAACAACTGGCGGGTTGCATCTATTCGCGCCTGAAAATCTGCACGTACACCCTTCGGTAGCTTTTCATAGGGGTTGCCAGCGACTTTATGTTCGCCGCTGTAAATCAGCGTGACTTCTACGCCCTGGGTTTTAAGTGCCTCACCGTAATTGCTGTGGGCCATCATCACGCCAATTGACCCCGTTCTTGCAGTCTGGGTAACCAGCCTTCGCGATGCCGCGCTGGCGATCAATTGCCCGGCGCTGCAGTTCATGTCATTTGCCAGTGCCCAGACGGGTTTGATTTCACGTGCGCGGGCAATAATGTCTGCACAGTCAAACGCCCCGGCAACCATGCCGCCGGGCGTGTCCATATCCAGCAGAATGCCGTCCACACCAGGATCGCTTATGGCCTGCTGCAGGCGGGCAATAATGCCGTTGTAACCTGTCATTCCGGAATACGGTTGAAGCGAGCGGGTTTTGCTGACCAGCGTGCCGGACACCGGCAACACGGCGATGCCATTCGTTACCTGATAACTGCGTGCCGGCCGTGGACCTGTATCGTCATCGCCAAACAGCGCCAGCGGCTCCGCCATTTGCTCAGCACCCAGAGAGATGCCTGAAACCGAATCGGTCAGACGAGAAATGCCTAGCTGGCCAGCCAGCGCGCAAAAGAAAACCCGCGCATAGGCGGGTTCAAGTAAAAGCGGCTCATTAAAGGCCATACTGGCAATATGCGGGAGATTACGCAGCTCGGGCGTCATCTTTCTCCTCCTCAGTGGATTTTCTCAGACCCGATTCAAAGGCAGCGGCAGCCCATGCAGGCGGTTTAAGTCCGGCAGCGCGACGCTCCATCGTTTCGCGCACCTGCTGGGCAAAGATTTCCTGATAATCCTCACCGCGTTTGGCGCACTCTTTTTCGTAGGTACTCAGCCCGGCCTCAATCAGCATGACCGCTTCCTGCACTTCCTTAAGCCCGTCGATCGCCATCCGGCCGGAGCCGATCCAGTCACAGTTACCCCAGGCACTTCGCGCCTCCTGGAAGCTGAAACGCGCTTTCGCCGGAAGCGTGACCACGCGGCGAACAATAGCCTCTTCAAGCCAACAAAGAAACATCTGACAAGCCTGCCGGGAAGCCACAAACTTACGACGCCCCATAAAATAGGCCCACGACTCGTTGGCGCTGGCCCGCGCTGTGGAGTAACTCATCTGGGAGTAGTTTCGCGAAAGCTGTTCATATGACACACCGAGCCCGGCAGAGATATAACGCAGCAGCGACTGTTCGAAGCTTGAATATCCGTTATCAGTATCCTGGGCAGACTGAAGATTAAGAGAATCGCCCGGCATCAGGTGCGGGACCTTCGTGCCTCCGAGCCGCACCGGCGCCGCCGTGTAATAGGACGCCATTTCACCCAGCCAGCCTGTCATTTTACTCTGCTGGTCCTTACTGTCGGAACCGAGAATAAAATCCATAGCGGTCTGCGTATCCAGTTCACTTTCGATGGTAGCCGCATACATCGCTTTAACGATCGCACTCTGCAACTGAGTGTTTTGTAACGTATCGAGCATCTTCATCTGCTCCATCACGCTGTAAAACACGTTGGCGCCACGAGTCTGACCGTCTTCCAGTGGCTCAAACACATGAATGAAAGATGCCCGCCCGCTGGACAGTTCGCGGGGAACGTAGGTCCATTTCTGCGCCATCCAGCCAGGATAACCGTCATCACTGACGTGGTACCCGACCGCAGCGCCCGCATTATCTATCGCAACACCGGCACGGCAATTCCGTGAGTCGCCCTGATTACCGGGGTTACTGATGCGTTTCGGGCTGACCATCCTGAATTGCGTGCGGAAAAGTCGCGAAGCGCTGCTGTCCCACGTCGCCTGGACACATAATTCACCGTTAAAGGCATGCATCGCCACACCTTCCCGGACCATCATCGTGAAAGTGCGTTTACGCTCCACATCAATATAACAGCAGTCATCTTCAGCAAATTCTTTCCAGGCTGCTTCCACTTCACGGGAGAATGCCCGGGCTTCCTCTTCATTAATTCCCAGAAAGCGCCAGCTCGGGCGGTGGCTGAGCCGGAAGAAAGAGCCGACAATATGATCCTGATGAAGCTGAACCGCATTGGCAGCATAGCCATTATTACGAACCAGATCGTCAGCGCGGGCATTACCCCGGACAAAGTTGGGCAGGAGGGCAGCATCCGGGCTTTCGCTGGGCGGATTCCACGCACGAAGCTGGCCGCCAAACCCACCCGTGCCACCGTGATATCCGGCATACTCCCGCAGAGAAGTTCTGCCGTCCGGACCTAATAGTGCTGGTGATTTCATGCGTAAAATCCTGCCGGTCCCCGGCGCCGTTGAGTGATTCCGACCTGCACTTCCAGATCGGCGATATATTTTTTCAGGTCAGTGACACTGGTGGCTGTAAATTCCACCCTGCGACCATCTTTCTGTACCGTCGCGACCCGCTTACCCGTCATGAGGTCATGCAAGGCAGTACGAGCGCTATCCAGTTCGGCCTGTGTCGCCATTATTCTTCTCCGGCTAATGCCCGGGCGTAATCCGCCAGGGTCTTATTATTTTTACGTGAACTGTCTTCCTCCAGCAGGCTGGACAAAAGCGAATCAAGGTTGAGCTGCCAGCGTGAAACACTGATCCGAAGCGCCGCCAGCGCATACACAAAACAGTCGAGTGCCTCGTTACGCCGTTTCTTGCTGTCCCAGAGAATTTTCCTCTTACCGTCAACCCATTTTTCGACCTGCTCTTCAGCGGTAAGCTGCTGAGCCTCGGCCAGATCGTAGATTTCGGGGTTATTGGGGAAATGCACCGCACCCGCAAGGGGCTCATCACCTTCCGAAACCAGCGTAAAGCGGTTGTAAATCTGCTCTTTAGCGGTATCAGTGCCTACTTCCGTCAGATAAACGCCGTTCTTGTTTCGCTTACGCGGCATGTTAGCGACTGGTTTACCGTAGACTGAGGCCCCCTTGACCGGGATAACGCGAAACAGGCCGAGTTTTTTCGACCGGTTGTAGACAATGGTTGGATCAATCCCCCCGATATCCCAGCAGATGCGGGATACCGACATTTCCATGCCGTTCTGTCGGGTATAGGTCTTGTTAATGGCCTCATCCACCCTCTGCAGGGTCGCTTCATCATCGTGGCGGCCCATGATGATATGCCGGTCAATCAGCCAGCTTTCTTCCCCCGGCCCCCAGCCCCAGACACGCATTTCGTAACGGTCTAGCTGTGAGTCTATTCCGGCAGTAAGGTAAGCGACGCGCTCCGGTACCGCGGCGCCAAAATGTTCCTTACGTTCAGCCATCACATCAGCGTCGGGCCGCTCACCGATTTTCGGCTCCCACGTTTCGCCCAACGTGGTGTTTACGAACGTTTTGCGTTTGCCGGTATCGCCTTTCGTTTTCATCCAGTCTTTGACGATCTGAACCCATGTGGTGAACGGGCTGTACGCGGTCCAGATGTGAAACGTTACACTGTCAGGGGGATCAATCTCGGTGCCTGATGAAGAAAACCAGTTCAGACCGTCGCGCGTCCAGATGCCTGTAATGTCACAAATGTAACGGGCATCGGTAAAATCCAGTTCCTGTTGTTTAATAACGCAGGCGTTATGCTCGCAGAGATAAAAAACACCGGATGGTTCGCCCGGGGCCCACTTGAACCCGAACGGCGTTTCCTTGTCACCAAATTTAAGAAACTGCTCTTCTCCACAGTGCGGGCAGGCGACGTGAAAGCGCATGTAATGCTGAGACTCACTGGCCGCGCGCTCTATCTGGCATGTGCCACGCACCTTTGGTGTTGAACCACGTATCGATTTGGGCCATACCGAACCCTCAATACGCTTGTCACCCAGAAATGTTGGCGAGCCTTCTTTTTCAATATCATCATCAAATGCTGCCAGTTCATCATAGCCAGCAACATCGACCGATTTTTCACGATAATTCTTTGCCGCTTTACCGCCCAGGCACCAGAAGCCCCGACCGTTCGAAAATCGCTTCATGCTCAGCGTATTGTTACGGTTCTTTTTGCCATACCACGGTGCCAGGGCCAGCAAAGATGGAATATCGCGTATGGTGGGTTCGACATGGGACTTCATGAAGTTTTCGGCGTCACCATCAGTGGGCAACCAGATAAGCGAATTGCGTTGCTTGTGTTCAATAAAGTAGGCGTACACGCCAAGCAACATCTTTGAATAGCCGACGCGGGCAGATTTAACGACGTTAACCTCACGGATGTAGTCGTTGCCCATTGCATTCATGATTGCGCGCTGAAAAGGCAGGGTCTCCCATCGCCCTTCCTGATAAGCAGATTCTTTTGGAAGATAGTAATTGTCATCTGCCCATTCAACCGCTGTTTGCGGTTCTGGCCGGTACAGCGAGTGAAGCCCCGCACGTGCGGAGTGCTGTAGCCCGTTAACCTGACTGTTCGATATAGTCACTCAGCAACCCCGGTATCATTTCATCCAGCGCAGCAGCTTTGTTCATGGCTTTAATGATGTCCTTCTTCAGGAAATCAATGTGTCGGTTTTCCAGCTCCGGAAAGCGTCGCTGTACCGACAGGGGTATCCCGTCGAGAATGCTGGCAATTTCTCCGGCTATCCGCGACAGCACGAACGTGCAGAATGCGGTTTCCACCACTTCAGCGGATTCTTTGGCATTTTTTAATTCCTGAGCATCAGCCTGTGCACGGGTGAGTCGATATCGCTCATACTCTATCGTTCCGGGCTGAAGTTCAGATTCTCCGGCAATACGAAGCTCTTCAACTTCCTTACGGAGTTTTTCGTTTTCTATCGAAGCATCCCGTGCGGAGTACCACTCGATTGCGCCGGCAGAATCATAAAGAACCTCATTCCCTTTTCCGCCGCCGCTCGCAACCGGCATACCCTGATCCTGCCAGTTCTGGATTGTGCGAACACTGACGCCAAAAATATCGGAAAGTTGTTTTTTATTGACGTTCAAGAACCGCTCCTTCTCGAAAAACGGGGTAAGGAAACGATCACAACCAATTCCGCACCCGAGCGGCTTTCTGGCTTCCTTTCTTTACAAGGGGTGAATTTAATCAATTCAGCAGGTTACGAAGAAGAAGAACGGAAACGACTAAAACTCAGAAAATCTCATAAATAGCGAGAATCTGCGCGGACGCCGCCCCGTACCCTGCCGATATGCCGGAAAGGACCCGCAAATGATAATGATTATCATCTTAATTGTGTTATCGGTGAACACATGATAATGATTATCATTTATATTTTTTTACTGTTGCCTCTTGCGTCACAGAGCAACCCGCCAGGTCTCATCTCTTCGCGGATGGTTTTTCTGATGGTTTCACCCATGTTAGCGATAGCATTTGAAAGAGTGACTATGGCTGCGTCCTGTTGCGATGTTTTAACCTGCTGCTCCCGGGCAGTGTCGGATTCGGGTTCTGCTATCAAAGCTATTAGCTCATCAACCATCTCACCGATGAATTCAGATGCTTCCCCGGTTAAATAATCCCCCACAATGTCTTCGACGCGCTGACGATTGCTGGCGTAGGAAATGCGCGTCGTTCTGGTGCGGGTACGGCCAGTTTCCTTACCATCTTTATCAGCCAGCGGCGCAGAATTTACGCTGCCTGCTTTCAGAAAGGCTTCATTGATGAATACCTTTCCGTCATGAACAGCAAAGCGGTCTGCCAGAAACTGCACCGTTTTCTTGCCATCTTCCACAGCAATACCCATTCCTGCGGCATATTGTTTGCCATTATCATCTGTTGCAATCGTGACGTGATAGTGGTTGTTGATTACTACTTCATGTGACTGGCTGGGCACCAGATCCTTAAAGGCATCGCTATTACGGATCTGCTTATCAATATCATCGAGCACCTTTTGCGCGTCCTGAATCCCGATCGCCAGCGGGCAGAAGTATTCCTGCTTTGCCACCGACTCACCGAAGCGCGTATTGACCAGGTGCTCAACTGCAAACGTCTGCCCTTCAGCGGTCAGGAAGGTGAAGTAATTTTCCTTCTGATATTCCGTGGCGGCATGGCGGGTTTCAGCGAATCCGAACTCACGCAGCTCTGCGGCGCCAGATTTTGATGGCAGGTCGCCACTCTGCAACGCGCCGCGGAAGAACAGCGCATACAGCACATCTGTCGCTGCGCCGGATAACGTAACGATTTTCTGACCCATGATTTATTTCCTTTTA
The DNA here is from genome assembly GCA_032051265.1 of Buttiauxella sp. Taxonomy (GTDB): domain Bacteria; phylum Pseudomonadota; class Gammaproteobacteria; order Enterobacterales; family Enterobacteriaceae; genus Dryocola. The sequence goes on from DAMBYU010000002.1 coordinate 779,327, forward strand.
GACGTGAGCCTGTCGCACGGCAAAGCCGCCAAGAGGTAACGGCATTGCCCAGGCTCACTGCTGAAAGACTCTCTGAGTTGCGCGTGCGATGCGCATAAAAAAGCCACCAGCGGATGCCAGTGGCTCGTAGTAAGGCAATAAAAAACCGCGCGGAGGCGGTCATTTCATGTAGATGATGTTAGCGCTGAGCGACAAATAACGACTTACAGTGTGGGCATAGCAGAGCCTGTTTGCGGCTTATTTTCGTCATCGGATGCCGCGATCTATTTTCACACTCTGGGCAGGAAACAATCGTCCAGGTCGAGTCACTGATACGCTTCACCGCATCGCTGAAGAATGACATAATTTTTACCCACATAATGAATGTGAGTTACTATAACACCTATTGGTTAAACAACATACGTTTCATCCAGTCTGGTTGCATTATCACAGGCACTCAGTGAATGCCTGTTGTAATGCCTTACCCGTCGGCGTCACTTCGGCCAGTTGATAAAGAACATAAAGCCGATGAATGCGAACAGTAGGCCAGCAGCGCCCGCAATAACGATAAGGGACCAGACGAGGATGGTCCCGATAGTAGCAATCATTTCATGATCCTTGCCGTTGATGGGCCAGCTTCGCGACGCTTCACAGCGTGGCTAACCGTTATCCCTTGTCGGAGAATTATTTACTTCAGCAGGTGAGATGCGTACTCAATCAGGTAAAGCTTTGGAGCGAGCCAGATTTTCAGCCATGCCAAATCAACCCACACTAAAGGACTCAATGTCAGGAACCACGCCATGACCATCGGAATCACTTCAGGGTGGTCAATAATGTCATCGCCTTCCCACTGCTTTCGGAGATACTTAATCCCGCGCCATACCGCATACTGAGCCGCCACAAATAGCGCTGAACCCAACAGGCTAAAAATGATGCTTACTGCAAAGTTCCACACCAGCAACTGGTGCACAACGTCTGGAATCTGTGCCTGACTGAATGACACCGCAGCATCAATGCCGTTACTGGCCTTCTGCAACAGGTCAGCAAGAATTTTATTGGCTTGTTCGTTCATGTTTATCCTAGTTTAAGCACTGCTCTATGATGTACTGCTGCAATCCGGCTATTTGCTTCCCGGCTACTTCGATTCGCTCTCTGAGGGTGAAATAATCCCGCTCAGCGGCGTCAGTAAGTCGGGGGCCGGTAGCATCATCCACGCCGGCGGTGCCGGAGGTTCCGGACACTGGCTTGCAGGTGGCGGCGATTTGCAGCCGCTTACGGCCAGTAGCAACATCGCGTTCAAGCTGGTCAATAGACGCTTTGGCATCAGCAAGTTCCTTTGTGTATTTCGCATCGAGCGCGGCCACGTCGCGCTGGCGCGTCTGCATGTCAGTAATAGTGGCGTTCGCCAGCCCCAGGCTTTGCTCTGCTGTGTCGGCCCGCTGCTGCTCATCAAGATATTTGCCGTGGTAATGCATAGCAACCCAGACAAGGCCACCAGCCAGGCTGGCGACGAATACCGCAATCAGGAGCTGGTAGCGCAGTTTCATAGTCTTCGCCTGTCTAAATAAATTCCCACATAGCCAGCACCCCAACGTGTGTAAAACCACATTCGTCGCCCTGTTGATGGACGGGGAATATCCTGCCGAACAACGCCGATTGAAAATAAACGCCACCACGGCCATTTTTGTGGGCCGTGAGATGGATGTAAGTCTTTTGCGAAGTGAGCGGTTGAGCCCTCAAATTTTATTTTCATACCAGCAGCGCCGCCCGCGCTTTGTTGTAACGGGCCTTACGGTCATCAATGCCATTCAGGCCGCCGTTGATGATGCGGGTGACGCGAAGGATGTCAGCGCCGTAGGTCATGCAGCCTTTTGAGGTGTAGAACCATGCAGCGGAACGTGCCGCGTGCTGTTCCTGCTCCAGCAGCTCCGGGGATGCTACCAGGTCAAGCTTCAGCGCGGCGCCACAGGTGCGGTAGTTATCCAGAAAGGTAATGCCTATCAGTCCACGTGCACGATACTTCCAGCCGTCGCCAGATGCCTTATTGCCGAAGCGTCCCGCATAGACCAGATTAGCGATAGCATCCTGTCTGGCTGCATGTTCGGTTGTTCTGCCCAGGGCGTTAGCCTGTTGCTGAGTGATGCGCTTGCCGAACGTGGCGACCAGCGCCGCAGGCGTATAATTCAGGTTCTCCACCACAGCGGTGAAGCCGTCCGACTCATGCCCTGCCTGCGCGATAAACATCGCCTGGTCTGCTGGTGCGGTAATGCCGAATTCTTTCATCGCTGCGTCAATGTGTGGAAACCAGCGCGCAGCTAACCCGGAGCTTAACCCAGCCGCCTTCTGAAATTGTTGTTGGTTCATTCCGGCCTCAGTACCTGGAACAGCCGCGCGACATTGCCGCGTGCACGGAATACAGCAGCGCAGATGATTAAGTTGATAATTACCGACGCCCAGTGCACATGGACGTAGAAGTCGAAGAAGTAGCGGAACGGTACAGAGGCATACGCAAGGATAATTAGGTATGCCAGCCACGATGCCCACCAGCGATGCGTCGCACCAGGCTTGCGGAACAGCATCAGGCGCAGCACAATGGCTGAGCACGTCGCTACGTTAGTCAGTACCAGCGGATCACTTATTACCATCTGTTCCTCCTCTC